>DATKZT010000095.1:0-72140 GCA_035527845.1 Sedimentisphaerales bacterium | reverse complement strand
TACTGCAAAGACTGCCTTAGCAAACAGCAAAAGATTAATGAGCTGGAAGAAGAGAATGTTCGGCTTAAGGCCAGACTGCGATATCAGGAACGCACGGCCAAGGAAGGTTACTTCGGCTCGTCCACCCCCTCTTCGAAAATCACATGCATACCAACAGCCCGAACATACCCCAAAAATCCCGCGCAACACCGCTTCTCGCCATCATTCTGCTTGACAGGCGGTGGCAGTGGAGAATATTACTTCATCAGTTTTGCGATCTGCTTGAATTTGGGATGGTCGGCGGTTCGGAGCAGCTCGAATAAGGCCATTTCGGTGGAACTGATTTCCGCGCCGCAAAACAAAAGACAAGAAAAAAACCGCCTGATTAGCCCGCCAGTTTCTTGAGTTTTGCCGCCGAGCCAATAATTCCAACGATGAATCCCGCCAGACAAATGACCAGACCCGCACCCAGGTTGTCCCCCGCCTGTATCAGCAGGCTGATAACCAACACCGTCCCTATAAGGGTAAGGAATATTTGCAGCATTGAGACCTTGTAGAGATGCTCCCGCGGCGTAATGAACACAGGCACCGCCGATAGAATGGCTATAATGAAAACCGCCCAGCCAATAGCCCCAACGTGATACCCTGCCTGATATGCCGAAGCGCGTGAACCAAAAAGGGATGGAACCTCGATGCGCACGTATGCCCACGGCAGGAAAAAGCCGAGCACAACCAGAGCAACACCGACCAGCATTGTAATATCCGCCGGCGAGAACCGATCCTGACCTCGCAGCGCGTTTGCCCTGCCCAGAGCATCGAGCAGTTCATTACTTTCTTCGCTAGTAATCTTGCCCTGCTCAACCATCTTCAGGATTCTGTCTCGCTCGGCGGCGTTCACCCGCGTGTTATCATCACCGCTCGCAAGCCAGCGAAAGAACTGGATAAGCAATGCAACCACGCAGATCCCTGCAACCGGTAAGAAAACAATGCCTGGGCGCACCCCCCCAAACACACTCCCTATCACAGGAAGGAGTGTCGCCGCCAGAATGGACAAGCAGATCGCCGTCACCCACTTCAGCTTGAAAGCAAACCTCAGTATGAGGATCATGCCCACCAAAACAAATGGGAGCAGAATTAGAAAGATCACACCCATAGGCCCTAGCATCATTCTCCCTAGCATCATTCTCTCTCCTTATCTACGGGTTCTAAGAATATACGTTGCGTCTTTTACGGTCATCTCGCCTTTTTCAATTGCATCCAGGACTTCCTTTCTGCTGAGCGGCTTTTCCTCGCCCGGCGATTGCAGCAGCTCGTTCACCCTGTCGAGCATCTTGTTTATCGTCGGGTACGATATGCCAAGCTCGGCCTCGACCGCACTTATGTTGCCCCGCTGCCTGAGGAAAACCTTGATGAACTTCTGGTACTCGACCGGCAATTCAGCCCCTCCGACTGAAAACGACCCGTTGATTTCGCTCCCGCAGCCCGTGCATTTTATCTGCGTAATCTCGATTCTCTCACGACAAAGCGGACAATTCGCCGGCAACTCTAATTGTTGAATCTTTTTAGCCATAAAACCTAAATATCAATTCCAACGTATCCATCGATAGCAATAATTGATTACCGGATTAAGTTTGTCAACTTAAAAATCGCAAAAACTGGAAGATTTACTAAAAACAGTCTATTGGCCTTTTCTGGCGGGAAAAGAGGGGTCTTGCGGCGGGAAGCTACTTCACCAGTTTGGCGATTTGTTTGAATTTGGGGTGTTCGGCCGTTCTGAGCAGCTCGAATAAGGCCATTTCGGTGGAAGTGATTTTGGCGCCTTCGGCCCGCGCTGCAGCTATCCCAACTTCTTTGTTTTCGCTGGTTCTCGAAGAAACGGCATCAGCAATTACGCTCACCTCATAACCCGTGCCGACCAAATCCATCGCAGTCTGGTAAACGCAGACATGGGCCTCAATTCCGCACAGCAGTATCTGCTTGCCGCCCAGATCCTGCAAGGCCCCCTTGAACCGCTCATCGCCGCAGCAGCTAAAGCTCGATTTGTTTATCGGCTGCACATCGGAAAGAAGCTCCGAAATCTCAGGCACAGTCGGCCCTAGCGCATCGGGGCACTGCTGGCACCAAAGGATTGGAATATCGAGGATTTTTGCGGCCTGAATCAAAATGCGGATGTTCTTGAAAAGAATGTCTCTCTCGTGCATCAACCGGGCAAGCTTGCCCTGCACGTCAACAACGACCAGACCGCACTTTCGAAGATCAAGCATTCCGTTACTTTCGCACTGTCAGCACCGAGCGTCCAAAGCTGGCACCGTCATTCGACGCCCACGAATACGATAGTCAGTTGCACCTTCTCCGACTCTTTCACCGCGCCGGGTGATTTCTTGGCGGCGTCCGCGGGCCCGACCAGGCGCGGCTTAGGTATCGGCAAATCATTCCCGCTGCCAAGGGCCATTTCAACATCTCGGCCCGGCATAAGCCGGTCCATCCAGTTCGACAGGGAAATATCTCTGGCCAATTCGAGACGCTCGTCCAGACTGTTCTGATTCACGATGTCCACAATCTGGCGCAGGCTCACCGAGCGTATTGTCACCCGCTCGGCGAACCGCCCGGTCTCAACCGACAGTGTTCGCGAACCAAAGCGGTCCCAAATGTCCTGCAAATCGCCCAACAACGCGTTCAAATCCGCCCGACTGCAAGTCAGCGTATATATACTCCTGCCCCCTTGCGTTGCGGGAGCAAAGCAGTCCGAAAGTCCGTTGTCTATTATGGCCCGCTGGAAAGCGCTGACCGCTGCCGAGCTGCTCGGCTCCAATTCCAGTGATGCATAGAACGGTGTCGGCGCAACATTACCGCCCGCGGTGACGCCTCCACCGAAACCCGGCGGAGCAGGCGCCTCTGCGGGAGTAACAATCGTGTAAACCACCACCCCCAGAACCGCTATCAGGCCAAGCATCGCAGCAACCGTCAGAACCTTACGAGCAAACAGGTGCACCGCACCGCGACGCTGCTCGAAGACCGAACTGTGCTCACGCATGAGCCGACGACTCTCGAGCGAAGCCTTCACCCGCGCGAGTGTATCGGCAGGAGCCTCAGCCCGGCCCAGCGAGCCAACCAGCATCCGGCACCTCTCAAGCTCACGCAGCCGCCTCGCCGCCTTCGCGTCGTGCGATATCAGCCGTTGAACCTCCACCTCCTGCCTCTCCTCCAGCTCCCCGTCTATGAAGCCGTTCAGCACCTCATCCATATTTGCTTGTTCATTCATGGCAACATCCTCTCCAAAACCTCCCTAAGATTGCTCCTGGCGCGGCTCAACCTGCTTTTCACCGTCCCCAGTTCAACTTTCAGCACCTCGGCAATCTGAGCATAATTCATACCTTCAACATCCCTCAGGACTATTACCGTCCGGTGGTCGTCATCCAGCTTCGCCAGCGCTTTGCCGACAATCCTGCAAAGCTCCTTATTCTCAGCCACCAGCGCCGGGTCCGGCGAGCTGTCGTCGCTCAAAACACCCTTGAGCTGCGACTGGGCCTGTCCTTCATAGTCGTCGCTCTCGGCGTCCAGCGACCAGTAGCCCACCCTTCGGCTGCGCTGGCAATGGTTCAACGTCAGATTCACTGCTATCCGGAACACCCAGGTATAGAAGCTGCTTCTGCCCGCGAACCTTTCGATGCTCTCTATTACTTTGACAAATGTTTCCTGCGTAAGTTCCGCCGCATCATCGGCGTTTGCACACATTTTCAATATCGTGTTGTAAATCCGGTCCTGATACTTCAGTATCAGCCGACCCATCGCCTCGGAGTCGCCCCGACGGCATCGCTCCACCAGTACGGCATCGTCAATACTCATATCTGCCGTCTCTAAGTGTATCTGCTTCTCTATCATTAGACCGGCCCCGGCTCCGGAAAGTTCCCCTAAAATCGGTACAAACAACGATATAATGGCATATTACACCCCTCCGGTCAATCTAATTCGACCACAATACCGCCCCAATGCCACCTTCCCCGCCGCGCCCTTCCGGCCGGCTTGCCACCCGAAGGCGACGGGTGGCAGCCTCAAGCGCAGGGGATGGCCTCCTCGCACCGCCGACGCCCCTGTTATTCCACACTTGCTTGTCCGCCGAAGGCGGATTCGGCGGGTCTTATCACCCGCTTGCGCGCAAACAACCGGGGCCCGTACCAAAGTACAGGCCCCGAATAAGATGCAAACTCACACCCAGCAGGCTGCCGCAACCGTGTTACGGCGCCGGCGGCGGCGGCCAAAGCTGTTCCGCACCCCAGTTGTCAAACACCTTGGCAAAGTCCCTGAAGTTGATCACCTCCGGACTTTCACCGCTGTACAGATTGGCTGGCGACACCATCTCGAGTATACCATCCCCGCCGGATGCAAGGTATGCCACTTCGTCGCGGGTCAGAGCCCGATTGTAAACACGAACATCGTCCACAGTACCTCTGAACGCTCGGTCATCCGCGTCGGGACGGTTGCCTATGGCAAGATCATTCGCGTCCTGAAGGAGCGTTATCAGACCGATGCCCTCGGAACCAGAAAGCTGACCGTTTACGTAGCATTTCACGGTGCTGCCGTCATACGTGCCGGCCACGTGGGCCCATTCGCCCTGCGATATGTCATCGCCGTCTACCTCATGAAGCCCGCGATTCACGTCACGGACGAAGAAGCTTGGAGTGCTGCCATCGAGCTGCATTGCGAAGTTCTCATTGCCGCCCTCATCCAATCCCTTGACCACAACGCGGGCGCTGTAGCTGGTTGCCTGGCTGTAATTAACCCAGGCCGCCGCCGAAATTTCCGCGCTGGGCCTTAGTTCTGGCGCGTCAGGAACAACGACCCTGCCGCCGTTGAGCTCTATCGCGCCGGAGCCGACATGGCCCGTGACCCAGGTGTAAGCGCCCTCGGCCGTGCCGTGATTGGCGTACACGCTCGAATCATCGGCATTACCCTCGAGCTCCCAGTGCCCAACCAAGTTGCCGGCGCCTGGATCCACCACCGGCTTGAGATCCACGTCCCCGAGCAGCCACTGGTCGGCTATTACGCCAATATCTGCCACACCCACAAGGCAATCGCCGCTCAGATCGCCCCAAGGGCCGTACTCAGGCTTGCAGACGGGCATGTTCAGACGAATGTCGTCGAAGTACACCACACCTTTGCCCGCAGCCACCGGGTCACGCCTGTTGCCAAACCCAATGTACACGTTTCTGATGCTTGAGAAGTCCACATCATCCGCAACCGCTGCAAAGTTGCTGTCGCCAAAATACACAAATGGAATGTCCCATCGCTGCCACTCTTCAACCAGCAGGTCGCTCAGAGCTTCGCCTTCGTTGTCGCCGTAGCGCATTTCCGCGTACGTCCACCAGGTATCATCAATACCTACGTACATCCGCTCGGCCTCGGTGGCGTCGTTGCCCGCCTGACCATAGAAGAACAAGGTCAGCAGCCGAACATCAGCCGACGTCCAATCCTGAAAACCACCGATCTCTTGCAGGGGCAGCCACGCCTCGGCGTAGTAATAATCGGCCCACGGATCATCCGTGTCGTAAGTGTATGACATCGCCTGCTCACCACCATGGACCGGTTTCCTGGGCGCCTGTGCAAGCTCCAGCCACGACCCCGTCGCTTGGCCGGATTCCTGAGAGTACTGGTCATACCACGTGTACTGGATTGCCTTCTGGTCCGTGTCGTACTGCTCGAAATCGTCGAGAGTCACGAAGTCCGCTACCTTGAAGCGCCAGACCGGACCCGTCCAGGTGTTGGGGCCGTTGACCTCGTCAATCCTCCAATAGTAGTACGTATCCAGCTCAAGCGGGCCCGGATCATAGCTCTCATCACCGAGGCCCTTTATCGCGCACGGGTCCGTCATGTCCTCCACCCCTGACCGCGCCGTCCCGAAAAAGACCTTGTGCTGGGACGCATGATCTCCCGGAAGCCACGTCAGATTGGCATCAGGAACGGCATCGGGCTGCCCGTCGTACGGGCTCGGACCCCACGCAATCTCAAGGTCGCCGCCCCTGTACAATGCCGCTATCTCAGTATCCGTCAGAACACGGTCATAAACCAGGAAGTCGTCCATACGGCCTTCATAGTCCTCCTCGTGCCAGCCGTACGCGCCTATCCTGAACGGTCTGCTCATGTAGATATTGTTCGCCAGAGTGTCAATTGTACCGGACTGCGTGTCCGCAAGCAGACCGTCGAAGTATATACTCATCGTATTTGCACTCTCGTCCTTGACAAACGCAAAGTGGTGCCAGTCGCCTGCCCAGGCGCTGGGCCTGGCGTCTCGCCAGATCATTAAATCATTCGAGTCGTTGCCCGCACGCCAAATCACATTTCCCGAACTGTCGGGGACCACCGCCTGCACTCTATACCCGCTGCTTTCCCAGCCCGTATCGAACACGACCTGAGGTCCCCCCCAACCAGCCGTAGCATTGAGCCAGACGGCAACGGTTATTTTGGAAGTGAGGGTAGCAAAGACCTCGCTCGAAGGCTCCAGACTGATGTCGTCGTCAAAGAAGAGGCATCCGCCCCACTTGCCGTCCGGGTCCCATTGGTCATCGGCGCCATCGGCGTGAAAACCACGGCCCGAGTGGTCGTGAGCCGTGTCGCCCCAGGTCTCATCAAACTCGTACCACAGGCGAAGATTAAGGTCAACAAGAACGTACGTGGTTGTGAAGCTCCACACCTGGCCTTCCCACGGCCCGCCGCCGGTGACCTCAACAACGCGCCAGTAATACGTGGTGCCGTTGTCGAGGTCGTCAACAAGAGCAACGGTCGTATTTGGGCCGTCATACCTCTTGACTGAGGGGTCAAGATTTTCCACATCCCCAATGTCCGTGCTCAGGTACACCCTGTGCGATGTGGCAGACTCTCCGGGCGTCCAGCTAAGAATTATGCCGCACGGGTCCACATCCTGCTCTCCGTCCGCAGGCGTGGGACATATCGGCATTTCGGGGTCGCTTTCGTTGATCAGGAAGGCGCACGGCCCCAGCGCGATATCATGTATCCGAACCTCGTCTATCTGACCGTCGAAGAAGCCGTCCCGAAAACTGCCGTCCGGAAGCCCGCCGGCACCAATCCAAACCGGGCTGTTATTGTCAGGCGGATTCTGACCTCCGCTGCCGCCGCCATCGCCAAAGTCCTGCTTCACACCATTGAGATATATCCCTCCCAGATCTCCGAATTGATCACGAACTACGGCAATGTGGACCCACTCGCCCAGGTCAGCGACGGTATTGTCATCAGTCAGGGCCGTCCAGCTCCCGCCGCTCTGCCATCGGTAGCTATTGTCGCAGTATCCGCTGCCGCAGCCGGGAAGGCTGTTTATGGCCAAACCCCAGGAACCGTGCTTATACAGTATCCAAATCGTGCCCAAATCCGTCCAGCTCTCGGCCTTGTGCCACAGCTCGACCGTATATTCAGAGCCGTCCAGCCGCAGCAGATCCGGCGTCGCTTCACTCGGACCGCACGGGTCCAGCCTGTACAGCCCCGCGCTGGGTTGAAAATCAGCCGACGCCGTGCTCCCAAGAACGCCGTCATGACCCGACGCGGCATACTTCACATACCCTCCCGAAACATACTTCTTGAACTCTATCCCGTTGCCGCTGTCGTCCGTAATCGGGCTCGGCGGGCTCGGCAGGTCATTGCCTATCGTCCCATCAAACTTATAGTACATCAAGAGACCCCCGTAACCCGTCCGGAAGTCCCAGTCGCTGCCCGTGATGGTGCCGCTGCCGCTGTCTGTATCCACTCGCCAGTAGTAGTTCTTGAACACCTCAGCCGTTATCGGATAGCTGCTCACACCCGGACCAAGCGCCACCTGTGTCCATGTGCCGTCCTGCGGATAAGTCGTCCCGTAGCTGAGCGTCTGGCCCACCAGATAGCACGGGGTGTCCCAGCTCAGAACAACCGTACCGGGCGCCACGCCTCTCTGACCGTCACCAGGGGTCGGGTTGCCGGCCATTCCACTCGGAGTGCTGAAATCCCAGATCGGGCCTCGCCAGGTGTTGGGCTCCGTATTATTGACCTCATCGACCCGCCAGTAATAGCTCATGCCGTAGGCGAGCGAGCCCGTGTTGTAGGTCTCATCGCCGCGGGGCTTCGTCGCCGTCGGCGTGACCATGCCGTCGACAACCGCATAGCTCGTCCCAAAGAATATCTTGTGCTGGTCCGCTTTGTCCCCGGCCTTCCAGGTCAGCGTCACACCCGTTGGGCAGATGCCTCCGGCGCCGTTTGCCGGAAATGGATTGGACGCCTCTTTCTGATATATATCAAACCCTACGAACGTGTGCCCGCCAATATTTGCAGCCGTTGGCGCCTCAGTTCCGCCTTTGCCCGTAATATAGCCTAATTCAATCCATCTCTGCATCCTCGTCAAGCGGTCCTGTTTTATTTCCAGGACAGCGTTTTGCTCGAAATCGATATTGAATGGTATCCCGTCCGGCCAGTCAGACTCGATACGCATGCTGAAATCGTTGCAGATTATCTTGCCGGCATCGAAGTTCATTTGGATCGCCCAGGGAGTGGTATGAAGCCCGTCGTTCTCGCCGCCCATGCTCCAGGCTCCCGCCATATCAATCAGGCCGCCGCTCATGTTGAACAGCATAGTCGCCGCCGGGCTACGCAGACCAAACCTCATGTCGCCAAGGTGAAGCTCCGTCCTGGCGCCGCTTACGTGTAATTCGCCGCCGCCGTCGTCGCCCCAGCTAAGCCCGCCCACAGTCGTGAGCCGCCCGTTGTCAATAGTAAGCACGAAATATCCCGGCGGGTCATCGGCGCTCGCCAGTGTGCCATTAACATAAACATTGGGATCGCCGCTTCCAGTACTCAAGATGTTCAGGTTGAACCTTCCGTAATCGTGCCCGCGCCAGGCAAAACCGCTGCCGAGGTTGAGTACCTGAACCACGGAGCTGCCGCTTATGTTAACGGTGGAGTTTGGTCCCCCCGTACTTTCACTACCGTACCATGTATTTTGAACAATGAATGTGGCATCTATTATGTCCATGGCCTGCGTACCCCCGCCGGTCGCAGGACCATTCATCCAGCCAACGTTGGCGTCTATGTCCCCGGGGCAGGCCGAGCCGCTTACTAACGGGACCGGTTTCGCCGAATAGATATACACCGTGTCTGCCGCGCCGGGCACTACCGCCGGACTCCAGTTCCCCGCGGTGCACCAGTCAGTGCTTACCGCGCCGCTCCAGGTCGCGGCCCGTACGCTGCTCGCCAAAGCCAGAACCATCAAAATACAACACACTAAAAAGACAGCTTTCTTATACATGATTTATCTCCTTAAACGTTAAACAATGACTCCCCTTTGGCTATACGCCAGGGATTAATTCTCTTCAACACGCACGGTCGTCAATAATTCATATTCTCGACAAAGCCTTTCAAGATAGATGATTGCAGATTCCGCCAAAATCCCTGACTCTGCGATATCACTACTGGAAACTTGCCTTTGTATAGGTTTTGGGACAGGTTCTAATGGCAGGACATGCCTGGGGATGTCGATTCCCGCTCGAAACATACTCCGCCTCCGCCCCTCGCCGTGACTGTTTCTTCCATTCATCACACGTTCTCCCCGATAACGGAACACCCTTTGACAGAAATACCTTCTGCGCATAATGTGCACCGTTACTAAAGTTTACCAAAGTCCTCTCGCCTTCGTCAAGAGGAATCTTTTCGTTTTTTTTTGTTGTTCTTGACCCCAGCCCCGGTCCCAAGACTTCGAAAACAGCGGGGCCTGCACCGAAGTACAGGCCCCGAATTTTTAAGCAAATTCAACAGTCGACAGGATTCAAGATGTTACGGCTCGGGAGGCCAGAGCTGCTCAACGCCCCAGGACTCGAGAAGCTTTGCAAAGTCCCTGAAGTTGATGACCTCAGCAGCAGGGTCGTCGATGAACAGATTTGCCTCCGACGTCAGTTCAACTACACCGTCGCCGCCCGATGCCAGCCAAGCTATCTCGGCGCGGCTCACCGCGCGATCGTAAACACGGACGTCATCAATCTTGCCCTCGAATCTGCCGCTCGTGTCACTCGCGGGATAACGACCCCCGATGCCGAGACCGTCGTTGGCGTCCGCTATAAGCTCAATCGAGCCGCGGGTCGCCGAGCCTTCTTCCGCGCCGTTGACGTAGCAGGTCTGCTCGTTGTTGTCGTACGTGCCGGCGACATGAATCCATTCGTTCTCAGAAATCGCGTCGCCGCCGCTGGTCACAGACAGCACGCTGCCCGGATTGTTCGCGTCACGCATGATGAACGCCAAACCGTCGTCACTGCTGACCTCCAGACCAAAGGTCTCATTGTCGTTGCGACCCTTGATGACGATCCGGTCGCTGCCGCCCGCCTCGCCGTCGAGGTATATCCACGCCATCACGCTCACGTAATGCTTGGGTCGCAGCTTCGGCGTCACGCCATTGTCGTCGACGACGACCCATCCGCCGGAAAGGTCGATGGCCTGTCCGTCTTTCCCGGCCGTCCACTCGTAGGCGCCCTCGGCCGTGCCGTGATAAGCGTTCGGCCACGAATCGTTCGCGTTGCCGTCAAGCTGCCAGCGGGCCACGCGATTTGCGTCCGACGGCGCCGTAACAGGACTCACATCAACGTCGCCGCGGAGCCACTGCTCGCCCATCGCGCCAACGTCGCCAATACCAATGATGCAGTCATCGTCAAGGTCGCCCACCGGACCATACTCAGGCTTGCAGATAGGCTTACTCAGCAGAAGGTCGTCGAAGAACACGATGCCTTTGCCGGCAGCCACGGGGCTGCGCCTGTTGCCGAAACCAATGTACACGTTGGCGACGCTGGAGAAATCCACATCTTCGGGGACGGCAGCAAAGTTGCCGTCGCTGAAGTAAATGAATGGAATGTCCCATCGCTGCCACTCTTCGACCTGAATGTCGCTGAGCGATTCGCCTTCGTTGTCCCCGTAGCGCATCTCAGCGTAAGTGCCGAACGTATCATCAACGGCAACATACATCTGCTCGTCCTCAGTGGCGTCGTTGCCGGCCTGCCCGTAGAAGAACAACGTCAGCAGCCGAACGTCAACGGAGGTCCAGTCCTGAAAACCGCCGATCTCCTCCAGAGGCAGCCAGGCTTCGGCGTAGTAATAGCCGGGGGCCGCCCATGGATCATCCGTGTCGTAGGTGTACGACATCGCCTGCTCGCCGCGATACACCGGCTTTCGGGGCGCCTGTGCAAGCTCCAGCCACGCACCGGTGGCCTGCCCCATTTCCTGAGAATACTGGTCATACCAGGTGTACTGGATTTGCTTCTGGTCGGTGTCGTACTGCTCGAAATCGTCGAGGATAATGAAATCGGCCACCGTAAACCTCCACACCGGACCTTTCCATGTGTTCGGTCCATTGACCTCGTCAATGCGCCAGTATCGGATGCTGCCCAGCGGCAAAGAAGCGGGAAGTGGATAGTTGTTATCAGGGCTATTAGGAAAACTGCCAATGTAGATTCCGACGGTAGATGTATTTGCATCTACCACATCACTCTTAGTGTTTCCGATATATACATCATGCTCAACTGCAAAGTCGCCGGGTCTCCAACGAAGTACGACATCCGGGTCAACATCCGTAGCACCGTTTCTGGGGTCAGGTGACCATGCAAGTTCGAGTTCACCTCCTCTAAACAGTGAAGTAACCTTAGCGGCGTCGAGGGCAATGTCGTATAGCCTAAAGTCGTCAACGCTACCTTTCAAGTCGTCGGGATTGCCCGATGCAGCTCCTATAGACAACTCACTCTCACGAAGGCGAATCAAAGTCGTATCTACAACATCGTTTGCGTCGGCAAGCTCCCCATCAAAGTATATCTTGATCTCGCCTGCCGTTTCATCCTTGACAAACACCCAGTGGTGCCAATCTTCGAGCGTTCTCGGGTCGGCTTTATCGCGAAACATGTCCCAAAGCAGAACGTCATTACTGTCGTTACCCGCTCGCCACTCGATAGTTCTACCGTCAGCCATTGGAACTGCTGCACGGATTTCATACAATCCGTTACCTATGCCGAATACAAAGTTGTCGCCGCCCAGCTTGAACGAATCCTTCAGCCAGCACGAAATTGATACTGAAGGACTTATTGACGAGGTCGCTTCGCCCGGCGCATCTATCCTGTTATCATCATTAAAACCAAAAGAACCTCCGAACTGACCGCCCTCGGGATCCCAGCCATCATCGTCATCAACGTCACCGTGATTACCATAGCCCGAAGAGTCATAGGCCGTATCGCCACTGGTTTCATCTAACTTGTAATGGAGGCGCAGAGTTTCGTCATCAACTATAAACTCGGTTGTAAACTTCCAGACGTCACCCTCCTGATCGCCTGGCTGCTCAACAACACGCCAATAGTAGGTCGTTCCGTAATCGAGGACTTGGATGTCACTCATAGCATACGTGTACTCGTCCAGATACGCCGAACCGTCGAGGTTTTGCACATCGGCCTCTTCGCTGCTAAAGTAAACTAAGTGCGATGTGGCAGATTCTCCAGGTAACCAGGTGAGAATCACCCCACAAGGATCGATATCCTGGACACCGTTACCGGGGTATGGGCATAGGGGGTATTCCGGATCCCTTGATATATGCAGCAACCCACATGGTCCAACCGCAATATCATGTATTCTAATTTCGTCTATCAGACCGTCGAAATGCAGGCCGAAGCTGCCACCGGCCTCCTGCTCAACACCGATCCAAACCGGGCTGTTATTGTCAGGTTGAATCCTGCCTCCGCCATTGTCCCCCTTTTCACCATTGACGTACCACCCAGACAAATCTTCGTCGCCTTCATAATAGACTATGGCGATGTGTTGCCACTCGTCTTCTAACGCTTCTGTTGAGTCATTGTCAGGGCTGTAAGCATCCCATCGGAATTCGTATGAGTCGCCGTTGTTGTTGTATATTCTAAAGCCCCAGTCGCGGTCACCGACATCACTGTGCTTACTGATTAAGTAAGTAGTATCATTTTCATTTGGCAGGATAGTCGTCAAATTCCTGGGATATACCCACATCTCGACGGTATATTCAGAGCCGTTCAACCGAAGCAAATCGTTTTCGCCTATATCGTTTCTGTATAGACGGGTGTCAGGCACGAAATCGGCCGAATTCCCGTAGATTGCAGGTTTAGGGGCAGTCGCGTCATACGTATACGCTATAGTATGGCCGCCGCCGGAAGTATCATTCGTGAAATGATAGTCGTTGCCGGAAGAGTCGCTAAGGTTGTTCTCAAACTTTAAGTGTAACAAACGCCCGCCAATACCGGTCGTGAAGTTCCAGGTGTCACCTGTGATTACGCCCAGGGCCCCGGCTGTTGTATCAACGCGCCAGTAGTAGTGCTCGGATGGACTTGACGGACTTGGCAACTGATATTCGTCATCGTTTGCACCAAGTGCGACCGACGTCCAGGTAGCCGAACACGGATCTGTTCCATAATACAGCGTTTGAGCCGTCAAGTAACATGGAAGAGTCCACCGCAGGAGAACCGGACCGGGTCTTATACCTCTTCGGCCATTAGGCGGGCTCGGGTTAGTGGCTCTTCCGCTCGGAGTGCTAAAGCTCCAGACGCCGCCTGTCCACGTACACGGATCAGTGTCGTTGACCTCATCAATCCGCCAGTAGTAGGTTTTCCCGTATTCGAGCCAGCCGGTTGGGTAACTCTCATTGCCCAGGTTCTGGCTGCCTTGGTATACGCCGCAGGGGTCCACGGCCGTAGTCGCATCGTTTACGTCATTCCAATTAGTTCCGAAGTAAACCTCATGCCGATCCGCTTTCTCGCCAGCCGTCCAGGTCAGAGTAATACCGTTTTCAGGGCAAATACCTGACGTGGGGCTTGACGGGTTGGGCTTAGTTGCCGGACCCTGAAATAGATCAAAGCCTACTCTGGTGTATTCTCCATCAAATATCACCAATGGATCCTCAGTGCCGTTCTTGCCGGTAATAAGACCCGAAGTAATGAAACCCTGTATCTGCGAAATACGATCTCCTTTTATTTTCCAAAGAACACCTGCGTCGATATCCAGATGCCAGTTAAAGCCATCCGAGTCGAAGCTGTTACAAATCAGCGTTCCGTTATTGAGATATACTTCACCAGTACCGTTTGAGCTCGTCGGACAGCCAAAACCACCGGTCGTCTCGACATAAGCTCCACCGTCCAAAGTAAATTGGACGTATTGGGGCCCACAGTCACCGTCACAACTACGTGCCTTCAAAAGGAGTCCATTGCCACCGAGGATCATTGTTCCGCCTGTTATAGTACACGTGCCGCTACCATCGTCGCCAAAACTAAGGCCATTCGCCTGGAAGTAGCCGCCTGTCATCACAAAGTCAAAAACTCCGGTCTCCCCATCAGCGCCTGCTACTACACCATTGGCAATGAAATTAGGATCGCCGCTGCCGGTACTGAGAATATTCAGGTTGGTAGTTGCACGATCCTGCCCGCGCATGCAAACGCCCCCACCGAGTATCTTGACAAGTGAACTGCCACTTATGTTGATGGTCGAGGTGGGACCCGAAGAACCATGGTCGTTCATCATGTACCAGTCATTCTGAACAATAACCTCGGCGTCTATTATATCCATGACTTGAGTGATGCTACCATCGTAATTGTACGCAGGCCCATGCATCCAGCCGACGTTTACATCGCAGCCCGGACCCTGGATCACAATCGGCGATGGTGTCACAAATAACGCTACATCACTCTCGTTGGGTTCTACTTCTCCAATCCAGTTAACGCCGCTACACCAATCGGTTCCAGGGCCTTCCCATTCTATTTCGGCCGCCGGAGCCTTGCCGACAAGAGACAGCACCAAAACAACAAAAGCCAAGAAAACCAGTTTCCTACACATCATATTTCTCCTTCAAGACAACACAAAAAATCCTAAACTTTCTCGCCAGAAGCCAAAACATGTCTCGTTCTCAACAGGCACCGACCACCTTAATCGGAATCCTGTGCCCGCCTCGAACACGCTTAGCACAAACAATAAGAATTCCGCTTTTCTGCGTGCCTGTCAGCCAGACACTCTGCCTGCAGAAAAAACGACAAAAGCTTCACCCCTTATGGGGCTCGCAGCAATCGTTGGCAGCTTGGAGTTCTTGAGCTCCGATAGATGAGACTACAGTTGAACTTCCTCACATATCCGCCCGCCTGCATCTCGCCCGCGACGCCCGGATAAACACCGGCTTCAAGTCGAGACTCCATGGACCGCGATTGCAGTGGCGGGCCTTCCTCCCGCCGAGTTTGTGCCGCTCATCACCTCCTTTCTGCAAGAAATAGCCAACACTTGAGCATCCCTGCTCGTGTTCGGGTGCACCTTGCCTCATCCTCACTTGTACAGAATCAGGGCCGTCTTGTCAAAACAATTCTGCCGAAATTATCGGAAGTTGTGGATTTTCAGGTGAATTTGGGCCTGTTGACCAGTTGAAAGGGACTGCGATCAGCATCGAGACTTGACGAAAACAGGCCACGAGGCAAGCCACCGAAGACAGGTGCGGTATTCAACGCTCCGGACGCGGGCTATTGGGATATTGAAGCTCAGCTCAACCGACGGGCGCTCACGGCAGCAGGCTTGGCTTGGCAGCATCGGCGCAAACAACGGGGCCTGCACCGCGATACAGGCCCCGAATTTTCAAGCAAATTCAACAGTCGATACAATCAAACTGTTACGGCTCCGGCGGCCAAAGCTGCTCAACGCCCCAGGACTCCATTAGCATCGCGAAGTCCTTGAAGTTGATAACCTCAGCAGCAGGATCATCGATGAACAGATTTGCCTCCGACGTCAGCTCAACTACACCGTCGCCGTCAGATGCAAGCCACGCTATCTCAGCGCGGGTGACAGCACGATCGTAAACCCGAACGTCGTCAATCCTGCCCTCGAATCTGCCGCTCGTGTCACTCGCAGGATAACGACCCCCGATGCCGAGACCGTCGTTGGGGTCGGTAAACAGCTCGATGGAGCCGATACTCTCGGCGTCTTCTACCACACCGTTGACGTAAATAAGCTGCTCGTTGTTGTCGTATGTGCCCGCCAGATGCACCCACTCGTTTACCGAAAGCGCGTCGGAATTGACCGCGTATGGCCCCTGGCCATTGGCGTCGCGGAAGAGGAAGCCCGCACCGTCACCACCGACCTCCAGACCGAACGTTTCTTCGTCATTCTCACCTTTTATGACAACGCGGCTGGTGCCGGAAGGCTCTGCGTCGAGATAAATCCACGCCATAACGCTGACCTTTTCTTTCATCCGCAGTTTCGGCGTGACGCCGTTGTCGTCGACGACGACCCAGCCGCCGGACAGCTCGATGGCCTGGCCGTCTTTCCCGGCCGTCCACCCATACGCGCCTTCCGCCGCCCCGTGATAAGCGTTCGGCCACGAATCATTTGCGTTGCCGTCAAGCTGCCACCGAGCAACACGATTCGCGTCCGAAGGCTCCGTGACAGGACTCACATCGACGTCGCCGCGCAGCCACTGCTCGCCAATCACGCCAACGTCGCCCATACCAATGATGCAGTCATCGTCAAGGTCGCCCACCGGACCATACTCAGGCTTGCAGATCGGCATGCTCAAACGAAGGTCGTCGAAGTAAACCACGCCTTTGCCCGCAGCTACAGGGAAGCGCTTGTTACCGAACCCAATGTACACGTTCGAAACGCTCGAGAAGTCAACATCATCCGCAACCGCCGCAAAGTTGCCGTCGCTGAAATACACGAACGGAATGTCCCATCGCTGCCACTCTTCAATCAGCAGGTCGCCCAGCGATTCGCCTTCGTTGTCCCCGTAGCGCATCTCAGCGTATGTGCCCAAGGTATCATCGATACCTACGTACATCTGTTCGTCCTCGGTGGCGTCGTTTTCTGCTTGGCCATAGAAGAACACCGTCAGCATCCGAACATCAACCGACGTCCAGTCCTGAAAGCCGCCGATCTCTTCCAGAGGCAGCCACCCCTCGGCATAGTTCAAATCAGCCCACGGATCATCTGTGTCGTAGGTGTATGACATCGCCTGCTCGCCGCGATAGACCGGCTTCGAAGGCGCCTTTGCAAGCTCCAGCCAGGCACCGGTGGTCTCCCCCCACTCCTGAGAATACTGGTCGTACCACGTGTACTGGATTGCCTTCTGGTCCAGGTCATACTGCTCGAAATTGTCGAGAGTCACGAATTCCGCAACGGTAAAGCTCCACACCTTGCCCTTGTACGTGTTGGGCTCATTCACCTCATCAATGCGCCAGTAATAAGTCTGGCCCAGCTCCATCTGGCCTGGGTCGTAGAGCTCGTTGCCGAGATTCTTCGTCGCCGCCTTATCGACGGTGGTCGCACTGTTGACGTCATCCCAGCTCGTTCCGAAGTACACGTCGTGCGTGTCGGTATAATTGCCGGGCTCCCACGTCAGGTTAACGTCCGCAGCAACATCGACCGCGCCGTCGAGTGGATTCGGAGCCCACGCTGTGCCAAGGTCGCCCCCTCTGAACAGACCTGCTATTTCATTGTCCGAAAGGGCTCGGTCGTAAACCCGCAGGTCATCCAGCTTGCCGTTGATCCCGTCGTTTTCGTCCCACCTCGCAGCTATCTTGAACCATTTGTTGCCCACATCGCCTAACGTCGGGCTCACCCCTGTCTTCGACTTCGCCAAAACACCGTCAAAGTATATGCTCATCGTCCCCGCTTCCTCGTCCTTGACGAAGCCAAAGTGGTGCCAGTCCTCTACCCACGCCGAAGGGTCCGCCTCCCGCCACAGCAACACGTCGTTCGTGTCATTACCCGCACGCCACTCGACATCCTTCAAATCTGTCGTCGGCACGAGCGCCCACACGTTATTACTGTCATCGCCGGCGCTAAGGACATAGTTCTCGTTGCCCATCGCCCCTTTGATCCAGACGGCAATGGTAATTTCACCGCTCAGGTCCTTGAGCGTCGACCACGCTAAGTCTATCCGTTCACCCCCGTTGAAGTTGATGCACCCCGGATACCGCCCATCATTCGGGTCCCACGTGTCGGCCTCAAAACCGTCGCCTGTACCGTGCCGCTCATAGCCGGAAGAATCACGGACAAATTCATCGTCTCCAGGGGTCTCATCGAACTCGTACCACACGAGAAGATTCGGATCCACGATCGCGCTTTCCGTCCTGAAATGCCAGACAGGACCGCTGCGCCAGACCTCACCGCTGACTATCTCGTCAACAGCCCAGTAATAATCCCTCGAATGAGCAAGTCCGCACGGGTCCCATACCGTTTCGCTCTGGTCGGGCTGCTCCGCCCCGGGCTGCCGCCCGTTTACATCATTGAAATCCGTGCTGAAATAGACCCGGTGCGTATCCGCCACACAGGATGTCCAGCTAAGCGTTGTATCTACAGGAACCTGGGTGGCTTCGTCCTCGGGCGAGGGCTTCGCAGCCGTCCCGTCGCCGACCGTGAAGCTCCACACCCTCCCTTTCAAAGGGCTGTCCTCCGGCTCGCTGTCATTCACCTCGTCAATGCGCCAGTAGTAAGTGCTCTCCATTGCAAGGTCGCTGTCCGGGTCATATTCGGTTTCGCTCTGCCGACCCTCGTAAACATTCAGAGTCACCGTAGTATTCGCATCGTTCACATCGCTAAAATCCGTGCCGAAATAGACATCGTGCCCGTTCACCGCCTGCGCAAACTCCCCCGCCGTCCAGCTTAGCACCACCGCGGGACACACATCAGTGTCTTCGTCCTCGGGAGACGGGTCTCTTGCCGTCGCGTGACTAACCAGGTGAAATGCGTTTATGGGAATGTTGCGTTCCGGCTGCTCGGACCGGAACGTGATCACGACATTTGCGTCACCGGGGGCGGTGAAGTCAAAGGTAGCAGTCGTCGCCTCTTCATCGGTGGCCACCAGCTTGGTCGGCATCACGTCATCCATCTTCAACACACCGTCAACCTCGATGTCCACGAATTCGCTGGGCCAGTCAAACGTGTAGTTGTGCCACGTGGTCATCGTGTAGTCTCCGGCCGAAAGACCAACTATGGTCATGTGTATCTCACCCTGATAGTTGACAGTCCAGTTGTCGATCATCACACCGTCACCTACCAGCGCAGGGCCGTTATACGGATCACGAAATGCCAAACCTACGTTTTCATACCCAAGAGTTTCCACCTCGAGGATCACCGTGATATCGCCGAATGTCTCGTTGACGTCCACCGGACCCGGGTCCTTACGCGGCTCGCACCAGCCCGTCCACCCGGGTTTTACATAGCATCGCTCCGTCGTCCCGATGTCCACCTTCAGGTCCACTGCTCCTCCTGCCAAAGCCGGCCCCGCCGCGACCGTCAGCAGAACTACACCAGCCGCTAATACCATTCTCCGACACATAACAATCTCCTTCCATAAATCAAAACAATGCCGCGCCTAAACTTGGCTACAAGCCAAGACAATTTGTCTTAAACAGCCGCCTGACCCTTTGCCAATACCCTTAGCCATACAAACCAACCAAACCTGATACGTGAGCACTTGCACGCCGCCGGCAGGAAAGCCCAACGGGTCTATGAGAAATGCCGGGAATTAACGTCTCCGCGATGTAATACTCCTCCTCGCAGGTCTCTGGCCACTTCATCACAGGTTCTCCCCGAAAACAGTGCACTTTTCCTGCCCTCAAGCACTACCGTGCGTACCAGCCGCCAAACATTTATATTACCAAAGTTCTTTCATCCCCGTCAAGAATAATCTTGTCGTTTTTTTTGTTCTTGACTCCAGCCTTGGCCGTAAACTCCGAAATTAGCGGGGCCTGCACCGAAGTACAGGCCCCGAATTTCCAGGCAAATTCAACAGTCGACAGGATTCAAGATGTTACGGCTCCGGAGGCCAGAGCTGCTCAACGCCCCAGGACTCCATTAGCATCGCGAAGTCCTTGAAGTTGATAACCTCCTCGTCCTCGCCGCTGAAGAGATTGGCCTCTGACTCGAGCAGACAGATGCCGTCGCTGCCACATGCGAGGTAAGCAATCTCTGCGCGGGTGACAGCGCGGTCATAGACGCGGACGTCGTCAATCCTGCCGTCGAATCTCTTGCTCGTGTCGCCATATCGGCCGCCGATACCGAGCCCGTCGTTGGGGTCGGTAAACAGCTCGATGGCGCCGCGGGTCTCGGAACCTTCCTCCACGCCGTTGACGTAGATGAGCTGCTCGTTCTGGTCATACGTGCCGGCGATATGAATCCACTCGTATGACTGAAGCTCATAGCCGCACTTGACGGACAAAATTTCGTCAGGATTGTTGGCATCGCGGAAGATAAAGGCCGCACCATCTTCGTCATCGACTTCGAGGCCGAAGGTCTCTTCGTTGTCCTCGCCTTTGATAACGACTTTGGTTTCCTCGCCGGGGCTTTCAATGTAGACCCAGGCCATCACGCTGACGTAATGCTTTGGTCTCAGCTTTGGCGTGACGCCATTGTCGTCGACAACGACCCATCCGCCGGCCAGGTCGATAGCCTGACCGTCTTTTCCGGCGACCCACTCGTAGGCGCCCTGGGCGGCGCCGTGATAGTGGTTGGCCGAGGAATCGTTGGCGTTGCCGTCAAGCTTCCAGTGGGCGACGAGGTTTGCATCAGAGGGCGGCTCAACCGGCTTGACATTGACGTCGCCGCGAAGCCACTGCTCACCCACTACGCCCACATCGCCCATACCGATGATGCAGTCATCGTCAAGGTCGCCGGCCGGACCATACTCAGGCTTGCAGATGGGCATGCTCAGGAGAAGGTCGTCGAAGAACACGACGCCTTTGCCCGCAGCTACAGGGAAGCGCTTGTTGCCGAACCCGATGTAGACGTTGGCAATGCTCGAGAAGTTCACATCATCTGGAACGGCGGCAAAGTCGCCGTCGCTGAAATAGATGAATGGAATGTCCCATCGCTGCCACTCTTCGACCTGAATGTCGCTCCAAGCTTCGCCTTCGTTGTCCCCGTAGCGTATCTCAGCGTAAGCGCCGAGGGTATCATCAACAGCAATGTACATCTGCTCGTCCTCGGTGGCGTCGTTTCCTGCCTGGCCGTAGAAGAACACCGTCAGCAGCCGAACATCAACCGACGTCCAGTCCTGAAAACCGCCGATCTCTTCGAGAGGCAGCCACGCCTCGGCATAGTCATAGCCGGGGGACGCCCACACGTCATCCGTGTCGTAGGTGTATGACATGGCCTGCTCGCCGCGATAGACCGGTTTACGGGGCGCCTGTGCAAGCTCCAGCCACGCACCCGTCTGTTGGCCGTATTCCTGAGAATACTGGTCATACCAGGTGTACTGTATGCTCTTCTGGTCGAGGTCGTACTGCTCGAAATCGTCGAGAGTGACAAACTCCGCAACCGTGAAGCTCCAGACCTTGCCCTTGTAGGTGTCGGGGTTGTTCACCTCATCAATGCGCCAGTAGTAAGTCTGGCCCAGCTCAAGCTGACCCGGATCGTATTCCTCATCGCCGAGATTCTTCGTCGCTACCCTATCCACGGTCGTGGCGCTGTTGACGTCATCCCAGCTCGTGCCAAAGTACACATCGTGCGTGTCGGCATAATCGCCGGGCTGCCACATCAGGTTCGCGTCCCATCGCACATCCTGTTGGCCGTTGAAGGGTACTGGTTTCCAGGCCAGTGCAACATCGCCACGTCTGAACAACTCCTGCACTCTGCTTTCCGGCAGAGCATAGTCAAAGACCATGAAGTCGTCCACCTTGCCCACGAAATCGTTGCTATGGCTGCCCCAGACGCCAATCTTCGAAGGCGAGTTTCTCAGAAGGCTAAGCGAGTCGTCCACAGTGCCGTTCGAGTCGACCAGCTCTCCATCGAAGTAGATGCTTATTTCAGAGACATTTTCACTCTTGATGAATACCCAGTGGTGCCAGTCCTCAAGCGTCCTCGGGTCGACGCCCCCTTGGCGCATATTCCACGTCAGCACATCATTGCCGTCCGTCCCTGCCCGCCAGTAGGCGTTGCCGCCTTCGTCCGGCACGGCGATGCTCATCGAATAAGGGCCGCCGCCCTCGCAGTCGAACAGCCAGTTATCCTCGAATTGACCTCCATCTAATCTGACCGCATCCTTCAGCCAGACAGCAATACTTATTTCCCTGACCATGTTGCCAAGCATATCAGCGGGAACCTCGACAACCGTATCATCATCGAAGATTCGGCAGCCGCCATCGCCGTCATCGGGATCCCATTGGTCTTCGTCGCCGTCAACTAGGCCGAAATAGTCATGGCCGGAAGAATCGAAGGCCTCATATCCTGAGGTCTCATCGAATCTGTACCATAGTATCATGTTGGGGTCGTCGAGCTGGCTGGCAACCGTAAAGGACCAGATTACACCGGTCCATGGACCGCCGGTGCCGAGTTCATCCACACGCCAATAGTAACGGGTGCCGAAATTCAGCGGCGCCCCCCCGTATGGGTCAACGCTGTTAGGTCCGACATTGCCCAGGAACAACTCCGCATCGGCAGTCGTGGCATCAACGACATCGTCATAATCGGTGCCGAGATACACGTCATGGGTGTCTGCCTCAGTTCCGGGCACCCAGCTTAGCACGATGTTGGGGTCAACGCGTCTTTCGTTGTTGGCCGGATAGGGAGAACGCGCCCATTCCGGTCCGGGCACCAGCAAAAACTCATCCACAGTAAGGGCCACATTCGATACCCGCACCTCGTCGATCAAGCCGTCGAAGTAGTCCTCCCCGCCGGTGCCGGCCCGCTGAAATCCGATAGCCGTCGGCTCGTTGTTGTCCGCCGGATTGGCTTGCGGCCTCGCGGCAGTAGCCATCAATTGACCATCCAGGTAAAGCTTCATAGCCGCGTTTTCGTCGGTCATATCAAAGACAGCCGCCCCGTGATACCACTCGTTCTCTCGAACCGTGTTCTTACCGCTGTAGATGAACCTGTTCTGAGGGTCCCCTTCGCTGCCCATGTGAACGAAGATAAGCCCGGCACGACGTGTCACTTCGAGGCTCCAGAATACACCGCCTCGAGCGATTAGCTTATCGCCCTCGCCCCGCGGGTCATCATCCAGGCTGCCCGGTATCTCATTTGCGTTAAACCACAACTCGACCGTGTACTGGTAACCATCCAGAGCCAGAAGGTCGCCTGGCCCTTTGCCGTTGCGGTACAGACCCGCCTCAGGCGAGAACTCGGCGCTGAATCCGCCGGCAGCATTGACCGCCGGATTCGATACTCCGTATCTGACGTAATCGTTCGGATCTCCCGCGTTGAGAATAAACTTTGTAAACGTCTCGTTTCCGGTTGAATCTACCACTGAGCCCGGAAGGGCCGCCCCCAGCGGGCCGTTGTCGAACTTGAAGTACATAATGGCTCCCGAGACGCCGCTTGAGGTCCTGAAGCTCCAGACCTCGCCCGGCGAGTTGGGGCCAGCACGAACCTCCTCAATCCTCCAGTAATAGGTCGTGTTGGCGATGAGGGCCGGGTCATAGGTCGTCCCAGGCTGATTAGCCATGAAGGTTCCGCCCGTGCCGGCGGCCACGTTGGCCTCATTAGTCCCAAGGTACACATTATGCGAGTCGGTATCACATCCCGGCGACCAGCTTAGATTCACGTCGGTGGGTACGCCCCGCCAGCCGTCACCGGGATACGGGTCAAACGCGTTACCATTATTGGTAGTAAACCGCCAGATCGCCCCCTCCCAAGTGGTCGAGCCCGTATCTTCGTCCACCCGCCAGTAATATGTAGTACCCAGCTCCAGTGATGGTGGTGTCCAGGACGTGCTGCCCCAGCCGGACTCGACCGGAGACGGAGACTCGTAAGGGTCCACATCGTTTATGTCGGTACTGAAGTAGATGTCGTGCGAGGTCGCCGAAGCCCCTGCCGTCCAGCTTAGCGAGCCGATACCGCTGGAACACAACTGCTCTGCCTGGTCGGCGGGGTCTGGATCATAGGGGGCCTGGTTCTGCGCCCCAAAGTATTCAAGGATGAACCCGTTAAAATACACCTGCCCCGTCCCGCCTCCGCCGAAGTCCGGGCCCTTGTACCTGATGACGACCTGGCCGCTTGTAACCGTGAACAAAACCTCCAGCGGGATGGTCATGCTCAGGTGGTTCTGCCAGTACCACTCTGTGGGGACGCTTATCACCGAGGATGCCCCCGTTACCGTAACCAGGGGAATCGGAACCGGAGCCTCGTTCGAACGGTTGTGGTAGCTGCGCAGACGGTAGGCCCCATTTGCCAGACCGGAAACGGTGAGGATAAAATCGTTATCGGGACTCGTATTGCGGTCATCGGCGAAGTAGAAATCGGTTTCCACGGCAGCAAGGGGGCCGTCCCCACCCTCATCGCGTTCCTCAATTTGACCGGGATCGCCGGTTTCGAGCTTGACGCCTATACCGGTGCCGTTCACATTCAAATTCCAGCCGTCCTCCACTTGCGTCCAGCCGGCCTGTAAATCACCTGTTCCGGCGTCACACCTTAGGACCACGCCCACGCTGTACGCTGACGCGCTGCTGACCAAAGCCAGCATAAAAACAACAGACATTAACAAAATCACTTTCTTACACATTTCTTTCCTCCTTCAAATAAAGACACAAAATCACTTCTTCCCTGGCAGTACGCCAAAGCATGTATCGTTCGCAACAGGCGCCGGATTGCCTTCACCACATCCACGCGGTACCTGCCTCGAACAAGTTTACACAAGAAACTCAAAATTCCGCTTTTCTGCGTGCCTGTCAGCCAGACACTCTACCTGCAGAAAAAACGACAAAAGCTTCACCCCTTATGGGGCTCGCAACAATCGTTGGCAGCGTGGAGTTCTTGAGTTCCGATAAAAGAAAGTAACGTTAAACCTCCTCACAATTGCTCGCCCGGTTCCATCTTGCCTGCGACATCCAGATATACACTGGCGGTAAGCAGGAATCAGATAGACCGCAGTTATGGCCGCGGGTCCTCCTTTTCACAAGTTTTGCGGCCGTTCACCACCTCCTTTCTGCAAGAAATAGCCAACAATCAAGCATCCCTGCTCGTGCCTCGGGTGCACCTTGCCTCATCCTCACTTGTACAGAATCAGGGCCGTCTTGTCAAAACAATTCTGCCGAAATTATCGGAAGTTGGGGATTTTTTGGGTCAATTTGGGGCTGTTGACTCGTTTGCCAGCCTTCTCTGAATACCACGGCCCGCCTGGCCCCCCGCTGTCCCGCTCTATTTGCCCGCGAACAACCAGATTTGTGCCTCTGGGGCCACGAACCATTCTTCTCGGGCGTTCCGAAATCCTAATCCACCCACCCATTATTCGCAAGAGCCACAAAGACAGCATCCGACCATTCTCCCCCCTGCCCTCAGCCGAATGCAAAACCGATAATGCACCCTGTTTCCAGGTGCCTTCAAGGGAAATACTTAACTGCATCGCCGCAGTGAACAACATGCCGGATAATATCAGAGCTCGCAGCCGCCTGCCCGCGCTTTTGCGCCTATGGGCAGCTCTTAAGCCACTGCGAGGCAAGGATGACAAAATCATCAAAGGTTACTTTGCCGTTCCTGTTAAGATCACGTCCGTCGCACCACTCGCCTTCGCGGCAGCGAGTCACCCAGTAATCCAGAAGGTCTTTCAGGTCCAGCCAGTCAACAAGACCGCTGCCGTCAAGGTCGCCCTGCATATATCGCGCATCCGGCAGATCGGTGCTGCCCACCAGGTAGCCGTCCTCGAAAGTCCAGGCCTCCTCAGGCTCGCCGCAACGACCCCAGTGGTAGGCGTCGCCCTCGGCCACAAAACCACTGAATGTCCGGCTGGGCAGGTCCCGCGGCTCGGGATAAGTATCCCACTGCGACTCAATTCGAGGAGCCCCCGTCGACCACCAATGAGTCCACACACTTGCGCCGATGTCGTGCGACCAGCTCCACAACCTCGTCCCGTCCGGCCCACGGTATGTCTCAGTACCCACTTTCCGCCCGTTCTGGTACTCGGCATAGTATTGCTTAACACCGTTCTCGTAATAATGTATCTCTGTCCCGTGCAGCAGATAACGCCCGTTGGGACAGGTCCTCGCGCTCCACGTCGCCTTGAGCGCGCCGCCGGGATAGTACTCGCTGTATGCGTTCACAGTCCCGCCGGTCGTCTCCGGAGGAATGTCGCCTTCTGCCGAGTAAATCCACGCCTCGTTCAGCTCGTAGTGCAGGCACGGATGCGTCATTGTCGTCAAGATATGAAGGGTCCCGCTGGGCGCCTGGCGGATAGTCGAGTAACCCAGCGTTCCATAGTCCCGGTCGGATTCGTGCGGCAGTGTCACCGGAAGATTCTTAATGTGCCAGCTGGCGCCATCGTCATCCGACAGCGCAACGATGCAGCCGTAATCATAACTGCTGGGCGGCTTGTAATTATCCTTGTGCTGAGCATCGCTGCAAAAGGCCAGCTTGCCGTTGGCCAGCCTGATAAGGCATGGACGTTGGTTGCTGCCAAGCGGCGCAAAAGGCGTCGGCCCCTCATCAGGCCAGCTGGCGCCCCAGTTGTACGATTTATTCCAGGGCATATAACCGCCGATGGAAGTGTTTTTGCCGCCGAGCGACAGCAGCTCGCCTGAACCGCCTACCGGAACAATCGTTGAGTGGCGTCCGTTGGTTCTGCCGCCCATATCGTACCAGGTCAGACCGTTGTCGGTGCTTCGCCAGACCATGCTCGTGCCGCTCGGATTTTCAGCGTCCGTGACGGTGTATATTGTCGTGCTGTTCTGTCGCCAGGCGTTTACAACAGGTTGTGCCTGATAATTGACGGCCGGTATTGGAAAGTGCGGCCGCTTGAGGTTCCAGGTCGCGCCGCTGTCGGTGGATATTGCCATCACGAATGGTCGTCTATTCGAATTGGCGATGCGGCCGCCGCCGAAGAAATGCACCGTCCCGTCTGCCTCGGTCCATAACAGGCCGCTCTCGTCGTTCATCCCCTTCATGTCCCAGAATAATTCCGGCATATCCCACTGGTCGCTGCCGTAGCGAAGCCGTGCCTGAACGAACCGTGTGTCTTCGCCGTACTCATCATCATTGGCAGAAAACCATACGGCCAAGGCATCGCCGTTCGGCAATATTTCGAAGCCCGGAGAGTGATTATGGTGCATGGTCGCAGCATCACAGCCAAGCATTGAAGCGACGCCTTCGGTGATATTATCCGGCGGAATCGGCATCGAGAAGCGAACCGTGAAGTACGGAACAGCCGGGTTAGGCCCCTGCAGCGCCGGTGCCGTGCTCTGCTTGACCGCCGCCTGACAGAATATCGGCGCAGTCACGTACGGTGACTGCGGCGGGTCATATTCAAGCACCACCCGAAAACTGCACGGGCCCGCCTCACCAAGATACCAGGGGTCGTATGTCGCGTTGGTGGGCAGAGCCCAGCGGTCACGACCGTCGCCGCGAATGACCTTCAGTACGCCATTGGCCGGGCCCACCGGGTCTGTCACAGGGTCGTGCGGATACTCGCCGTGCCAGTCCCGCACCCATTCCCGACCGCTCATATCCAGCACGCCGCCCGGATTCTCATAAACGTATTCCCACTGCGCCTCGGTCGCAAGCTTGTAGTTCAATCCTTCAAGTTGACTGAGCCACTGCGCAAAAGCGTCGGCATTGTCCCAGCTCACATCCGAAGCCGACCCTCCAAGGCCCGCCAGGTCATAATGTACTTGTGATACCTTTGTCTTGAGCATGTAGAAAGACTTGCTGATAGTGACCGTGTGCGCGGGCTGCTCGTCATAATCAAGACTGCCCACATCCTCAATTCTGTGCCCGTCGCCTTCACCCATCGTGAAACTGCCCGGCATAACCAGCACGAATTCCATACCCAGAGAATTGGTAAACGTCGAGCTGATTTCATTATCGCCAATGGCGGGCTCGACCTTCGCCCTCGGATCAATAATAGTGTGAGTTAGCCGCCTTACAGACCCTGATTCGGCGCCGCTCGGACTCGACAACTGTACAATTATTGTCTCGTCCTGCTTAGTTCCTGCGACATTGGTATTGAGCCCGGCCGCAACCCGGGTCCGGCCCCCTTGGGCAGCGCCTGTTCCTGCACCACGCTGCGGCATGTCGCCGAATGCCCCGTTGACTACGCTCACCAAAACAAAAATGCAAATCGACGACGTGAGCTTCCCATACATCGTACTCCTCCTTCGACAGAAACAAGTCCTGCATCCATAACAGATTGCAAAACAGAAAACGAAGAATCCTGTCTGCTGGTGCGTAATATGAACAAGAAACTTCTGTGCCGGTTTCCCACATTATACAGGCGAAAAAATGAAAAAGCAACCCCAAAAACCACACGCCAACGTTACACGCCAAAACCGCACGGGCGGCTCTGTGCGCCACCCAATTCCCTCGACCGCTCACGGCGAATATTCAATCGCAAAATCGCCCGTCAAACGCACGCCCGTCGGACACAGACACGTCACCTGTAATATGTAGCGCCGGTTACGCTGAGGCTCGAAGTCCAAATTGAATTCGTAAGCCCTTAGAAAGTCCCGCCAGTAACCGCTGTTTTCACCCACCTCGGTCAAATCGACGTCAGGCCAAATCGCAATTCTCCCGCCCTTCCGCTCGGATGACGCCTCAACACGCTCATACAGCTCAAACCGGAACGTCCCGGGTGACTTAATCTGACAATCAAACGAGTCCACCAAACTGACGTATGCCTTGATTCGGCTAACTCTCTCACCGCCGACGACAAAGCCCGTCAAAGGTGTAATATCGAGCTTCGCGGCGCCATAAGGTTTGTACAGAGAAAACAGCTCTGAGTTCCGGTCGCCGGCGGGAACGCTCTGCCCGCCCGGATGCTCACAGCCTGTCCCCACCAGCACCAATGCCAAAAAGAATACCGGCGCAAAGTTCCAAATCCCTCTCATAGCCTATAAGTCCTCGTCGAGTATATGCCCCAGCCGGTACTTCTTCGCACGCAAATAATCAATATTGTGCTTACCCGGCTCCGCCAGCAGCGGTATCTGCTCCACAATCTTTATCCCATAAACCTCGAGTCTGCTTATCTTCTTAGGATTGTTGGTCAATATCCTTATCTTGTGCAGACCCAAATCCCGGCATATCTGCGCGCCAATACCGTAGTCCCTCCGGTCCGCCACAAATCCAAGCTTCAGATTCGCGTCCACCGTATCGAGACCCTGCTCCTGAAGTTTATACGCACGCAGCTTGTTGCGAAGCCCGATCCCTCTGCCCTCCTGTCGCAGATAAATCAACGCGCCTTTGCCCGCCTGCTCAATCATCTTCATGGCGGCTACAAGCTGATAACCACACTCACACCGCTGAGAATGAAACAAATCCCCCGTCATGCACTCCGAATGTACCCTCACCAGCACAGCTTCATCCTGTTCCACAGGCCTGCCATTATCATCAAGCTCACCCACTCCTCCCTTGCACAGGGCTATATGCGGCTCCGCAGAAGTCATGCTCTCATACCCGATGAGCTTGAAATCCCCGTAGTCCGTGGGCAGGTCCACGCACTCGACACGCTTGATTTGCCTCTCACGCTGAAGCCGATACTCGATGAGCTTGGCAATCGAGACTATCTTCAAATTGTGCTCTTCGCAGAACCTCAGCAGCTCCGGCACCCTCGCCATCGAGCCGTCCTCGTTCATAATCTCACAGATAACACCGGCCGGTTTGAGCTCCGCCAATCGCATCAGGTCAATCGCCCCTTCCGTCTGCCCCGCCCGCACCAGCACCCCCCCCTCTCGCCCACGCAGCGGAAATACATGCCCCGGACGAGCCAGGTCGCTCGCCTTGGTCCCCTCCGCTATCGCCACCTGAATCGTATGCGACCGGTCCGCGGCGCTGATGCCCGTCTTTATACCCTCGGCCGCATCGATGCTCACCGTAAACGCCGTTCCAAACCGCGCGGTGTTCTCCATCGTCTGCGGATAAAGACCCAGCGAATCACATTTCTCCGCCGTCAACGGCAGACATATCAGACCGCGACCGTATTTGGCCATGAAGTTGATTATCTCCGGCGTCACCTTCTCGCCCGCGCACACAAGGTCCCCCTCGTTCTCACGGTCCTCGGCGTCGACCAGAACAATCATCCGCCCACCCCGAAGCTCTTCCAAAACCTCCGGTATTTCGCTGAACTCAAGCGCCATCTCAAAAAACCTTTTCTCGGCCTTTCTTCTGTCAACGAGGCAGTCCCAATCTCCCAAACTTCGTCCGAACGCCCCCAAGCTCGTTCAAAGGTAAACTCTACGCCGCTTCGCCCGGATCTGCCGCCTTTTCGGCATTGGCCCTCTTGTTGAGGTTCCGTTCATACTTCTCAATATAGCGACTTCCGTTCCGAATGTAAATCAGCGTCGCCAAAATCGCCGCACCCGCCGCCGACCACCAGAGAAATCGTAAAAACCATATCCAGCCCGAAACAAGCAGTGAAACTTCGGGTGCAATCAGAATCGCCGCCACCATGGATAGCTGCAGCGCCGTCGCCACTTTGCCGATCCATACCGTATGGATGCGAATCTGCGACGTGATGAAGTAAACAATCACAAAACCAATCAGAAGAAACAGGTCCTTGCCTATTATCAGCACAACCACCGTCGGCGGCAGCAGAAAACCATCCACCGCCGCACGCTGCGACGCCAGCAGCAGACACGCCGCCGTTATCAGAAGCTTGTCAGCGACCGGGTCGAGAAACGTGCCCAGCCTGGTCACCTGCCTTCCCCTCCGCGCAAGGTACCCGTCAACTCCGTCGCTTACCGCCATCATCAAATAAATGACTATAGCCAGATACCTCATGGCCACCTGCCAGCCAGGCGTCAAATCGGGGTCGTTTATCTTGAGCATGAAACTGACAAACGGCACAATCAGCAATATCCTGAGAATGGTAATCCGATTGGCCCAGCTCAACTTCATAGCATCCCTTCTACCGATAATTGACTGACGAGATTTGCACCGCTGCCTTATTTACATACACGCCATAACCTCAAATCCGTTCGAAGGCGGCCTTCTCACCTTCACCGCCAAACATATTATACGCTGCCCCCCCCCTTTGGCAAGAAATTCACACGCACAACAAAAAACTCACGCCCCGCAACCTGGCATTCACCCCAAAACCAGCATCCGGCCGGACGACCCGTGCAGCGACTTCAGCTATGATGACCTCGACAGGCTTACCCTTGCTGCGTACGGCATAGATGATACCAACGAACTCTTTACAATGGACGATTTGGGCAACAGGACGACGGTCAACGTGCGGGATGGAAATGACGTAAATTATGTGGTGGATAACCTCACAAACCGATATAATAGTGTTGGCGATGCGAATTTGAGCTATGATAGTGCGGGTAATCTGACAGCCGACAAGGACGGCTGCGAATACCAATACGATTACGAGAACCGAATTGTGAAAATCACCAAAGACGGCAACGATATAGCTGAATTTGCCTACGATTGTCTGGGCAGGAGAATCAGAAAAATAGACAGCGTGGCCGGGACGACAACTCTCTATTATTACAACGACAACTGGCAGGTGCTGTGCGAATATAATGGCTCGGACGTGTTGCAGCGGGCCTTTATTTACGGAAATTACATCGACGAGGTCTTGTGCAAGTTCGGCGGCCTGTTCGTGTTTTACGTCCACGACCACCTCTATAGTCCGGTTGCTCTGTTGCAGATTGGCTCTCCTCCCACTGTTGGTGAGCGTTACGAATACGATGCCTACGGCAGCCCGTACATCCTTGAGCCGAATTTCGCCGCCGACCCCGATGGAAAAAGCGATTACGGCAATCCGTACTATTTTCAGGGAAAGAGGCTTGATTTGTTAGATGGGGGCGGATTGGAATTAATGTCGTGGCCATACAGGGATTATTCGACCTATTTAGGCCGGTGGCTACAAGCCGAAAAACTCGGCGTCATCCCCAATGATGCTGCAAAAATAAATCGATTTGCCGCTCTCAAACAATATATTGACGGTATCAACGGGTATGAATTTGTTAGGTCCAGTCCGGCGAACCGCCGAGACAGGTACGGCACACAGGGCGAGGGGGAAGAAGCGCCGCCGTGGATACCTCTGCCTGAACTTCCCGACCCTGCCGAATTTCCAGTTCCAGCAGGAACAGCTTCTGACTGTGGGTATTTTGTGTATTGTGACAAAATTGATGTTGACAATTGGGAAGAGGAAATCTTAGCCTGGTTGGGTGTACCGCATTGTGAAATCGCCAACTTCGCGGGCGGTATGCCCAAAAGTGGCATAACTTACGATGTTATGGTTGTGGACTCCCCTAACAGGACACTTCGGAGCGGGTCGGGCAAAGATTGCCCGTGTGAATGCGCTACGTGCGAGCGAATCGACAGTTGCGTTGAGGAAGTAAGGGAACGCGTCCCATGGGGTCAATTCTATCCCAACTGTTTTACGCAGACAAAAAGCATTATAAAGGACTGTTGCTTAATAAGTAACTGGAGAGCGCCTTCTATCGCGGGGCCTGCTATGTAAAGGATCGGGATCACACTCTGCACTATTTCGGCGAAAACGGAGCTAACTGCGCGGGTCAACGGAGTTCTAGCATGATAAGGAGACGCACGCGAACGATGGGGTATGCCATGCTGGCAGCGGTCGTTCTGCTGGGATTGCTGGTAGTCAGATGTGAAACAGAAAAGAGAGCAGGCAACCGGCGAGCATTTGAAAAGGGACTCGCCTTCTTAGCTAGCCGAAATGGCGCAATATACGCTAATCACCGCGGGTTGTTTCAACTTGATTTGGGTTCCGGGAAGTGGATTTTAAGGGTGCCGAAAGTGCGCGGCTATCGTTCCCAACATATTGTCCTCCGGGATAATGAGATCTATTTTGCCGAAAGGGATAGAAATTATAATTATTTTATCAAGACTCAGCCGTTGAAGCGAGGCGCGGTTGCGCGAGTTCTGACTAAGGTCCAAGGAGTTCCAAACTTGCTCGCTCTATCGCATGACGGAACAAAACTTGCTTACAGCACGCGCGTGGACTCAAATTCCGCTATTGTCCTCCTTGACCTCAAGGGCGGAAATGAGAGGTGGGTGTCCTGCCACGCAGTTCAGTCAATCCTATGGTCGAGCGCCGATAATTACCTTTTTTTGGGTTCTAGCAGCGGAATAAGAAAGCTCAATCTGGACAGCAATAGTGAATCGCTGGTCGCACAAGCCATTTGGTTAACACCGCTTGACACTAACACGGTAGTTTGCATTGGCAAGAGGGACAGCCGGATGTTATGCTTCAAGAAAGACCTTGTTACGGGGTTGGAAACCGAGTTGTTTGAAATTGATGAGCGGGAATCCTTGTACAGTGTAGCTTGGGAGGCGGACGGTCGCTACTTCGTGACAGCTCAGATCAGAAACACGTGGTTCATTAGTCACGAACTTAAGCTGACAATTTGGGACATTGAAACAGGGGAGCGCTATGCCTTGCCGAACTTTGGACGCGTAACAGGGTGTATCTTGATCGGGCAAAAGGTGACAAATTAGGACCGTCGAGTGTAATATATTGGATAAGCGTCTTTTCAAGCCCTCGTACAATCAACAGGAGCGATACAATCTGCAGGATGCCTTATACAGCACACGGGCTCTGGTCTCGACCAAGGGTTTTGTGATATCAGAGCAGACCGCTTACGATGTTTACGGCAATCCTCTTACATGGACCAGCGGCGACGCCGATGCTGACAGGGATATTGATGCGGGCGACCTCGCCAAGCTTCAGCTAAGTATGTACAAGTCTGAATGCGACCCCAACTACAACTGGCGGTGCGACATCGATAGCAGCGGCACAGTGAATTTTACCGACCTTGGCGCTTCTATTCCGCCCCGCTACAGCTCCACGCCGGCAAATCAGCAGAGCTTCTTTACGAACCCGTATTATTTTACCGGCCGAAGGGTGGACTTTTTGGATAACGGCAGCCTCACGCTGCAATACAACCGCCACCGCTACCACGACTACTACACCGGAAGATGGACTACGCATGACCCATTGGGTATTACACCGAATGGGCGACGGCCCAACAGATTCGCTACGCTTGCCCGTTGCCGTCCGCAATCCCCAAAAAAGAAGCCGACGTCAATCGCCGGCTTCCGAAATGCCTCATATCAACTTTCTTATTATTTCTGTCCCCACCGATGACGACCACCCGGACAGCAGCCGGGAGCCTTTGCACCCGGACTATTCGGACATGCCTTCGCCGCCTGTTCGGCCAACGGACAGCCTGCACTCTTGGAAGAAGCCTGGACGCCGGGACAGCAGCCGGGCACAGGCGCGGTCGGATCGTTTTTACAGGCCTGTCCTTTATGCAGCGGGCAGCCAGTATCTTTCAAATTGGCACCCTCACCGAGAGATACCTTTTGGACCAGCGGACACACCCAGGCCTCCCGACCGGACCCTTTCTGATTTGCGCCCCACAAAGCCCTCGCGCCGCCCGCCCCGCAGCCGCCGCAACGACTGGCCGTCAGCATCGAATGCGCCGCCAGAGTCCCCGCCAGCGCCACGACGATGACAAATACCACCGTCTTCCACGTCTTTCCCGGGCTGCTTGCCGGCCCCGAATCACAGGAAGAACCGCCCCCTGCCGACGACAAATCAGCGTTGTTATCCGACACTTCGTTTGTATCCATATTCTGTGTCTCCAAAAGTAAAGTCTGCTTGCCTGCAGCAATTATACCATAAATACGCCTCTTTTCAAGAATCGTTCGCAGATTTCCTCATTTTCCCGAATCCGCCTTATTCCACCGCCCCCTGCTCCCTAAGCAGCGCAGCTATCTCACCCTGGCCCCTTTCCCTTATGCGCGACTTTGGTTGCCGCGCCATGCGTTCACGCTAATCGGCCTCGATTAAGACCTGCGCCCCGTTGGGGACGCCGGGAAGCTGTGAGAGGTCGCCTTTGACTTTGCCGATGATATTCACCGCCGAGGCCGCCCGGATTTCATCGCCCCGCGAGGCCGGCGTCGGACCGAAAAATATGCAGAACGCGTTGCCGCTCGGCCAGTACCCCAACTCGCCCGCTTCGACAACGTCCCGCGCATCCGACTCAAGGTCCGCCTCAACCGGAATCTCAAAATAAATCTCCTCGCCCCAGCGGCTGCCCCGCGCCTTGATCGGAAGCGCCTCGGCAACCATCTTTGCCGTGGGACCGTCGTTCAACTCCGCTTCGACCTTGACTTCTCCGGCAGTTATCATTATTCTTTTTGCCATCTCTGTCCTCCTTCGGCATAATCAAATCTTTCCTCGTTCCCGATTCTATTGTTCCTCTGCTGAGGCGCTCACCGAAGCGGCGCTGCTCACCGGCGTCAAAATGTTCGAAGCCCGTATTTTCTCAATTGCCTGCTCAATCGCTTTGCACCCGGCGCCACTCTGTCCAGCTCCGCCCAGAAATCTGCGCTATGGTTCCTGAACCTCGTGTGAACCAGCTCATGCAGCAATACATAATCGGCAAGCTCTTGCGGCAATCCGACCAGTCTCATATTCAGGTTGATATTGTTGGCGGAGCTGCAGCTGCCCCATCGTGTTTTCTGGTCCCTTATGAAGGCCCGATTGTATTCGAAACCATGTTGCTCTGCCAGGTGATTCAGCCTGGCGGTCAGAACAGCCCCGGCTTCGGCCCGGTCTACCGCCGGCAGGCACTCTTGGCCGCGGTCCCGCTCGAGTCTGCCCAGCCTGTCGAGATGCTTTTTTGCCCACGCGGTCTTGGCCGTCAGAAACCGGCAGGCTTGTTCCAACGACACCCTTTCAGGAACCGTCACCCTGACGGTTCGGTCATACCTGACGGTTATGGAAAGCCTTTTGGCCCTCTTATTCCTTCGGACCAGGACCGGCCCCAGTCCGTCAACATGAATGGTTTCCGATTTCTTCATCATAATGCCCGAGCGGGCGCCGCACCTCGAAGAATCTCAATCGTTGCCAGATGCCCTTTTTGTTCTTCGCCTTCTCCGGTCTTTTTGTTTGCGAATTTTCTCTCGCCTTTTTTCTTCGGGGCTTTCGCTTCCCAGCGCCTGCTGCTCCAGCATTTCGCACAGGCGCTGTCTGGCATAGTAGCGGTTGAGCCCCTGCCTTCGGCTCCTTTGCATCTTTATCGTTATCCCGCTGGCTACGTGCCTGAGCTGTACGCACGTCGAGCTCTTGTTTACCTTCTGGCCCCCCGGCCCCCGACTTCGAACAAAGCTCTCCTCAAGGTCACCCTCGCAGATTCCCCGCCGCTCCATCCGTGCCTGAAGCTCCCTTGCTTTTCGCTCTGTCACCCCAAAGTCAATCATGCACTTCGAAAACGCCTCTCGTAATCCTCAAATCCCCGTCCCTCTCTTTGCTCGTAATTTTACAGCCTTATTTTCTTGCTGTAAATCATCACGATGATATAATCGCGCAGGCCTTCAAGGATCAAGAAATGACAAAACTGAGCGTCAACCTGAACAAAATAGCACTGCTGCGAAACCAGCGCGACCTCGGCATTCCGAGCGTGACGGACTCCGCCCGAACCGTCATCAGGGCCGGCGCACACGGCATCACCGTACACCCACGCCCCGACCAGAGACACATCCGATTTGCCGACGTGTACGAGCTGGCCAAGATAGTCACCGTCGAGTTCAATATCGAGGGCAACCCCTTTACAGGCAAATACATGGACATCGTGCGCGAAATCAAACCCGACCAGGCAACCCTCGTGCCGGACTCCCCCGATGCCAACACCTCCGACCACGGCTGGGACCTCACCATCACAAAGAACCGCCTCGCGCCGGTCATTGAGGAGCTAAAGCAGCGCGGCATCCGCGTCAGCCTTTTCATGGACCCCGATATATCCGGCATCGAGCTGGCAAAAGAGGCCCGCGCCGACCGCGTCGAACTTTACACCGAGCCCTACGCCAGAGCATTCAGAACCGGCGAGAATGTCGAAGCTGCGCTGGACAAATATGCCGCCGCCGCAAGGGCCGCTCTCGATATGGGCCTCGGACTCAACGCCGGCCACGACCTCAACCTCAGGAACCTCGCAAAGTTTCTCGGCACAGTTCACGGAGTCCTCGAGGTTTCAATCGGCCACGCACTCATAGCAGACGCCATTGAAATGGGACTGCGCAACACCGTAAAAGAGTATCTGAACATCCTGAACGAAGTCGACGCCGAATCGCTGAAGTAACTCGAAATCGCAAACCAATGAATTGGGAGTAACGAAAATGTTTACAGGAGCACTCGTAGCATTGGTCACGCCCTTCCAGGACGGCGAACTTGATTTGCAGACGCTCGACGAGCTGGTCGACTTCCAGCTCGAAAACAGCATCGACGGCATCGTACCCGTCGGAACCACCGGCGAATGTCCCACCCTCAGCCACGAAGAGCACAAGCAGGTCATCGAAAGAGTCGTCAAAGCCGTCGGCGGACAGGTCCCCGTAATTGCCGGCGCCGGCTCCAACAGCACCGCAGAGGCAATCGAGCTTGCCGCATTCGCAAAGAAGGTCGGCGCCGACGCCACGCTGCAGGTGGACCCCTACTACAACAAGCCCACACAGGAAGGCTTCTATCAGCACTTCAAGGCCATCGCAGAAGAAGTCGACCTGCCCATAGTCCTCTACGACATCCCCGGCCGATGCGGTGCCGGAATGACACCCGATACCGTCGTCCGCCTCGCCGAGCTTGAAAACATCGTCGCCATCAAAGACGCAACCGGCAAGCTCGACCAGGTCAGTGAAATCGCAACCCGATGCGACCTCACCATCCTCTCCGGCGATGACTCCCTCACACTGCCCATCTGCTCGGTCGGCGGAAAAGGCGTCGTCAGCGTCGTCGCGAACATCGTCCCCGCCGACGTTAAGGCCATGACCGATCTAATCCTCGAAGGTGATTTCACGTCCGCCCTCAAATGGCATAAGAAACTCTTCGCCCTCTGCCGAAACCTCCTCGGCCTGGCCACAAACCCCATACCCATCAAAGCCGCTATGGCTATGCTTGATATGGCCCCCGAAGAGATGCGCCTGCCCATGACCCCAATGGACGAGAGCAAGAAAACCACCCTCAGACAAACCCTCAAAGACTACGGCCTGCTGACCTAAGAGCTGCCGGCTTGCTTGATTTTCTCATCAAGATCTTCCAGCCCAAAGCCTTCGGCCACAACAACATGATTTCTGTCCGTCAGTACCAGCAGCGGCGCAGTCTCAATCCCCCACGCCTGACGAAGCTCTGTGGCACGCCGCTCTTTGAAGCTTCCAACAGGAAACGTTACCTTCTTCTCGCTCGCCCAGGACCTGAGTTGCTTCTTGTTCGCGCCGAAGGCTTCCACCGTGATTACCGCCACGCCCTTTCCGGCCAGCTCTTCCCCGCGATCCCGAAGAGACATCAGGCACTGCTCGGATGACCGCTGACCCTTTTGCCAAAAATATAACAACACTATCTTCTCCTTCAACCGGACGGAACTTAATTTAAGGTCAAACTGCTGGAAATCCGGCAGAGTCTTGACAATCCTGGTGGCCGACTTATTGGGATCATACCTTACCACCCGGCCCTTTTTATCGACCACAAACTTCGGATCTTTTGACCATACACACCGGGGGCCGTCCTCCGAAACTATCGCTCCTTCTCTGATGTCATCCAGCACGAAAGAGCGCAGGGCGTCGTGGTCGGGGTTCAGCACAAGTTCGGTCACCTTTATATGGTACGTACTCTTATCGAAAAGCTTTTCGTCCGGCCAGATGAAGTGCTGCCCTGCATTCGCTTCCACCGGCAGCCATACGCCGTCAACCTCCTTAAAGCGCACATCATTCAGGTAAAAAGAGTAACTTTTTAGATGCGGAAACTCCTTCGGTCCTCTGTCGATTTCTATTCTCGCGATGTTATGTCCGTGCTTGGGGTCTATCCAGAGCGTGTATTCACCGTTTTTTATGCTCGCCTCTATAACGTAGCAATCAGAGCCGCCTATATTATCCATCGTACTTCTTACAGAGATGGCATCTGCCTTGCGGAGAACCGAATCTATCCGCCCGGGCTGTTGATAAAAATAACCCCCAAGGAGCTTATAGAGCCCCGCATGCCCATACAGCGTTGCCCTTGCCTTTGCTTTTTTGTCCTCGGGGTCTGTAGATTTGAAAGGCTTGACATAAAGTGTGCCTCCGCCGGAACCCGCCGTATTGTATTGATACGCAGTTTCACCATCCCAAAGGTTTTGGTTGTACATGGCTGCGTCTTTCTTGACATTCCACCCGGGGCTGACTTGACCCCAAACACTCTCACGGTAGCTGGTCCGGTCACCATCAAAACGCGTATCTTGCTCGTCAAAGTACACGGCACGCCATACCCCTTCTTTGCCCATCGCGCTGAACGTAGCTGAACTGGCGACCTCATGTCTGGATTGAGTCTTGTGAACGAAAGACTGCAGCTTGTCCTGGTTTGCCGCGTACCTTTCAAGTAGTTCGAGTGCAGTGAGACGCTCTTTGCTACCCTCGCCCCCATTGGTTCTGCTCGGCTGCGGCGGCTTCCCCGCCTCCCCATCCTTCTCCCGCACCGCCCGCAGCAGCTCCCGTCCCGAAACGACATCATCACCCCCGGCAAAACAAACCGGCACAAAGACTGGGCCGAGGCCCACTGCAATTAGAAACGCTCTTTTAACCTTGCACATGAAAGCCTCCGGCAACGAAAATGACGTACTACTCGCGCAAAATCAAGGACCCCCAAAATAGAACCCCGCATCCGGCGGCCGGTTGCTGTCCGGATCCGGCTCATCCTCCGGACGGTCGGGCTCGGCACCTCGATCGCCGAAACCAAGACCACCCGAACCACCGCCATAACCTGCCGGCTGAGTCTCTTCTTTGACTTCTTCGACCGGCGGTTCAGTAGAACCAAAGCCAAGTGCGTCCTCTGCGGGTGTTTGCTCCTCGGAATAAACCGCAGGTTCCTGCACCTTCCGCACCGTTTCGCCGTATTGCAGGGACTCGGCCCTTCGCACAGTCCTGGTCGTCGGCCGCGGCTGCCCACGCCGAGGCGTTTCGACCGACGGGACGACCTGCCTGCTCGGCTGACCCTGCTCGACCGGCTTGCTGGTTATGTGCTCATAAGTCACCACGCCGCCAACGCCCACTGCCGCAACTGCCGCCGCGGCAATAATCTTCGCCTTAACGCCCGTCATTACCGCTGTCGTCGCTGCCTTGGCCGCAGTGCCCGAAGCCGCTGCGGCGCCCGATGTCCCCGCCGCTTCGGCTCCCACCAGCGCTATCTTGCCCAGCTCCTGCAAAACCGCCGCGGGCGCCGCCTCTGCCGCATTTTGCGCCAGCAGCGAGCCCAGTGCCGCGGCCGCAACAATTACTCCCCTCCGGTGGAGCCTCTTGCGCAGCTCCCCCACGCCCGATTCAATCCGACGGGACACCGTCGCCTGCGATATCCCTCTGGTGCCGGCGATATCACTCGTCGTTCGACCCGCAAGGAAGTGGGCTATAAGGATTTGCTTCAACTCTTCGTCAAGCTCATCGAGGGCCTCGTCAACATGCAGCGATATCTGCCCCCACTCCTCGGTCCCCTGCGTCTTTTGAGCCGCATATTTCTCCTCGCGCCGCCTCCGTCGCCCCTCTCTGCGAACCACATCCAGCGCCTTGCGCGTCGCCACCCTATGCAGCCACCCCGCCACCGACCCGCTGATGCTTCCAGCATCCCGCACCAGCTCCAAAAACGTCTCCTGCACCACGTCCGCCGCCCGGCTCCGGTCCTCAAGCACCCGCAAACCGGCCCCGTACACCAGCCCCGCGTGACGCCGCACAACCTCCGAAAAAGCCTCCGCATCGCCGCTCTGTGAAAAACGCCGCAAAAGAATTATGTCGTTATCAGCCATGGCACATCTCCCAAACAAACCAATAATTTATCCGGTCACTCATAGATAAGTCGCCGCCACCCCGCAAATTATTCACAGAATTGGATCCTCCGCCACTTTTTTTTAGGGAAAAAACCGCCCTCAGACAAACCTTAAAAGACTACGGCCTGATAAAATAACACCCCCAATTCCCGCCACCGCCCCGGCGACGCGCCTGTCATTGCTAGCGCAGCGAAACAATCTCAACTCACAATCATTTCTAAAGCCCTGCAAGCCAATGTTCGGCAAACACAGCAAAGTCGAGCATATTGACTATGCCATCCCCATCGCCAGATGGGGCAAGGTCGGCACAATAGGCATGCAGCCACTGGCCCACAAAAACAGCAAGGTCGTTCCAGTCGATTACGCCATCGCCGCCTGCAGGAGCAATATCACAGTTCGCATTCCAGTTTGGCGACGATTCTGTGCTTTTCCAAGCCTGAGCAAAGATGGCCCAATCGAAAGAGTCAACGAACCCATCGCCTTGGCCCGGAAAAAGGTCGGCATCCAACCTTGACCGCAGCCAGTGCTCAACAAAGATGGCAAGGTCAGCCCAGTCGACGTCTTCGTCCGGCTCGAAGTCGCCAGCTATAGGAAATACTTCGTCTGCTCCAATATCGAAATTGCTGTAGAGAGGTCGGTCGTCCCCGTCGATGTCGGTTTCAACGTATTCGGAAACGTCCATACCGGCTTCGATGTTTCTTGAATCCTTGGTTAAATGGTAATCAAAGACCTGATACGTGCAGGGCGGCGAGGCAACAGAGTTCATATCGCCCCAGGTTGTTATAGTCGTCTCCGTGTTAGATATGATGTAGAAGTGGAGGGGCTGGTTCGTGTCGGGATTGATTGTCAGCGTGGCCAGAGCATTGGGCTTGAATAAGGCATTGTCGTCAGTGAGGATCGATTGATAAGTGTTTGGATCGTAGACAATGCTATCCGCCATACCGCCTGGCGCCGCCTTGAAACCCGGAAACCAGTCGACGTTGTTTGCTACTATACATCCTGGGTTGACAACTTCGCTGTTTATGGTATTCGCATCATTGTAAGACATGTTCGTGTCAAGGTCGTAGTAATCGCCCGTTGAATTTGCAAGGATATTATTGCTTTGAAAGTCCAGACTCCCATCTACTTCATATAGTCCATAACCTGTGTTTGCGGCAATGATGTTGTTGTCGGTTGAAATTTTATCCCGAACATCCACGCATATTCCACCGCCATCATTTTGTACAATGGTGTTGTTCAAGATGTGTCCACCATGGGTATCATGGTATATACCTCCAGCCTGTGGGGCAGAGTTGCCGACTATGACATTTCCCAATGTATGTGGACTATCATGATACGCATAGCGAATTGCTCCTCCTTTGGATCCAGCAGAGTTGTCAACGAATATATTGTCCTTTACAGTAGACGCTGTTCGGTAAGAATATAAGGCTCCACCATCGTTTGAAGCATTGTTTTGACAAAAAACATTCTTCGAAAAAAAGGCGGGGTAATAGGTAATGCATACCGCACCTCCCCTGTCCGTAGCCGTATTTCCGACGAAAGTATTGCCCACAACCTTGTCGTCATAACCGTACATACTGAGCGCTCCACCAGACTGCAGGTTACCCGTGCATGCGTTTGCCAAGAAGAGATTGTATTTAATAACACTTGACTCGCAGTACTCTGTGGAAAGGCGAATCGCAGCACCCGATCCTTGCGTGGTATTTGCGAATATAGTGTTGCGAAGTATGTGTGGATGCGAGTTGTAAACATACATACCTCCGCCCCCGGCGGTATTTGAACAGACGTTTTGATAGATAGTGTTGCTTGAGACGAATGCGTCACAGCCATTATATAGGCCGATACCCCCCGCCGTGCCCGTAGCCGTATTGTTGGCCACCTTGTTGGCTACAATGCAGGCCGATTCGCCATCAGGGCACAAGATACCCCCACCTTTCCAAGCAAGACCATTCGTAATGGTAAAGCCTTCGATATCCATCATATCTGCGGCCAATATGACCGAGCCACTACTGTTTCCGTCGAGGACGGTTTCATAGGTCTCAATATTTCGGGCCCACGTCCCGGACTGGTATCCACCCAATATAAACTTGAAAGAATCACAGACGAGGTTCTCATAATAGGTGCCTTCAGCAACGTGTATAAATGCAGGGGTGACCACCGTACCAGTCACAGAGTCAATTGCGTATTGAATAGTTGCCCAAGGAAACGCTTGGCTACCATTGCCGGTATTGTCGGAACCAGTCGAAACATCGACGTGGTAATGCTGTGGACTTATTTCGTCGATTGCAAAATCGTAATTTCTTCCTACTCCATCGTCGCCAAGATTGCGAATTGGAAAGAGACTTACCTTCACATAATATGTAGCGGTTCTCGGGGCGGTAAAGAAGATGCAGGATTCTAAACGACTATTCGACGTGTCAAGGTCATTATTGACGCGAATAAAGGCTTGGCTATCTTCATCATAAAGGGTCATGGCCGTGTCCGAGTTCATGTTAGAAACGCCATATCTTTGTTCAACGCATATATTGGATACGAGGATCCTATATGTGGTTCCTGTTGTCCCATTAAACCGGTAGAAGTCAACGTCATTATTAGGGTAAATGTGATGGATCTCACGACTTGTGCCTAAGTTTAAAAAACGTGCTTGGGCGGGCGTATCGTCGTCCTCAAACGGATCAGGATTTTCGCCATCAAGTAGCGTGAAATCATATCCTATCAAATCCGAGCCTCCAGCAACTGCAACTAATGTCGCCGACGACTCGACCGAAACTTCATCGTAGATTTCAGCCTGAAAGTCTGCTATGGCGTAAGTACCCGCGCCAAGAATCTCATTGATTCTTGACAACCAAGTGTTACTGCTAACGCAAACTGGTTCGACTCTAAGTATATAATCACCCGGTGGCAATCCCCCCAGCGAATAATTACCACTTTCATCAGAGTAGGCGCCCACAATGACCTTCCGGTCGTCAGCCTTGACAGCCCAGACGTGTGCGCCGACAAATGGAGAGATGTCTTTTGTAACGGTGCCGAAGATTGAGCCGAAATTTGCACCAAAAGAACCAGACGGATAATAGCAACTGACTCCAGCGATGTCATCCTGAGAAAGCGTTCGCAGTTCCAATCCCTCCGGATTGGTTAGGGCAAAGGGAAACATTGTCGCTTGTGAATAATACGTTTCCCGAACGCAGGAGTGGCATAATCCTATGAAGTGGCCAATCTCGTGGACGAGTACTCCCTGCACATCGTATTTGCGGCGCTCGCCGGTCACGCTCCACTGGCTTTCGTTTATGTTAAGAACAATATCGGCATCAAGGATCGTGCCGGCAGGATAGGTTCCTTCAGGAATGAAGTCCGTATCATTATTCGGATCAGCATCGTTGTTGTCGAACGTAAATTCATCAGAAAGAGTAAAGATGTAAGTGATAGCAAGTGCATCCTCCGGCGTATCATCGAAGACAACCACGTTGTTGCCATCAAGGGCTGGATGTGGCGGTAAACCTTGGGCATGGGGGTCAGCGGGGTTGCCAGTCGTGCCATTGCTGGTAAGGCCAGCATAAGCAAATGCGACGTTTGCCTCAGGCACAGCTTCCCACGTCTCAAATGCATCACTGACGATGGCCTGAAACTCAGCCAAATTGGCGTCGATGACACTGCAGGGGTCCCAGTCGTTGAGAAGCCAGGGAATACCATCAGGAAAAGAATTAGAGTCATAAGAACGTTCGTCCCAGAGGTTGTTGACCGTGTTATCGTGGTCGTCCTTGAATTGTAGATTCCCATAGCCAAAACAAACGCAAGATAGAAGTAGCTGAACCAATAGACTTAGGAGTAGGCGCGAGTAGTATCGGGATCTGAAATGGTGCGGCGTTCTCATTTCGCACCCCCTTTCTGCTTCCCCGCGGCATCTTTGGGCAGGTCCTTTTGCTGGGCCGCCTTCTCGGCCTCTTGTTGAGCCATAATCTGCTTTATTCGCCCAAGAAAGCCTTGGAGAGTCCCTTCATCAGCCGCTTCGAGCCCCACACCGGGAGCAAGCAGTCTGCCCTCTCTATCAACCATCCGGACGCCTTTTATTGCCTCGGCATAGCAGATGTCCTTTCTGCCGGTGTTTGGGTCCGTCTTGATGGGTATTCTCCCTTGGGTCATACCCACGAAGCGGTGATGTTCTTTCTTGGGGCCGCCGGCTTTGAGAAACAAAAGCATTTCCTCACCCTTGGCGACCTTGGCAGCACCGGGAACATGCATCTTAACAGGCATAGGTTTTCTAACCCGGCCGCCCAGCATGTACACCTTGATTGTGTTATTCGGGTCTACTTTCCCTTTGACAGACTCACTGACGCGGATGGTGGCGATAGTGTAGATTTTTCTTGCAAGCCAGACGGTTTCAACTTTCTCACACTTGCCGACGACAACCGTATCGGCGTGGGCCACCAAGTCCTCAACGGACAGCTTTCGCAGCGTGGTTGCCTGGCTAACCGAAGAAACCAATACCGCAGCAATCACCACAGCCCACAACATGGCCCCTCGCATCCTATTTCCTCTCGTGGTCATAAGCTTCCCCTTTCTGTTGACTCCCTATTCTTCACGTAACTCTCTGCCCAGCACACAGAATAATTGCCTCTTATGGGCGTGGGGGGAAAAGCCTGGAATGACAGCAAAAGGTGAGTTTCTCCCCACCTTACTATTTCTCACATGACTAACGCCATTTTACACAATGGAGCTGTAAATATCAAAGAAAAATATTATCGGTCCTTTTCCGCCACCTGCCTCCCGTTTACCCGCCACGCCTTTTGGCCGGTCACGAACCGACTTTTCCCTTTACTTCCAACCCAAAATCGTGTATAATATCGCCAAAATTGAATAACGTAAGCTACTCGACACCCAACAGTGAGTTACCATTCACCAATTACGACTCGCCACCCGCCCATTACCACTCACCACTTACCATTTACCGTTTACCTTTTCAACTTTTCGTGCAAAACAAACCCAATTTCGAAAACACCAAAAACCACCGCAAGTCCAGTTCCCACAAAGGATTACGGAAATCAAGGCCCTTCGGCGGGACCCAAAAGCAAACCCAAACAAACCCAATCAAAGCCAAAGCAAACCCAATTTTTGGCCCGCCAGGGGCACCCAAAGCCAAAACGAACCCAAACGAACCCAATTTCAAGACCGGAAATATCACTCCCAAACCGCCCAAACTTCCCAACTTCACATCCAGCCACAACAACAACGGACAAGCGGCTAAACGGCCTCGGCGGGTTGTATGCGGCCCTGTTCGGCGTACCAGAGGTGGGCATCGTGATAGACCTGGAGAATGTCAGATACCATTTTGCTGACGGAGTGGTTTTCGCGGACGTACTGCTGAGCCCCTCTGGCCAGTTGGCGGGCAAACTCCGGCCTCTCAAAAAGCCGCTGCAAGCTGGCGTATATGCTCAATTCGTCATTAGGGTCGAAAACAACGCCCGTCTGCCCGTCGATAATCAAGTCATCGACGCCGCCCCTGCAGGCGGCGACCGCCGTACCAACGCTCATCGCCTCCAGCAGCAAAGGGTCGAACGCCCTGCTCGGCTGAGGCTGAACATAGATGTCACCGGCGGCCAGAACCGCACGCCAGGGCTCCATCATCGGAACGAGAGTCACAATCCACAAAAGGCCGAGAGAACGCAGCATCTTTCGGACCTGGCTTTCCGCCGGCCCGTCGCCCATCACCACCAACAAGAACTCATAACCGTCGAGGACCAGCCGCTTGACCGCCTTGAACAAGCTCTCGAAGTCATGGGCGCTGTTCAACGCACGGGCGGTCACTATGCTCACCAGCCCGCCCGGCTCCCAGAAACAGCCGCTCGAATCTTCCACGAATGTCCCAACGTTCACCTGCACAATCCTATCGGCAAATCGCGGGTACAGCCGGCGCAGCTCAGCAGCAATACTACCCACCGGCGCCATAATTCTCCAACAGCGGCCCCACAGAATGAACAGCTTGCTCCTTCGCTTCGGCAGCGAATTGACCGTCAACACGTATGGCAGGTCCAACTGCTCGGCCAACTGCCTGGTAAGCACCGCCTGGCTCTCGCACAAACAGTGCAGAACGGTCGGCTGAAATTTCTCCAGACGCTCGGCCAGCATCCTGAGGTTCTGCCGCCCCAGAAAAGGCAGATCATAGACCGGATGCCGCACGACCTCCACCAGAGGCAGGAGCACAGAATCAACCTTACAGTCCGGCCGGCACACCAATGCCGCTGGCGCCGACTCATCGGTCAGACCCGACAAGAGATGTTGCAGAAGCATCGAATACTCACGAATCGTGTGGTCCGAGACTATCAGGACCGGACGAACCGTCCTCTTCTCGACCTTCTCTTCTTCAGACATCCTTGCCGCTTCACTCATCGCACAGCCCTATACACCACCTGACGCCGGGCCTCTGCCCGGCAAACCATACGCCGGCACATCGATTATGTTATCGCAAAACCCGCCCGCTGGCCACTGCAAAAATCATCTGCCGGCTGGCCGACCCTCGCACAAAGAACCCCATCATCCGCGACCACAACAACGTATCGCCCCCGCCGCAGCCCGAAATCTTCCGGCACATCCTTTTAACCTTGCCCTCGGCTGTGAATCTGATATACTGCCGGGTTAGGATGGTTTGCGTGGTGCAAAACAGTAACTGCTCCGAAAGCCGGCGCCCCATCGGCTCCCGCCGGCGGCGGAGCCTGTGCCCGCCCCCCTCGGCAAAGAACGCAGATACGCAAAATGAAGGGCACACATGAACAGACTGCTAATAATTGCCAACAGACTGCCCGTCAGCGTAACCGTCAGGTCAGGCAATATCAGCTTCCAGCGGAGTCCGGGAGGGCTGGCCAGCGGACTGGCATCGCTGCCAAAATCATACGACCAGCTCTGGATCGGATGGCCCGGAATTACCAGTGAAAAGCTGAAAACTGACGACCGGGCTCAAATCACCGAAAAGCTCGCTGACGAGAAGTGCCGACCGGTATTTCTGTCCGACAAACAGGTTGAAAATTACTATCGAGGCTTTTCAAACAAGACCATCTGGCCTCTTTTTCATTACTTCCCTCTGCACACCCTGTATGAAAAACGCTTCTGGAAGGCTTACCAGCACGTCAATCAACTCTTTTGCAGCGAAATAGTGGACCTTGCCGGGCCGACAGACCGCATCTGGATACATGATTATCACCTGATGCTGCTGCCTCGGCTCATACGGCAGAAGCTGCCGGAAGCGCAAATCGGTTTCTTCCTTCATATACCGTTTCCGTCGTTCGAACTGTTCCGCCTGCTGCCGTGGCGCGAAGAGATCCTTCACGGACTTCTGGGGGCCGATGTGATCGGATTCCACACATACGACTACGTCCGGCATTTTCTGAGCAGCGCGTGTCGCATAGTCGGCCTCGAACATACCCTCGGTGAGCTGACCGTCCAAAATCGCATCGTCAAAGTGGACGCATTCCCCATGGGAATCGATTACGAAAAATACTCGCAGGCGGCGTCGCTGCCTGCCGTACAGCAGGAGATACGGAGAATCCGGCAGAAGGTCGGCGACTGCAAGACAGTCCTGTCCGTCGACAGGCTCGACTACACCAAGGGTATCATACAACGATTGGAGGCCTTCGACTTATTCTTGTCGGAAAACCCCGAATACAGAGGCAAGGTCACACTCATCATGGTGGCCGTCCCATCACGCACCCGCGTCCCTGACTATGTGAAGCTCAGAGAGGACCTCGAGCAGCTTGTGGGCAGAGTCAATGGAGAGCACGGGACCATCGGCTGGATGCCCGTCTGGTATCTATACCGATTCCTGCCCTTCGAGAGGCTCACCGCCCTGTATCACCTTTGCGACGTCGCACTCGTGACACCTCTGCGGGACGGCATGAACCTGATAGCGAAAGAGTTCATAGCCGGCAAAACAGACGGCAGAGGCGTTCTAATACTCAGTGAAATGACCGGCGCGGCCAGCGAGCTGGGTGAGGCCCTCATTGTCAACGCCAACAATAAGGCCGCCATCGTCGAGGCAATAAAACACGCACTGCAAATGCCCGAAGATGAGCAGATTCGGCGCAACCGCCTGATGCAAAACCGCCTCTCGCGCTACAACATCTTTCAGTGGTCCCTCGACTTCCTGAACGCCCTGTCGAATATCTCCAACACGCAGAAACAGCTCTCCGTCCGCAGATTATCCCAACAAACCAAACAAGAACTCGTCCGCCAATACACAAGAGCACGCAAACGATTGTTGCTTCTCGACTACGATGGAACCGTCGTGCCCTTCACGGACAGACCCGAAAGGGCCGGACCCGACAAGGAAATTCTCGCCCTGCTCCAGGGCTTGTCGGAAGATGCCGCCAACTGTGTCGTCGTAATAAGCGGGCGGGACAAGGCCACGTTGACCGACTGGCTCGGTCATCTTGATATCGCGCTGGTTGCCGAGCATGGCGCATGGATTAAGGAAAAAGCAAAACAATGGCAGTCCATGGAGATGTCACACCACGATTGGAAAGACGCGATTAAGCCAATTCTCGAACTGTACAGCGACCGAACTCCCGGCGCCCTGGTCGAAGAAAAGGACTTCTCCCTCGTCTGGCATTTTCGAAAAGCCGACCGCGACCTCGCACAAGTCAGAGGTCAGGAATTGAAGGACCACCTGATGAACCTCACTGCCAATCTCGACGTAGGCGTATTCGAAGGCAGCAAGATTATCGAAATCAGACACCTCGGCATAAACAAGGGCCGCGCCGTTGAACTCTGGCTTGCAAAACAGATGTGGGACTTCATTATCGCCGCGGGCGACGACTATACGGACGAGGAAATGTTCGCCGTGCTGCCCGAAACCGCCTATTCAATAAAAGTCGGCCGAAGTATTTCAAAGGCGCGCTTCAATATCGATTCGGTAACCGAGATGAGATTATTGCTCAAAGAATTAACAGGAGAACCATTATTATGCTGAGCCTCGAGAGCTTCCGACACATAGTGCCGGATAAGACATTAGCCGAAGTCTATGCCAGAGCAAGAAAGCTCTACGGAAAACACATAGTCCACATCAACTCCACCTATCAGGGCGGCGGCGTCGCCGAAATACTTTATTCGCTGGTGCAGTTGATGAACGACGTCGGCATAAAAACCGGGTGGCGAATCCTCCATGGGAGCCCCGACTTCTTCGATATCACCAAAAAGTTCCACAACGCCCTGCAGGGGGCGGACCTCAATCTCTCCGACATGAAGAAACGGATTTACCTTCAGGTCAACGAGAACTTCGCGAAGTTCACGCACCTTGACCACGACTGCGTGATAGTGCACGACCCCCAGCCTCTGCCAATGATACGCTCCTACGTCAAGAGACAGCCCTGGATCTGGCGCTGCCACATCGACCTGACCGACCCGCACGCCGAGCTTTGGGATTTCCTCAAGGGCTACCTGCTGAAATACGACCAGATTGTGGTATCCAGCAAGAGATACTTCAAGCCCAACCTGCCCATCGACCAGAGACTCATGTTCCCGGCGATAAATCCGCTAAACCTGAAGAACAAAGAGCTTCCCGAGAAAACCGTCCTCAAATACATCAAAAAGGCCGGCATCCCAACCGACAAGCCCTTAATCACACAGGTATCCAGGCTCGACCCCTGGAAAGACCCCGAAGGCGTGATTGATGTGTTCGCACTGGTCAAAGAGAAGGTCGATTGCCGGCTTGTTTTCTGCTACAACCTCGCCAGCGACGACCCCGAGGGGTTGCAGATGTATGCTAAAGTCGAGCGAAAGGCCAACAAGTTCCTCAAGAAGGGTGACATAGTCTTTGTCCTCGGCAACAACGACATCCTCGTCAACTCCGTCCAGAGGTTCTCGGATGTAATCATACAGAAGTCCACGAAGGAGGGTTTCTGCCTGGCCGTAACCGAGGGACTTTGGAAAGGCAAGCCCGTCGTCGCCTCGAATGTCGGCGGCATCCCCGGCCAGATTGAAGATGGCAGGGACGGCTTCCTGCTCGAACCAAAAGACACGCAGGGCTTTGCCGACAGAATCGTTCACCTGCTGAAAAACCCGAAGGAAGCCGAGCACGTCGGCAAGAATGCGATTGAAGCGGTCAGAGAAAACTTCCTCATAACGCGATTGGTCTCCGACTACCTCGATATGCTAAATTCGATTATGACCAGATAGACACCCACTGCCCAGACGGGCTCGGCCAAAGGATTTATCGCACAGGGTTTCTCTTCACGCAAGCGGGCTCAATCGACCACTGTTTTCTGCGCATGATTAATGCCGTGCAGCTTCCGTCTCGGCGCGCCCCGGTTCCTCTCGCACCATCTTGTAGCGAATCTTCACCCCCCGGCACCAGAATTCTCTTCGCTGCTAACGATCTCTCCGCTCGCTTCGATGTCCTCTTTCGGCACCTGCGACTTTGTGACCGCTTCCACGTCCCACAAAAGAACCGTCCCGTCTAATCCGCCGGAGGCGAGAACCCTGCCATCGTACGAAAACGCAACACTATCCACCTCCTGGTCGATAACCCGGCCCTCCACCTGCTCGCCGTGACCCTCAAGTCTGCACACCTGCTCGCCCGTTTGGACATCCCAAAGACGCACCGTCCCGTCCAGGCTTGCCGACGCCACCATCCGGCTATCCGGCGAGAATGCCGCCGAAAACATCCAAAAAACCGGGCTCAAGGCACCGGCTCGCTGGCTTGAGATTCATCTTCTTATTGAATCAACAGCGCTTTTCCGTCAAAGGCGGACGAAGTCGAGGAATCTATTTGAAGAGATTTCTGCGCTGCGGACCGCTTGGCGGCCCTCCGGTCGAAATGACAGTGGGGTGGAAGGCCTGTGCGGGCCTTCAGTCGAAATGACGGTTGGCGGCAGGCCCTTTGACGGCGCTTCAGTGAAAGCGACAAGAGCCCTCGCCCGACTTTTCGACAGAGCATCAGAGGCTCGAGATCGAAACGGCACTATCTGGCGCCTCTTTTCTCCATCGTTCGCCGATATGCTTTCTCCTCCTCATCTCTTTCTATTGCCGTGCCTTCGTCCTGGCGCTTCTCGCCTTCAGGCGTGGCCGGGTCATCGTAGAGTGTCTTCAACTTCTCAATTTCGGCCTTGATCGAATCGAGCATCCGCTTTCGCTCATCCCTTACACTTGCCCGCTGCCTGTACTGCAACCGCGCCGTATCAAGGTCGTTCTTCTTGGCCGCCGCTTCGGCGCACATCTTCTGCAACTGCTCAAGCTTGCCCGTCAGCGCCGCCAAATCTTCCCGTGCCTTTTTCAGGTCTTTTTCCTTCTGGGGGCTATCGGCTTGCTTTTCAATCGTCCCAATTCGGGCCTCGAGCTGGGCCATCTCAACAAGACAATCGTCCCGCTCCTTTTCGAGGCGCATCAGCCTTGCCGTGACCGGATGCGGATAGCTCCGCTCTTCGAGATCGCCGAAGCCCCACCTTGCCCGAACCTCCTCCATTGCGTCTTCCGCTACGTTCAAATCTCTCTGAATATCCATTTTTCGGTTTTCAAGACTTGCCAGCTTCGCACGAATTTCTTCTCGGCTCAGCCGACCCTGGCGCCCCGGCTCGCTTGGCATCTCTGGCGCTGCATGTCCCACAACAACCTCCACATCGGTCTTGAAACCAGGCTTGAGCGAGACATTCTTGAACTCGACAATTTCAAATCTTCTATATTTGACAATATATTCTGTGATCTCTTCCGGCTTGTGAGAAAGTGCGTACCGCTTACAAATCATTGGCGTTCTTTGGTCCGGGCCAATCCAATTCGGCTGCCCCAACGTCTCTCGCCACTCAGCCTGATGAATGGAGCCGTCTTTCAGCTCATAAAAGCAATCAAAGTCGATGTTGCCAGCATTGACCGTAACATCGAGCACCCGCTCATCAGTCTTTCGCCGAGGAGAAGACCTCCCGTATCCGCCGTATCCGCTCCCACCCACCCTCTCACCGGTTCTCCGCGGAGGTGAAAGCATTATGTTCGAGTGCTCGTCGAGGAACAGTACCGAGGGATCGTTAATTCCCGCCGACCATTTACGAGTGTCCCACTCACCATACGCAGCGGCCGCCTTGATATTGGCCACCTTTGAAAATCCCTCTTCCCGCTCGTGCGGGTCCGACGCCACCAGTGCGATTGCTATCCCGTCGGATCCTGGGGACTTAGTGGACATCCGTCGGCCCTGCTTGACGAACATCTCCGTATTCAGCTCATCAAGCGGACTGAATCTGGTCATCAAACCATATTCAAACCTGAAGTCTTTATTTTGCCACTTTGGAAGCGCTACCCTTTCTCGGTACTTCTGACTCTCTGAGTCCGAAAACAATGACCCGTCCGGCTTCCAGAACACCAAATCCTTAATCGTTTCCCCATGATACAGACCCACCAGCTCCACCGTCGCGCCATTCGACAGCGTCGCGGAAAAGTTCCTGACCCGTATGCCGGACCCAGGCCTGTCAAGCTCTCTAATCATTTTCTCTACACTGCCCACCAACTCCGGAGGACAAAGAACAAGAATCGTTTTCTCACGAGGGTCGGGGGTGAAGCGTACCATGGCTATGACCTTGCCCGTCTCATCGAGCCGCATCCCGGTAACAGTGCCCGGCTCGCTGAATATCGCGTTCAGACGTTCGCTGAGGTCCTCCGGGTCCGCGTACTGGAGCCTTATGACTTTCACAACCTCGGAAACCTCAACTTTCACCGCCCTTAGAGTTCCATCTGCTCGTTTCGTCTCTAATCCATCCAAGCTCTGTCTGCTAATTTCGGCCCCGGTGGCGCCGCCAATCAGAATGTCGCCTGCCTCCAGCCGGACGCTCGAACCGGTCGGGGCACGACCTCCGAGGAGCTTCTCGCCCGCGGTGGTAAATACCACGTACCTTTTGGTCGGCCTGGCATCATGGTCATGCTCAACAGCCAACAGGTACTCGCCGTCGGTGTACAGCACCTTCTCTGCACTGTGCCACACCCAGCCGGCATCCTTTTCCTCGAAAAATGGCGTCGCCCACAAGACCTCGCCTTGACGACTAAGACAAACCAGATGCTGTTGCCAATTGTCCATAACCGCCAAGTAAAACCTTTGCTCATCACTACTGAAAAGCCCCGGCATACTCGAGCCGTTGTAGATGAACCAGTTTGACGTCCCCTTGTAGCCGTGTGTGCCCATGTCATACGCGCCGAGCATTTGACCGCGGCTGTCGATAAATCGAAGAACGGCCTCTGTGCCCCCGCCCGGCGCCTGCTGGAGCTCGGCCAGCGCCGCCGTCCCGCCGTCGGCAATCACAATGGCCGGGACCGGCGCCAACCGCATCTGCTTTTCCCAAAGCAACGTCCCATCATCACACGCCAGCGCCGCCCACTCGACCCACATGAAGCTGCCGTTGTCGTTGATTTCCACATCCATTCGGCTGTCGTGGAAGAGCACGTACCTGCCGTTGGCAGAGCGTACCTGGGTGAGATACCCGTCCTCCGGAACTCCCCACTTGGCTTTGAGCCGGCGAATCACCGGCCCCAACCGCTCCTCAAGCTCCTTTTCGGCATCCTCCAAGTCCCGCTCAACCACCACATCCAGTTTGTTGTCTTGCGCAGCGTTTAGTGCGATGGTCGTTGGTACGGCTATTGCCAGTATAAGCAGTATGGTTATGGCGGCGGGGAGCCAGGTGGAGCGGGGTTGTTCGGCGGAGCCGCTGCCGACGAGGCGGCGAATACGGTCCAAGAGGCCGACCCCGTCGGCCGCCACCGCTAAGCCCCTACGGCTGCCGCGCATCTCTTCGAGCAGGGCCAGAGCTTTCGCGTATCGCACCTTGTTACCGGTGACACTCACCGCAACATCGTCGCAGCAGTTCTCGCGCTCGATGCGAATCTTGTGCGAGACCCACCAGACGGCCGGGTGGTAGAAGCCGAGAATCTCGACGGCGGTCTGCACCATGTTGACCAGATAATCGAGCCTCCTGATATGAGCTAATTCATGCGCCAATACCGCCTCCAATTGTTCGGCGGTCAAGCCGGTCATCGCACTTGCGGGCAGGAGTATCACGGGCTTTAGCCAGCCCACCACCGTCGGCACCTGCACCAGCGCCGATTCCATAATCGCAACCACCCAACGAACGCCGAGTGATTCGCCCAATTCGCGGAGTTTGCTGCGCAATCGCTGGTCAACAGGTTTGACCATCCGGCGGCGCAGTCTCTGCAACTGCGCCCAGCCGCCCAGGTGCCATACCGAAAGCCCGAACACACCCACCAGCCAGCCCAGAACAAGATAAGGCAGAGCCGGCTCCATCAACGCTGCCGCACGCTCCTTCCACGGACGCCCAAGGCCAACCGTGACAGGCGAAGGTGCAACATCCCTTGAAGGAGCCGGCCCGGGGTGTGGTCCTTCCGAGACGGATAATTCCACCGAACCTGCAAACTCGGTCGTTGATACCTCCGGCGGCATTGACGCCGTTGCATGAGATTCAGCCGCGAAACCAGATTCCGATACCGGCACCATAAATACCGTCAAACACGGCGCCAGCATCATCAACGCCAACGTCAGGCACCCGGCCAAGTACCGCACGTTCGCTTTGGACTTTCGCAGCAGCGCCAATTCGATGCCGAAGATTACCGCCAGCGCGGCGGCCTGCCACAAAAAATGAACCAATGTCCATCCCACTCGCTCCACCGTTGGATGTGAAAGAACGGCTTCAGGTAACATGATTAGTCCTCCCTTATCGCATCGAGTAATTGCCTGATTTTTGCTAATTCCTCTGCTGAGACCTTCTTGGCCGCCAATGCCTGCATCACCAGCTTGCGCGCCGAGCCGCCGAACGCCCTATCCATCAAATCGCCCACTAATTGCCGCTGCGTCTGCTCCTCCGCTGCGTTCGCCTTGTAAACATGCGTTCGGTCGGACTCATCCCGAACGACCAGTCCTTTTTCCGTCATGATCTGCATGAGTTTCAGCGTGGTCGTGTACCCCGTGCTGCGGTCGGTGCTTATCGCCTCGTTAACCTGTCGAACGGTGCTGGGTCCACGCTCCCAAAGCACACGCAGGATTGCCAGTTCCCTGTCCGTCGGCCCCGGTGTCTTGTGTCTTGCCATCTCTATTTGTCTCCAGCTTTGATATCTGCTCCTTCTGATTCCCGTCTGACCCCAAACTTATACGAATCCTTTCGTACCGTCAACGAAAAAATTCGTATTTTTTGAAAAAAATATTTCTCGCTGAGCTTCGCACTCTTTTTTTTGCATCGAAATGCGGTCATCGGGCCCAAATCGACCATTCTAATTTGGTCGGGCGGCGATGGTTGTGCGTGCCGCCTATGAACGGCGTGCGAAAAAAATTGAAAAAAATTATTTTCAGTATCAACAACTGTCCTCTCAGAAACGCCTTCATTATGGATAAAGAGTGCGGGTGCACTCTAATCGAAACTTAGAGCTGTTTTGTAACACACTGTAAATAAAGGACTTGTGAACAATAAAGCCGGCCATAAGGCCTTATCACGGCGGTAGTATGAATACGAGCCCGGGCCCATTTATTCTATTCAGCGAGGAGTTCCATGCACTCTGACCACGATGTTTTTGCACAGGCAATTCAGCTAAGAAGAAAAATCCAGTTGGCCTTCTTCACGGAGAAGCAGGGCTACGAGTCAAGACTGTGCGTCCCGCTCGGCTACAAGCCGGATACAACGGATGACCAGGGCTGCTATTGTTTCTGGGAACCGCAAGGCCGCCCCGGCGAGCGACCCTTGACCCTGTCGGCTGACGAGATTGCCGTTATGCAGCTCAGCGAAGACACTTACGACCCGGCCGATTTGCCCACGCTGGATTCGCAGGAGTTCGCATGGCTCTTTAAGCCCCCGCGCCAATATGCCGGAAGGAACAGATTGAGAAAATAGCTGCAAAAACCACCGATACTGCGTCGGCACCAAAAGGTTTAAGGCGGCCACGTCAAGCCCTTTGAATGTGCTGACCGCAGTTTGCGAGGGCGCGCGACCAACGGTTGATGCGCCCTCGACTTTTTTCCGGACTCATCGCGCAGAACCACAGGATTAATCACGCCTTGGGAGCGGTTTCGAGGTTGCCAGCGCAATGACCCTTCCCTGGTTCCCGACAGCACAATAGAAATGGTAAACAGTGTCCTTGTACTTCATCACCCAGGGCTTGTGTGCGTATGTGCTGTCCCAGCGCTCCGACGGCTCAATCAGGTGCGGCCCGGCCCACTTCGTCCAGTTCACCAGGTCGTAAGAACAGGCGAATGTATCGAACGCCTTTGGCTTCCAAAAGGCCCCAAAGTAAAACATCACCCACACATCCCCGATCTTGGTAATCTGCGGGTCGCCTGAGATGCCGCTGAGGTTGTCGATTACGGGCTTGTCGCCGAAACGCTTCCAATGCGTCATATCTTTGGAAACCGCCGTGCCTATACGCTCAACCCACTTGTCTTGTTGCTTGGCGTTATAAAACATCACGAACGGAAAGCCGAGCGTCTGCGACCTGTCGTAAATGATATTGCTCTTGTAAAGGGTCTTTTTTTCGAATTCGCGGGCGTCGTCATCGTACGGATGAAGAACCGGATTGCCCTCTACGCGATGCCACTCGATGGGCTGAGCAGGGGTTTTCGTCCATGCGATACCGATGGCCAAGGGGTCCGTCTCGTATCCCTTCAAGGGGCCTCCCAGATAGGACAGCCAGTACTTCCCGTCGTACGTCGCAAGCTCATACGAGCCGCCCCACGTATGGTCCTGCAGCGAGATATAGCCCCCAACCTGGTTGGCGTCCCAGACCTTTTCATTCCTGAACCCAAGGATTTTGCCCAGGGTCTTCCAGCTCAGCAGGTCATTGCTGTCAGCCAGGGCCGTTTCATACCCGTCGCCGGCAAAAACCAGATACATCATGTACCACTTTTCGCCGTGCCGGAACACACTCGGACAATCGACCTTTTTTCCCCCCTCGCCTTTGATCAGAATCCCGTATTTGTACGGGGTCTTCACCTGGTCGTATATCTTCTCCATCGTCTCCTGTGAAACCGTCTTGCCGGCCCCCTGTACGGATACGGTCGTACTGCCCACCGATGGCGCCTCTGCGGCGAAAGCCATTAACGCAAAAGACAGCACGACGAACATCACAGCCAATCTCCCTGTTGTTCCGAGCATCCGGATTCCACAGCCTCGAACACCCATAGTATCGCCCCTCAAAACGCCGATCACCTTTTGAGCATTATTATCCATAATACTATGCGATCCCCCGCCGAAATCCAAGCGCCAAGAGCTGCGCACCCGCGTTCCAGTCACAGCCTGACGCCCGACCCCGCGGCCCCGGCGGCCATGAACGACCGCAGGCCAAATAGGACCAATAAAAAAAAGTAATCCACCTGCCGTGAAATTTAGGCTATAATAATTGCATAAGGCCTGCTCCTGCGGCCGAATAATATGTCAGAGGCTCGTACATAACGTTGGAATGAAAATATCATAAACAAAAAGGAACTGCCATAATTCTGGGAGGCTAATTGCCATGTTGATCTGGATTTTTAGAAGTATCTTCATCATTATTCTGCTTGGGGTCCTGCTGTTTAACGCAAGCAATGTGGAAATCTCGGCTGAGAAGAACGCAACCAGTTTTTGGTCCATTGTCGTAACCGGACTCGGACTCGGACTTTTCGTGTTTCTGATCGACGTCCTCACGCCGAAGAAAAAACTTCGCGCCCTTGCCGGTGTCTTCTTCGGACTGGTGGTGGGGATGCTTATCAGCGGCGCGCTGGCACCTGTCGTCGACCTGGTGGCCGATTCCTACAAAATCGGAATAATCGACCCGGCGCGCGCCGCAATCAAATGGCTGATGGGTATATGCATCTGCTATCTTATCATCACCATCGTTATGCGGACAAAAGACGACGTGCGATTTGTCATCCCTTACGTTGAGTTCGCCAAGCAAACCAAAGGCAGCAGGCCCATGATTCTGGACACTTCCGCCATCATCGACGGGCGAATTGCGGACCTGTGTCAGAGCAGACTGTTCGACGCCCCGCTGATTGTCCCTCGCTTTGTTCTCAACGAGCTGCAACTGATAGCCGATTCGGGCGACAAGCTCAAACGCAACCGCGGCCGGCGGGGACTCGACATCCTTAACAAGATGCAGACAAGCTCAAATATCGACGTGGAGATCGACGACACTGTGCTGGCCGAAGTAGAAGAGGTCAAAGGCGTCGACCAGAAGCTGGTCATGTTCGCCAAGCACTGCAACGGGCGCCTGGCCACGACCGACTACAACCTTACGAAAGTTGCCCAGGTGCGAGAGGTGGACGTGGTCAACATCAACGATCTGGCCAATTCCCTCAAGGTCGTCGCGCTGCCGGGAGAGACGCTCGAGGTGAAGATCATAAAGCCGGGCGAAGAGGCGGACCAGGGCATCGGCTACCTTGCCGACGGCACAATGATCGTCGTCGAAAACGCACGTGACAAAATCGGCCAGGAATTGCTCATCAGTGTCACCAGCTCGCTCCAGACGTCCGCTGGAAAGATGATCTTCGGCAAGTTCGAGGGATACCTGCGAGACAACGGAGCAGACAGCCGACGAGGGCAGTATCGCAGGCCGGACCGAACAGATTCGTCGCAAGGCAATAGAGCCTCGCTGCACCAAAGGTAAGATGAGCGATCTTATCCGGGTCTTTTCGACCGCAGGAGCAACTTGAGAAACAGGGTAATGCCGCATACGCAGCCCAGGCCGAACAGGGGCCAGTGGAAGTAGCCTTCGAAGTCCTGTTCGGTTATGTGCAGTCCGGCCACGCAGAAAGATACAACTACCGTAATCGCGCAGAGCACGAAACCCATCCAGTCCGTCCGGCTCGGGTTGAGAGGCCGCCCGGTGTATGAGCGGGATAGTATTATTACCGCAAGAGCTATCAGCGCAGCCGAGACGAGGACCGGCGCCAGAACAGGACCAGCCCACGTCACCGGTATCAAAAACAGGACGTCCCAATCCATGAGCGACACGGGCCAGTCGATAATAACCTTGAGCCAGAAATAGAAAAAAATGTCCCACATGCCGAATATCGCCAGGAACAACGCGAACCTCTGCCGCCGGCTTCGACCAAGAAGCTGCACCACGCTCAAAAGCAGCACCAGCGTCGCCCCTTCGCGTCCCATCTCCGTCAACAACAGTTGCTTCCACCGCGGGTCCGCGCCAAAATTCGTCAGCGGAAAAGAGAAACCGTCCGGATGAAATATCACTCGCAGATAAACAACCACCGCCGCCTCGATATATGCGAAGGCAAGGCTGAAAATCACAACCAGCAAGACGCTCTCGAGCATCGCTCTGAGCGATTCGGCGCCTGTGCCCCGCACCTGTTCATTCGCTTGCGCCATAAGCCCTCACTTGTGTCAAGAGTGCAGAAATGATTTCACTTTCCGGAACAATCGATATCCTCCTGCCTTTGCGATAGATGTAAGCCCTGGATTTTGCCGCGCAGACCGCGAGGTCGGCATCGGCGGCCTCGCCCGGCCCGTTGACAATACAGCCCATTACCGCAATCCGTAGCGGCCTGCCGACGCCCCGCAGCACCTTTTTGATCTTCCGGGCCAGTTTCACCACGTCGATTTGAGCACGCCCACACGTCGGACAAACCACCAGCTCCAACTTCGCAGCTTCGCATAATCCGAGTGACGCCAGAATCTGCTTTGCCATCTCGGTTTCTACCAGCGGGTCTCCGGCGGCACTGACGCGGATCGTGTCACCAATGCCTTCGGCCAGCAACGTCCCCAGAGTCACAGCCGAAGGTATCGTCGCATCTTCCGGCAGGCCTGCGTGGGTAAGCCCGAGGTGAATCGGATAGTCGAAGGTCTCGGCCATCCGGCGGTTCACTTCGATTGTTCGCACGACGTCACTGCTTTTCGCGCTCAAGACTATCTGCGTAAAACCCCGCTTCTCGAATAGCCGCACGTATTTCCTCATCTCGCTCAACATCAGCGCAACCCGCCTTTTCAGCGGAACGTCCGCACCGCTCAAATCACGAATGCTCGCCTCGTTGACGCCTATCCGCACCGCCGTCCCGTGCATTTTCGCCGCGTCAATGATCCGCAGAATGTCCGCACGATTCTTTATGTTGCCGGGGTTGAGCCGGACCTTAGCCGCGCCGCCCTCGATCGCCTCGATAGCCCGCGCCGCACTGAAGTGAACGTCCGCAATCAGCGGGACGGAAACTTTTTGGACAATCCTGGCGAAGGCGGCCGTATCCGCGCGCGTGGGCACGCTGATGCGGACGAGCCGGCAGCCCGCCGCCGCCAGACGATTCACCTGCCTTACGCAACGCCCAACATCCACCGTCGGCACCTTCGTCATCGACTGCACCACTACCGGCGCCAAAGAACCAATCTTCACCGGGCCCACGTTAACCGTTCTGGTCTTTCTTCTGCTAATCATTCCTGAAGCCCCCGTCCGGCACAAGAGAGCAACAATCCTCTTTCGGCTGCCTCTTCCAGGCCGACAGTTCATTCATGGTATGCACCAAAACCAGCTCCTTTTCCTTTACGCCTGCGGAGAGAATCTCCTGCTCCGACATCCCATGCTCCAGGCGCACGAGCACGCGGTCAATCGTCTCATAGCTGACTGCCATAGCCGATTCGTCCGTGACGCCTTTCATCATATCCGGCGAAGCGGGCTGCCTGACTATCTCAGCGGGCACGCCAAGATACTCGCCCAACTGCACCACCTGCGTCTTGTACAGGTGAATAATCGGCGAAAACAAAACATCATCGATCCCATCCTTGACGAACCAGCCCACCATATACTCCGACCGATTTGCCGCCCCGGCAAGAACACAGTTATTGTCCACCGCCTTAGCCTCCAAGAACTTCCGGCGATACCGATGTCGCGCGTTGAACGCCGCCTCCACACGCGCCAGCGTATGCTTATACACGAACCTTCTGATTTTGCCCCCCCCAATGTCACCGCGACGCAGAGTCGTCGCGAAAAAAGGCTCACGCCAGAATAAGCGACACAGCTTGCCGCCGAGAAAGCTGTTCACAAAACCGGACAAGCCCGTGACTCTGATGATCAGCGGCGAATAGACCCCCTCTTCTGCAAGAGCGCCGGTAATATCGACACATTTCAGCTCAATCCCAAGCCAATCGGCCGCCATCTCCGCCCGCGACCGCGACTCTTTGGAGCTGTCCCGGTCATACAGATAATACACCCAAACCCACTCCTTGCCCAACGCACGCACTGCCAGCGTCGCAACCACCGAAGAATCTATCCCCCCGCTCAGTCCCAGAATCACCCCTTTCGCTGACCGGCCCCGCACCGCGTCACGTATCCGCTCCTGTACTGCTTCGGCCTCGCGTGAGACGTCAATCGCTAAATAAGAATCGGATACACCCACTATATTCTCACCCGCATGAACCAGGCCCCCATAGCCGCCCGGCTTTCACATCACAAATCACCTGCTGAGCCACGTCACGATTGTAGCTTGCTTTGGAGCTCCGGGCAAACTAAAATAGCACGCAAACCAATGATTCGAATGATTCGTAATCGCCGACTGGCCGTCTTCCGTAACCGTATGACCTCAACATTGATGTCAATCGCCGCAGTGCTCCTTGTCGCTTATGTGGGATTGGGGTTGTTCCTGCTGCTCATGCAGCACAAGTTCGTTTATTACCCCGTGCGGGAAATCTCCTGCACACCCGCCGACATCGGACTGGATTTCGAAAGCGTCGATTTCACCACAGCCGACGGGCAGAAGCTCAACGGATGGTACGTGCCCGCGCCAAATTCCCGCTTCACCATCCTGTTCTGCCACGGCAACGCCGGCAATATCATGCACCGTCTCGACAGCATCAACATCTTCTGCAAACTCGGACTAAGCTGCTTCATCTTCGATTATCGCGGATACGGCCGCAGCCAGGGCAAACCATCTGAGGAGGGGACATATCTCGATGCTGGCGCCGCATACAAATGGCTTACAGAAAAGAAAGAAATACCACACGATGAAGTCATCATATTCGGCCGGTCCCTCGGCGGCTGCGTCGCGGCTCACCTGGCAAGGAGCGCCCAGCCAAAGGCCCTTGTCACCGAAAGCACTTTCACCTCATACGTCGACATGGGCAGAAAATTCTATCCCTACATGCCCGTGCGGTGGTTCGCAAGATTCAGCTACAACGCCGTTGACTATATCAGGGACGTCCACTGTCCCGTCATGATAGTTCACAGCGCAAACGACGAGATAGTGCCGTTTGAGTTCGGCCACAGACTCTACGAGGCAGCCAACGAGCCCAAACAATTTGTTGAGATTTTCGGCGGCCATAATGACGGATTCATCCTGTCCGGTGACGCCTACACACGCGCCTGGGCCGAATGGCTCAATTTCCTTGAAGAATACCGAGAGGGCTCAACCGCTAAGCCTGGTCCTTAGCACATCGTTCCGCCCGTCCCCTCGCCCCGCGCACGCACACTCAATACGCCCGATAAACAATTCCACCTGAAAAAACTTTCTACCCGCCGTCCGCCCGAATTCTTTGTCAAGTCACACAGCCGCCTTATCCGATATAGTCTGCTGAAATTAGTGAAGGAACGAAAACGTGCACAGGCGTAATCGCACAGTTTATCCGACCTAAAATGGTAATATAGGACTTGGATAGATAACAATAGAACGAGCGTAGCAATCCGTGACTCAAGAATTTCAAATAGCAGTCGCGGAGGGAGCCCACGCATCACAAAATTCCTGTGTCACCGCCGCCAGAATTATCGGGCTTGAGTTCGACATCTTCGGTGAGCCGGCAAGTTTCGATATCACCGCCGGGCCCGGCCGGATGACTCTGGCGGGCATTGTCCCAGTAGCCCGTGCCATCTGCGAAAAAATGACCGGCCTTGCGACGGAAAAAATCCGTCAGCAAGGCGGGCACATCGCCTGCCGCCCCGGCTGCTGCGCCTGCTGTCACTACCTCGTCCCGCTGTCGGTTCCCGAGGCCTTTCGGCTGATGCAGGAAGTCCTCAGCCTGCCCGAATCAAGGCAAAAGCTGGTACAGAGAGTATGGCTGTTGACCGCCCGCCGCATCTTGAGGCGAAAACCCCCCCACGAAGTCCTGAACCAGCCACTGGACCACTCCGCTAAAGCTGCCTCTGAGTTGAACGCCATCTCCAACTGGTACCGCAGCCTCAAGCAGCCTTGCCCGTTTCTGCGAGAGGGCCTCTGCACAATTTACGAAATAAGACCTCTGGCCTGTAGAGAATACTTTGTCGAGGGCTCCTACAGGGCCTGCCGGGGCGGCCATGGCTCCGGCCAGGTCGTCGAACTGCCCGTCCGGACGACAGAAGTCCTCGGCCGGCTCGCCGCCCACCTCGAAGGCGCCGCCGCCGAAGCCGTAATGCTCCCCTTGGTGTCCGTATGGCACCAGGCAAACCGCCCACGAGCCGAGCAAACCTGGCCCGCAACAGAAATGGTCGAGCGATTCGTCGAAATCGTAAAGCAGACCGCCGAAAGAAATCTCACACCCGCCGCATCTACGTAGCTTTCAAATCGATTGGTTCAACAATCGCAGTACCCCTGGGCAGGTTATTCCCCGCTTTGCCCTTACTTTTCCAAGTTGGAAGTACCGCCAGCCGTTTCTCTTTCGCCGGCATTGCTTCGGTCCGCAGGTCGCGCTTGGCGCGCCGCTTTTCGCAACAACAGGCCCCGAATCAACAGGCCCAGGGCTACAGCCCAGAACAGCATCAATGGAACCAGACGCGAGTAATCCACACGCTTGGTGTACTCAAAGATTTGCCAGAAATTAAGCAGAAGAGGCAGCGAAAGAACAAATAAGCCAATGCCTATTGAGATATTTGTTATCCAGGCGGAGGGTTCGAGTTGTGATAAGGGGATGCCCTTCTCAATAGCGAAAGCTCTTCTTTCAGCCTTTCTCTGGAGTATCGCCCGGAGGATATGGAAGATCCCGAAAGCGGGCAATATCAGCCCTGAAATGAAAAGCACCAGCATGAACTTGTCGGCAAATGTAAGATTTCCCTGATGGTAGAAGACCCAGGCCCAGAAGGCGTTCCGGCCGAACAAAAGGAAAGCTGGAACGGGAATTAGCAGGGCAATCCCAACGGCGAGATTCCTCATCCAATTGGGGTGCTTTTCCACAGGCGGATATGGTCTTTCGGCCTTTAGGTGAAGGTAACCGCGAACAATAAAAAAGACCCCGAAAGGAAGCAATATCACACCCAAAAGAAAGAATGCTATCATTGACTGTTCAGTTGGCGAAAGCTCATGGAATCGCAAACCAATCCAAGCCCGGAATGCGTTCACACCTATCATAAGTAAAGGCAGAACCGGCAACAGCAAAGCGATACCCACCGCAAAGTTCGTTATCCCGCTTGTGTGCCTCGATAGAGCCTCAGTCGGTCTTGCAGCCCTCCACTGCAGAAAACCGCGCAGAAGGTACAAGACACCGAAAGCCGGCAGTATCAGGCCCGAAACAAACAGTGCTGCGACGAACTTCTGACCAGGCTCAAGACGGGTTCCATACAAGGCCCAATCCAGAAAGGCTTCCAAGCCGAACACAAGAAATGCCGGAACGGGAACCACCAGAGCTATACCCACTGCAAGATCTCTTCTCCAGTTCGGGCGTTTCTCAACAGGGGGGCCTGCTCTTTCGGCCTTTCGCTGGAGAAGCCCACGGATAATCCGTGACACCCCCAATCCGAGAACAATCACGCCGAGGATAAAAGGTCCCACCTGCAAGTATTCGGAGAGCACAGGGGAACCAAAGGGCCCTCTGCCTATCCAGTGTTCAAAGGCATCCCAGCCGAGCATCATAAAGCCGGCAGCGAGAATAGCCAACCCAATACCCGCTGTCAGATTTCTTATCCACACTGAGCCTGCCGGTTTGGCGGGTCTCAAATCCGACAGAGGTATCCCTTTTTCCATCGCTGTCATGATTTGTTTATGCTCGACGCGTTTGTTGTAAAAAATGTAGAAAATTGCCAGAAAGACGGCCAGAATCCCTCCTGAGATTATCAAAACAAACAGAATGCGAAATGCTCCGATAAAAAAAGCTGGTTCAGCCATAGCCTTTTCACTCCTTTCACTCTGATTTTCCATCAGGATTTCTTTGGCCGCGGCAAACGGCCTCCGTATAATTGGTCGTTGCCTCGGCGAAAAAGGTTTCAAGAAAATGAAACTTGTTGAGGTCACGACGCGACTAACACTGGAAAGGAGCGTCTTGTTGGCAGACAAAGACCACCAGAAACCGGAGTGGCTGCGCCTGCTGCGCAGCGGTGACCACACCGCTTTTGCCGAGCTTGTCGAGAAATACAAAAGCGACGTTTTCCTGTGCTGCCGGACGTTAGGGCTTAGAGACCACGAGGCCGAGGATGTCGCGAGCGAGACATTCCTGGCGGCTTACAGGGCGATTGCTCGATACAGGGGCCAGGCCGAATTGGGGACCTGGCTGTGGAGTATAGCTTACCGCCAGGCAGTGAACTATCTTCGAAAGAACCGTCCGTCGTGTGAATCGCTTGCCGCACAGGACGATAACATACAACAGGACCCGGCAACCACAGCGCTGTGCCGCAGCGAGCAGCAGGAATTGGTCTGGGATGCGGTAAAACGACTGCCCAGACTCTGGGCCGCGGCGGTTATATTATATTACCGTCAGGACCGAACCATCAGAGACATTGCAGAGATAATGCGAACCAGACAAAATACAGTTAAGACCTATTTGTTCAGAGCCAGAAGAAAACTGAAAGAGCTCTTGCCCGACGTTCTTGGAGAAGATATCTATGAGGACCGATAGACTGAGCAGTTTCGACGAAAATCTCAGACGCGCCTTGAAATCCCATTCGGAGGCGCCGCCGCCCGATTTTACTGACAGGGTCGTGAACCAGATCAGAGAATCTGAAGAAAAAAGGATTCTGGCGCGCGTAGTCCTGCAGGAAAGACTTGCCCTCGCCGGCGCCATTATGCTCGCTGTTGTGACGATAGTTGCAGCGTTTTCTGTTCCGGCAATCGCAGGACGTCTGATGCAGCAGGCAGAGACCTTTGCTCACACGACCAGCCGAGCCTTGGAGACCCTCAGTTCACAGTGGCGACTATGCACCGCCTTCATGGCCGCTTTCGTATTAGTCGTTTACTGTCTTGTAGATTCCCTGCTGACAGATAACTGCTGAGCGCTGAACGTGAAAATTCGAACCGGTTTGACAACTCCGCACAAAACGAGCCTATAATCTCCTCACCAAGCCCACGACGACGCCCTCGATGCGGCAGTTGTCGGAGTAGATGGGCTCATAATCGTCATTGGCCGGCTCCAGCCGCGCCCGGCCCCTCTCCTTGTAGAATCTCTTCAGCGTCGCATCCTCATTATCCACGATAGCAACCACCAGCGCTCCGTCATCGGCCACGGCCCGACGCCGACAAATCACGTAGTCGCCGTCGCGAATATCCTCGCCGACCATGCTGTCGCCCCGCACCTCGAGTGCAAAGACATCATCGCCCGCCCCGAAGCAAGAAGCCAGCGACAGAGAGTCCCTGTCCTCAACAGCCTCAATGGGTGCGCCGGCAGCGACTCTGCCGACCAGCGGTATGCCGTCCACGGAGGCGCTCGGCCCCTCCGCCAACCTGCTAAGCAGACTTTGCCCCTTCGAAGTCAGCTTCAAAGAGCGTGCCCTGCCGGGCTGCGCCGACAACAACCCTTTTCCGCGAAGCTCGCCGATGTGCTCGAATGTGGTGCTTCGGCTTATGCCCAGCGCCGCCGCCAATTCGCCTATCGTCGGCGAATAGCAGTGCCTCGCCTGTACCCGCGCGAATATCCTTAATAACTGTACCTGACGCGGCGTCAGCCGACCCTTCGCTTGCGTGCTCTTCAATAACATCTTGCGAGTCTCCCTTCCCATAGACAATCCTTTCCACCGGACCGGACCTCACAGCAAAATCCCCTGAGACCTTACCGGACTCCGCGGCGACCAGATGCTGCATTATCTTGCTAAGCGACATCAGAACCTTCGTCAGGCTGTTGGGCGAGAGCTGCGGCAACTCGAAAGACCCCGCCGGCCAGAAAGAAACATAATCCCCTCCCGGCCCGAACTTGCATACAGGCCTGATCCGTTCGTTCCTGTCGTCCTTCATTCTCATGGCTTGCCTCTGTTCATTCCTGAACCTGCTGCTCCTTAGCTGTCCGTGGCAATTAGTTCTATCGGCCACACGCCTCCAAAAACCCTAACAAAAACCGAACAAAAATCCGCCAATCGCAACTTTTTTTAACGCACGGCATACGCACTCTGATACCACCGACAATATAGGACTCCCCCGAATCCCCGCTCCTCCACCCGCGGTCGCAATAATCCGCCACCGCGTCCACACAGGAACCACCGGCAGCAGCTAACCAAGCCTCAAAAAGGCCTCCGGCAGGCAATCGACTATATCCGTTGTCATAAGGCTGACCTGACCGAACTTCGCAGCCGCAATATCGCCAGCCAGGCCGTGAACATAGACCCCCAGGACCGCCGCATCGAAGTTATTCAGCCCCTGACCCGCCAGGGCCGCAATCACGCCGGCAAGAACATCGCCCGACCCTGCCGTCGCCATCCCAGGGTTGCCTGTCTTGTTGATATAAACCCTCTCGCCGTCTGTGACAACCGTTCCGGCTCCCTTCAGAACCACAACGCTTTTGGTCCGCTCACTCAATCGGCCCGCCTGCTCCTGCCGGTCGCCCGGCAAGTCCTCTCGGAACAGCCCGGACCAGAGCCGCTTCATCTCACCGTGGTGCGGCGTAAAAATCAGCTCCGCCTTGACCCTCGCCGGCCAGCCCTTCATTTTGGCCAGGTTATTAAGCCCGTCCGCGTCTATAACCAACCGCAGATGCTCTTGCTCAAGCAGTGCTTCAAGGACCCGACGCAGCTCGCTGCTCACACCGACTCCCGGGCCGAATGCAACCACGTCATTGTCGCCGGCAGCATCAAGGATTGCACTTATAGCCTTGGCCGAGATTCGCCCCGACGCATCCTCGGCCAGCGGAATCGTCGTAAATGACGGCTCTATCGACGCCACTATGGGCAGGACGCTTCCGGGTGTAGCAACCCTGACAAGACCCGCTCCCGCCCGCAGCGCAGACCGGCCCGCTATCGCCGCGGCGCCGCTCATGCCCATACTGCCGGCAATGATGCAGACCTTCCCAAAATCCCCCTTGTGGGCATCCGCCGCTCTCGCCTTCAATTTTGGAACATCGCTTATCGCCTGCATTTATCAGCCCTTGCTGCCTTCAATCTTTCTGTTTATCAGCGCCGCCGTTACGCCCGCAGAGAAACCGTTGTCGATATTTACCACCACCACTCCGGAAGCGCAGCTATTGAGCATGGTCAAGAGCGCCGCAAGCCCGCCAAAGCTCGTCCCCGTCCCGATACTGGTCGGCACCGCAATCACAGGACAGCTCACCAGTCCACCCACCACGCTCGCCAGCGCCCCCTCCATCCCTGCCACCACGATTACGACATTGGCGTTCTGCAGCTTCTGCGTATGCCCGAGCAGCCGGTGCAGCCCCGCGACTCCCACATCACAAATCAGCTCTGTGCGCTGACCCATTATCTCGGCCGTCACCTTCGCCTCTGCCGCCACCGGTATGTCGGCCGTTCCCGCCGTCAGTATCGGAATCACACTCGCGGACAGTTCAAGCCCTTTCTGCTCCAGAACAATCGCCCTGGCCGGCTCATCGTACCTTACCTTTTGGAATTTCCCGCTCGCGGCCAGCGCCTCGAAAACGTGCCGCTCGGCCCTGGTGGCCAGGACGTTGTTGCCCTTTTCCGCCAGGTTCTCGAAGATTTTCACTATCTGCTCGGTCGTCTTGCCCGGACAGTAAATCACCTCCGGAAAGCCCTGCCGAATCTGGCGATGGTGGTCAACGTGCGCAAAGCCCAGGTCCTCGTACGGCAGGTGACGAAGTTTATCAATCGCATCCTCGACACTTGTGTCACCGGCCTTGACCTGCTCCAACAAAGATTTCAACTTCTCGATCTGCAAATGTCACCCCGCGTCACTATACCGACTGCTCATCAGCCGGTCGCTTTTGGCTCAAGACTCAAGTCGGCAAGAAGCCCGGCTTTGAACTTATGATACCCCAGAGAGGCTACCATAACCGCGTTGTCCGTGCAATACTGTTTCGGCGCCACTAACAGCTTTTTCGCCGGCTTCGAAGCATCGCACATCTCTTGCAGGGCCCTTCTCAATTCAGTGTTAGCCGCCACACCGCCGCCCAGCAGAATCGTTCTGGCGCCGATTCTTTTCGCTGCCCTTTGAGTTTTTTTCACCAGGACATCGATTACCGCCGCCTGAAACGATGCCGCAATATCAGCCACCTCCTCCTCCGTCATCCTGTCCACCGTGTCTTGGCCCTTCATATCCTGTCCCCGGCAGTGATACAGCACCGCCGTCTTGACGCCGCTGAAGGAAAAATCCAGCGAATCCCGCCCCAACATCGAACGAGGGAACTTGATCGCCTTCGGATTGCCGGGGCCTGCCGCCTTTTCGATACTCGGCCCGCCCGGATAAGGCAGCTTCAAAATCGCCGCGACCTTATCGAACGCCTCCCCCGCCGCGTCGTCAACCGTCGAACCCAACAGCTCCAGTTCCAGCGGCGACTCGCAATCGTAAAGACAAGTGTGTCCGCCCGAGACTATCAGTGCCACCGCCGGAAGCTCCAGTTTATCCTCGGCCAACATCGCCGACTGCAAATGGGCGTGCAAATGGTTGATTGCAATCAAAGGCTTTTCCCACGCGAACGCCAGAGTCTTGGCCGCGGTGACGCCAACCACAAGCGCAATCGTCAGCCCCGGCTGATTCGCCACCGCCACCGCATCAATCTCATCCCTCGTGACGCCGGCCTGGGCCAGAGCCTCCGCTATCACCGGATATATGTTCTCGATATGCGCACGCGACGCAATCTCCGGCACCACCCCGCCGTATTTCTCATGCAGCTTGTGCTGCGAAGCCACCACAGAAGACCTCACAACCCGCCCATCGCCAACCACCGCCGCCGCCGTCTCGTCGCAGCTCGTCTCAATGCCCAATATGTTTACAGTCTTGCTCCTGCTCGGCATAAACGAAGATGGTAGCCGAACACAAAACACCTGTCAATGTCTCGCTCTCCGACATGAGAGCGCCAGCACGAGGAAGCCGCTATCGCGTCAGGCCCGCGCGGCCTTTGATATCAGCAACGTCCGGCCTATTGGTAATCGACAGGGTTCTGCGGTCCGCTCCCACTGCCAAGCGATGACCTAAGGCTGTGACTTCACCGGCGCGTCGCCCCTATCTCCCAGCCGCTTCTCCAGATAATCTTTGAACTGGCTGAGCTTCTGACGACCCTCTTTCTTGAGCCTGTCCGGGTCCGCACCCGTCCGCCTGCATATCTCCTCAACCAGCGCATGCTCCACCGCTTCCCACAGACCAACCGTCTCAAGGGATGCACGCCCTTCGAACCTTCCCTCCTCGAATACAAACCCGAAACTGAGAGGCAGACGCTCCGCATGCCGGTTCAAATACGCGACCACCGGTGTGGCCACGACCCGCTGAAGCCGACCGATACCGCCCGGCACCTCAGCTCGTATGTCACTGAGAACGAAGCTCCACCCCATCGCAATTCTGCCTGTCCCGGGGCGCTCCTCCCCGCCCAGAAGACTCCGCACTTCCACACCCAGCCGAGCTTGCTGAATCCACCGCAGAGGACCGCCGACGTACGTACTTATGAATTCAATGGGTACGTCCTCCACATACCACCGCACCTCATCTCCACTTTCTGTTTGACGCGACTTAATGCCGAACGCCTCGCCGTTCAAATAACCGGAAACCTCCGTCCTAAAAAGCAGAGAAAAAAGGGGCCACGTGCTAAAAAGAGGCGCCGTCTCCAGACGGTCAATCTGCACGGAAGCCTCCAAGCGCCTGCCGGGGTACGCTACGTCACGCACTGTTACGTTCGCATCATCCACTATCAGGCGGTCAACTCTGAACCTGCGCTGCGGAAGGGCCGGTCCTTCCGCAGCCGACTCATAGCGCAACCGAATCCGGTCTTTAGCGGACACAGACTGCCAGCGCCCGCTCTTACCGGCGATTCCGGCACGTTCGTAGCTCCCTTCAACATCTTCCAGCCGCACCTCTTCAAAAACCGCCTCTTTCAAAATCAAATCGTCCATTGAGACATCTATGAACAGCGACCTCGCGGTGAGGTTGAAGTCACTAATGGGATGGTTCTCTCTCACGATTGTCACACCGTTCATGTCCGCCTGACCGGTCCAGAAACTCCCCTCGGCGTTTTCAAATCGCACCGCTATCCCCGTCCTGCGCTCTATGCGCCTGAACACCGCTCGCAGAGTGGATTCAAAGAAGAAAGTGTTAACCCGCATATTTCACAGGATTTTCAGATTTTTTGATAGACAAATGGCCTAACTGTCTGTAGTATAAGTAGTTATAACAACAATCATACTCAAACAGAAAGGCCATTTCTATGACAGACTGTAACACACAATCGATAT
>DATKZT010000094.1:0-23095 GCA_035527845.1 Sedimentisphaerales bacterium | reverse complement strand
CCTGTAAACCAGACAGTCGTTGTCATTCTGAGCGCAGCGAAGAATCTCAAGCCCACAGATGGGCTCTTTTCCCGTTTGCCGGCCAGATGTTTCGCTTCGCTCAACATGACAATTGCATATAGGTTATCAGGATAGGCTCTTAACCCCGCAGACGAGGGAATCTGCAGAAGCCACTTTGGAATCATGCCTGCGGCGAAAGGGCATCTTCAATGCGGATTTCCGGCATCCATGCCCTTAAGTTCCTGATAACACAGGCTTTACGTTCCAAGCCCTCATTTTTTTGAAAAATTCTTGGTTTTTTTCTACCAAAGAATTGACTCCTTCGTATAATATACTACTAATAGAATGGGAATAATAGGAACTTGATATGAAGCTGTCAACTCGAACTCGATATGGGATAAGGGCAGTGCTCGAATTGGCCTTAAACTACGGAAAGGGGCCGCTGCAGACTAAAGTCATTGCCCGCCGCCAGAGTATATCGGTCAAGTACCTCGAACAGCTGATGGCGATGCTCAAGGCCGGAGCATTCGTCAGAAGCGTCCGCGGGTCCAAAGGCGGATACCTGCTGGCCAGGCCGCCCGGCGAAATCAGACTCAGCAACGTCTTTTCTGCACTTGAGGGACCGATCGTCACCGTCGAATGTCTCGAAAACAAAGATTATTGTGACCAGGTGTCTGATTGTATCGCAAGGCAGCTCTGGGCCCAGGTCCAGCATGCCATCGAAGGTGTGCTCAAATCCATAACACTTCAGGATTTGATTGACCGGGCAAAAAACGGCAAAGCGTGGGATTATCAGATATAGTTGGTGTGAAAGGTGAAAGTTATGAGCGCGATATTTGAAGATATGACAGCCGTCGTTGGTTACACTCCGCTTGTTAGGATAAACAAGCTCGGCTCAGCGAAGGCAACGATCCTGGCCAAGCTCGAATCCAAGAACCCCTGCGGCAGCGTCAAAGACAGGATCGCGCTTTCGATGATAGGCGACGCGGAGGAAAAGGGACTGATAAAACCGGACACGGTCATTATCGAGCCGACCAGCGGCAATACAGGCATCGGTCTGGCCTTTGTCTGCGCGGCCAGAGGATACCGACTGATTCTGACTATGCCCGAATCCATGAGCATCGAAAGAAGGAAGTTGCTCAGACTGTTCGGCGCTGAGATTGTCCTGACTGCGGCCGAGCGCGGTATGCCCGGCGCCGTTGAGAGAGCCGAACAGCTTGTCGCCGAAAACCCGAACAGCTTCATGCCCCAGCAGTTCAAGAATCCTGCAAATCCGCAGATTCACCGAGAGACCACGGCACAAGAAATCTGGGTGGACAGTGGGGGCGATGTGGACATCCTTGTTGCTGGCGTCGGCACCGGCGGAACGCTCACGGGCTGTGGAGAAGTCCTCAAAGAAAAGAACAAAGATTTCAAAGTGATCGCCGTCGAGCCGAAAGATTCGCCCGTCCTCTCCGGAGGCAAGCCGGGCCCGCACAAGATTCAGGGCATCGGCGCCGGTTTTGTGCCGGATGTTCTGAATGTCAGCATTATCGATGAGATTGTTCAGGTCGCCAACGAGGACGCGGTTGAAACGGCCAGGCAATTGGCGGCAAAAGAGGGGATTCTGGCTGGAATCAGCGCGGGCGCAAACGTCTGGGCCGCCGTGCAGGTTTCACACCGCGCAGAATCTGTGGGCAAAACGATTGTGACAATTATCTGCGACACCGGCGAAAGGTATATATCCACGGAAATGTACCACGGGTTATGATAGATACTGAAATCCGCTTTTTCAGAGGAGACGACCATGGCCAAAGAAGACGTGACCGGCCGCACGATTCAGGAGCTCGTGGCTGAAATTACCGAGACCTACAAGGGCGACTCGGGGATAAATTTCATTGACGCCACGAATCTGCCCGTCCGCGACAAGATCATGGAGATACTCGATCTTCTTACCGAGCTGCTCTTCCCCGGCTACACCGGCAAGAGAACCGTGACGCAGTCGAATATCAGTTACGTTGTCATTGACATTCTTTATCACGTCTACACCGAGCTTGCCGAGCAGATAGAACGAGCGTACAAGTACCGCTGCCGAATGGAGAAATGCGACACGGGTGACTGCCGGACCCTCGCCGAGGACGCCGCACAGCACCTGCTGACGCGACTGCCGAAGATCAGAGAGATGCTCAAAGGCGACGTCGCCGCCGCCTTCGATGGCGACCCTGCCGCAAAGTCATACGAGGAAATCGTTATTAGCTATCCCTGCATCGTCGCCATCGCCATCTATCGCATCGCGCACGAGCTGTATGTAAAGGATGTGCCCCTTATTCCGCGAATAATGACCGAGGTCGCGCACACCAGAACAGGAATCGACATCCACCCTGGAGCAAAAATAGGCAGGAACTTCTTTATCGACCATGGCACCGGCGTGGTCATCGGAGAAACCACCATCATCGGCACCAACGTCAAGATCTACCAGGGCGCGACCCTTGGGGCGATGAGTTTCCCCAAGGACGAAAGAGGAAGAATCATAAAGGGCGGCAAAAGACACCCCACCATCGAAGACAACGTCACCATCTACGCAGAGGCCACAATACTGGGAGATGTCACCATCGGAAAAAATGCGGTCATCGGCGGCAACGTCTGGATAAAGGAATCCGTCCCCACCGGCGTCACCGTCACCACCGCCAAGGCCGACCTGGTTTACACAAAACACGACAAGTGAGTCTCAAGGAGGTCTTACTTTGGCCAGCCAGCTTGCAGAGAAGATTGAGAAGCTAAAGAAGCAGAAAAACGCCGTCATACTGGCGCACAACTACCAGCCGGCCGAAATACAGGACATCGCCGACTTTACGGGCGACTCGCTCGGCCTGAGCGTCAAAGCCTCCGGGACCGACGCGAAAGTAATCGTATTTTGCGGCGTGCGTTTCATGGCCGAGACCGCCGCAATCCTGTCCCCCGAGAAAACCGTGCTTCTGCCCGACAAATTCGCCGGCTGTCCGCTGGCCGACATGATAACCGCCGAGCAGCTAAGAGACCTCAAGAGGCAGTACCCGAATGCCCTCGTCGTCTGCTACGTAAACAGCTCCGCCCAAGTCAAGGGCGAAAGCGATTATTGCTGCACAAGCTCGAATGCCGTCGAGCTGGTAAAGTCTCTGCCGCGCGACAAACAGATTATATTTGTGCCCGACCAGCACCTCGGCCGGTTCGTCATCGACAAGACCGGCCGAGACCTGATTCTCTGGCCCGGCTACTGCGCGACACACATCGCCATCACTGAGCGCGACATCCAAAAAGCAAAGGCTGACCACCCCAACGCTATTGTTATGGTGCACCCCGAATGCAGCGAGCCCGTCAAGGACCTCGCCGATGAGGTGCTCAGCACAGGACAAATGCTAAAGTTCGCCGCCCGCTCCGACGCCACACAGTTCATAATAGGCACCGAGACAGGAATGATTCATGCTTTGAAAAAGGAGAAGCCCGCCGCGGAATTCTTCCCCGCCGCCGAACGCGGCATCTGCCCGAATATGAAACGCATCACCCTCGACAAGGTGCTCTGGTCGCTCGAAGATATGCAGTTTGTTGTCACCGTGCCGGATGAAATAGCCGCAAAAGCAAAAAAGTCTCTCGATAGAATGGTGCAAATCCTGCCTGCGAGGTAAAGATGACAAACATCCCGGACAACTCCGTGGGTATCGTGCAGACACACGTGCTCCGTGTTGTCGAGCCCGATAAGCCGCTCAAGCTCGACTGCGGCAAGACCCTCGCTCCTATTGACGTGGCCTACGAAACATACGGTGAGCTTGACGAGGCGGGTGACAATGCCGTTCTGATCTGTCACGCTCTCAGCGGAGATGCTCATGTCGCCGGCCTACACGGCCCCGATGACAAGAAACCCGGATGGTGGGACGTTATGGTCGGACCCGGAAAAGGCATCGACACCAGCAAGTATTTCGTGATTTGCTCGAACCTCCTGGGCGGATGCAGAGGGACCACCGGACCGTCTTCAATTAATCCGGATACAGGCAGGCATTACGGCCTGGATTTTCCCATCATAACCATCGCCGATATGGTCAGGGTCCAAAAGCTTCTGCTCGATAAGCTCGGAATCACGAAGCTGCTCGCGGTCATCGGCGGGTCCATAGGCGGCATGCAGGTCGTGCAGTGGGCGATTGAATATCCTGACTTTGTCAGAGCCGCAATACCTATCGCCACAACGTCTCATCTCGGCGCGCAGTCGATTGCCTTCGACGCCGTCGGAAGAAATGCAATATTGGGCGACTCGAATTTCGCCGACGGACAGTACGACCCGCGAAGAGGCCCCGACAGGGGACTCGCCATCGCCCGAATGATTGGACACATAACGTATCTGTCCGAAGAGGGTATGCGCGAAAAATTCGGACGCAAACTGCGCAGCGCCGACAGCTACCGCTACGATTTCAACTCCGAGTTCGCCGTCGAGACCTATCTCGACCATCAGGGACAAAGCTTCGTCGAGAGGTTCGACGCCAACAGCTATCTTTATATCACGAAGGCCGCCGACTATTTCGACCTGACCAGAGAGTTCGGCTCGCTGCCCAATGCCTTTGCCAATACTCAGTGCAGGTTCCTTATTATCAGCTTCGCCAGCGACTGGCTTTTTACCCCGGCCCAATCCAAGGCAATGGTCGACGCACTTGCTGCCGCAAACAAGGACGTCAGCTACTGCGATATCACCTCGCGGTACGGGCACGATGCGTTCTTGTTGGAGACGGAAGTTTTAGGCAGGTTCATTTGCTGCTTTTTGCAGGCTACCTACAGGCCCGGTGAAAGACAGAGGCTGTGTTCATGTTACGCGCGGAGCATACGGCAGTTTGGCGAGTTTGAGCAGGCGCAAAGGGCACGGGTGGATTACGAGCTGATAGAGTCTCTGATTGAGCCTGAGAGCACGGTGCTTGACGTCGGCTGCGGGGACGGGCAGCTCCTTGCAAATCTCGTGCGGGACAAGAACATAAGGGGCGAGGGTATCGAGCTTGACCAGGACCTTGTGCTGGATTGCGTTTGCCGGCGGCTGCCGATCATCCAGCAGGACGTCGAACAGGGCCTGGCAAATTATGCCGACAAGAGCTGCGACTACGTAATCCTCTCACAGACGCTCCAGACCATAGGGAATCCTGAAAAAGTATTCAAAGAGCTGTTGCGGGTCGGCAGAAAAGTCATCGTGAGCTTTCCCAACTTCGCCCACTACAAGTCCAGAGCACGACTGCTCTTCGCGGGCAGGGCGCCCGTGACCAGACAACTGCCTTTCGACTGGCACAACTCACCCAACATACACTTTTTGTCGCTCAAGGATTTCGACAGGTTCTGCAGGAACCTGAACGTAAAAGTGGAAAAGAAGATTCCACTGGTCAGGACGCGACTGAGTCCCGTAAGACTCGCGCCCAATCTGTTTGCCGAGCAGGCAATCTATGTGACAAGCAAGGAGTAAATTATGCATACAAACGAGAAATACCATTTGGAGACGTTGGCGCTGCACGCCGGCCAGCAGGTTGATTCCGATACCCTCAGTCGCGCCGTGCCCATTTACCAGACGACCAGCTATGTGTTCAAAGACAGCGACCACGCCGCAAACCTGTTCGCCCTCAAGCAGTTCGGCAACATCTATACCCGACTGATGAATCCGACAACCGACGTGCTCGAAAAGCGTCTGGCCGCCCTCGAGGGGGGGGTGGGCGGCCTCGCCTTCAGCTCCGGCCAGTCCGCTATCTACGTCAGCATCTTCAATATCTGCGGCGCAGGAGGACACATCGTTTCTTCGAACTCACTTTACGGCGGAACGGTCACGCTGTTCAGTCAGACCTTCAGAAAACTGGGCATTGAGGTCACGTTCGTGGACCCGCGGGACCCGCAGAACTTCGCCCAGGCGATTAAGGAAAACACGCGCCTGATTTACATAGAAACCATCGGCAACCCCAAGAACGATATCCTGCAATACGAAAAGATAGCGGAGATTGCCCACGAAAACGGCATGCCCGTAATCTGCGACAATACCGTCACGACGCCTATTCTCTTTAGGCCCATCGACTGCGGCATCGATATTGTCGTCCATAGCTGCACAAAGTTCATCGGCGGACACGGCACCTGCATCGGCGGCGCCATCGTTGACTCCGGCAAGTTCGACTGGACCAACGGCCGGTACCCGGAGCTGACTGAGCCCGACCCGAGCTATCACGGCGTCAGATACGTCGAAAGTTTTGGAAACCTCGCATATATCATCAAGGCTCGAACCCAGTTCCTGCGCGATATGGGCAGTTGCATGTCACCATTTAACGCCTTTCTGTTTCTGCAGGGCCTCGAAACTCTGCATCTGAGAATGCCCAGACATTCCGAGAACGCCCTGAAACTCGCACAGTGGCTCGAAGAGCAGCCCCAGGTCGCCTGGGTCAACTATCCCGGACTGCCCTCGCACCCCGACTACAAACTGGCCAAGAAATATCTGCCCAAAGGCCAGGGTGCCATCGTCGGCTTCGGAATCAAAGGCGGAAGACAAGCTGGAATCAAGTTTATAAACAGCGTCAAATTGGCCAGCCACCTCGCAAACATCGGCGACAGCAAGACCCTCGTCATCCACCCGTCCAGCACGACGCACCAGCAGCTTTCCGAGGCCGAACAATCGGCCGCCGGCGTAACAGCAGATTACGTCCGCATCTCTGTTGGCACAGAGCACATTGATGATATAATAGCTGACTTTGAACAGGCATTGAAAGAAAGTCAGAGGTAACGAATTATGTGGGAATATACCGATAAAGTGAGGGACCATTTCTTCAATCCGAGAAACGTCGGCGAAATCGAGAATCCCGACGGCACGGGCGAAGTCGGTTCACTGGCCTGCGGCGACGCGTTGAAGCTGACCTTCAGGCTGGATAAAGACGGCAAAATCCAGGACGCCAAATTCAAGACCTTCGGCTGCGCCAGCGCCATCGCCACCTCGTCGGTGCTGACGGAGATAATAAAGGGGATGACCCTCGAAGAAGCCGCCAAAGTCACTAACAAGGACATTGCCGATTACTTGGGGGGACTGCCGGAGCAGAAAATGCACTGCTCGGTAATGGGCCGCGAGGCGCTCGAAGCCGCCATAGAGAACTACCGCACGGGCGGAAAAACCAAGCACGAGCTTGAAGGCAAGGTCGTCTGCACGTGCTTCGGCGTCACCGAAAAAGAAATCGAACGCGTCATCCTCGAAAACGACCTCACTGCCGTCGAGCAGGTCACAAACTATTGCAAGGCCGGCGGCGGCTGCGGCGGATGTCACGGTGAAATAGAAAAGATAATTCAACGCCTCCAGGGCGACAGAGCAAAGGAAGTCTCCGCCAAGGCGCCTGCCAAAGGCCGAAAGCTCACCAACATCCAGAAGATTCAGCTCATCCAGCAGACCATCAACGAGCAAATCCGCCCCGGCCTCCGCGCGCACGGAGGAAACATCGAGCTAATCGACGTCGAGGGCAACAAGGTCATCGTCGCCTTTCGCGGAATGTGCGCCCAGTGCATGACGGCGGAATTCACGATGAAGGAGGTTGTCGAGGCCAGGCTGCGCGAGTTCGTCTCCGAGGACCTTTTCGTCGAGGAAGACAAGGAATCCGCCCAGCAGCCACACAACCATAGAGAATAAATGATAGTCCAATATCTAATCCGCGATTTGTCGCGGTATTATTTAGCCTGCCGTCTTACGGCAGGCTTCGACATTATTTGATAACAGGAATTATGTGATGAAGACCATATATTTCGACAACAACGCAACCACCAAGGTAGCCGAGGAAGTCCTCGAAGAGATCAAGCCGCTCTTCTGCGAGCTTTACGGCAACCCCTCCAGCATGCACACCTTCGGCGGGCAGATGGGCAGCAGAATCCGCGAGGCACGCGAGCAGGTCGCGGCACTATTAGGTTGTGAGCCGAGCGAAATCATCTTCACCTCCGGCGGCACCGAAAGCGACAACGCCGCCATCCATGGGACCCTTGCCGCCGTACCCAACCGCCGCAAGGTCATCACGACACGCGTCGAGCACCCGGCGGTCCTCACACCCTGCCGCGAGCTCGAAAACCACGGCTACACCGTCATCGAGCTTGGCGTCGACAGGCTCGGCCGGCTGGACACCGCCGAGCTCGAACAGCACCTCGACGACGACACCGCGCTGGTGACCATCATGTACGCCAACAACGAAACCGGCGTCATCTTCCCCATCGAAAGAATCGCCGAAATGGTCACCGAAAAAGGCATCGTCTTCCACACCGACGCCGTCCAGGCCGTCGGCAAAATACCCCTCAATCTTTCCGAAAGCGCCATCGACCTCTTGAGCCTTTCGGGCCATAAGCTGCACGCACCAAAGGGCGTCGGTGCCCTCTACGTCAAAAAGGGCACACGCCTGTCACCATATATGGCCGGCGGCCATCAGGAGGGCGGACGCCGCGCCGGCACCGAAAACGTCCCCGGAATAGTCGGGCTCGGAAAGGCCTGCGAGCTGGCGGCTGCGAACATCGAAGAGGAAAACCAAAGGGTAAAAGACCTGCGCGACAAGCTCGAAACGGCCATCCTCGCAACCTGCCCCGACTGCCGCCTCAACGGCGACGAAGAAAATCGCCTGCCCAATACAGCCAACATCAGCTTCGAATACATCGAAGGCGAAGCTATCCTGCTCATGCTCGACAGATACGGCATCTGCGCCTCCAGCGGCTCGGCATGCACCTCCGGCTCGCTCGAACCCTCTCACGTCCTCCGCGCGATGGGCGTCCCCTTCACCGCCGCACACGGCTCGGTCCGCTTTAGCCTCTCGCGCTACAACACCGAAGAAGAGGTTGACTTCACCATTGAAAAAATACCCGCCATCATCAACCGCCTCCGTGAACTCTCACCCTTCGTCGCAAAGTGACTGTGGTTGAGTTTCGCGCTTGCACGTAGCCATCTGAGCCGTATAATTACAGCCTATGAGCAAACTAATTCGCGATTGTTCCCCGGCCTTCAGCAGACATATAGACCGCCTCTGTCATCTCTCCCTGGCCTTTGGCGCTTCGCCGCTAATACCATCTTGGGCACATTCTCGATGAAAACAAAGACAAAGATTCTTCTGATTGTTATGGTGGCCGCGGTGCTGGCGGGCTTGCTTGGCGTGTACATCGCCTCCGGCCTGTTCCAGTGTTACACCTACCACGAAATCATCGCTGCCTCCCCGCTGGGCCTGGCCAACCTCAGCGGCCCAACCCAAACATTAAATGTCCCCATCGACAATAATGCCCCCACCTTCTCATTAGGCTACGCGCAGGTCGGCATTGACCCGCTCTCCATTAACGCCATAAGGTACGTCGGCGATACAAGAGCCGACATCGTCATAGACTGCAACGAATACTCACTTATGTTATTCTCGCCCTGGGCCTCAGCTCCGCCTTCCATACACCGCGGCTGGGTCCGTTCGGCAGGGCTTGCTCACGTGATGACGGACGACCCCTCGGGTTACATTTTCGCAGCTCGCGCCGCAGGCACGATGCCGGGGACGTACACACGAATATTCTTCATGAGGCAGAAACGCTTCGACGAATACATTGCCCTGGCCGCGGAAAAGTCGCAGAACGTGATGAACAGAAACGGAACCGCCGTGTTCGAAACCGAGCATGTGCGAGGAATCGTCCGCTTCGGCAGCGCCGCACTGCCGCGATGCTTCGAGGTTCAAATCTTCTCGAAGCACTCCGCCATAGGTCACACGGCCTTTGTCTTTGCCGACAGCCCGCAGAAGATCAGGGCATCGCTCGCGGCACTGCTGTCGCCCTATAGATTCCTCGTCGCCCAGCCCCCCGACACGGATACCCTGCGCCGCCTTATCAGCACAGAAATTGAAAGACGCGAGAGCTTCAGCCCGGCCCGCCCCCGGATATAGCCGAGAAGTCTCTGAGGGACTGCCGAAGGTGGGAGTCGAACCCACACCCGGGGTGAACCGGACGGGATTTTGAATCCCGCGCGTCTGCCTGTTCCGCCACTTCGGCCCAGCCAATCAGCCGACGATTATCTAAACTCAGCAAGAGTTGTCAACGCCAATTTCCCCTCCCGCCGCCATCCGCCTGAAGGACGCAGCACCAAAGCCCATTCCCATCCGCGTGCCAGCCTCAAAGCCCAAGGCCTTGGGGATGCTTCCCATCCACGTCAAAAACAGTTAGCCCGCCGATCTATTCGGCGGGTTTACCCATCTGCCAGAGCAGCCGCCTAAGCTCCACCGCGTGCCACCCTCAAAGCCCAAGGCTTTGCGGATGGCCAATACCGGCGAGGGGCGTCAGCGACAAAGCAATCTCCACTATGCCGGCAGGAGAAATCTCAACCAGCGCCAACCCCGCACACACAAAAAAATACTGAAAATTCGAAATTTTCTTGCAACCCTAAGTCCTTGCCAATCCTCCGCTTACGTCCAGAGAGAGAGAGAGAGAGAGAAAAAAAAAAGCTTGTAATCCCGTTGATATGCCTCATCATATTCACAGGAACCTATTGGAGCCCATTGACAATAAGGTGCGGCAAGCAATATGCGGTTACTGCCAAATAACAATTTGCTGCGCGTCATGGATGCACGGCCAAAACGCCCACAGAGAGCGTGTCTGCGCGGTATACGCACTCTGAATCGCCCCACTTTCCTTACCATGTTCGATCGCCACGACTGCCCCGACTCTCAGAAACCAATCGGCCGGATCGAGCAAGTCGTGGTCCAAATCCGCCAGACGTCCGACGAAGACCGCTGTACGAATATGCAGCTTGCGCTTATTGAAGTGGCACCTTATTCGACTGAAGCATTGCAGACCCGCTGTACATATACTCGTCGGCCCCATACGCACAAGCGGGTTGTTACAACGCCGGGCACAGTCCTTGTTCAGAATGGCTTGGCAAAGCTGATTTTGGAGGAAGAAGTTCTTGATATTCGTGAAAACTTTATCAACCTCCTGACTGCTCAAAGGGGCTGATGCTATGCCTAAGTAATCCAAATATTGTGATATATGGAAAAAAGTTGTAACTTACCGACCAAAAACAGTTTGCGGAGAAGATATCATGAAAAGAATACTATGCTTCACTGTTTTAGTGATCCTCCTTGTTGGGTCTCTATTAAACATTGCGTTAGGTGAGATACTTTCCTGCCACAAATGCAGAATACTGCAATGCAACAACGCGGGATACGTCACTTGTGGAAGGACCATAATTTGCACTGGACACTGCTACAAAGGCAGCTCAACAACATCTTATTCACTGTGTATATCATCCAGTGACCCAAGTGATACGTGTTGGAAACTGGGGAGTGTACCTTGTGGAAATATGATGAAAGCTCCTTGCACTGGTTGGCCTTCGTGCACTACTTGTGGAACGTTCGTAGATCAGGGAGTTCCCTTTCTCGTTCCTTATTGTTAATGAATATGTTTCACAATTTCAATTCATTTTGTGAAATGGACATCTTTCCGGTGGTTGCCCGGCCTGCATCGCAGGTAAGATGTCCATTTCACATCTTTTTGATGGGTTTTGGGGGCTGTCGGCTTGAAAGGCAAAAAATCGTATGTTACACTATTTGGCGCGTTCGAAGATTATACCGTTAATTATTCTTATTCATTCCGGTGTTGTTTTGTCGCAGGAAGAACTGGACGCAGAAGAAGTAGTTCAAAAGATTGAATACAATGAACGTCTAATCCACGACGTTCAATGCAGGTTGCGCCTGTTCGACCCTGAAACAAATGTAGTATATAGAGATTCTGAATGGGGTTATCAAAATGGAAAAGAATTTGTTTCGGGAACGCGCTACGGAAAAACCGAAGACGGAGAGATTCTGCCGTACACCGGCATAAACGCTTTTGATGGTAAAGTGGTCCGAAGTTATGATTATGTACCTTTCTCAGGGGACAGCAGGGGAGGAATATATGGTTATGATCCGCATGTATTTTCCGTGCCGCTTTCTCCAAAGACTATGTTGGGCTATACCCTGGAACAGGACGGCATTTATACCTTAAGCGAATTGCTTTCCGATAAGTATGTCAAGACGAAAAAGGCTCGGCTGGACAAGTTTCAGGATAATGAGTGTGTAATATTAGAAGCAACAGGCTTTCGGGCTGCAGATGATAAGCTCATGTATGACCTCCGTATATGGATTGATCCCAAAAGAAACTACAGGCCCTTGAAAATTGAGAAATACGAAAGCCCCGACGAGAAGAATTGCATTGCCGGCTTAAGAGGTGAGAGGTGGACATATTTAACAACGAAGATCGATGATATTCAATTGGAACAAGCCGACGGAATATGGTTTCCCATTTGCGGCAAACAAACGGTTTATACAATCAACACTGAGCTGTCCCTCAAAGGAAAAACAGAGCAAGAGATTAAAAACGAATACCCGGGAATGAGCCTTGAAGAAATTGTAAAGACAATAAACCTTGTTTCTGTCCCGTTTGATCCCCCACATAGAGCAGAGTTTACAGATATTAGAATCAACAAAGGCATTGACCCGGCGAAATTCACCATCGTTTTTCCAAACGGATGCAAGCTGTGGGATGATATTGCTGGCATCGGGTATGTGGTCGGAGATCCAGAGAAGATTATCTCCAAGCAGCTGGAAAACCTGAATGCCGACAAAGTGGTACAATCGGTCGAGCAGGAAGGAACAAAGCAATCCTTGGAGCCCATCTTGTCGCCCAAAACTAATCCAAGACAGGCCGATCCTGTGAAAGAAGTAGCCCAGGAGACCGTTAACAAGCCAAACAAACTCGGCGCCTTGATGCTCATAGCGTTTCTAATCCTTCTTATCCTTCTTCTCATCATCTTTCTTGTGGTAAAAAAATGAATGCGAAATGGTTGATATTGTTAATCCTGGCCGTTTCATTTTTTATTATAACTTGCCTCTACAGAGTTATTAGAACAGCACACAGCAAAATAACATCTGTCAATGGAGATGTTTTTGACTGGGGTGTTGTTGATGAAGATGCTTCTATCCAGCACGATTTCATCATAAAGAATGAGGGCAACTCAGACCTTGTTATAGAAGATATAAAAACAGGGTGCGGCTGTACAAAAGCAGAAATTTCAAAAAACAAAGTGGCTCCAAACGAAACAGCAACGCTAAGAGTCGAATATCAAGCCAGGAGAACCCCCGACAGAGAATATATTACGATCTGGGTAAAGAACAATGACAGGAATACGCCTGTTGAAGAATTTGCTTTGACAGGATTCGTAAAACTGGCGGTTACCTGTCACCCCAAATCATTAAGTTTCGACCTCTCGACCGAAAAGGATATTCCAAGCCAGACGTTGCATTTTCGAACAAATACAGGGACATTTGAGCTTTTGAAATGTTCAGCACCAGACTCCATTACTCTTGAATGGGACAAAACAGCCGAAGAATACATTTGCAGAGTCAAGCCAAAACATGAATATGCCGGGTCAATTAGTCAGAAAATAGCTGCTGAATTTAGAGTGGGCGACAAGATAAAAGTTATTAGCGTTCCTGTTTATATACTACATTGATTAGTCGCCCCTCAACAAATCCGACTTTGAGTCAATTAAAGGGGTCAGACACCTTTTTTTGGGGTCCTGTTAAAATACCCCCCTGGTTGCACCTAAGCAAACGTAACCCGCCGCTTGTCCACCGTTTACCCACCATCCGTGTGGCGGGTAGGCGGATTTCCACACGCGAAAAATACTTAGCCCGCCGACTTGTCCGCCTCCGGCGGAATCATTTGATCCGGCCCCCTTTTCCGTTGACTTTTGCCCAAAATATGCTAAAATACCCCCCGTTTGCCCCCCTTACGGGCCGAAGACTTGCCCTCTGGCAGCGGACATGGCGGATGATAAGCGTAAAATCAACCAACTCAACCCGACACATGCAATACGAGATACCAGATACCAGATGCGAGATACGACGTGCGAGCCCTCTGGCAACCGCCAACTGGCAACTGGCAAACCCGGCAACCTTGCCTCCCTCCATCCAAACTGCCCATCCCGCCAACTCAAACCACTCACCGGTCACCAGCCACGAGCCACCGTCTTCTACTTCTGTCGAGAATCCTCTACAAATTCGCCCTTTTCGTGCAAAACAAACCCAATTTCCAAAACGCCAAAAATCAACCCAAATTCTTTTTACACAAAGGGTTACGACAATATGCCCCCTTTCGCACTACCAAAAACAAACCCAAAGCAAACCCAAACGAACCCAAAGCAAACCCAATTTGCCAAAAACCCAAAAACCAACGCAACCTTTGTTTTCACAAAGGGTTATAGAAATGGAAGCCCCTTCGCACTCGCAAAAACAAACCCAAACAAACCCAATTTGTCCCGCCGTAGCCCTCTTGCCGCGGCCAATGAATTGCGGCTCTATTGGTCGAGCAGGACGATGTCTTCGGGTATTGCGACGACATCGCGGCGGTTGGGGCCCAGGATTTTTCTGATTTGTGAGCTGTGTTTGCCGACGAGCTGTTTCAATTCGGCGCTGGTGAAGCTGGCGACGGCCTTGGCATTATCGTTGAGCATGACGACGTCGCCGGCCTCGAACGTCCCTTCAACAGCAAGGATGCCGCTGGGCAGGAGGCTCTTGTGATTTCTTACGGCCTGCATGGCGCCGGCGTCGATGAATACTGTGCCGGCAGGCGCGCTGTTTATGATCCAGCGGGTGCGGTTGGAAAGCCTGCGGCGGGGCATGAAGACGGTGCCGATTTCTTCTCCGGCGATGATTCGTGCGATGACATTTTTAACGCGGCCGTTGGCGAGTACCATTCGGCAGCCGGCATTGGAGGCGATTTTCGCCGCCTGGAGTTTTGCCTTCATTCCGCCGGTGCCCAATGTGCTTCCCCTGCCGCCGGCGCTTCGCATAATGTCATCCGTCAGCTCGTACACGGCAGGCACAACCTTGGCGTCGGGGAATTTGCGCGGGTCCTTGTCGTAAAGGGCGTCGATATCGGTAAGCATCAGGAGGAGGTCGGCGTCGATTTTGCTGGCGACCAGCGCGCTTAGCGTGTCGTTGTCACCGAAAGCCGAGCCGATTTCATCGGTGCTGACGCTGTCGTTCTCGTTGAGCACCGGCACCGTGCCCAATTCGAGCAGCTTCTCGATGGAGTTTCGCAGGTTGAGATATGTCCTTCGGTTGTTGAGGACCTCGGCGGTCAGCAGCACCTGCGCGACGGTGACACCGTGGCGGGCAAAGGCCTTTCGGTATGCGGCCATCAGGAGCGGCTGGCCTATTGCCGCGCAGGCCTGGCGCATCTTAATATCTTTGGCACGCGAGGTCAGGGCCAACTGTCCCGCGCCCATGCCGATGGCACCGGAGGTTATGACGACGACGTGCCGGCCCGTCTTGCGCAGCTCGGCCACTTGGGCGGCGATTCGCGTGATGTATGCGGCGTCAACCTCGACCGTGCCGGGCTTGGTCAGTATGTTGGTGCCGATCTTGATAACGACTTTTCTTACATTTTCGAAGTTTCGCATATCGAGTTTGTCGTTCGTCGTTCTTTATTCATGGCTTATGAAGTATGGACCTGCCACTGCGAAGCAGTCCAATCAGCGTCTCTGTCGTTATTGTATCACAGCAGCGGCTGTTGCTGCAAGCGTGTCAACCGCCGCTGTAAGGTCGCCCGAGTCTCGTCAAGAAGGTGAAGCACAGGTGAAGGCGCGTCTCGGCGGATTCCGGGGCGATGTGTCTGCTTTTATAAGTTCCTGCCATTTCTGTAGTTTTCGCACCTGGGGAACAAGGATTCGAACCTTGACTAACTGATCCAGAGTCAGTCGTGCTACCGTTACACTATTCCCCAACAATCGAAGTTGCTGTCGGTTCAGTTGAAGTTGAAGCTGGAGACTACTTTACAGCCGATGGAGCAATTTTGCAAGAGGATTGGCGGGAAATTCTTTGGGCCGCGGTGTGCGCGCTGCGTCGCGGCGGCCAGATTATTGACAGTTGGGGGCGAAATTGCTAAGATGTACGTATGGTTAGGCTTTTGGAAACAGCGGCTTTGAGCGTTTTCCTTTTGTGTTTGGCGGGGTGTGCGGCGCCTGAGCCGGCGCCTGCGCCGTGGGACAGGATAAAGATAGCCGATTTGGCGCCTTCCGGTGGAGCGGGTGAGGGTGGGGTGGAGGGTCTCAAGACGATCGGGCTTAATTTTTATGTTTTCGAGATGCCGGCGGAGAATGTGGGGGCGCTGGATGTTGTCTGGCAGATGCTTGGGCTGGAGCCTTTGCGGTTCAATAATTACGATGCGTTTCGGGCGAACTCGTTCATCGTTGGGTTCGGACAGGACCCGCTGTTGAATGAGGTGGTGGGTGCATTGGATGGGGCGGGCGGTCGTCGGGTGCAGACGGTTTCACTGCTGCTTCCGGATGGGTACATCAATGACGTTTCGGTGTCGGGCGTCCCTGGGGAGCGGTCGGTGTTTTATACGGCGGCGGACGGGTCGATGAAGGGGGTGACGGTAGGCCCCGGCAGGATTGCGCTGCGTTTAGGGGGCGGTATACTTCCGGGTTTGCGAGGTCTGTGCGAGGTCGGGGTGGAGCCTGTGTTTGTGTCGGGCAGAAGGGGCGGAGCGGCACAGGTGCCGGTGGGTGAGCGGCTGGCGGAGTACGTTTTTGGCTCGGCTGGGTTCCATTTGAAGATGTCGCCTGGTGACTTCTTCTTTTTGGGTCCGGAGAAGTACATAACCGACGGTGCAAGTCTGGCGAGTCATTTTTTCAGCCGGGCGTCGCCTGACCCGCGGATCAAGATGTTTCTGCTGCCCGGGCCGGGTGAGGGGGGAAAGCCGGAGCCTTATTATGGGCCTGTGGTTCTGACGTATGTGATTCTTTGTACTGGTGTGAGTGACTGAGCCTGGTATGGGGCATTCAACCGTGACGCTGACCCGGTGTGTCGATTACACGGCGGAGAAGGTGCGCGAGGCGATAGCGAGGCACTTCGAGCTTTTGGGTGGACTTGAGCGGTTTGTTAAGGCGGGTGACACGGTGCTGCTCAAGCCAAACTTCATTGCGCCAAAGTCTCGCCGACACGCAACCCAGACGGACCCGGCGGTGATTCTGGAGACGGCCAGGCTGCTCAAGGATTTCGGGGCGAGGCCTTTTGTGGGGGATTCGCCGGCGTGGGGTAATGTATTTGCGTGCGTCAGGGCGCTGCGAATGGCCGATGAGCTGAAGGAATTGGGCGTGCCGGTGAAGCAGCTTGATAAGCCGAAGGCGTGCCGGATTGGGATGATGAGAACGAGGGTGGGCATCAGCTCGGCAGCGCTGGACGCGGACGTGATTATAAACCTGCCGAAGTTCAAGACGCATCAGCAGTTGCTGGCGACGTTTGCAGTAAAGAATATGTTCGGGTGCGTCAGCGGCAAACACAAGGCGATCTGGCATTTTGCCAAAGGCAGGCGGGAACATGATTTCTGCATGATGCTGATTGATATATATCGGTATCTCAATCCTGTGGTGACGATCATCGACGCGGTGACGGTGATGGATGGTCCGGGACCGATTCGGGGCAGGGCGCGGCCTCTGGGTTATTTGATAGGCGGGACGGACCCGATGGCGCTGGAGCGAGTATGCTGTAAGCTGGTGAATCTCGACCCTCAGGAGCTGCCGATTGTCAGGACGGCAAGGCGAATCGGCTTCGGCCCGTCGGATGATGAGGATATAGAAGTCTTGGGCGATGATTTGCCTCAAGAGCCTTGCATGGATTTCGAGCTGCCGGAGCTTATTCCCATCCGTTTTTCTTTTCTTCACGTCTGCAGGAGCATCGGCAAACAAATCCTGCTTCTGACCAAATCCGCCGTGAAGAAGATTCCGTTCTGAGCGGCTTCGAAGTCTGTTGGCTTTGTCAGGGCAACAGGGTATCAGGGCACAAGGGGGCACATTTCAATCGCGAATACCGGCCTGGGACGGGCAAGAATCCGAGTTAGCCAAGGACGAAATCCACCTTCGCTAAAAGTGCGGTGGAGAGGTGCAGCAAACGGACGGCGGACAAGGTTTAAGCTCGACTTTCACGCGAGTGATGGTGACCAGTGGTACTGGTTCATTGGCGTAGTACCAAGGATTGCTGAAACATAATGACGAGCCAAATTCGTGTTTTTCGCGTTTTTTTCAATTTTTTTCTTAACGGAATCCATTTAGAGCCCTCTATTATGCTGAAAACCACGTGTGCTATGGATGCGCAGACCATAATGTGGCCAAAGGAGACTCCAAGACGTGGAAAAAATTTCATTCAAATCATTGGTGGATCGTCACAGTGCACCAGTTTTTAACGCTGCCTTGCGAATACTGGGAAATCCTAACAATGCCCATGACGTTCATCAGGAAGTGTTCCTGGCAGTTCTGCGGCGGTGGCACAAGTTCGATGCGAAGACGAAATGGCCGGCGTATCTATATCGTGCTACCGTACGGAAAGCAATGGAGTATGTCAAACGGTCAAGGCGCGAAGTTCCACTTAGCTCACTAAACGACCGGGCTGTAGTGAAGGAGAATCCGGACGGTCCCATGAGAACCGGAGAGCTTCAGCATGAACTACTCAGGCGCCTTAGCAAATTGCCGAAGCGTCAAGCAGACGTTTTCGTATTGTCCAGGATCGAAGGTTTGGACAATCGCCGGGTTGCTGAAATCGTAGGCTGTTCTCCTGAAGCGGCCAGGGTCCATCTGTGCCAGGCAGCCAAGCGACTGAGTAGTGAACTCAGAACCTTTTTGGAAAAATAAGCGAGGTGCAATTATGGAAAAGCACGACGAAATCAAAGAGTTACTTGTACCTTTTGTTTTTGACTCCGTCTCGGAAAGGCAGGAATCTGAACTGATGTCCCATCTGGATTTGTGTGCCGAGTGCAGAGACGAAGTAAAGCGACTTGAAAGGCTCTCCGAATGCACTAAACGAATGGGGAACTTGTCGGGCGACGATGATATGCTTCAGTCGGCCAAGGCGGCTGTTCTCGCCGCTGCTGAAGATGAAGAAGGAGTTACTGCCGAGCAGACAATTAATATTCGAAATTTATGGAGAATAATCATTGAAAGCAGAATAACAAAGTTGGCCGCTGCGGCAGTGATAATAGCAGCGTTCCTATTCCTGGTATATCTCGGTAATGGATCCATTGATATCGCCGCACCTGCATTCGCTCAGGTCATTGATAATTTCAAGCAGGCAAAATGGATTTATTTTTTCAAGGAGGATATAAAGGAAGGGACTATCGAATATGAAGTCTGGGCGTGCCCAGACTCGCAGATACTTTTTGGCAGAAGGGCTAACGAGGGTATTATCAAGCTCGATTGTCGGGCCAATCGGAAATATGAATATAATGCCAAACAGGATACTGTCACGATTTCTTACGCTGGTGAAAATTTTGCGAAAGAATATAGAAAGTTAGTGTTCTCTCCTTTGAATTTACTTGATGAGATTATTTCCAGGTCCGCAAAAGAGGATGCATACATTACGCAACAAAAGGCAAGGTATAATGGCACGGATGCTCTTTTATACAAATTTACTGTGCCCCTGCCGCGAGGCCCTCGTTCGGATATAACAGAAGAATCTCAGTGGGTGGTGGACGCTCGAACACACCTGCCAATAGTTAATGACATAGCTCAGATAAGCTCGGACGGAATGGTTTATGTCAGCCATCGCTATGCGTTCGACTATCCTGAAACGGGGCCCGAAGATGTTTTTGAACTTGGTGCGCCAAGAACGGCTGATGTTATTGACGAAACACCTTCGGAAGAGGTTGAACGCATTCTCAGAACTTATGAGCAAATAAGAAGAAGTACACTCCCTCGCTATATGGCGGTCATAAAGGAGAATGACAGACCACGATGTATAGAATACTACAATGGAAACAGCATCCGAGTAGAACATTTTGAACTGGCGATAAATTACAGTGATTGGGAACCAAAAAAAGAACTTTATCAGCAGCAGATGGGCGATACATTTGATTCAGTGTTTGGATGGATGACTTCCACAGACACGATGCGGCGAACCAGCATTGTTCTCAACGATGGTATCTTTGAGTACAGGGACTCTGAAAAAACCAGGCTCTTAACCGAAAACAGCCAACTGCGTCGCCTTGGCTGGTGGGAAATATCTTTTGCTTCGAAGATTGTTGAAAATGACTATTCAAAAGAAAACGGTCTGATTTGCCTCCAGTATCAACAAGGCCGAAGCTATATTGATCCCAACCGCGATTATATCTGTGTCAGAAGGGAAGATTTGAAGGGACAAATAAGTCTTGATGTCGTCGAATTTGGCCAAACGACACAAGGCTATTGGTATCCGAAAATGGTCAAAACGGCCTGGTGGAATGAAAGACTGGGCAGAGGTTTCGATACAAACAGAGTTTACTTGGTTGGTGATCCCGAGTTTCCGCCTGACCTCTTTGATCCCAAAGCCCTGCCGGGCTATGTTGAGATGAAAAGCGAAGAAGCCCCTATTCACAAACCGACTGTTGATTCCAACGAAATCCCCGAATACCAGGGCTTCACGCCACTACATATGGCGGTTTTTTCCGGCAGTGCTGATTCTGTTAGAGAATTACTCTCTGATGGCGCTGAGGTCAATACAACAGTCAATCCAGGAGCAACGCCAATGGAATTAGCTGCACTTCGCGGTCAATTGGAAATAGTCCGGCTCTTACATGAACACGGAGGCAGATTTACCAGTGGCGGTGACCAAAGCAGAAGTGCACTAGCGGCTGCGGTTCAAGCAAAACATCATGATATCGCCGCATATATGCTGGAACATGGTGCTGACATTAACGGCAGATACAAGGAGGGTAATGTGGCTTTGCACTATGCCGCAGCGCAAGGACAAGCCGAAATGACCGAACTGTTGCTGAAATATGGAGCAGACGTACATATCAGAAACAATGGTGGATATATGCCTCTACACAAACTTGCAGAGCGGTCCCGTTTCAGCAAGCTCAAGAAGCAAACCGAGGACATAAAATTTGCCCGGACGGCGAGATTACTTATCGATGCCGGCGCCGATGTGAACGCAGTGGCACGAGACGAGGGAACGCCGCTTTTGATTGCACTTTCCGGCCCCGAAGGCTGGGGACCGGATGTTGGACTAATTCGAGAACTTGCCAATTCCGGTACAGATCTGAACACCCAAACCAGCCAAAGCCGTGGAACACCATTAGCCAACGCCGTCAGACTTAAAGACCTGGAAGTGGTAGAAATCCTGCTTGAAGCCGGAGCCGATCCATTTGTGGAGGGAGGTGAAGAACCTCATCGTCCAACATTGCCGGTTGATATCGCCGCAATGAATGGATATGAAGATATAGAAAAGTTGCTGCGTAAATACATGGAACCGAAAGTCTTTGAGACAAACAATCAAATCAAGATTGTTGTAACGCAATTCTTTCAGGCTGTGCGAAATGAGGACTATGACGCCTTATACTCGGTCGTCGTTGACCATCCTCATTATAGCCAGGGTATATGGAAAAGCTGGGCAAAGACTATTCACAACGAGTATTCCGGGCACTATGAACTGTTTGATGAGATTCTGGGCATGAAGTTTCAAAGCAGCTGGGCAGAAACAATAATAAACAGACCGGAATCTGACAAAGAAAAATACTTGGTTCTCACGCTCATGCAGTATCCCGACGGCAGTTGGAAAATCATCAGCCGCACAAGCAGTTCGTTTAATCTGGAAGCTCGATTAAAGAATATTCCAGCCTACAGCCTAAGAAGAAGTCTGAAAGGATACAGAGAGAAAATCTTTGGAATAGACCAAGAGTAGCAGCAAAATGCCACACATTGTCGTTGATTAGGCTGAAGATTTCATACATAACTCTCAATGGCTAAATGGACGTTTGTGTTACTGATTTTTTCAGAGAATACTTGATAGTCAAACGGGATTGTGCAAGAATAGTAAACGGAGCGGTGAGCACGGGTCCAAAAGCCGGGCTTGCAAGATCATCGTGCCGGGGCGTCAGGACGAATGCTCGATGAGCAAATATAATCCTGTTTTCAGGAGCGCCGATCTTGGGTGTGCCCCGCTCCGTTTTTTTTTGCGGGCATCAGAAGATCAAACGAAGATTGCAGGTTTTAGATGGTGGATTCAAGCAGGAAGATGCAGACCACACCACGAAATTCTCACAGGCGAAAATTCACGCGCACGTATTGGGTCTTGGCATTTGCGGCGGGTGCGGTTTTGGCCTGCGGTGTGGTGTATGTTGTGCAGATGGGCCGGCATGGGGGAGCGGTTCCTTTTGGGCGGGGCGGGTTCAACACGACCAGAGTGACACAGAACAGGAATTGGGCGCAGCCGCTAAAGCTGCCGGGTGTCGAAAACTTTTATAAGGTGTCGGAGCAGCTTTATCGCGGGGCGCAGCCAACGGCCGAGGGGATGGAGCAGTTGAAGAAGCTCGGTATCAAGACGGTGGTGAATCTGCGGTCACTTCATTCGGACCGGGACGAGATTGGCGATGCGAACCTCGGGTATGAGCATATCACTATGAAGCCGTGGCATCCGGAGGACAAGGAGGTGGTTCGGTTCCTCAAGATTGTGAGCGACCCGAATCGAACACCTGTCTTGGTGCACTGTCAGCGGGGAGCGGACCGCACCGGCACGATGTGTGCGGTTTATCGCGTGGCCGTCCAGCACTGGAGCAAGACCGACGCCATCAAAGAGATGACAAAGGGCGGCTTCGGATTTTTCGACGGCTGGGATAACATCGTCAACTATATCCGCGAACTGGACATCGACGAAATCAAAAGGCGGGCGGGAGTTCAGGCAGGCCAATAGAGCGAACGGGAGGTTGTTTTGGAAGGCCTAATCTTCTTTCTTGCCGAGCTACTGAGAATTCTGCTGACGGCGGCAGTAGTAGTGTTGGTGATGCTGTTTCTTGCGCCGGAACTGGTCGTCGTGGTGCTGGAGGTTATTTTGCGGCTGTTCTTTGTGGTTGGCGGACGCTCTGAGCGGGCAAAGAAGGGGCTTCGCTGGATACGGATTGGCGGTCTGGCATTCCTGGTCATTTTTGTCGTATGCATAATGGCCGCGGCTGTCCTTAACCCGCATATTTCACAGGGGAATCAAAATCAGCGGCGACGGGTAATTTTGGCTGAAAGTTGGTTCAGCAGGCTTGTTTTGACACATTCGGCGCACAACAGCCCCTTACCCCCATACAGCAATCGGGATTTTCG
>DATKZT010000093.1:0-11628 GCA_035527845.1 Sedimentisphaerales bacterium | reverse complement strand
CGGTTTGCCTGCGAGGTGAAAGCGGTAATGCCCACCAGGTCGGGCCGAGGCATGGCCGCGTAGTCCGGTGCGCCGAGGTTCTCGTCCACGATCGAGATTTCCCACTCCGGTGGTGTCAGCCCAGCAAGAACCATAAGGCTGAGCGGTTTCCACACGCGGTAACGGTTCCAGCGGCTCTCCTTGACGTTGACGATACTCACAAGCGGATTGGACGGATTGATGAGATATAATCGCATAGCAGTATATTACCTGTTCCTTTCGCCTCGAGAATAACGATGGGTGACTTACTGGGGATGAGAGTATCTTCTACTATTTTGACTGGGACATTTTTTCCCATCGAGCAAAATCTCTTTTGTACCCATCCCAACATATATTATCTAAGATTTCAACGTTTACCTCATTGCCTGCGTCGCTGAGTTACATTTTCAATAGAATGCCGCGTTTGTCTTGAAAAGTCAAGTTCTTTGGCTATTGCTCAAAGATTCTTCAGGTAGAATGAACGCTCTCGTCTTGACTATAGGGTCATCGTCTGAAAATCCCGGCCAAGCGGTCGTAACTTCAAAGACTTCGCACTGCTGGCCGAGCGTTGGCGCCGACAAACCCTCTGGCCCCCGCAATAGCCAAGACCTCAACCGCACCCGCAGCCAGACCCACCGGCAAACATCATTCTCTGCCCTTGCCCGGCCGACCAGGCTTTTCAACCTCAATCACGAACCCCGTGTCCCTGCCTGCAGCAAGTGATATATTCCTGAAAGTTGCCGTCTCGAACGTCACGTTGTCCACCGATGCGCGAATCGTCGCGTTAAACTCCTGTTGGCCCAGGTCAAACCTGTATGGAAGCACCCACACTTCATCTTCAGCCAAACTGCCCGCCCGGCTTAGCTCCTCCTCGTCAACCAGAATCTCAAACCTTCTGTCCTGCAACGGGCCCTTGGGCCAGCTTATCCCGAACGCCACCTCCATCGGCCGCGTGCCAGGGGATTGGTCAAAGTACTCAGTGACGCTAAATTGCTCGGCCGCGGGACCATCAAGATAATAAATCGGCTCATAGTCAAGTCCCTTACCATCAGGTCCCCACCACTTCCTGCCCACGCTTGGAAATTCACAAATCCCCGCAACCTCCAGCTTCACCCCGCTTGCCAGAGACGCCGTCCACTTCGCCCGCCATTTCCGCACCGCCGAATACTTCCGCCGCGCCTCGGCAAGCAAGACCCTGTATCTATCCTTTGCTATCTCGCCTTTCGCCGCAACCAGAAACTCGAGAGAAAGCTCCTTGCCAATCCTCTCCGGATGCTTCTCTATCCCCTGAACATACCACACGCCGTCACCGACATAATCTATCTTCAAAAGCAAATCCGGAGCCTTCTCTCTCGGCCTTTGCCGAATGAACCCACTCTTCTCACCCGACAAAAGCTCACCCCGCCCAGTCCCGCGACCCGCCCAGGCCTCAATCTTGAGCGAAACAACCACATAATTCCGTTCAACAATCCTGCGTTCTATCTCCCAATAGAGGCGCTTTTCGACCTTCAGCCACTGTGAAACGTTCGGCTCCGACACCAGTGTCACAACCTCCCCCTGTCCCCCCGCTTCGCCGCCGAGAGACCTTTGATAGTCATCGTACTCGGCTTCACCGACAATAATTGACTCGGCAAATTCCCTGTCCTTGGGGTATTCGCCCCGGTACCGGATATTAGGCGGACTTTCGCTGTAGTCCGTCGTGCACGGCCCGCTCGCACTCAGATAGACCGTTATATGCTCACTGCCGCGACCGTATCCCCAGAGCCAGATCCCCTCCGCCAGCGCGGCGCGCCGCCCGCGATACGGGACCCCGATCTTCAGCCGCACAAGCCCCGAAAGCCTCTCCTTGCCCTCCGGCGTCGTGCGATATACCTCCCACCGCATATTCTTGGGAAACTCCGCATAATCACTCTCGAGGACGCGACCATTTTCTTCGAGCCATATCGCCGGCTTGTTCCCATCAACAACGAGATAGACATTGTATGCCTGCCCCAGCCGGTGCAACCTCGCCGTCTCACCCCATCGACTAAAGACATGCGAAACCCGCTCCCTGTAATACTCTTTCTCCGATATAGCGAGGTCTCCGCGTCCCCAGTCTTCGGGCTCCGACGATTCAGGCTCATCCGCGCTCACGGCGGCGCCGCGTTCCAGCCACACGCCCGCAGCAAGTGGCGCCGCTGCCAACACCGCCAGGATTAATCTCATCCTGCGCTGGTCGGTCATACACTGTTACCTCCCGAAAAGCCAAAAAACTATCGCAAAGACGGCCCCCTCGCCGGCGTGCATTCGCCGGTGACTTTTCTCAGGTACGCCACCTCAGAATCGGTTAATGCCCTGAACCTGCCGACGCCGAGCCCTCTGTCGGTGAGCCTGCCGATTCGCGTCCGCTTCAGGGATTTGACCGGCAGCCCAACTTTCGCCAACATCCTGCGGACCTGCCGGTTAAGCCCTTCACAAATCTTTATCTCCACCAGCGACTCGCTATGACTTCGCTTGAGCACCTTTACCGACGCCCTGCCCGTCTTGCCCTCTGCCAGCCACACGCCTGCTTTCAGCTTCTCCACCGCCGAACCGCCAATCCTGCCGCTCACCGCTGCAACGTAAGTCTTCTGCACGCCATAGCGTGGATGTGTCAGCCTGTTTGCCAATTCACTCTCGTTGGTGACGATAATCAGGCCCGTCGTATCCGCATCCAGCCGGCCCGCGCAAAACACCCGCTCACGCGAACGGACGAGGTCTATCGCCTTTGGCCTGCCCTGCGGGTCGGAGCTCGTGCAAATAACACCCTTGGGCTTATTCAACAGATAGTAAACCTTCGGCTCGCGGCGAATCTTCTTGCCGTCAACTGTTATCAGGTCCTTCTCAGGGTCGGCAAACGCGGGCAACTCATCCACCACCGTGCCGTTCACCCGGACCACACGGCTCACTATAAGCTCCTCGCATTTCCTTCGCGAGTCCACCCCCGCCGCCGCCAGAATCTTTTGCAATCTTTGTTGAGCCATGTTTCCCGCCTTGCTTAAGGCCCTGCGTCCATACCTTATTTTTGCATCGACATCTTAATCCACAACGCATAACATTATACCCGATAACCAAATATTACATAGTAGGACATTTGGGCAATACGATATATACAATACGCGATAAGCTCCCATGATAACCACAGTTGTTTTCGACCTGGACGACACACTATACGATGAAATGGACTATTGCCGCAGCGGTTTTGCCGCTGTCGCAGAACATCTGGCCGCCCTGCCCGAATACCCCAGCGTCCAAGCCGTCTTTGACGAGCTCTGGAACCAGTTCACCGCCGGCAACCGCACCAAGACGTTAAACGCCGCCCTCGACCGGTTGGGCATCCCATCCGACGACCAAACCATCCGCAGACTAATTGAACTCTATCGTGCCCACGTCCCCACGATAAACCTTCCCGACGACGCCAAAAAGGTCCTCGACCGGCTGGCCGCCGATTACACCCTGGCCCTGCTGACCGACGGCTTCCTGCCCGCACAGCAGCTAAAGGTCCGCGCCCTCGGCATCGAGCACTACTTCAAATGTATCATTTATACCGAGCAGCTTGGGCGTCAATTCTGGAAACCCTCCCCCGCAGGCTTCGAAAAACTGATACAAACCTTAAACGTAAGCCCGCAAAACGCCGCCTACGTCGCCGACAACGACCAAAAAGATTTCATCGCTCCCAATAGTCTGGGCATTGCAACCATCAAAGTGGTCCGACCCCGCCGAATCCACACCGAATCCTCGACACAACCTCAAGCCCAGCCTATGCACACAATTCTCGGAATAGACCCCTTGCCGGCCCTTCTCGCACACCTCTAAGGCCCTCCGCCCGCTCCCTGCGCCGCCCTTGTCGCCAGACGGAACACCCTTAACAGCCATCCAAAACGGTGCCGACCCTGGCAACCGCACTTTTTTGTTGACTTTAAGGCCGTTTCACGAGATAATATATAAGTTAATGGGTCGCACTATTTGATGCTTGGGTATTCCCGAGGAGGCTTTTACTATGTCGCCAGTTAGAAGAGACCAAAGCAACGCCGGCATCTATGCAGTGATTACCTTTGTGGCGCTCTTTCTCGTCGCCGCCGTTGCCGCCGTCGTCCTTTATATCAAGTTCGAGGACCAGAGAACAAAGACAAACGACCTCGCTCAGCAGAAAAACGAGCTTGCCACCGAATCCGAATTCCAGAAAAGAGGCGCCCGTATCGGAACCTTGGCAAGAGGCCAAACATACCTCGGAAAGATGACCGACTACTTCGAGCAAATGGTCGCCCTGATCATCGGCGCACCCCTCGACGAAACCTCCGCGGACGTCAGAACGGAAACGGTCGCAAGAGAGCTTAACGAAACCCTCTTAACCCTCCTGAAAGACCACAACGATATAGGCGACATTGACCCAAACACCGCAGGACTCTTGAGGGTGGTACGGAACCTTAAGGACAAGCTCGACCGGACCGTTGCAGGGGCCGACGAGATCAGCCAGACCCTCGAACAGCTCCGAAAAGACTACAAGAATGCAAAGGACGACGCCGTCGAAACCGAACAGAAGCTCCGCACCGAAAAAGAGCAGCTAAGCCGGCAGGTCGACAAAATCAAAAATGACTACGACACGCTGAAAGCCTCGCTCAAACAAACTGCCGATGAGAAGGTTCAGACCTATCTTACCGAAAGAGACGACGCCAGAGCTCAACAAAAGCAAACCTACGACCAGCTCCTCAAAACACAGGCCGAGCTTGGAATGACGCGCGACAAACTCCAGCGGGTCCAGGCCAGCCTGTGGAAGATCGACGCCCCGCCCGACAGCAACGTGCCCGCCTACAAGCCGGACGGCCAGATCATGGCCGTAGAGAACAGCATCGTTCAGCTCAATATCGGCACCGACGAACACGTCTACAGAGGACTCACTTTTTCCGTCTATGATAAAGGCATGCCAATCCCACCCACCGGAAGGGGCAAAGCCGAAATACAGGTCTATGACGTCGAAAAAAACGTCTCCCTTGCACGTGTCATTCGTTCCGAAAAGAACAGACCCATCGTCGCCGAGGATATCGTGGCAAACCTCGTTTGGGACTCTGAAAAAACCAACATCTTTACTGTTGCCGGAGAATTTGACCTCGACGGCGACGGAGCCCCTGACATCGATGCTCACGACAAAATAAGGGAGCTCATCGAAAAATGGGGCGGCAGGGTCACTGATGATATTTCACCACAGACCGACTTTTTGGTCCTCGGAACGCCCCCGCAGCTCCTTAGAGAGCCCAGCCCGGAAGAAATAGTCGCCGACCCGCTCGCAAGCGAAAGATACAAGACCTCCGTGAGCAGACGCCAGCACTATCAGAAAGTCACCAAAGATGCGCAGGCGCTCTGGGTGCCCGTATTCAACACGGAGAGATTCCTCTACTTCATCGGCTATAAGACCCTCTCGGCAAGACCCGACGCCTTCTAATCGAGAATCGCACGACTCGGCCCCACACCTATCGAGGCCACGAAAACCTCGCCCGTGTATTGCTGTGCCCGCTCGCACGCGAAACCCTTCTTGGCCGCAACAAAGCTCACCGTCCACGTCGCGCGCACAGCCGCCCCCAAAGCCTCCCCTGTATCACAGTCCAGACCCGAAGGAATATCCACCGCCAGAACCGGACAACTCCGGCCATTGATGCTCTCAACTAATTCTCTGTGCTCGGGCCGCAACTGGCCGCTCAACCCTGTCCCGTAAAGCGCGTCGACAATCACGTCCGCCCCATCCGCAAGAGCCTTCACCCGACCCTCTATATCGCCCCCGCTCACGTCCAGCTCTGCGACCGGCTGACCAAGCTTTTCCAGAATATCAAGGTTTGTCCTCGCATCACCCTTGATTCTGCTGCGGTCGCCGCATATCACCACCACCACTCCAAACCCGCTGTTCAACAGATGCCTTGCAATTACAAAACCATCCCCCCCATTGTTGCCTGTCCCACAGAATATGCACACCTTCGGATTCGCAACCCCCGCCAGCTTCTCCTTTATCAGCTCCGCACAGCTCCGTCCCGCATTCTCCATCAATACCACACCGGGTATCCCAACCTCGTTTATCGCCCACGCATCCACCGCCCGTACCTCCGCCAGGCTCATCAGCAAACACCCCTTACCAGGTAAATATTTTTCCATAGCCGCGCATTATATGCGCGATTGACCCCGTGTCAATTGACACGCACCCCGTGCCCAATTACAATGCACGTCCGTCAGTATTTGGCCGGGGGTTTTCCGCCCCGGTTGACGCAGTGCGCAATACGATATACGCAATACGACAAATGAAAATACTATTGACAAATGACGATGGCATCTTTGCCCCCGGCCTGGCCGCCATCTACAAGAAGTTGCTCGACCTCGGCGACGTAACCGTCGTCGCTCCGGCCGACAGCCGCTCCGGCGCCAGCCACAGTATCACCTTCTCCCAGCCCCTCGTATGTAACAGGGTTGATATCAATGGCCTGTTCACGGGATTCAGCGTCCAGGGCTCCCCCGCAGATTGCGTCAAGCTCGCCGTTATGCAGCTCCACGAAGGTCCCATCGACCTTCTCGTTGCCGGCATTAACAACGGCGCAAACGCGGGAATAAACGCCTACTATTCCGGAACAGTCGCCGCCGCAATGGAGGCCGCCTTCCTCAAAATACCGTCCATAGCGCTCAGCCTTGCCTTCGACGAAGACCCCGACTTCGAAAAGGCCGCTAAATGCTGCACCGCCGTCCTGACAAGGCTTCTGCCGCTGCAATACGGTGACGTAATCAATGTCAACATCCCCCAATTGTCCAAGGGAGACCCCAAAGGCGTAAAAGTCGTCCCCCAGTCCACAGAACAGTTTCACGAGTATTATGAGCCTCAGAAAAACGAGCTCGGACAAACCGTTTATAAATTGGCCGGCGGCAGGCATCGGGATGAAGACACTCCCACAGACACAACCTCACTTGCCGATGGATTCATTACCGTAACCGCTCTGGCGCCCGGAATGACAGACCGCCACAGAACCGCCCAGCTCCGACAAATACACTGGCAGGACGCTCTTCACAAATAAAATCAACGGAGAAAAATTATGGCCAGGCAAAAAGCTCCACAAATCTGCATCATGACGGTCACCGGCGCAGACCGCGTCGGAATCATCGCAAGACTCGCAAACGCAATGGCCGACGCCAACATCAACATCGTTGACGTAAACCAGAAAATCATGGAAGACTACTTCGTCATGACAATGGCCGTGGACATCACAAAAGCCACAATCACCATGGACAAAATCAAAAAGCAGCTCGACAAAATCGGAAAAGAGATGGCACTCAACATCGCCTTCCAGAACGAAAACATCTTCAAGGTCATGCACAGGGTCTGATTATGCGAATCTCCGTGGAAGAAGTCTTCGAAACCGTCCGGATGACGCTCGACCACCACTTCGACATCCGAACGGTCACCCTCGGCATCAACCTGAAGGACTGCATGGACCGCAACCTGGCAAAGTTCACCCGCCGCATAAATAAAAGAATCGTCCAAAAAGGAAAACTCCTCAACAAGTTCGCCGACAGCATCGAGCACAAATACGGCATCCCCATAACGAACCGCCGAATCGCCGTCACCCCCGCCTCGCTATTGCTCGAGCCACTGCCCCGCACCGTCAACACCGCAGCCAAACTCGCAAAGGCCCTCGATGCCGCCGCCAAAGAGGCCGACATAGATTTCCTCGGCGGGTTCGGAGCAATGGTGCAGAAAGGAACGACCGCCGCCGACCGGAACCTCATCGACGCCATCCCGGTCGCGCTCTCCGAAACCGACAGGGTCTGCGGTTTCCTCAACCTCGCCTCCACCGCCGCCGGCATAAACATGAACGCCGTCCGCACATTCGGATATACCCTCAAAGAGCTGGCCGGAAAGACGAAGGACGGCGTCGGCTGCGCAAAAATCGCCGTCTTCGCAAACGCACCAGAGGACAACCCCTTCATGGCCGGCGCACACCACGGCATCGGCGAGCCCGACTTCTCTCTCAATATCGGAATCTCCGGCCCCGGCGTCGTCAGAAACGTCGTAATGCAGAACCCGCACTGCGACCTCACACAACTCTCCGAGGTAATTAAAAGAACCGTCTTCAAAATCACCCGCGCCGGAGAACTCATCGGAAGAGAAATCGCCGCACTGATGAAGGTCGATTTCGGAATCGTCGATATATCACTCGCACCAACCACCCTTGCCGGTGATTCCGTCGCAGAAATTATCGAAGCAATGGGCGTTAAGAAAATGGGCCTGCCCGGCACCACCGCGGCACTGGCATTGCTCATCGACGCCGTAAAAAAAGGCGGGGCAATGGCCTCCGGAAATGTCGGCGGCCTCTCCGGTACGTTCATCCCGGTCAGCGAGGACGCCGGAATGATTCGCGCCGTCCGGGCCGGAACACTCTCCCTCGAAAAGCTCGAAGCACTCACCGGCGTCTGCTCGGTCGGCCTCGATATGTTCGCCGTCCCCGGTGACACCCCCGCCGAAGTCCTATCCGCAATCATCGCCGACGAACTCTCCATCGGCGTCGTAAACAATAAGACCACCAGCGTACGAGTTATCCCCGTCCCCGGCAAAAAAGCGGGTGACATCGTTCACTTCGGAGGCCTCCTCGGCTCCGCCCCGGTAATGAAAGTGCCAAAGGCCGCCGCCGCAAAATTCATTAACCGAAAGGGAAGAATTCCTTCGCCTATACAGTCTCTCAGGAACTGACGGCCATAAGGAGAAACACAATGTTCAACATCTTCGAACAGCCCTGGACAATCCTGCTCGTCGCCGTCATCGTCTCCCTCGTCATATCCGTTTACCACTGGCTCTTCCCCGAAAGAAAACGCTGGACCCACTTCCTGATTCCCCTGATCATCGCGGTCGTCGGGCTCGCGGGCGACTTCCTGGTCAAAACCGACCCCGAGAAAATCAATGCACTGCTCAAAACCGGCATGAAGGCCGTCGAGGAAGAAAGCGCCGACGCCGTCGATGCCATCATCGCACCCGACTATACTGACTCCGCTCACAACACCAAGGAAGACCTCATGCGATACTGCCGAATGATGCTGTCCCGGCCCCTCGTCGAGAAGAACAAGAAATGGGACCTCAAGGTGGATGTCTCACCGCCAAACGCCGCCGCCACCTTCACCGTGATAACGAGGTTCGAACCCCAAAGCTACATCTATCAATCTTACATGCGGTCCCTCGTGACAAAAATGGAACTGCACCTGCAAAAACAGCCCGACAAATCCTGGCTCATCACCCGGGCCGAAATCCTCGAACTGAACCACCAGCCCGCAAACTGGCGCGATATCAAGTAGTCAGAGTCCGCAGGCCTCTCCACGAAGACCAAATCCATAAGAGGCCACGTCGAGGTTAGACAATTCGTACGCGAATGACTGCCGGATGTCCCTAACGCCAGCCCTAAGATACCCCATGTTGCGAACACATTGGACCGAGCGCATTAAGCAGGCCAGCCTTGTGTCGGCTCAACCCAGGCCAATGCAACCGTTCGCCTACAGCTTGACAGGCTTGCAAAGGTTCTTCTCGTCCGCCGCCACGCGGCCGCAAACCTTGCAGAGATACTTGCCGTCCCTTACCAGCTCCTTGTACTCATTCGGGTTGCTCACCTGGTAGCCAAGATTGTTCAGGTAACACAGATGCCTATCGTGACCAGGATGCGGCATAGATGACTTTGCCATGACTTCTACCCCCAATAATGTTGACAATGCTATTACACCCCAATTTGCCCGCAAACTAAGCGAGCCGGCGCATTTTGTCAACTTTTTTCTCGCCCCAATCCGCGAAATATGATATGCTCCCACGCTGAACAATGTTCGGGCTTTATTTAGCCTGGGGTTTTTACCGCAGGTTCTGACCCACGAACTCGCAGTACACAAGGTAATCGCTGCCGATTTTGGAGACAAAATGAAATGGATTACAGAAGAATCATCCCCTGCCTCGATACCAAAGACGGCCGACTCGTAAAAGGCATCAACTTCGTCCAGCTAAAAGACGTGGGCGACCCCGCTGAGAACGCCGCCGCCTACAGCGCCGCCGGCGCCGACGAGCTGGTCTTTCTCGATATTACCGCCACACTCGAAAACAGAAAGACCTTCCTCGACGCCGTAAAAAGGACCGTCGAGCGATGCACCGTCCCGCTCACCGTCGGCGGCGGCATCAACAGCATTCAGCGCATCCAGGAATTACTCGACCTCGGCGTCTCAAAAGTCTCCATTAACACCGCCGCCGTCCGCAACCCCGACCTCGTCAAACAGGCGGCCGACAACTTCGGCTCCGAAAAAATCACCATTGCCATAGACACCAGGCAAAACGCCGACCTGCCCTCCGGCTTCGAAGTCATGGTCAGCGGCGGCACAAAACCCGCCGGTATCGACGCCGTCGAATGGGCCAAAAAGGTCGAAGACCTCGGCGCCGGCGCAATCCTGCCAACCAGCATGGACGCCGATGGAACACAGGCCGGCTATGACATACCAATGACCCGCGCCATCGCCGACGCCGTCAGCCTCCCCGTCATTGCCTCCGGTGGTGCTGGAACCCTTGAGCATCTCTACCAAGCCATCGTCGAAGCCCACGCCGACGCCGTCCTGGTCGCCTCAATCGCACATTACGGAACCTATACCATAAAACAAATGAAGGAGTACCTCGCCGAAAGAAACATCCCCGTTAATCTCTAAGAGCATCAACGACAATGTCATTGCGAGCCCGAAGGGCGAGCCGAGGAATCCCTTCTACTGAGTATATACGACAATTCACGAAGTTCAGCGCAGCCTGCTTCAATCACCCAGAATCGTGCGCGCCCGGTCAATCGTCGCCGCCCCGCCGACCCAATGAACATTGCCCAAATCCCACATTCTTATCCCTCAGCGTAGAACGTGATCAATATCCAGCACCGTTATCTCTCCGTCACCGTCCAGGTCCCCCTTATCCAGGCTCCCGGCACATCCGTGGCAGTTAATTATCGTCTTCAGATACTTCTTTTCCACCAAAGGCGGGATCATATCATAGTACTTTCTCTCACCCGCACACTTCTCTCTGAAGAACTCATACAGCCCCTTCGTCCCCTTTGCCGAATTGCAAATGCTGCATGCCCATATCTGGTTATGTATCCCCTGTATCACATCGCACGTCTCGCACTCAGGCCGAATCCGCAGCGACTTCGGCACAATATGCTCTCTGTGCAGTTCGTTTTCGCTTCCGCAATATATGCACTTCTTCTCCGCCTCAACAAACTGCCAGTCCTCCCGCGTTATCTCCGACCACAACTTGGCCCCGCTCTTCAATTCCCTGAACGTCTTTTTAACGAACCCGTAATGCTGCTTCTTTGCCTCCTTCCCGTCGGCCGCACCAAACGCCCGCCGCGCAATTACCTTCGCATACTGATAATAAATCAAATCCTGTATTGTTTTGACATCCCTATCCGGCATCTTACTTCCTCTCCTTCTTTATCGCTCTCCTCATTTCCCCAACGCCGCCCCCTCACCACCGGCCCGGCTGGTGGTTGTATTTACCCAACCCCCTCGCCCGGTGTGCAAACACAAGCTATCCTTTCATCTGTGCCCCTCCACATATCTTAT
>DATKZT010000092.1:0-25006 GCA_035527845.1 Sedimentisphaerales bacterium | reverse complement strand
TGGAATAGTAAGCATAATGGACTCCTTTCCGAACTTATTGTCGTAAACAATAATAAGCATCGGCAGGAGTCCGTTTGCTGGTATAATGAATCTGCTATCCATCGTTCAATAGCCTAAAAATTGGCAAAAGTCGAGCTTAGAGCCTATCCGCATAACCCGTGCAAACCAGAGAGTCGTTGTCATTCTGAGCGCAGCGAAGAATCTCAAGACCACAGATGGGCCCTCTTCACATTCGGCGGCCAGATGTTTCGCTTCGCTCAACATGACAATTCCATATAGGTTATCAGGATGCTCTTAGAAAGGATACGGACCACCACCTGCCGCTCGCTAACAGCAGGCCGCTCAGCAAACTAAGGCACCCTCAACAGTACGGGCAAGTAGCCCAGGTACTGGAGCATCTCAATAGCGTGCATGAGCATGAATATCCAAATAAACCACATCCCGTCCACAAAGTTGCGTACAAAACAGGCAGCTTTTACCTGATAAGTCTCAGGTTCCTTATATAGGGAGAATTTGGGCAGGAACCTCGGCGTACTTCTCATATATTCGAGGTATGCCTGTCCAAACCTATCGGTCAGCTTCCTTTCTTCCGCGAGTATGGTAAAAGGATAGTAGAACAAATAGAATACTACTATCAAGGATAGAACCAACAGGTTCTCCGAGCCCAGACCGATTCCCATCGCCCCTATCAGGCTGGAAAGATACAACGGATGACGAACTACCGAATACGGCCCACAGGTGACGAGTTCACGCTTCTTATTGCCGCTTATATACATTAACGCCCACAGCCGCCCAAGGCTGCATATCGAAAGCAGAAACAGTCCGCTTACCTCCAGCAGCAGATCGATTACACCTTGCTGACTGAACGAATGACCTGTAAAAAGCAGCACCAATAAGATTGCAGCGCCAAAAACACGTGAAACAATGAGACGAGAATTGGCAATGCCGAACATCACACGTTTTACGGGAAATCGGACAACAGAATCCTTCATTTATGACTCGTTCTCTTCGTAGACCACTGACAACACCCGGACACGTCTTCAATTCCAACAGGATATCAGAACCGAGCCGGGATTGCAACCATTCTCTGGCGTCACGAGGGCTTTTGCCGCTCTGTCCGCCCGGAGGCACGGGCTTCCACCCCAAGTCGCACGGTCAGACATTGCAGTTCCTCCTTTTTTTCCAATCTCGTTCATGTCCAGATTGATTTCAATTTCCAGATGTCAAGTCTTTCGACCCTGGCCCGTCCCCAGCGAGCGAACAGCTCCACCGAGGTGTCGTTGGTATCGAGCGGAAATGACAGGAACATCGACGCCCGGCCTTCGTTGGCGAAGATTTCGATGCAGGTGCGGTCAACCAGGATATGCAGCTTAATCCTGTTATTGACCGGCCGCAACTCGGCTTTGCGGTCCCTGCAGAAAAGCGCCTTATCCTTCGCGAAGTAAACAACAGGGGTCCCCCGAAGCACAAAGACCACCTCTTCGGTGTCCCCGAGATCGATTTCCGACCGCACCTCCAGCAATTCTCCCGATATGCCGGACAAAACGCCTCTGCCTAACTCGAGCGTGGCGGGCGGCATGCTATATCTTTCTACCCGCAGCTTCTCGATTTCACGCACCGGCACACGGCAAAGGCGAATCCCCTCGTCGAACGTGCGCAGCGAAAGCTCGCACGGAATCGAGAACTGCTGATTGAATCCCATGCCGGGAAAGTCCCCCTTGGTCCAGCCTATCTGGATTCGCCGACCATCGGAAGATGGGATATCACTCCACGTCTGCGCGGCGCTGAAGTACCCCACTTTAGATTGAATTGCATCCGTCTCCGGCGTAAACTTCCGTCCATCGAAGGTTCCCAGCATGTATTTGCCGTCTCCGCCCCAGAATACCCATCGCGTGTTGCCCGCGTCTCCATCCACCGGCAGCTCGAAGAAATCGGGGCACTCGTCGCTGCCCGTCAGCTTAATCTCCTGCAGCGGCGTCCAGTTCCTGATGTCCTTCGAAGACAACAGGAGAAAATCATCGGCGTCGAGGTACAGCGCCATAATCCACATCTGTGTCGGCTCATGCCAGATGACTTTCGGGTCGCGGTTCTCGGCGCGGATGTGGCCTATCACAGGATTGTTCTCATACTTGACCCAGGTTCGGCCCCGGTCGTTACTGTAAGCGATGCTCTGGGTGAATGGCCGCGGGACCGGCGCGTGCTTGCCGGCGGACGTGTAGAAAGCCACAAGGACATTCTCTTTGCCCGTCTGAAAGCCGGAGGTGTTCTTCCAGTCGACGACCGCCGAGCCCGAAAAGATGGTGCCCAGTTCATCCGGCTCAATCGCATTTGGCAGTTGCTGCCAGTGGATTAGGTCCTTGCTTACCGCGTGTCCCCATGTCATGTTGCCCCACTTGATGCCGAAGGGGTTGTGCTGAAAGAACAGGTGATACTCCCCTTTGTAATAGACAAGGCCGTTCGGGTCGTTTATCCAGTTCTTTTGCGCCGTGAAGTGAAACTGTGGGCGATACTTCTCGCGGTAGAGTTCGTCCACCGTCTGTTTGCCGCGCTGTGAATATGCCCGTCCGCCGCACCCGCCCAGCCGCGAAAGCAGCACCGAGGCCGCCACAATCCCGGCCTTTTGCACAAATTCACGACGCGTTACGTCCTCTCGCATTGCAAAACTTTCTGCTGTCACCTTTCACTCATTCTTGCCAGGGCCCGACTCGCCCGCCGACCGGCGCCCTGAACCCCAAGACATGGCCCATTGTAGCCGCCGACCGCAAGATATCAAACGTCTTATTTGCCGAATGCAGACTGCTTCGCCTTGAAAGGAGATCCGCTTGCAGAAAACAGGCGGGCAGTGTAACATAGGAGCCGTTCGAAAACCAGAAAGTAAGGGCTTTGGGTCGCGGAAGACATAGACGACATGAAAATAAGGCACTTTGCAAAGCTGGTTGTTCTGATTTTTTTCGCAACAACTTTATCCGGCTGCCTGTCGTCAACAGGTGGCAAAGGACAAGATGGAGGCCCGGGACCTGCAAGCATTGAACCGGATAAAGCCGAACTGGTCCGGAGTGTATCAGAATTTGGCCCGTGGATACATGACCCTTCGGCGCTGCAATTCGAGAACGGCCGCTTTATGGTTTTTAGCACAGGCTGTCGCAAGGACTATGAGTCGGGCCAAGAGATCGCCGGCCTCGGCATCAACGCATGGTATCGCGACAACCAGACCCGAACCTGGCGCCTCGCCGACGTCCTCTTTACCGGCAGCGATAAGCCCGCGTGGTGGGATGAGCTCGTGCCAAATGACGGGGGATTCTGGGCTCCGGATGTGCCGTTCAAATGGGTGATGTATTACTCATTTGAGGCCGAAAATGATTCGGCCTCGGCAATCGGACGCGCAGTGGCTCTCGGCAACGCGCCCAACCTCAGGTGGAAAGATGACGGAGTGGTTCTGCTGATGCCTGCCTGCAGAGAAAAAGATGTCCAGTGCCCGGTGGCAATCGACCCCGCTGTATTCTCCGATGACAAAGGCAACCTCTTCATGGCTTTTGGCTCGGGCACAAGCGGCATCTGGATTGTCGAGCTTGACCGTCGAACAGGACATCTCTCGCCAAAGGCCGCTCGGGGCTGGTCCCAGGACAATGATGCATACCATCGCGTCGCATACCGGGACATCGAAGTCGATTACATCGAAGCTCCTTATGTATACAGACATCCGAGTAACGGTTATTACTACCTGTTCGTGGACTGGGGCGGATGCTGCCGGGGTGTGGAAAGCAGTTACAACATCAGGGTCGGACGCTCCAGCTCTGCCACCGGACCGTATCTCGACAAGGCAGGCAGGGATATGGTGGACGAAGGGGGCAGTCTTGTAATCAAGTCGGAAGGTCGCTTCATTGGGCCGGGCCATGCATCGGTGTATCGGCACGACCACGGCAGGTTTGCCTTTGCTTTCCACTTTTACGACAGCCACGACCAGGGCAGAGCGAGATTGGAGGTGCGAGACCTTATATGGGTGGATGACTGGCCGGTCGTAGCCCAAACGAACTTCTTTGAGTACCCGAGAAGGCAGTGACACCCATGGTCGCAGGTCCGAGTCTTCTCCTGCGAGCATGAGTCGGCCAGTCTGCCGGTCATACAAGTGGGCACACAGGCGATATTGCTTTAAGCGACTGTCGTGAATCGCAACATTATGGAGCAGCCTGTTTGCCCTGGCACCCTGCAATAATGTCAGGAAGGAGCCTTCTACGGCGTTTGCAACTGTGGCCTTGCGGCAAGGCAGCCATTACTATATGATCATACACAGCCGTGAGGACAACTGAATGTCGCCAAGACAATAGAAAGGGTGCCAAATATGCCTGATGTAGACTCTGCGAAGGAAACAAAAAAGTTTTACGAAGGCGTTCCGATGGAAACGCCGGGATTTTTCCTCAGGGGCGCTGGCTCTTTGGATTGGGGGATGAAGAACCGCCTGTCGCGTATATTCAATCCCGCGACCGGCCGGACCGTGATGTTCGCCATCGACCACGGCTATTTTCAGGGACCGACGACAGGTCTGGAACGAATCGACCTGACGATTGTTCCGCTGATGTACTATGCCGACGCCATTATGCTCACCCGCGGAATCCTGCGAACCAGCGTGCCGCCGACCCTGACCAAGCCCATTGTCCTGCGGTGTAGCGGCGGCCCGAGCATCCTCAAGGAGCTGTCGGATGAGCAACTGGCCGTGGATATTGAGGACGCCATTCGCATCAACGCCGCGGCAATCACTCTCCAGGTCTTTATAGGCGGTCAGTTTGAAACGCGCTCGGTCCATAACATGACCAGGCTGGTGGATATGGGCCTGCGCTACGGTATCCCCACCATGGCCGTGACGGCGGTGGGCAAGGACATGGTCCGCGACGCCAGATATTTCCGCCTGGCCTGCAGAATCTGTGCAGAACTCGGCGCCCAGTTCGTGAAGACCTACTACATCGAAGACGGGTTCGAGACGGTTACGGCTTCGTGTCCGGTCCCCATTGTAATGGCCGGAGGCAAGAAAATCCCGGAACTGGATGCGCTGGCGATGGCCTACAAAGCGGTTCAGGAAGGCGCCTCCGGCGTGGATATGGGCCGAAACATCTTTCAGAGCGACTGCCCAAAAGGCATGATGCAGGCAATTCGCAAGGTTGTCCACGAAAATGCCAAACCTAAAGAAGCTTTGGAATTGTACAACACCCTCAAAAAGGAAGAAACCAAGGATTAAACACAAATCTCACGGATTGACGCGGATTAGGTATAAACATGAATCTTGGCGTCTTGGCGCCTTGGCGGCAAAAACTTGACAATACGATAAGATTATTATTAGAATTCTGAAAGTTATGGTCAGTTTTAATCAAATTGAAAATGTTGCCAGAAGGATTGGTGAACGAGTCAATGCAACGGCAGTGATTCTTTTCGGCTCATACGCCCGAAACCAGCCCGGCAAACATAGCGATGTTGACCTGCTGGTGATTGCCGAAAGTGATTTGCCAAGATACAAACGTAGCCGCGAACTGCACCTAATGTTCAAACCATATCCTTTTCCGATGGATATTTTGGTTTATACTCCCAAGGAGGTCGAGGAAGAAAGCCAATTCGAGCTTTCATTTATCTCCACCGTAATGCGGGAGGGAAAAAAGCTGTATGGATAAAAGGCTTGAATATGCCAGGCGATGGTTCGATAAGGCTCGAAATGATCTGTTAGATGCCGACAATAATCTTGCCGCTGATAAAGTGCCTTATGATACGGTCTGCTTTCACTGCCAGCAGGCCGCTGAAAAACTTCTCAAGGGTTTCCTTGTCGCGCACGGATGCGAATTTCCGATAACACATAACTTGTTTGTTATCTTGGACAGAGTTGTTGAATATGACGGCCCTGCCGAATCGTTGCGAGAGACACTTGCCGTGCTCAATCCATACTCAGTGGAGATTCGCTATCCCGGGGATGAATTAACTTTGACAATCGATAGCGCTGCCGAAGCAAGACAAGCGGCTCAGGAGGTCCTTGAGTGGATGAAATCGAGATTTGGCCGCCTTGTTGAATGAAGAGAAGAAATGACCGGTAGCGCATCACAGCACGAATATCCAAAACAATTGACTCGTATAGCGCCGATTCTGCGCGGCCTGCTGGCCGACCGAACGGACAATCCCGATGTCCCCTATCGGCCCGTCATCTTGAAATCGTTGACCTCTGAAGAAGCCATGGATTTCGCCGCCTCTGCTGAAAAAGAGCAAAGCGGGCCGTATCCCCCACCGCTCACCAAAGGCAAGACGCCGCCCCTTTTTTTGCAGTTTCCTGCCGGTGACGCCGAGCCTGATAATCTGCGAAAGCAATTCGGTGACGCTATTTCGGCCTATCACGCGCAGTACCACGCGAAGCCCGAAATTGTATGTCTTCGTGACCTTGGAATTCTCTACGTGAGCCGAACCGACGATGACTCGGATGTGCCCCTCAAGAACAAGGTTGCAATGGTGACCGGCGCCGGTGGGGCTATCGGCTTCGCAATCTGTCGGGGCCTCCTGGAGAATGGCTGTCACCTTGCGGCCAGCGACTTCGAACGCGAGAAACTCGACCGTTTGGCGGGCGATCTGAAGCAAATCGCGCCCGAGCGCGTCGCAGGCGTTCTTATCGATGTCACCGACCGGGAGTCTGTGGCCCGGGGCTTTGAAACTGTAATCCAGACCTGGGGCGGAATCGATATTGTCGTTGTCAATGCCGGCATTGCCACGGTTTCTCATCTCAAGGATATGGACCTTGAGGACTTTCGCAGACTCGAAAAGGTCAATGTCGAGGGGGCTCTTCTGACGCTGGCGGAGGCCGGCCGGCATTTCATCCTCCAGGGCATCGGCGGCGACATCATCGTAATCTCCACGAAGAATGTCCCCAGCCCCGGCGCTGGCTTCGGGGCCTACAGCGCCACCAAAGCCGCCTGCCATCAGTTGGGCCGAATTGCAAGTATAGAGCTGGCACAATACGGCGTGCGCGTAAATATGGTCGCCCCCGATGCGGTATTTTCCGAAGGTCGGTACAAATCAGGCTTGTGGCAGGAAATAGGGCCCGGCAGGATGAAGGCACGTGGGCTCGACGAGAGACAGCTCGAAGAGTATTATCAGAGCCGAAACCTTCTCAAGGCAAAGGTGACAGGTCGGCACGTCGCCAACGCCGTGCTCTTTTTTGCAACGCGCCAGACGCCCACAACCGGCGCCACGATTCCGGTGGACGGCGGCCTGCCCGACGCGACGCCGCGGTAGGTGAACATTCTGAAACCATTGATAAGGTGACATAAACAGGAATGAGGTGACAATGGATAAGGCCCTTTCGCAGTTGATTCGCATATCGCACGCCGTCGGAAAAGACAGCTTGCTTGTTCAGGGCGGCGGCGGAAACACCTCCGTCAAAACAGGGGACGGCCGCTACATGTATATAAAGGCAAGCGGCACCGCCCTCAAAGATATGAGTCCAAAAGCAGGCTGGAGGAGAATCCGCCTGGATTCAGTCCTCGCAATCATAAGCGATAAGTCGATAGCAAAGCTCGGCACGTACGCCCGTGAGATCGAGATAGTCAACCGCCTGCAACTCGCGTGCGATGATGAAGTCACCGGCGAGGTCCGGCCCTCCGTCGAGGCGCATCTGCACGCCTTTCTCGATAAGTGCGTGATTCATCTGCACCCGGTCGCGGTGCTGTCGTACGCCTGCGCCACAAACGGCCGGGCCGAGATGGAAAAGCTCTTTGCCGGCGAGAAGCTTCCGCCTTTGTGGGTGCCTTACACGGACCCCGGTTTCACGCTCGCCGGGAAGGTCGCTCGGCTGGTTGGCCAATACGAGCAGCAGTACAGGCGCAAGCCCGCCATTATTATTTTCGAGAAGCACGGGCTTCTTGTCTCGGCCAATAGTCCCGATGCCGCGCTTCGGCTGGTGCGCAAAGTAATCGGTCTGTGCCTCAGCAAACTCAGGCAGCCAAAGGCTGTAACAATCAAACGGCCAAGTGAAGAAACCATCGCCGATACAAAGCTGTGTCTGCGCAGGGCCTTTTTCGAAGCGACGGGCCGGTATGCTGCGATAAGCTATTACTGCAACGATGTGATCACCGGCTTCTGGAGAGAAACAGATGCCCGGAAAATGCTGTCGGCGCCGCCTTTGACGCCCGATGAGCTTTTGTATGCGAGCGGGCCGGCGATGTGGGTCGATAGGTGTGACTCGAAGCAAATAGCAGCTAAACTGCGCCGGCAGATAGAAAAAGGCGGCAGGGCCTCTGTCGCATTTTTGGTCAAGGGTGTGGGACTTTTTGCCGCCGGAACGAAGAAGATCGCGCCCACCATCAGAGATATTACCGAATGCTCGTTCCTGGCCCGCGCCAATGCGCACCGGATGGGCGGGATTTTCAGCTTGAATAATCGCCAGCAGAATTTCATCAACGAGTGGGAGGCGGAGGCCTTTCGCGCTAAAGTTGCCGGCGGCACAAGCAACGGTGAGCTGAAAGACCGCATCGCGGTTGTCACCGGCGCCGGCAGCGGCTTGGGTAGAAGCATCGCCATTGGGCTGGCGCAGGCCGGCGCAACCGTGGGCCTGGTGGACATTGACGCAAAGGCCGCTGAAGGTACGGTGGGGTTCATCAAAAAAGACCTGCCGGAAGCCCAGGTGATACCGATTCGGTGCGATGTCACTAAAGAGGCGGATGTGAGCGGAGCATTCGCGGCGGTGTTGGAAGAGTGGGGCGGGCTCGATATTCTCGTCAATGCCGCTGGAATTGCGCCGGCGGGGCCGCTCGTCGATATGCCCGTGGATAAGTGGCGCGCCGCTCTGGAGGTCAATCTCACCGGCTATTTCCTCATGGGCAGAGAGGCCGCACGCATCATGATTCGCCAGGGCATGGGCGGTAACATTATAAATCTCAGCTCCAAATCGGGCCTCGAGGCCAGCAAAGACAATACCGCCTACAACGCAACCAAGGCGGGGGAAATTCACATTGCCCGCGGCTGGGCGCTCGAACTCGGCCAATACGGCATCCGCGTCAACAGCGTCGCTCCCGGCAACGTATTCGAAGGCTCGAAAATCTGGAATGCTGAATACATGAAGACCTGCGCCCGCAAGTACGGCATAAAGCCGGATGAGGTCATCGACTACTATGTCGGCAAGACCGCCCTCAATCGCGAGATAACCGGCAAAGACGTGGCGGCCGCGGTCGTGTTCCTGTGCTCGGATAGGGCCCGCACAATAACAGGCCAGACACTCGTACCCGACTCGGGGCAGGTTATGGTCAGATAGAACTGGGATTTGCGAATACTATATAGAGAATAGTTGGCGGAGCAAAAGGATGCAGCAGAAATACGAATACAAGTTCGTGCGAATAGGAGAATGTTGGCTGGGAGCCAGAAGGAAGGTGAAGGAGGAATATCAGGGCATCGTCCACGAGCATGCACGAGATGGGTGGCGGCTGGTGCAGGTCTTTGCCCCCTCTTTTGGTGTGTATGGTATGGCCAAGTATGTGGAATTGATATTCGAGAGAGAAGTGGAATAGAACGACCAGCTAAGAATCCTTTGCAGGAGACGGCGGTAACGCCTTGGCGCTAAGTAGAACGTTACCTCGTAGTTTGGTCTTTGATATTCAATATCTCTTTTTGTTTTTGGCCAGGATGTTGAGGATAATATCGCCCCAGCAAGAGTGATTGACGGCTTTGACGCATATTTGTCGGCACCGGCCTGGCGCCAGGATTGTGCCGCTTTTTGCTTGAGAATGGAGGCTCGGCGCGGTAGAATAGCTCCTGACAAATATGAGAGCACACTACTTACATTATATGGGATACATGGCATTGGCTTGCGCCATTGTTACCGCCTCTCGATTGACCGGTGCAGAAATAGACGGACCTGAGGTGCTGGAGCAACTGCGTTCTTTGGACAAGGTGTTTTTGCACGCGGCCACAATAAACCTTGACTCGAACTGCCATTCGAACTGGCCTGAGCCAAATCAAGCTACCTTTATACAGACAACCTTGACAACAGATGGAAGCAGCATAGGCTGGACATCGGAAATATTCTATATCTCGCCACCCGCCTACGTTGTGAATAATCCATTTAATCCCGTTGATGGCAAGAGTGGTAATTATTTGATATGGCGACCAACTCGAAGCAGCGCCTTGATAGAAAGCGATTTTCAGGCTTACCACGATGAACGGATATTATTGTCTGTTAGTCCTGAAGGAACTGTTACAGAAACGGAGGGGGCGCCCACTCTTGAACTCAGGCGGGCAGATGATTCAGTGAAGTTTGTGCTATTCAAGAGGGTTCTGTGGTCGTGTGGTCGAGGCTTCGCAGATCACCTTGACAAAATAGTTAAAGCAGAACAAGACCAGGATGGATTTATCAACATTGAAGCACACGGTTCTCATGCGGATAAGATTGAGCAAGGAGTATGGAAGCTGAGGCTTGATCCTGATGCAGGATACCTTGTTCGGTCAGCTTCATTTACGCCAACAGGACTGCCACAACCGACTTACCTTTTTACATCGACCGGTACAAAATCAACTGCGGGCGCACCAGTGGCAGAGGAAGCTGTTTATTCTCTGGTAGGTAATATAAAGACAGTTAAGACCAGGACTCGCAATTTCAACCTAAAGTGGATCAAGAGCTGTTGGACAAGCTCAGAAATAAACTGCGCAGGCAACCTCCGAAGGGCACGAGCGTGCGTGACTTCAGAAACAACCCGAGAGAACCTTTTACGTATACTGTTGGTAAGGGTTCTGTGTCGGACAAATACCTCCTTGATATATTGGTAAACCCGTTGAAACTCGATAGCACTGTACAAGATACAAAAGAAAACAGGCATGAAGAGCTGGATGCCGCGGCCACTCAAGATGGCAATAAAGTTAGTGCAATCGGCGTGAATCAATCGCAGGATGAAACTCTGGACAGAAAGATAGCGTCAGGTAGCAAATCAACATTCTGGATAATAACTATAGCCGCATTATCGCTAATGCTGTGCGCGTATATCATAACAACTCTCAGCCGGAAGAATTAAGAGCGTGAGCAATCCCCCGCTGCTTTCGTTGATTTTATCCCATTCTTTTGTCCAGCCGGCACATCGTTGGTTTACCATTTTACAATCTACGATTTGCTATTGTGGTGGATTCGCTCGCCCGAATGGTTGGGACTGCAAGACAAGAGCCGGGCGTGGCGGCTATCAGATAATCGTATGGAGCGGAAGACCCATCCAGCCTTCAGCGGCCTCGTGCACGGCTTCGACAAACGTGGGGTGCGGATGGATGGTGTGGGCGATTTCCTCAACGGTCAGCTCGTTGCGCATCGCCAGCGTTATCTCCTGAATAACATCGGTGGCGTGCGGGCCAATTACGACAGCGCCGTAAATGGCGCCCAATTCCCTGTCGGCTATAAGCTTGACGCCGCCGGCCGTTTGGTCGCAGGCGCGGGCCATTCCGCTCGCTGAGTAGTTGAATCGGACGACATGGACGTTTTTGTGTTTCTCGCGCGCCTGCTCCTCGGAGAGTCCGACGCAGCCAATCTCAGGATGCGTATAGACGCCGATGGGGACGATGGTGCGGTCGTCGCTCGCCGGGTGGCCGGCGGCATTGTCGGCTGCGATTATTCCCATCCGGCTCGCCAAATGCGCATATTGACGCAGTTCGGCAACGTCGCCGATTGCATAAATGCCTTCGACGTTGGTCCGGCAACGGTCGTCCACTTTGATAACGCCATTTTCGAGCTGCACGCCCAATTCTTCGAGGCCCAGGTTCTCGCTGTTGGCTTTTCTGCCTGCCGCAACCAGCAGCTTCTCCGCTTCGACGGTGTTGCCATTGCTGACTTTGGCGGTGACACTGCGCTGGCCGGCGGCGACGGATTCGATTCTTGTTCCTGTGATGATAGTGACGTTCCGCTGCTGCAGGGCGGCGGTTATCGCCTTGGAGATTTCCTTATCGAGTGTGGGGACGAGACGCTCGAGCATTTCCACAATTGTGGTTGGTATGCCTAACTCGGAATATATTGCGGCGAATTCACAGCCGATGACGCCGCCGCCGAGGATAAGAACGCTCCGGGGCAGGGCGTCGGCCGTGGTGGCCTCGTCGGTTGTCATCAGACGCTCGGACTCCCACGGAAGAAAATCCGGACGGATCGGCCGCGAGCCGGTGGCGACAATAATGTTCCGGGCTTCAATCTCGTCGGTTCCATTGCTGGTTTCCACCGATATCTTTTTGTTGCCGGCAAGTTTGGCCCGACCGGTGACAACGTCCACGTTGCGCTTCTTGAGTAGAAACGCCACGCCGTCTCTGAGTCCCTTGACTACTGCGGCGCTTCTATTCAGAAAGACGCCCGCATCGATTTGCGGCTTGCCGACGGAAATGCCGAGCTTATCCAAATGGTGCAGGCGCCAGTAAATACTGCTGGCGTAGAGCATTGCCTTGGTGGGGATGCAGCCCACGTTGAGGCAGGCGCCGCCGAGTTTATCTTTTTCGATACAGCAGGTTTTTGCCCCTCGCATTGCCGCCCGCAGCGCGGCTACATAGCCGCCGGGCCCTGAACCTATCACAGCTACGTCATACATCGCAGAACAACTCCATTAAAGAACGTGTGTATTTTCATGTTCAGGCCAATCATACGTAAATCATCGAAGCTATGCAATTGCACATTGGGCCCAGTTGACAAATTTTGCTATTTCCTTACAATCGGCTCGTTTTCGAGTTGGTCGGCGGGCGAATGACGCCCCAAAAAGGCCGAAAGAAGGGGCCTTTGGCGACCATAGGGTCCCTTGCAGCGTCTCTTTGATAGTCGATTGGAGAGTTATCGTAGTGAGAAGTGTCGTTTACAAGCCTGACTTTACACCGCGGCAGTTGACCTTCGGTCAGGTGCCGTGTTTCGCTTATACAAAATCGCTCGACGACGAGCTGGCCGCCGGATTGACCCAGGATGACGCCATTTTCATGCTTCGTCTGATGCTGTACAACCGTGCGTTCGAGGAGACCATCGTAAGGCTGCGCAGCGGCGACCTCGTGCCCCACGAGGGCTATAAATTCTCCGGCGCGACGCATCTTTCCATAGGTCAGGAGGCGGTAGCGGTGGGGGCCAACGCCGCCCTTCGCGCCGATGATTACATAACCAGCTCGCATCGAGGCCACGGGCACAGCATTGCCAAGGAGGCATACGCGCTCAAGGCGATGAGCGATGCGCAATTGCAGGCTTTCATTGATCAGGTGAGCTTCGTCAGTGACAAGAGTGATTTGTTCGAGAAGGCCCTCGAAGTGCACCTCTACCGGACGATGGCGGAGTTCATGGGCAAGGAGGAGGGTTACTGCCGGGGCCGGGGGGGCGGAATGCACATCGCTGATTTCAATGTGGGCCATCTTGGCGCAAACGCCATCGTGGGCGGCAGCATTCCCATCGCAACGGGTGCGGGGATGTCCGTCATGCTGCAAGGCGGGGACAAGGTGGTTCTGTGCTTTTTCGGCGACGGCGCGGCGAACAACGGCGTGTTCGGCGAGTCGCTGAACATGGCCTCGATGAGCCAGTTCAACAAGGGCGTTCCGGTGATTTTCCTGATTGAGAATAATCAATTCGGGATGAGCGGCCGATGCTATGGCGAAGTGACGGGTGTGGATTTTCTTGCGCGGCGGGGATGGGCTTACAAGGATAACGGTATGCACGCCGAGGTTGTGAACGGCATGGACGTTCTGGCAATGCGTGATGCCGTGCTGCGGGCGACGGAGATTTGTCGAAAGGGCGATGGCCCGGTGCTGCTGGAAGCCGTTACTTATCGTTACAAGGGTCATTCGTTGAGCGACCAGAATGCGTACCGCACGAAGGATGAAATCGAGGCCTGGATGTGCGAGGATGCCTTAGGACGAATGAAGCAGCAAATAGTCCGCAGCGGTCTGATGGGACCCGAGCAGGTCGAGCAGATGGAGCACGACTACCACGAGCAGATGGAAAAGATTGCTGTTGCCGCGGCCAGGAGCGAGTATCCCGCGCCCGAGACTGTCTGCGAAGGCCTTTATTCGGATAGTACCAGCGACAACGTGCCGGCCGAGTACAGAACGACCGATTACGATCAGATCCAGATAAAGAATTATCGCGATGGTCAGCGGCGTATGCCGCACCGGCGCGCGATTCTTGAGGCGCTGATCGAGGAGATGATTCGCGACAAGCGCGTCGTTGTGTATGGTGAGGATGTGGCCGAGTACGGCGGCGCCTTTGCGGTAACGGCCGGCCTTATTGAGATCTTCGGCAGGCACAGGGTCTTCAACACGGGTGTCAGTGAGGCCACCATTTGCGGCTCGGCGGTGGGAATGGCCATGACCGGGATGAGACCTGTTGTCGAGCTGATGTATATAGATTTTATCCTGATGAGCATGGACCAGTTGGGCAACCAGGCGGCCAAGAATAAATATATGTTCGGCGGCAAGGCCAAAATCCCGATGGTCTGCCGTATTGCAATCGGCGGGGGCAAAGGCTACGCGGGCCAGCATTCGCAGAGCCTCGAAGCTATCGCGACGCACCTGCCCGGATTGAAAGTTGTTGCACCGTCAACGGCCCACGACGCCAAGGGCCTGCTTAAGACGGCCATTCGCGATGACAATCCTGTGATATTTCTCGAGCATCAATTGCTATATGGAGACCGCGGCGAAGTGCCTGAAGGTGAGTACCTGGTTCCGTTCGGAAAGGCTGCCGTTCGAGCGGAGGGCGGCGATGTCACTATACTTGCCTACTCGTACATGGCAAAGATTGCCTGCGAAGCTGCCGAAATGCTTGCTGAAAAAGGTATCTCCGCAGACGTAATAGACGTAAGAAGTCTAATCCCTCTGGACGTCGACACTATTATTGAATCGGTGAAAAAAACCAATCATGCGGTTGTTGTCTGCCAGGCGCCAGGGACCGGCTGTTATGGTGAGCACATCGTGTTCGAGATACAGAAGCGTGCTTTCGATTACCTTGATGCACCGATTGAATTAGTCGCAGCTTATGATTGCCCGCCGCCGATGGCGCCAACGCTCGAAGAGGAGTTTATGCCCAATAAGAAGAAAGTGTTTGAGCGCGTGATGTCACTCTTGGGTAAATAGCACGCTGCAAAAAAAGCAGGATGCATTAGGAGATTATTGCCTGATGGCCACGGAAGTGAAAATCCCGACCCCGGACCAGACCACCGAAGAGGTCCGCATCGTCAAGTGGTGCAAGGCCCCCGGTGACGTCATCAATAAAGGCGAGGTCATTCTCGAGATTGAAACCGATAAGGCAGTGCTCGAGGTTGAGTGTGCCGCTTCGGGCGTCCTCCTCAAGCAACTGTTTGCCGAAGACCAGATCGTCCCCGTCGGCACCGTCGTCGGGCTCATCGGCGACGAAGGCGAGAAACTCCGACTGCCGGCACAACAACAAGCTTCCGCGCCGGCGCCGCAGAAAGTGCAGACCGCGCCGCCTGCCGTCACACCCGATGCTTCTGTAAAGGCGTCGCCTTTGGCGCTAAAAACGGCCGAAAAGCTGGGCGTCGAGCTTGCACAAGTGACAGGGACGGGGCACAGAGGAAAGATTATGGCGGCCGACGTCGAAAAGTTCTCAGCTCCGGCGTCGGCTGCGGATATAGTCGAAGCAAGAGCTTTGGCGTCTCCGAACGCAAAACGCCTTGCTCGGGATCTCGGCGTTGACTTGAGCAAGGTCAAAGGCAGCGGCCCGAAGGGCAGAATCACAGGCAAGGACGTCGAGCGGTACGCAGAGTCCGCCCCGGCGGCGGCTTCGGCCCCCCCGCAGCCCGGCACAGTCGTACCTCTGACAAGGATGCGCAGGGCCATAGGTATTAACCTCCAGGGCAGCTCGCGCGACAGGCCACACTTCAATGTCACGATGTCGGTCGATATGTCACGCGCGATTCAGATGCGCGCCAGGTTCAACAAATCACGACCCGAAGATGCACGACTATCGGTCAACCATCTTGTAATAGCCGCCTGCGCAAAAGCGCTGCGGCAGCATCCTGCTGTCAACAGCAGATTCGAAGGCGATCAAATCAGTTACCTGCCGGATGTTAACATCGGGATAGCGACCGCGGTGGAGGAAGGATTGGTCGTGCCCGTACTGGTAAATGCCGACAGACTTGATTGGGACGCGCTGATAAGTGAAAGCAGGCGTTTAGTGGAAGAGGCACGAAAAGGAAAGATTATCGGTGCGGGCAAGGGTACTTTCACCATATCGAATCTCGGCATGTTCGGCGTCGATTACTTTACGGCTATCATAAACCCGCCTGAAAGCGCCATCCTTGCCGTCGGCGCGGTTAAGAACGAGGCCGTGGATATAGGCGGGGCTGTCGGGTTGCGGCCGATTATGAAGCTCACTCTGTGCAGCGACCATCGCGTCGTCGATGGTGTAGTTGCTGCGGAGTTTCTCAGGAGCATGAGAATATATCTTGAAGAGCAAATCGTTTGTCCATGAGTTCCTTGCGAATATCGAAGAGACCGTGAGAAGCTAAGACGCCAGTGGTGTTACTTTTGGTGATGGATGGGGAATAGCCATTGACTGAGCGAAGTCAATATATTGCGGTGGACCTTGGCGCCGAAAGCGGGCGGGTCATGCTTGGTACGGTCGCCGACGACAAACTGTCACTTGAGGAAATCCGCCGCTTCGCCAACAAGCCTGTCGAAGAGGATGGGTCACTGCGCTGGAATTTCGAAGCGCTTCTCTCGGAGGTGAAGGCAGGTATCAGCAAAGCGGTGCAGGCGGCGGATGGTGAGGTTTCGGGGATTGGGTTCGATAGCTGGGGGGTGGATTTCGGGCTTATAGACGGCGACGGGGAGCTGATCGAGAATCCTTATCATTACCGGGACAGCCGAACGAACGGCGTACGGGAAAAGGCTTTCGAGCTGATGTCCAAGCGGGCGATTTACGAAAACACGGGCCTGCAGTTTTTGCCATTTAATACGGTGTACCAGCTTCTGGCAATGCGGCTGGCAAATTCGACCGCGCTGGCGAAAGCAAAGAAGCTGGTCTTTATGGCGGACCTGTTTCCATACTATCTGTGCGGCAGGCTGTACGGCGAATACACTCTGGCCAGCACGTCTCAGTTGATGGATATGAGAAGCGGGCGGTGGTCAAAAGAGATTTTCGACGGGCTGTCTTTGCCGATTGGGATTATGCCGGATATTGTCAAGGCCGGAACGGTCGTCGGCCGACTCAAGTCCGAGATTGCGAAGGAGCTTGGCTGTGAGCGGATTCCTGTTATAGCGGTCGCCTCGCACGACACGGGTTCGGCGGTAGCGGCGGTGCCGGCAGATGGGCGTAATTGGGCGTACATTTCGTCCGGGACGTGGTCTCTGATAGGCGTTGAGGTACCGCAGGCGATTATCAACGACAAGAGCTTCGAACACTCGTTCACCAATGAGGGAGGGGTGGAGAATACGATTCGTCTTTTGAAGAACATAATGGGATTGTGGCTGGTGCAGGAGTGCCGAAGGCAGTGGCAGCGTGAAGGACATGAATTCTCGTATCCCGAGCTGACGGAGATGGCGGCTAAAGCCCGGCCTTTTGCGGCTTCTATCGACCCGGACTGCGGCGAGTTTCTTGCTCCGGGTGACATGCCGGCCAGAATAAATGATTATCTTGCGGCAAGAGGCGGTGACAGGATTGATGATAGAGGGCAGATGATACGGATGATACTGGAGAGCCTGGCCTTGAAGTACCGCTGGGCGCTGGAGAAAATCGAAGAAATCACCGGCAGAAAGATCGAGTGCCTGCACATAGTGGGCGGCGGTATTCAGAATGAGCTGCTTTGTCAGTTCGCGGCCAATGCCACCGGTAAGCGTGTTGTCACCGGGCCGGTTGAGGCGACGGCCAGCGGAAATATCCTTATGCAGGCAAAGGCCGTCGGACAGATCGAATCGCTGGCTCACGCGCGGGCGATTGTGCGCAACTCATTCGAGCTGAAAGAATATCAGCCGCGAGACATATTCTTGTGGGATGAAAAATATAAACAGATTGTCTGGGAATAGCCGCTTTGTCGACGGTGACATGTTGAAATAAGAGAGGCGTTTTGGTAGAAGAACTCGAAGAAAAGCTGGACAGTTTTGATTCTGCCGAAAGGAAAGAGGCACTTCTGGCTTTGTGCGAGAAGGCGGAGGAGGGCCGGATAAGTCTGCCTGAGCCCGGCACGTATGTCAATCTCCACTGCCATACTTTTTTCTCATACAACACCTACGGTTATTCTCCGAGCAAGTTTGCCTGGCTGGCGCGAAAGGCGGGGCTGGCCGTGGCCGGCATTGTGGACTTTGATGTGCTCGACGGACTGGTCGAGTTTCTTGAAGCGGCGCGAATCTTGGGCCTAAAGGGCTGTGTAGGGATTGAGAGCCGCGTCTTTGTGCCAGAGTTTGCCGATAAGGTGATGACCTCGCCCGGCGAGCCGGGAATTACATACCACATGGGCGTCGGCTTTCCGGCGGCCCCAAAAGGGGAAGCTCTTGAGTTGTTTCTTTCGCACTTGAAGAAGATTGCGCAGGAAAGAAACCGGGATTTGATGCAGAGGGTCAACAGATACCTTAGCCCGGCGCAACTGGATTACGAACGTGACGTTGTCACCTTGACGCCCGCGGGCAATCCGACGGAACGGCACATTTGTCTGGCCTTTGCGCGTCAAGCCCGGGAGGTATTCACCAATGATACCGAATTGAATCGGTTCTGGACAGACAAGCTTGGAGTTGACGCCGGGCCGCTCGGTTTGCCGGAGGGAAGAGACCTGCTCAACACCATTCGGGCCAGGACCATGAAGCGTGGCGGCGTGGGGTATGTTGCGCCGGACGCAGGGGCGTTTCCGACGATGAAAGATATTAACGAGTTCGTGTTGGCCGCCGGTGGGATTCCCACGCTGACCTGGCTGGATGGGACGTCGGACGGAGAAAAGCAGCTTCAGAGACTCCTGCAGATCGCGATGCAGAGCGGCGTGGCGGCAATCAACACTATACCCGACCGCAACTATAAGCCGGGCGTCAAGGACGAAAAACTTGCCAATCTTTATAACATGGTGGAGCTGGCCGAAAAGCTGCACCTGCCGGTCGTGGTCGGCACAGAAATGAACAGCCCCGGGCAGAAGTTCATCGACAGCTTCGAGACGGCGGAGCTTTCCCCTTTGGCGCCTGTTTTTCTCAAAGGTGCGCACATAGTCTACGCCCATTCGGTGCTGCAGCAGCAATCCGGCCTCGGATATGTGAGCGACTGGGCCCGGCAAAATTTTTCGAGCGTTAACGACAAGAGCAAATTCTTCGAAAAGATTGGCAGGCTCGTCAAACCGCAGGCCGAGCATCTGCTTGCCGATCTGGACGAGAACGCGAGGCCTGAGCAGATATTGAATAAACTTCACAGTCGATGAAGGAACGTGATGAAGGAAACCATGACATCGAGAGAGCGGGTTCTAAGAGCGCTCAATCACCAAATTCCCGACAGAGTGCCTATTGACCTCGGCGGCTTCCAAACCGGAATACACAAAAAGGCGTATGCGGATTTGCTCGGTTATCTGCGCCTCGAAGAGGATATAGTGACGCTGGACCCGGTTCAGCAGCTTGCAAAACCGTCGGAAGAAATCCTCAAGCGTTTCCGGGTGGACGTTCGCTATGTGTGCGCCCACGGCCCCGATGACTTCAAGGGCAGAATCGAACAGAATGAGCGCCGCGGCCGACTGTGGCACGACCTGAAAGACGAATTCGGAGTCGTCTGGTCAATGCCCGATGACCAGCAGCTTTATATGGATATTTCGCGTCACCCCCTGGCCGACGCCACGGTTGAAGACATCGCTGAATATCCCTTTCCAGACGGCGGCGACAGAACGCGGTTTACCGGCGTCAGAGAGGAGGCCCTTCGGATTAGCAGCGAGACGCCTTATGCCATTTCGACGGGCATTGGCGGAGTGGTGTACGAAACGTGCTGGTATATGCGGGGTCTTGAGCGGTGGTTTCTCGATATGATTGAGAATCCGGCGTTCTGTGAGGCGATGCTCGATAAGATGCTCACATTTTGGCTGGATTATTACACCGGCTTCATGGCCGAGGTCGGTGACATTGTCGATATTGTAATGATTGGCGATGATTTGGCGGGCCAGCACGGGCCGCTGTTTTCGCCTGAGTTTTACCGGCGGATAGTAAAGCCCCGACAGAAGAAGCTCGTGCACCATATTAAATCGCTGACAAAGGCAAAAATTTGGTACCACACATGCGGCTCCTGCGTCGAATACATTCCCGACCTCATAGATAATGGCGTCGATATCCTGAATCCCATTCAGATAAGTGCCGAAGGTATGGACCCGGCGGACCTGAAGGAAAGATTCGGGCAGAAAATAGTTCTCTGGGGCGGCGCCATTGATACCCAGCACGTCCTGCCTTTTGCCGGGCCGGATGAAGTGAGGGAGCACGTGCGAAAGAACGTTGAGATATTCAAGCCGGGAGGCGGCTATGTCTTTAACAACGTTCATAATATCCAGGCGGGCGTGCCGCCTGAGAATATTGTAGCTCTGTTTGATGCGGCATACGAGTACGGTTTTTACGAATGACGTGAGAATTTGGAGAATAACGGATGAATCCATTTCTCGGCGTAATCCTGCACGCCCTGGGCGGTCTGGCGGCCGGCAGCTTTTATATTCCTTTCAAAAGGGTCCGAAACTGGGCATGGGAGAGCTACTGGCTGGTGGGCGGTTTCTTTTCCTGGATTATCGCGCCGTGGCTGATTGCTCTGGTCACCGTACCGGATTTGATGTCGGTACTTGACGAGGCGCCGCTGCAAAGCGTTTTGTTGTGTTATCTTTTCGGCCTGCTGTGGGGAGTCGGCGGCCTCACGTTCGGCCTATCCATGCGGTATCTGGGAATGTCACTCGGATATGCGCTGGCGCTTGGTTTTTGCGCCGCGTTCGGCACAATTATTCCGCCGATAGCAACGGGCACTTTCGGCACGCTCATTACGCGAGCGTCGGGCCTGACGACACTCGGCGGCGTCCTAGTGTGTCTGGCGGGCATTGCGGTTTGTGGCTGGGCGGGTATTTTCAAAGAAAGGGAGCTCTCGGAGGAAAAGAAGAAAGAGACCATCAGGGAATTCAACTTTACCAAAGGACTTTGGGTCGTCACCCTTGCCGGCATAATGAGCGCGTGTATGGCCTTCGGTATTGCGGCGGGAAAACCCATCGCCCAGCTCGCGGTGGAAAAGGGCATAGCGCCTTTGTGGCAGAACAGCGTCGTCTTTGTTTGCATCCTTGCGGGGGGATTCACCACAAATTTCATATGGTGCGTATTCCTGAATGTAAAGAACCGCACATCGCAAGATTATGTCAAGGCCGGGGATGCCTCGCTCGCGAGCAATTATGTCTTCTGCGCCCTTGCCGGGATCACATGGTATCTGCAGTTTATGTTCTACGGGATGGGCACGACCAAAATGGGCAAATACGATTTTTCAAGCTGGACCATCCACATGGCTTTCATAATCGTTTTCAGCAACATCTGGGGCTTGATTTTCCGCGAGTGGAAGGGAACCAGCCGGCGCACACACCAGACAATTTTCCTCGGAATACTTGTGCTGATTTTTTCAACCATTGTGGTCGGGTTTGGAAACTACCTTGCATCGCTGGAAAAATAAGATACAGAGTGTGGAAATTTTGAGCTTGCTTTGGATAATATCAGGACAAGATAAGGAAAGCCGAAATGACACGAAGCGACAGCACCCAGAGCAGTTACGCGATGGCAAAGGAGCGGTACGCCGAATACGGCGTTGAAACCGACAAGGCACTTGAAAGGCTTGAGGGAATCGCCGTTTCACTGCATTGCTGGCAGGGCGACGACGTGGGCGGCTTCGAGAGCGGCGAAGGTCTTGCCGGCGGCGGTATTATGGCGACGGGCAATTATCCCGGAAAGGCACGGACGCCCGACGAGCTGCGCTGCGATTTGGGCAAGGCATTGAGCCTGATACCGGGCAGGCACCGCGTAAGCATACACGCCAGCTATCTCGAAACGGGCGGGAAAAAGGTGGACCGAAACGAGATTCAGCCGGACCATTTCGCGAGCTGGATTGACTGGGCTAAAGAGAAGGGGCTCGGAATGGATTTCAACCACACGTTTTTCTCGCATCCGAAGGCCGCCAGTGGTTTTACGCTCTCCAGCTACGATGAGGGCATAAGAAAGTTCTGGATTGAGCACGGCATAGCGTGCAGGAAAATTGCCGAGCACATTGGTAAACAACTCGGCTCGCCGTGTGTGCTGAACCTCTGGATTCCGGACGGTTATAAGGATATTACGATTGACCGCAAGAAGTCGCGCGAGATACTAAAAGAGTCGCTTGACAAGGTGTTCGCCCAAAAGACTGACAGGAGGTATTTGCTCGATGCGGTGGAGTCCAAGCTCTTCGGCATCGGCTCCGAAAGCTGCGTAATCGGCTCGTACGAATTTTACCTCGGCTACGCAATCAGCAAAAACATCCTTCTTTGCCTGGACGCAGGTCATTTTCATCCGACGGAGGTCATCTCTGATAAGATTTCGTCGGTGCTGCTTTATTTGGATGAGATACTTCTGCACGTCAGCCGGCCCGTCCGCTGGGACAGCGACCACGTGGTTATTCTCTCGGATGAGCTCAGGGCGATAGCCGAGGAGATTGTGCGCGCCGATTACCTCGAAAGGGTCCACCTCGGCCTGGACTTCTTCGACGCCAGCATCAACCGGATAGCGGCGTGGGTGATAGGGACGCGCTGTCTGCTCAAAGCATTGTTGATAGCACTGCTGGAGCCGACGGAACTGCTGCGACAGATGGAGGTCGGCGGAGACTACACATCTCGCCTGGCTATGCTCGAAGAATTGAAGACGCTGCCATTCGGGGCGGTCTGGGATTATTACTGCGAGAAGTCCGGCGTTCCCTCGCGGGACGCCTGGCTTAAAGAAGTCAAAGATTACGAAGACAGGGTGACAAGTAAACGTCGGTGAGCATTTGTTGATGGGCGCCGAGATACGATTGGCGGTTTGTGAAGGACAATTATTGAAAGGCGAAACGGATGGCAGAGTCAAGGGGGCACGGTCTTATAGGGCGGCTGGACAAACTGAACGAATTCGAACGTCAGCCGGTAACTGGGGACAAATTGCAGAGCGGACGACATTTTGCCGGAATCTTTGCCGGCGAGCATGTGGCCGCCACAGAGTTCGTCATCGGCGCTCTTTTCGTCAGCAAAGGCGCGAGGACGTGTGATGTCATTGTCGGACTCATCTTTGGCAATCTGCTGGCCGTCCTCTCGTGGGCCCTGATTTGCGCACCCATTGCGGTCAGGACGCGCCTCACTCTTTACTGGTATCTGCGGAAAATCGGAGGCCCGGTGATGATGGTCGTTTACAACGTTCTCAATGCCATCATGTACTGCATTCTCGCCGGCGCCATGATTACCGTATCGGCCTCGGCCATACGAATACCTTTCAATATCCCCGACCAGGTCGAATGGTATCCCACCGATATCCGGTTCGTCTTCGTGGTGCTTGCCGTAGGCGCCGTGGTGGTCACTCTGGCCATTTGGGGCTTTAAGAGACTCGCTCAGTTTTCAGAGGTGTGTTCACCCTGGATGTTCCTGATGTTTATCGCCGGCGCCATCGTGATGATGCCGACCATAGTCGCCCAGGTACCGCAAGTCAAATCCATCAGCAGTTTCTACGATTTCTGGCAGGTGGCGGATGCCCGAATATGGCCGGGCCCTGCCGCCGGGCAGCAGGATGCACTCGGCTTCCTGCATATAGTATTCTTCGCCTGGATATGCAATCTCGCCATGCACGTGGGCCTGTCGGATATGGCGATATTCAGATACGCCAGACAGGCAAGCTATGGATTCTATTCCGCCTTCGGCATGTACCTCGGACACTACCTCGCCTGGATTTGCGCCGGAATCATGGGCGCCGGCGCTGCCATCGTCATCGGTAAACCACTTACGGCGCTGGATTCGGGCTCTGTGGCCTACACCGCTCTCGGCGCAACGGGCGCTCTCGCGGTTGTCATCGCCGGCTGGACCACTTCCAATCCCACCATCTATCGCGCCGGACTGGCCCTCCAGGTCGTGACGCCCAACTGGCCTCGATGGTTTGTCACCCTCGTCGCAGGCGCCGTCACGACAATCGTTGCCTGCTCGCCGTTCGTCTTTACAAGGCTGCTTGATTTCGTTGCCCTGTACGGAATACTGCTGATGCCGGTGGGGGCGATCGTCTTCGTGGAGCATTGGATATTCCCGAAAATCGGACTTACTCAGTACCGTGCGTCACGCCGGGGCCGACTTGTCAACTGGCCCGCACTCATAGCCTGGCTTGTCCCCGTCACCGTCGGCCTCTATGCCGCACTTGCCGCCCACTGGATTCACCTCTTCTTTCTGGTTGTCCCCGTTTGGTTTGCCGCTTCCATCGTCTATATAATCCTGTCATACCTCTGTGAGTCCACGAGCAAGGCGGATGAATCAGGCGACCAGGCGTCCGCCACGGATGAGGCTGCGGCGCCGCCCACCCCCGAACGCGCTTCTTCCGGCCGAAACCCGCTGGTTTACTACATCTGCGGTGCGGCGGCACTTGCCTGTCTTGTCTTGTGCCTGATTGCCGCCTTCCGCGTCGCCGGATCACCCGCGGACCTTTACGAAATGCGCCTGCGGTTTTTCAAGCAGGCCATTGTATATTTGACAGCGGCCTATTTTGTCACTGCCGCCGCGTGCATAATACTTGGGGGCAGAAGCAAATAGAAACAAAGAACTGCATTGGAAGTCGCGCCGCCGATTGATTGTGAGTTGCCGGCGGCGGTTTCGAATGGTCTGGTCGCGGAAACGGGCCTCGGCATTTCGCCAACAGATGCGAACAAGATTCGATGGCCTTAATTGCAGCTCTTTTTTTCAGGCCGTCGTTGTCTCTAACCCGCATATTTCACAGGATTTTCGGATTTTTTGATAGACAAATGGCCTAACTGTCTGTAGTATAAGTAGTTATAACAACAATCATACTCAAACAGAAAGGCCATTTCTATGACAGACTGTAACACACAATCGAT
>DATKZT010000091.1:0-3808 GCA_035527845.1 Sedimentisphaerales bacterium | reverse complement strand
GGCTATCAACAGTTGTGGATGCTAAATGCCAAGCTCAAAGCACTCGCAGAAGACGATGTGGTTGACGCGAAATCAGAGGTAGCATAAGCTATGAACCAATGGAGTAGCCAACCAACCTCCAACTACGATAGGGACAACGTCCACCTCCAAGCCATTATCATTAATTATTTTCTCTTCTGAACAGTGTTCTAATTGGTGCCATCATCTTTGTTTATGTTTAAATACCGGCTGACCACCTCCTTTCAGGCGTTTGTGCCAGTTGTTTTGTTGATAAGAAAAATTGTGGGAAACGAATATTTTTTGCAAAAGGCCCTTTTTCTTCGGAAGAAGGGACTTTGCTTAGGATCGTATCGAAATCGGGGGCCTTTGCTTTGCAGGCCTGTATTAGTTTGCCAATGAACCATTCTTTTGCGCCGGCAGAGCGACCGGCTTGCGAACTGTCTGTGTCCTGACGGTCGCGTGGGGCCGGGCACAGGGTGGGTCGGCTGTGAGCGGGGGTGCGCTGAGGAGCAGGGTTTCAATCCTGCTGCGTGCAAGAGTTCTCCCGCAGCGGCCACCTGTCGGGACATCTGCTCACGTGGGGTCACCGTGGTACTCTGATGTGCCTGCCGCATTCAAAAGCTGAGCTTACATATATAGGCCGCCAGCGGGAGATGTGCTGGCACATCTCCCGCCGCGTGCCTTTTTTTACGAGCTTGGTTGGCAACGACCCAGCATTATGGGCCGTGACAGTGGCGCCCTACGGACTCACTCCCACACCGCCACCGAAGCCTAGCGCGGTCGTGTCAAAGGCGTCTTCACACTCGTCGTTATCATCGCTGTCGCCGCCATTTTTCGGATCACTTTGATTCACAGTTGCGGATGTATTTACCTGCGTGTTCGGGATCTTGATCTCCCATACCGGATGAGGGCTCCCATCCATTGGTGTTCCGGTATAGTTGCTCGCTTGTTGTGTGCCGGAGGCGGCGACCCAGTTACTTCCGTTCCAGCGCTGAAGCCAGCCGCCGCCCCCACAGCGGACCAGCAAGCGATAGTCTGATGGGGAGGCCCATGTGAAAACGTTGTAGTCACAGAATGTCATCGGGTCAAAATTGTTATCCGGGTTGTACCAATCATTGAAGATATAGAAGTCGCCATTTGCAGCCGTGTAGTGGTAGCATCGGCTATAAACCCCGTTCTGATAGCTTGTGTATTCATTACCGGGGCTGAATAGACCGTCCACCGTGGGATCGGCCCAGGTGGTGGATGCAACGGCGCCAAGGATGACCAGCAACGTGAAAATCTTGAAAGTAAATGTACAGTTCATAATAAGTTCTCCTTTCTGAATTCCATCGAACCGACAGTTGAGCCGGTTCTTGAGCCATAGATCCTTTTGACAGCTAATACTCATTCCGTGATGGTATAGGCCTGCCCGAGCATATCGTTCGAGACTATAGTTCCGACCTTGAACCTTATATCAAAAGCGGAGTCGTCGATTCCCTGATTAACCTTGACGTCTGTGGCTATCAGTTGCTGCTCACAGGTCGGATAGCTCGTGTCACTTGCACGTGGTCTCACGTAGTTTACACAGACAGCCTTGGCTGGCAGCTCAATGCCTTCGAATTCGATGAATTCCTTGATCTCGACGGTTTGTTCGAGGCACAAGAAATCGTCCCAGTACTTCTCGACCTTTCGAATAGTGTAGTCTCTCTTGGGGTCGAGATAGACATTGAAGCTGCGTACAATCCGGCCCTTGTTGTTCGTCGTGTAAAGCTTGATAAGCTTGCACGAATCGCCGTTGATATCATAGTCGCCGAATTCGAGGGCGGTCTCCGGTCTGAGCAGGTCGCCGGAGAGCTTCTTGTCACCGGTAGCAGACAGGGTCAGCACCGGATTGAACCACTTCCTGATGCCGTGCCACCGACCGGCGCAGATCAGCCCATGATCAGGCTCAGGCTGACCGGGCTCGCTCGAGGACTGGAATGTGAGAGAGCCATTGTAAGCAATTGACTCCTGCCAAGGTTGGTCTTCAGACGTGCGATAGAAGTTCCAATCGAGTCTTACCTTGTCCCCTTTCTGGGTCCAAACACCGGTTTCCGGTTTGAACCAGCCCGGGTGCCATTTATCCACGAGGTCTCTCATTTCAGGCGTTAGCTCCGGCCAGCGTTTTCGAAGGCAGGTGTACTCAATTCGCAGGTCCTTTATGCTGTCCTCGAACTTCCTGACTGCTTCGATAATCTTGCGGAGCTCAGGATCAACAGGCTCAAGCAGGTCTTGATTTACCTTAGAGGACAAAGAGGGTGTATCGACAGCAGGCGGGGTCATGGGGGTCGGCTCCGGAGGCGGCGGAATCTCGGCGTCGGCCGCCTTTGTAACAGCAGCAACATCTTCAATTCCAGGATTATGCTCCGGCTTTGTTACTTCACCGGGCGCCTGTGCTCTGAGCAGCAGAAACAACACCAAAACAACGACCACCGCCGCAGCGGACAAAACATATTTACTCCTTGTCTTCATGGTATATCCCCTATTCAGTTCATTCTTTGCACGTTTGTTTTCTTCACACGTTAGTTGAACAAACTTACGAGAAACCTGAGGTATACATCTCGACCTCCTTTCCAGCGCTTCGGCGTCTTGCTTTGTTGATAAGTGAACTCATAACAAGAACCATTATGGGCAAAGGGCCCTTTTTCTTCGGAAGAAGCGATTTTGCTGAGAATCGCATCGAAATCGGGGGCCTTTGCTTCCCAAGCGTGGTTTACCCTGCCGTCGACCAATAAGACGACGGCGGGGGTGGTAACGAACCATTGTTTTGTGTTGGCGAGTCGGCCGAGCGTGCAGAGTGAATCGGGCGCGGCCAGAGGCGGGCCATAGGGCGGCATTTCAATCAGGGCTATTCGCAGGAAATCGCCGTTTCCGACCAAATCGCGGGCCATTCGTTCGTATTTGGGTATTGCTTCGGCACAGTCGGGGCAATCGTAGTGGTAGAGCAGGATGAGCCAATTGCCCTTTTCCAGCGATTCGCCAATATCGATATAATCAATAAGGGGCAGTTTCTTGCCGACCCAGGTCTCGGGTTCGAGGATCTCGTATGAGGAGGTGGTGTTCGCCGGTTCATTAAGGGCCAATACTGGCGTTGTCACGCCGGGCTCGGTGAGCAATTGGGTACCCTTTAGGATGGCGCCAACCAGCAACAACAGGCCGAAGGCCTTCAGCAGGATGTTATTTGCTTTGCTCATATCGCGAAATTTCTCTTTCGGTTTTTGGAATTGCTTTTATGTCATCAAGTATGTTCCGGGCCAGTTCTGCGTATCCTTCACAGGGTCTGTCGTGCGAGGTCCAGAGCAGTTGGATGATGTTTCGGGACAGGTTCTCTGCAGCGTGTACCTGAGTCTCGAGGGTGGTCAACAGCTCAATTCTGTCCTGTGGCCTGCAAAGGGACTCGCCTTTATCCACACAGAGCCAGAGCAGTGTTCTGGTATTGGCCAGGTAGGTTGCGCCGTGGAGGGAATAGAGCAGGACAGCCGGGTCGGGCTCGTAGGAAGATGTCAAGGCTTCATTCAGGTCTTCGGCCCATTTGTGCAGGCCAGTCAGTCCGGTGAATGACTCTTTCTGCCGCCGAGGGCTCTCAATTGCCGATCTGGCGGCAGGTACGTTCTGCAGCAGCCATGCTCTGTTAAAGCCGCGCCCAGCGGCGGTCTTGAGCAGGGAATTGGGGTCGAGGCTCGGAATGCGGGTTGGCGAGGCCGCTGGATATGCGAATTGGCGCAGATCGCCGGATTCAATCAGAAGCCGGGGATAGTCAAGCTCTATGCCTTGTTCGCCCAATGCC
>DATKZT010000090.1:0-65236 GCA_035527845.1 Sedimentisphaerales bacterium | reverse complement strand
CAGATAATAACGAGTGATTGCCTATAAAATCGAAGCTGGCTATAGCCTGATAAGGATGCCCTCAAAACAAAAAAATGAGGGAAAAGAAATTTTGTTACTTGACTTTGAGCTCTTCATAGGTGGCCATTCGTGTTTACCTGTGCCCAAGGTATTCGTGGTTCCCTACCTATCCACCCTACGCTATAAGTTTACCCTGAGCGGCCTGTCGTGAGCGAAGCCGAACCCAGCCGAACGGGCTGCACGCCGCAGTTTGCGGCTGTTTTCTGTTGACTTTTCCTCAAAACTATGTTAAAATACCTCCCGTATTTGCCGCAAATGGCAAACACCTATAGCGGACTTGCCCGCCTTGGGCGGGGACGAATAGACATTTCAGATTGCATGCTGGCACATTTTAAGGTAAGCCAGCCTCAGTTTTGAATTCGGGTCATTTGGATTTAGATATTGTTTCGAATTTCGATATTAGGATTTCGGATTTGGGCATGCCACCTAACCCCTTACCCAATATGATGATACAGTCCAAAACAAATAGCCATCCGCCCTCTCTCCTCTACTTCTGTCGAGAATCCTCTACAAATCGGCCCCTTTTTTGTACAAACGAACCCAATTCCCAAAACAGCCAAAATCAACACAACACCAGTTCTCACAAAGGCTTACGACAAATATCCTCGATTTCGCATTACCAAAAACGAACCCAAACGAACCCAAACGAACCCAAAGCAAACCCAATTTGCCAAAAACCCAAAAATCAACCCAACTTCTTTTCTCGCAAAGACTTACGACAATATGGCCCATTTCGCGTTACCAAAAACAAACCCAAACGAACCCAAAACGAACCCAATTTGTCCCGGCGTAGCCCCCTTGCCGCACCGAGGTCCTCTACGAAGCCGGACCGGCCAAACCGGTTCAAACCCAAATTCTATAATTTTGCATACAAGAATAGTTTGACAGATACCGCCAATTCGCTATCATACAGGTTTTCCTTGGCGTATAGGAGCTGTTATGAAAAGCTTTATGGCTAAAAAGGACGAGTGTGAGGGCAAATGGCTGCTTGTCGATGCCGATAATGCGGTTCTGGGCAGAATGGCGGCGAAAATAGCGCCGATATTGATGGGTAAGACCAAGCCGACGTACACGCCGCACGTCGATACCGGCGACTACGTAATAGTGGTAAACGCTGAAAAAATAAGGCTGACCGGCAAAAAAGCCCAGCAAAAAGAGTACGACTATTACACCGGGTATCCGGGGGGGCACAAGTATGTCAGCTTCGCCGAGATGATGGCGAAGAAGCCTGAAAAGGTCGTCGAGTTGGCCGTAAGGCGTATGCTGCCGAAGAACAAGCTCGGCAGAAAGATGCTCAAGAAGCTTAAGATATATCGCGGGCCCGAACACGAGCATCAGGCCCAGAAACCCGAAAAATTGGAATTGTCTTAGTTGTGAAAGAAGCAGAATATGGCAGAACTGAATATCGAAACTCCTGCGGGCGGCGCGGCTGAAAATGTGCAGGCTGCCCCGGCGCCTGCCGGCAAGGCCCCCGACAAGGGCGGCTATTACTGGGGCACCGGCAGAAGAAAAACCTCCGTCGCCCGCGTAAGAATAAAACCCGGCGACGGCAAGCTGCTGATAAACAAGAGGGAGCTTGCAGATTACTTTCCGCGTGAAGACCACAGAATCGGCGTCATTGGGCCGCTCAAGGCCGTCGATGCGGAGAAATCCTTTGATGTTTTTGTGAACGTTAAGGGCGGCGGTCCCTCCGGGCAATCCGGCGCCGTGTCGCTCGGAATCGCCAGGGCGTTGAGAAACTATGACGTGAACTACGTTTCGGCCCTGCGCGACGCCGGGCATCTGACGCGGGACAGCAGGATGGTCGAGAGGAAAAAGTACGGCCAGTCAGGGGCAAGGAGAAGGTTCCAGTTCTCGAAACGCTAAATTGAACTTTGCTCGTTCGATAATTACAATAGCTGCCGAGAGCGATTCTCAGCAGCTATTTTTTTTAAGGAGATATTTATGGTACGCGTCGCGATAATAGGGGCCAGCGGTTATACGGGGGCCGAATCGATTCGCATAATTCTGGGGCATACGAAGGCCAGACTGACATATCTTACGGCGCTGCCGGAGGAGTGCGGCGCTGCGGGGGAGGTGTTTCCGCAGTTCAAGGGCCGGTGCAGTCTGGCGATTGAGCCGCTGGATTTGGATAAGCTTGCGGAGGTTGCGGATGTTGCGCTGTGCTGTCTGCCGCACAAGGTTTCGATGCAGTTCGTGCCGAAGCTGCTCGGGGCGGGCGTAAAGGTTGTGGATTTCAGCGCGGACTATCGGCTGAAGGACCCGGAAGTTTATGAGAAGTTCTACGCTGTCAAGCATACCGATACGGAAAATCTGGAGCGGGCGGTGTTCGGGCTGCCGGAGCTGTTTCGTCCTAAGATAAAGGATGCCGAGCTTGTGGCCAATCCGGGGTGCTACCCGACCGGTGCTGCGCTGGCGATTGCGCCGCTGCTGAAGGAGCAGCTTATCGAAACGGACTCGATTATCGTTAACGCGGTTACAGGCATATCCGGGGCGGGCAAGAATCCTTCGGTGAAGTTTCATTTTCCGAATATGAATGAGAATCTCTTTGCTTACGCTATCGGTACGCACCGGCACATGCCCGAAATGGAGCAAATCGCAACCGAAATTGCGGGCTGCGATGTGCGGATATTATTTCAGCCGCACGCCGGGCCTTTCGACCGGGGTATTCTTTCCACTGTCTATTGCGAGCCTGCGAATGAAGTGACCGCGCAGCAGTTGGCAGAGCTTTATAACGATTTCTATATCGATGAGCCGTTCGTGCAGGTAGTCGGTAGTTGCCCGGGCGTGAAGGATGTTTGCGGGACAAACTACTGCCATGTCTTTCCGACTGTGGTGAAAGGCCGAATCGTGTGTTTTTCCGCAATCGACAATCTGACAAAGGGCGCATCGGGGCAGGCGGTGCAGAACATGAACATTATCTTCGGCCTCGATGAGACGCTGGGTCTGTTGTAGAGGTGGTTATGGGTAATGGCGCGTTGAAAGTTGCGACGTGTCAGTTTGCGGTGAGTGATTCTCTTGAGCGGAATGCGTGGCAGATATGTGAGCTTATGCATCAGGCGGCAAAGGAAGGGGCGGACATAGCGCATTTTCCGGAGTGTGCGCTTAGCGGCTATGCGGGGAAGGACTTCGAGAGCTTCAAGGGGTTCGATTGGGCGCTTCTGCGCAGGGAGACAGAAAAGATTATGGCGCTTGCGGGCAAGCTCGGCCTTTGGGTGGCGCTGGGAAGTTCGCATCAGTTGACCGCGCCGAATAAGCCGCACAACAGCTTGTACCTGATAGGGCCGGGCGGCGAGATTGTTGACCGATATGATAAGAGGTTCTGCATGGGCGAGGACCTGGGTCACTACACGCCCGGCAACAGGTTTGTCACGTTCGATATTAACGGCGTCAAGTGCGGGCTGCTGATATGCTTCGATGTGCGGTTTCCGGAGCTTTATCGGGAGTTGTATAAGCGGGGCGTCAATTGCATTTTGCAGTCGTTTTATAATGCGCGGCAGAAGGGGCCGAGCGTGCATGCGCATATTATGCGTCAGACGATGCAGTGCCGGGCTGCGACGAACCACTTCTGGGTGAGCATGACGAATTCGAGCGGGCGGTATTCGCCGTATCCATCGTGTTTTATTCAGCCGGACGGTGTGATTGTGCGTCAGCTCCGGCAGAATCAGGCCGGGTCGATGGTTAATATCGTGGATTTGAACAAGGAGTTTTACGACCCGATGGCGCCTTTTAGAGATATAGCGGTCAGCGGAAAGCTCACCAACGCCCCGGGGGGAGTCGAGGACCCCCGCTCGCAGAACACAACGGAACTGTGACGAGCGGTTTCTCTTTTAGGAGGGCCATTTATCAGCCAGGCAGTTTGTTGACAGCGAAAAAATAGAAAGTGTCTGACGGTTTCAGTTGGTCTTGCGGCTCAGAACCAGCAGCACAGTATTGACAAACCGCTTTTGTCAGGCTGAAATAATAACCGCCTCTCTTGTAGATATGGCGTTTGAGGAAGGGGCAAATATGACGGCGATAACGGTTTCTCCAAAGGCCAAGAAGAAATTGAAGTTCTACGTGTATCTTTATAGAGACCCCCGAGATGGAAAAATCTTTTATGTGGGCAAGGGGCGCGGGTCTCGCATGCGTTCACATCTGAGGGATAGACGCCTATCTGAGAAGGTTAAGCTTATTCGGGAATTGAGAAAACTTAATCTTCAGCCCTCAATCGAGATTCTCAAATATGGCTTGACAGAAGATCATGCCCACCAAATAGAATCAGCAGCAATCGACCTGCTTGGATTAAATGAGTTGACCAACAAAGTGAAGGGACATTCCACACGCGGTGAGCGGCTTAGCAAAGTGGAAGACCTACTTGCCGTCTTAAACGATAGGGAGGCAACAATAAGAGAACCGGCTATTCTCATAACTATTGCGCGGTCATATAGACCGGGGCTGTCGGCCCAGGATCTGTATGATTTTACACGAAGCTGTTGGAAATTGAACCAGAGGAGGACGAAGAAGGCGAAGTTTGCGATGGCTATTTACAGAGGAATTGTCCGCGAAGTCTATTCAATAGCGGGATGGTTTCGCGGGGGTGAAACCATGAGGGCTTCGGACAAGGACGGTTATCGCCGGTGTCACCCTGACCGATTAGAATTCGTTGGCAAAGTTGCTGAGCCAGGAATTCGTAAGAAATATATTGGGAAATCTGTCCGTCGCTACGTTAGCAAAAGCCAAAACCCGATTCACTATGTGAACTGTAGGTGATAATCTCTTCGGTTGTTCGAGTAGAAATAGAGGTTTCTGGCCGCCTTTGATTGATCGGGAGACCGCAATGCCAGGTGTTTCAACTGAGACGTATCCTACGCTTGAAGTGGGGCTGGTTGGCTTCGAGTGCAGAAACGTTACCCATGTGTTGCTTGAGCTGATCCCAGACAGGGGAAACCTGGTTGCTACGATTTTACAGGTTGACCCACAGCAATACCGCGATTTAAAAGACCGATTGAAACAGCGGTGCATACCGCTGGGCATCTTAAAGTCGGCTGTGAGGGGATGGTTTGGGCTTAAACGGCTTAAGCGCTCATACGAGTGGCTATACGTTCCTATCAAGTACGCCGACCGAGCGAATTGTTCTGATGTCGAACTGGTAGAATACGGGATGGAGTGCTTTGCCTTCGTGTTTGACGAGCACGTCAGCCCGGTTCCTAGCGTGCTGTCTGATGCTTTCAGCAATGGGGGGTGGTGGAATTACGGCAAGCGCTGGATTTCGTGGACGGCCGCAACACTGAAGGCAACGGGCTGTAAATATTTGGCGGCGCCGGACTTTGAGAGTCCGTCTCTTACTGTTATCACTCATCTGCATGAGCTGGACACCCTGCGTGACATTGTGGAACGCATCCTTAACAAAGAGTCTGAACCATAATGTCAGGTGTGTTTTGCCTGTGCAAAGTTTGACAGCACAGCTTGTGAATGCCACAAGACCTGAAGTATTACGAGAGTTGGAAGAAATGAGACGGTGTGACTTATTTAATTGGCCTGGGAGGAATCCTGGTGGAGGGGAGGGTCATTGACGCGCGTAATTGGAGGGGTACAATTGCCAGTTACAAGTTAATGAGAAAGGATAATGTCTATGAGACCGCAAAAATTATTGATGCTGTTGAGTGTTGTGGTGTCGGCTGTTCTGGTAACAGGGTCTGCTCTGGGTGAGCAGGCTGGAGGCGACCCTAAGCAGCCGGACTACACTTCAAAGGTTCCGAAATTCACTTTCGCTGACACTCTGGCCGAGCAGGAAGCACAACTGCGGACCAATCCTTTGATGGAGCGGTTTACGAAATCACGGCTGGCGATGGCCGGCGACCGATATCGGCCGATCTATCATTACGTCAACCCGGAGAGCAGCCTAAACGACGGGAACGGTCTGTGTTTCTGGAAGGGGCGGTGGCATCTTTTCTATCAGGCGTATCCGCCGGAGGATACGCGGCAGCACTGGGGACATGCCGTCAGCGATGATCTTATTCACTGGCGGGATTTGCCATACGCGATTTATCCGCATCCGGAGAAGAAGTGCTACTCGGGTTCTGCACTTGTGGAGGAGGGGCGTGTGATAGCGATGTATCACGGGACGGAGGTTGGCAACATGGTGGCGGTGTCGAGCGATCCGCTGCTGCTGAACTGGGAGAAGGTCACGGGCAAGGCGGTGATCCCGATGAGGAGTGCGGACGGGTCGCCGCTGCCGTATCGGGTTTACGACCCGTGTATATGGAAGAAGGACGGCGTGTACTACTCGCTTTCGGGGGGCAGCTTGCCGGGGCCGGGGGGCAAGCGGGTGCGGGCGAATTTTCTGTTTCGCTCGAAGGACCTGGCGAAGTGGGAGTATCTGCACCCGTTCGTCGAAGATGACCGGTTCACTTTGGTCGGGGACGACGGGGCGTGTCCGTATTTCTGGCCGATCGGCGAGAGGCATATTCTGTTGTTTTTCAGCCACATGAGCGGCGGGCAGTATCTGTTGGGCGATTATGACAAAGAGCGCGACAAGTTTGTTGCTACCTCGCACGGTTACTTCAATTTCGGGGCGGCGAAGCCCTCCGGCGTGCATGCGCCGACGGCGAGCCCTGACGGCAAGGGCGGAGTCATCGTGATATTCAACATGAACCCCGGCAAGCGCACCGAAGGGTGGAACCAGATCATGACATTGCCGCGACGCCTTACGCTGCTGGCCAGGGACGAGGTGGGGGTCGAGCCTGCCGGAGACATCGAATCCCTGCGCTATGAGCATCAGCACGTCGATACAATGACACTTGCGGCGAATAAGGAGGTTGTGCTCGAAAACATTCATGGCAATGCCCTGGAGATCGTCGCGGAAATAGAGCCGAAGAGTGCACCTATGATTGAGATGAACGTCCTGCGGTCGCCGAATGGAGAGGAGTTTACGCGGATCATGTTTTTCGGTGAACGGTGGTACAGAGGAGAGAGCGTGGTCGGGATTGATTCATCGCGTTCGTCGATTCTGGCGGATGTGCGCTGCCGAGCTCCGGAGATGGGGCCGGTTTCTATTGGCAAGAACGAGCCGCTGAAGCTGCGGGTGTTCGTTGACAGGAGCGTCGTGGAGGTGTTCGTCAACGGCAGGCAGTGCGTGGCGGTGCGGGTTTATCCGGGGCGCGAAGACAGCATTGGCGTATCGCTGCGCTCGCAGGGGCAGGATGCGGTGCTCAAATCGCTGGATGCCTGGCAGATGAAGAACATCTATAAGAAGAAATAGAAGGGGCTGAGCCCTTGAATTATATGGTGGCCTCTGTCGAGTCAAGCTACTCAAGAGTCTCGGCGAGCTTTTCCGTCTCCTGTCTGATTATCGAATCAACGGCGCTGAGGAATTCCATTGAGTCCGTTCGAATGGGCAGGATTAGCCAATGCACTTGAATTCCGGATTCTGGAAATTGCCTGACTGCGCCTTTCTGGTGCAGGTCTGCCGAGGAATACTTTTCAAAATTTACGTATATCCTGGAGGCATCGGGACTGCCCCAGTGTTCCCTCTTGCCGTCATACCACAGGCTTCCTTTGGCATAATGCAAATTCGTTGGAGTAACCGTTGCCTGCTCGATCCCGGACAACTGGGGGAAGTCCCCCTGTAAAGATACCAGACGGGTATAAATTGCATTGATGCACCCAGCAATTGCATCGTTGCGCCATTCTGCGTCTGTGATCGTGCCCTGGTCGGAGTAGGAAGCGTATTGATGCTTCTGAGAATCTGATGTACAGCCTGCAAATAAGAACCAGCTCAGAAAGGACGCACTAATTACTCGCACCACATTTTTCATTGTGTTGTCTCCACCGGACCTCTGTACCTGAGATTTCCCATATGCGCGGCCCGATAACATCATTGCGTGTCCTTGCTGCCATAAGCTATCAAATCGCTCTTACAGTTTCAAGACTTTTTGGTTGTTTCCTGAGCCAAGGCCGCCAGAACCAGGAGCAATGCATAATTTCTCTTCGGAAACGAGCACGACCTGGTGCGGCAAGCACTTGTGCTGCGAAAAAGGCCTGGCCAAAGGATTTGGTTGCGGTTATAATCATGCTGTAAGCGAGATTAAGAGCCGGTAACAAAAGGAGTTGCCGCTTTGGCAAAGGTTTGAGATGCAGGAACAATCATCGAATTCTGTAAGGGTCATATTCGCGGATAAGGAGAAAGTGCTGCGAGGCTTAAGAGACTGATGATACGGAACACCGCTAAATTGCGTAAATTTTATCGGGAGCTGATGGAGCAGGAGAGGTTTTCCTACAAAGAGGCTCTGAGCATATATGAAGCGCTGCACAGGGAGGCTGTGGCCTTAGGAGCTATCAGCTCCGAGAATATGCTTGAGGGTTTGGAAGTTGATTTGAGGATTGCCAAAGCGATAAACAGGTTGGGTTCGTGATAGAAGAATTCATAAAGAGAATAGCTCAGGAGTTGGACGCAGCTACAATTCCTTACATGATTATCGGCGGCCAAGCGGTTCTGATATATGGCAGGCCGCGATTGACGCGGGATATCGACATAACACTGGGGGTTGATACCGATAGATTTGCCCTGATTGAGGGGCTGTGTAAGCGGTTGGGGTTAAAGCTTTTGCCTGAGAACCCTGAGGACTTTGCAAAACAAACGAGCGTGCTTCCCGCAGAAGAAACCAAATCAAAACTGCGCGTCGACTTTATTTTTTCCTATACTCCGTATGAATTGCAGGCCATCGGCAGGTCAAGAGAGGTTCTGGTGGATGGTTACCCGGCGAAATTCGCATCATGCGAGGACGTTATTATTCACAAAATGTTTGCAGGCAGAGCAGTTGATGAGGAGGATGTGAGCAGCATATTGGCCAAGAACAAAGACTCCATTGACATGGAGTATATCAGGAAATGGCTTTTGCAGTTTAGCGGGATTTCCGAACATGAAGGGGTGCTTGAGAAGTTTAACGGGCTGCTAAAAGACTGAGCCTGCACAGAATCAGAATAAGTAGAGGGTATTGGGACATGATAAACAGGATGATTACGGCAGCGAATGGTTTTCTCGCCGCTGGTGTGGCCTGCGGCGTGAAGAAATCAGGCAACCTGGATTTGGGGCTGATTGTTTGTCCGGGTGGTGCAAAGGCGGCGGCGGTATTTACGACGAACAGGATTGTCTCGGCGGCGGTGACGGTCAGTAAGGAGCATATAAGAAGCCGCAGCATCTCGGCGGTTGTGGTTAATTCCGGCAACGCCAATGCGTGCACGGGCAAGCAGGGAATCAAGAACGCAATTGCTATGTGCTCGGAAACCGCCAGACGGGTTGATGTCGGCGACCCACATCGGGTGCTTGTTGCTTCGACGGGCATAATCGGAGAGCAGCTGCCGATTAAGAAGGCCAGGGGGGGTATTTCGGAAGCGGCGGCAAAGCTTTCAGATTCGGCCAAGGCGGGTCTGGATTTCGCCAGGGCGATAATGACCACCGACACCAAAGTGAAGCAGGCGGTGCGCCGGCTGGAAATATCGGGCGCCGAGGTCACGATAGCTGGGACGATAAAAGGGGCGGGGATGATTGGTCCAAATATGGCGACAACACTTTGTTTTATTACCACCGATGCAGCAATAATTAAGCCTCTGTTGGCCAAGGCCTTGAAGGCTGCCATCGGCGATTCGGTGAACAAGCTCACGGTGGATGGGCATCAGAGCACCAATGATACCGCGATAATCTTAGCCTCCGGGCTGGCGGGCAATCGGGCAATCGTTAGTCAATGCCCGCGATACAAGAAGTTTGCCGGGGTGTTAGCTGATTTATGCGATGATTTGGTCCGGCAGATGGCGCTCGATGCGGAAGGTGCGACGCGGATGTTCAAGGTGGTTGTCAAAGGGGCTGCGACCAAAGCCGAAGCCGCAAAGGCCGCGCGTGCAGTGGCCGATTATCCGCTGGTCAAATGCGCCATCCACGGCGGGGACCCCAACTGGGGCAGAATCATCTGCGCCGTGGGGTCTGCCGGCGTGAAATTGAATCCGGGTAAGCTCTCGTGCAGGCTGGGCGATGTTACGGTATTTAGAAACGGTGCTCCGGCAAAGTTCGATGCCAAGAAGGCGAGCAAGGTGATTTCACAAACCGAGCACACAATTACCATTGACCTGGGGGCCGGCAGATTTGGCGACTTCTGCTACGGCTGCGACCTGAGCAAGGAATACGTTGCGATCAACGCCGAGTATCACACTTAGAGCTTATCCGAATAGCGGGTAAACCCGCCGAATCCGCCTTCGGCGGACAAGCGAGTCGGCGGGCTAAGTGAGTTCTGCGAGGGGAACCATCCCCAAGCTTCGCTTGAGGCTGCCACCCTTTTGGCGGTGACTTGCGCGGCGGAGGGCAAGGCTAAGAATTGCCTGATTTTCGGCGTCCGGATATCTCTCGGAGCTTTTTGCGCTCGCGTCTTGTCAGAGAGTTCATACCCGAGTCGGAGATTTTCTGGAGGAGACGCTCGACGGTTGCATCGTCCTGCTGCTGGTTTTGTTGTTCTCTTTTGTCCCGCATCTCGGAGATTTTTTCTTGAAGCCGTGTGAGTCCGAAGGCTCGCTTTTCGTGCAAGTCGAGGGAGTGCACATAAAGCAGGATAAAAAGCACGACGGCCAGGGACATGACGACTGCGTAAAGGAGGGGGTTCAGCCGGATAATCCACGGGTGCAGGACAGTGGCAATGAGCAGTCCGATGATTGCCCCGCCCAAATGTGCATCGTGCCCGATGTTGCCTATTTTGTGCCTTATGCCGAAGTAGGAGATGCCCATAAAGAGGATGGCATAGATATAGGCCGGGATGTTGATGGGCAGAAGGAAAATCTGTACGGATGAGCCTGGTACGAGGAAGATGCAGGCGAAGATTATTCCGCACACGCCGCCGGAGGCCCCCAGCGCGCGGTAGTCGTGCTTACGGTGAAGGTAGAGCGACAGGCCGCTGCCGCCGAGGATGCTCGCGAAGTATATGGCCAGAAACGTCGGGGCCCCGAATACAAGCTCAATGATGCTGCCGAAGGAATAGAGGCTGTACATATTGAACAACAGGTGCATCCAGTCGGCGTGCAGAAAACCGCTTGAGACGAGCCTGTAATATTGTTTGTGGCGGAGGATGTGCTCGGGACTGAAAATGTAGCGATCCAGATAGGCGGGACTGTTAAATCCCCGGTAGGAGGAGTACACGGTCGCAGCTATAACCGCCAAATTGAATAGTGCTGTTGGTCCGTTCATTGCCGCCTGGTCACGTATCGTTGGTTGTCTGTTTCTTTCCGGACCCAATCGTAGTTTCGGCTGTGAGGGATGTCAAGACCGGCGGGTGCTACCTCGTTGAGAGCGTCGGGTTCATTTTATCATCCGACCATACCGACTCATCTGACCGAAGGCATTAAAGTGCCGGAAGTTTGCGCTATTCTGCTTTGTCTGAAAAAATGTTTGAAAACAGGACTGATTCGGCTAAACTGTGCGGTCCTGTAGGTTGTTTTATTGCGTTTTAGTCCTATTGATGAAGGAGTTGCGAAAAGTGAAGATTCTCGACAAAACTGCTTTGCCGGCGGCGTTGATATTAGGTTGCGCCGGCCCGCTCATGGCCGCGGAGGCGGGCGAGGAGGCGGCATCGGGTATTCCGCTCTTGTGGTATCTGGCGCCGTTGGCGGCCCTGCTTGCACTGGGGTTTGCCGTTTATTTCTATAAGAAGGTGATGGGCGCGCCGGAAGGCAACGAAAAGATGATAGAAATTGCGCGGTATGTTCGGGAAGGGGCGTATGCTTATCTGTTCAGGCAGTATGGCGTCGTTTCGCTGGTTTTCCTGGTGCTTGTGATTATCTTCGCGGTTCTGGCATATTTCAGGGTTCAGAATCCGTTCGTTCCGGTGGCGTTTCTGACGGGGGGCTTCTTCAGCGGGCTCTGCGGTTTTCTCGGCATGAAGACGGCCACCAATGCTTCTTCGCGGACGGCCCAGGGTGCGAGTGAGAGCCTGAATCGGGGCCTGCAGGTTGCCTTTCGCTCCGGCGCGGTGATGGGCCTGGTGGTCGTGGGCTTTGGTCTGCTGGACATCTCATTGTGGTTTCTTATTCTGGACAAGCTGATATACACTGTCACGAACATGCAGAACGGTTTGAAGTTCCTCGGGTTGCAGCTTGTTCCCGCGGGGATGGACCCCGCTCATAAACTTGTGGAGATCACGACAACAATGATTACCTTCGGCATGGGCGCCTCGACGCAGGCGCTGTTTGCCCGCGTGGGCGGCGGCATTTTCACAAAGGCTGCTGATGTCGGCGCGGACCTGGTTGGAAAGGTCGAGGCGGGCATACCGGAAGATGACCCTCGCAATCCGGCAACAATCGCGGACAACGTCGGTGACAACGTGGGCGACGTCGCAGGCATGGGCGCCGACCTCTATGAAAGCTACTGTGGGTCGATCCTTGCGACGATGGCGCTCGGCGCTTCTTTGGCGCTTCGGTCCGGCGGGGATATCTACAGGATGGTTGTTGCACCGATGGTCGTAGCGGGAATCGGCATCATCCTTTCTGTTATCGGTATCTTTATGGTTCGATGCAAAGAGGAGGCGACGCAGAAGAATCTGCTGAGGTCGCTGCTGATCGGTACGCTGGGCAGCTCGGTTTTTATATTGGCGGGCCTTGCCATAATGGCGTGGACGGGGTGGATTAGCTGGGGGGTTTTCGGCTCGGTGGTTTCGGGTCTGGTTGCCGGCGTCGTCATCGGCCAGTTCACGGAGTACTACACTTCCGATGAATACAGGCCGACGCGAAGCATTGCCGAGCAGACCAATATGGGCCCGGCGACCACGATAATCGAAGGGTTCTCGAGCGGCATGTTCTCGTCCGGTCTGCCGGTGGTAACCATTGTGATCGGGATACTGTGTGCGTTCGGTTTCGCCGGCGGCTTCACGAACATCGGGATGGGGCTTTATGGAATAGGTTTTGCGGCGGTTGGGATGCTGGCGACTCTGGGTATAACCTTAGCGACCGACGCATACGGACCGATAGCCGACAATGCGGGCGGCAACGCAGAGATGAGCGGGCTCGGTCCGGAAGTGAGAGCAAGGACGGATGCGCTCGACGCCCTCGGGAACACGACCGCCGCCACTGGCAAGGGCTTTGCCATCGGCTCGGCGGCGCTGACGGCGATGGCGCTGCTCGCCGCCTACATCGAGGAAGTTCGTATCTGGGTTGGCCGGCTTGCGGGCGACGGCATTTACACCGTCGGCAAGATCGCCTTCTTCAAGGGCACCGAGGCCTCCGCGGAAGTGCTGGCTGCCTTCGCTTCACTGAAAGAGCAGGGCTATTCACTCGTGGGCTCGACGGTCGCGCGAATGGCCGACTTCGTGGCTGCGTACAACCTGACAATTATGAATCCCAAGCTTATCTGCGGCATATTCGTCGGCGCAATGATGGCGTTCGTATTCTGCGCGATGACGATGAAGGCCGTCGGCAGGGCGGCGGGAAAAATGGTCAACGAGGTGCGCCGCCAGTTCAAGGAGATTCCAGGCATAATGGAAGGCAAGGGCAAGCCTGATTATGCCAAGTGTGTTTCAATATCCACCGCGGGCGCACAGCGGGAAATGGTGCTGCCTTCGGCGATGGCGATTATAGTGCCGGTCGTGACTGGCCTGCTGCTTGATGTGGCCGGGGTGATGGGGCTTCTGGTTGGCGGCTTGACGACCGGCTTTGTGCTGGCCATCACACTCAATAACGCCGGCGGCGCCTGGGACAACGCCAAGAAGTACATCGAAAAGGGCGCCTACGGCGGCAAAGGCTCCGATGCGCACAAGGCGAGCGTGGTCGGCGATACCGTCGGCGACCCCTTCAAGGACACCTCCGGGCCGAGTCTGAATATCCTTATCAAGCTGATGACTATGGTCAGCGTTGTTTTCTCCGGCGTCATAGTAAAGTTCGGCCCGGTCGTCGGCGGCTGGCTCGGCCTCGGCAGGTAGCTGGCAGCCAGCCTTGACATCTTGCCAGTGCTTTTGTAAGCTGTGCAGTAATCGGTTTGTTCTGCCAAGACGAGAGCAAATGAGGTGCAAAATGGTCGAAACGCACGACTACCTGCACAGCGAGCGAGCATTCCTGTGGTTTAAGATACTACTTGTCCTTGCGACCATCATCATTTTCGGTTACTTGTTTTGTGCCTCGCGTCCCTGTTATTGAATGCATGCGGGTTGACGTGCACGTCTGCATTGGTTAGTCTATCAGGGTGGTCGAATAGACCGCCCTTTTTAGTTGGCACAGAATAGAGGGTCTGGTTTGGCAAAAGAGGCTGATACTGAAGCAAGGACATTTGCGTTGGCCGCCGCCCGACTGGCGGATGGGAGGCATTGCAGCGATATCGTGGTGCTCGACCTGCGGGGGATGTCGCCCGCGACGGATTATTTCGTAATCGCCACCGGTACAAGCGGCAGGCAGATGCGAACGGTTGCCGACGAAATCTCCAAAGAGGCCCGAGAGCATGGCTTGCAGCGTTTCGGGCGGGCCGGCTATGAGCAGGGCCGATGGATACTGCTGGACTTCATCGACGTCGTAATACATATCTTCGACCGCGAGTACCGGGAGTACTACGATCTCGAATTGCTCTGGGGCGATGCTAAGAGATTGACTATAGGTAAGTGATTATTGATTATTGAAAAAGCAGCCGCAGAGAGAGCTTGCGAACGCGTATCGTTGACGATTTGGGGGAACGAATTATATGTTGGCTGATGATGAAGAAATTGAGATGTCTGTGGCCTGCTTGAAATGAGACCTGTAGTTGACATACTTGAGCAGAGAATCACGGCCGTGATGGCAAGCGCTACCGGGCAGGAGGGCTGCGCGGCCATAGTGACGCCTGCCACCGACCCGAAGTTCGGCGATTATCAGGCGAACGGCGTTATGGCGCTGGCCAAAAAGATAAAGGCCAATCCTCGAAAGCTGGCCGAGCAGGTGGTGGAAAGTCTGGCGATTGACGACATCTGCGAGAGGCCGGAGGTTGCGGGGCCCGGATTCATAAACTTACGATTGAAGGCAGCCTTCATTGCCGACAGACTGCTTGAAATCAATGCCGATGAGCAGGATCGGCTCGGCATTGAAAAAGTCGCCCGGCCGAAGACGATTGTGGTGGATTTTAGCGGTCCGAACATTGCCAAGCAGATGCACGTCGGGCATCTCCGCAGCACCATCATCGGCGATTGTATCTGCCGGCTGCTCGAATTCGAAGGCCACAAAGTCATCCGACAAAACCATATCGGCGACTGGGGAACGCAATTCGGAAGGGTCATCCTTGGCTTGTGGCATGTGTGCATGGCGGAGAAGCATGGAGGAGAGGCATACTATTTGAGCGAATCTAAAGAACTGAAGATGCGTGCCCAAGACAAGAAGGTGTTGCAAGACCTTTGCCGAGAAATACGCGATCGCCACGAAAGAGATTGGCGTGAAGATTCCAGGAACATGCTGGGCGACGGTGAAAAATTCTTCAAGCCCTTCCTCGGTGACCTCAGGAAACGTAATGCGAGCGAGATGTGGGAAGCGTCGCTGCTGGTCTACCAATATGTAAATGTGCTGGAAGACTCCACAGAAGGAATGGGTCTCGCTATCCCAATAGTTGTCGAAGGTAAAGAACAAGCTAAGCCTTACGAATCGCTCTCAAGGCACGTGACTGCTATGTTGCAGGAAGGCGGGAACAGGAATTTACAGGAGCGTGAAGCCTGGAAGGTTGTTACAGATCTCACATTGCAGCATTGCGACGAGATTTATTCGAGACTTCGTGTGAAGCTGGGCACAGCGGATGTTCGTGGTGAAAGTGAGTACAAGGACGATTTGCCGAAAGTCGTTGACGATTTGAAGGCCAATAATCTTGCTGTTGAGTCCGATGGTGCGGTTTGCGTTTTTCCGGAAGGATTCAAGAATAAGGAAGGTAAGGGGCTGCCGTTCATTATCCAGAAGTCTGATGGGGCGTATCTTTATGCCACGACGGATTTGGCAGCCATCCGATATCGAATAAATGAGCTGAAGGCGCAGAAGATAATCTATGTGACAGATGCCCGGCAGAAGCTGCATTTCGAGATGCTTTTTGCGGTTGCGAGGATGGCAAAGTGGGTCGGCGACGATGTTGACCTTGTGCATGTGATGTTCGGCAGCGTGCTCGGCGAAAACGGCAAGCCCCTGAAGACGCGCTCGGGGGAAAATGTCAAACTCAAAGACCTGCTCGACGAGGCGGTTGAGCGGGCCATAGCCATAGTTGAAGAAAAGAATCCCGACCTCTCTCCAGACAAGAAGGACCAAATCGCCAAGGCCGTGGGCATCGGCGCGGTCAAATACGCCGACTTCTCCAACAATCGGACCAGCGATTATGTCTTCAGCTTCGATAAGATGTTAGCGATGGACGGCAACACCGCGCCGTATATGCAGTATGCGTACGCCCGAATAAGATCAATCGAGCGAATGGGCAAGAGCCGGAAGTTGGACATTAAGACCGAGCTTGCGGGCGTGAAGGACCTGAATCTTGGCGAGCCGGCTGAGCTTGAGTTGGCCAAGTACCTGATTCGCTACGCCGAAGCCATCGAAGCGGCCGTCGCCGACTACCGCCCGAATTATCTGACGGCGTACCTGTATGAGCTGGCGCAGAAGTTCAGCGTTTTTTATACTAATTGTCCGGTGCTGGGGGCCGCGCCGGACAAGAGGCCGACGCGGCTGCTTCTTTGCGACCTGACCGCAAAGACCATCCGGCACGGCTTGAGCGACCTTCTCGGCATCGAAGTTGTCGAGCAAATGTAGAGGATTAGGCAAATGACGATCGTCCAGGAACACTTTCGGTTAAGCACGAAGAAACGCAATGAGATGATTGACATAACCAGCCAGGTCGGCTCGATAGTCAGGCAGTCGGGGATTAGCGACGGCGATGTGCTGGTTTATTGTCCTCACACCACGGCGGCTATCACCATAAACGAAAACGCGGACCCCTCCGTACCGCACGATATTCTTCTGACTCTCCAGGAGCTGATACCGGATTATCGGGCCGGGTATCGCCATTCGGAAGGCAATTCCGACGCCCACGCCAAAAGTGCAATAGTCGGCTCGAGCAGACAGATACCCATAAAAGACAAATCGTTGCAGGTCGGCACGTGGCAGGGCATTTTCTTTTGCGAGTTCGACGGGCCCCGCAGCAGAAAAGTGGTGGTCCAGGTCCGCGGCGAGTGACATAAGGGGTGGACCATTTGGTTTGCGGAGCCATAATATGAAGAAGGAGCGTTTTCGCGGAATCAGTGCAAACGTAATCTTCCTGGGCATTGTCAGCTTCCTGAATGATTTGAGCAGCGAAATGATAATGCCCATTTTGCCGATGTTTATCACGTCTCTGGGCGGAACCGGGCTGGTCGTCGGTCTTCTTGGCGGTCTGCGAGACTCAGTTTCGAGCATATTGCAGGTTCTCTGCGGTTACTGGTCGGACAGAACGGGCAGGAGAAAGGTCTTCGTCTGGTCGGGGTATCTTACCTCGGCCATTTTCAAACTGACGCTGTCGATTTCGCGGGCATATCCTGCGGCAGTGGTCTCGGCGTCTCTGGAGAGGGTCGGAAAGGGATTGAGGACGGCGCCGCGGGATGCCATTATTGCCGAGTCGATGCCGGGTGAGCGGGGCAAGGGCTTCGGCATCCACCGTGCACTTGACTCCTCGGGGGCCATTCTGGGCTCGATTATCGCATTTTTGCTGCTCTGGCTGCTGAATTTAGAATATCGGCACATAATATTGATAGCGGCGATAATTGGTTTTGCTTCGCTCATAATCGTGCGATTTGTGAAGGACACGGGGGCGCAGCGGCAGAATATTACGCTCAAGATAGGATTGGCAAGTCTGCCTAAACCGCTGCGTTTGTTCATCGTGATTTCGGCGGTGTTTGCTCTGGGGAATTTCAGCTACATGTTTTTTATAATGCGGGCCCAACAGGTGTTTGCCGGTGAGGCGTCTGTCGCGATACCGATCCTTTTGTACGTTCTTTTCAATATCTTCTACGCTTTCTTTGCCATTCCTCTCGGCGCCCTTTCTGACAGAATCGGAAGGCAGGGGGTCCTTATTCTCGGCTATGGATTGTTTGCGCTGACCTGCTTCGGGTTTGCGGTGTTCAGCTCGCTTGCGGCGTTGGTGGTGCTGTTTGCCCTTTATGGCGTTGCGTACGCGGCGATTGACGGCAGCCAGCGGGCCTTTGTTTCTGACTTGTCTGCCCCATCCCTGAAGGCCACCGCGTTAGGGACCTTCCACACAACGATAGGCATATCGGCTTTGGCTTCGGGGCTGGCGGCAGGGCTTTTATGGCAGAAAGTCGGGCCACATGCGACATTTATTTACGGCGGCGTGGCCGCTTCTTTGTCGGCGCTGCTGCTTGCGGTGTTCATAAGGCGGTTTCATCCCGTCGAAGAATCGCCTGAGTAGGCGCGTCGGAGGCCAGGATCATTGCCGGAATGCTTTGAGGTCCGGGCCAATTCTCTCAATCTCTTCGGGGTTTCTTTTGCAGATGAAGAGGTTTGACATAGTTGAAGGGGCGCACAAAAAAGGCGAGGTGGTGGGACCGGCTGGGGGGGAAACCGGTGTGCCACGCTGCCTCGCCGAGGTTCGTAAGCTGCCTTGGGCAACACCATTTTCGCTAAATTACCAAAGGTACGCCAAACACCTACCTCTTCCAAAAAGGTCTGTCAAAGCAAAAACAGAACTACCGGGGAACCCATCTCCCCATTTTTTGCTGGTTTCACAGGATTATTATACAGCCTCCCGCCTCGAAATGCAAGTCAAAAATTATTGCTTTTTTGCTTTTTTTTTGCCGCTTGCCTGCTGTCCGGCAAATCCATAGCAACCAAAAACAGCTTGAATATGTGAGCTTTTTCGCGTAAATTGGCGCCCGTGATTCTATAGGCCGTTTTCTGGAGATTTCTAATGTCAAGACAAAAGACTCAGCCTGTGGCTGACAAGATTGCCGAAACCGCAAAAGACGTCCATGCCAAGATTCTCAAGAGCAAGAGTCCTACCATGGTCGCACCGGTGCGTGCTCTGAGCAACGTCAAGTATCAGGTCAAGACGGGGTACTTCGAAATGCTCGGCAAGAACAAGCAGCGAACCCTAACCGTCAGTACGGTGAAGACCTTCGCACAGACCCTCAAGATGATGTCGCTCGCCAAGGAGCTTATCGATGCCGACAATATGGCCACCAAGCGAGAGGCCTACTACATCTCGAAGAACTGGGGCAAGGCGGGCTTTTCCGAGCAGGCGGAGTCCGACACGATTATGGACGACATTGAAGCCATGTTCTGTGTGAACCGCGAGCAGCTGAGATTTACTCCGGAAGAAAAAGGCGGCGACGTTGCGGGCAGACTAATCGTTATCGACAAGGACGCCAAAGGGAAAGAAATCAAGATCGATTGCACAAAGTTCGGCTCAGGGGCCTATTCCATTCCCACACAGGTCGAGGACCTCCGGTTCCAAAGCCAAGCCAGATTCGTCCTGGCCATCGAAACCGCGGGCACGTTCCAGAGGCTGCTCCACTGCGATTACTGGGACAGGACAAAATGCATCCTTATCAGCATGGGCGGCGTTCCCACTCGGGCCTGTCGCCGGTTCATAAGAAGATTGACCGACCACTTGAAAGTTCCTGTTTACGCTTTTGTGGATGGGGACCCTTACGGCTATTTCAATATCTACAGAACCCTCAAGGTTGGCTCCGGCAACGCCGCTCACATGAACCAGTTTTTCTGCGTTCCCTCAGTGAGGTTTCTCGGCGTGACGCCTGAAGATATTGTAACCTACAAGCTGCCCACGCACCCGCTCAAGGAAGTGGATGTGAAAAGGGCGAAGGATGCCCTGCGGAACGACCCATTCGTCAGGCATCACAAGCCCTGGCAAAAGGCTATCAATCAGATGTTGCAGATGGGCGTGCGCGTCGAGCAGCAGGCCTTTGCAAAGCACGGCCTGGATTTTGTGGTCAATGAATATCTGCCGGCCAAGCTCAGGAATCCGTCAAAGTTCCTGCCGTGACCTTTTTTGCGTTGGCAAAGCTGTTGTTCGCGTGTTATCCTGAGAAGGGTTTCGGTTTTGGGGCTGTGGTTTCAGGTGCGTGGACGTCTTTGTTATGGCAAGGATTGCTGAAAGAATAAAACGCTTGAAAGACAACATCAATTCCGCGTGTGCGCGTGTTGGGAGAGATCCCGGTCAGATAAAACTGGTGGTCGTCACGAAATCAGCGGACCTCGAAAGCGTGCTTGAACTGATTAAGCTGGGCTTCAATGAACTGGGAGAGAACCGCGTTCAGCAGTTGAAGAGAGTGGCGGCGCAGGTGGCCGAATTTGTGGAAAAGAAAGATCGGGGTTCGTGTGTGCCGGAAGAAATCAATTGGCACATGATCGGGCATCTCCAGCGAAACAAAGTCCGACAGGTCCTGCCCATCGTTTCGTTGATACACTCGGTTGATACGCTTCGGCTGGCGGAGGAAATAGATTCTTCCGCCGCAAAACTCGGCATGGTGCCGCGTGTGCTGCTTCAGGTCAATACTTCAAACGAACCACAAAAGTACGGCGTCCCTGTAGGCGCCGCCACACATCTCGCCGAGCAGATGCGCACTCTTGTGAACCTGAAACTCGCGGGCTTGATGACGATGGCGCCGTTGACCCACAATAAGGACAGCGTCAGGTCCTGTTTTGTCCGCGCAAGAGAGCTGTTCATCGAGATGCGCGGCGAAAAAATAGTCGGGCCCGAATTCACCGAGCTAAGTATGGGTATGAGCGCCGACTACGAGGTTGCCATCGAAGAGGGCGCTACCATCCTTCGCATTGGCTCGGCAATCTTTGCCGGCGGATAAGCCGGTGTTTTCGGACCTTTTCGTGCCGCCTTTTTCAGACAAGGAAAAACCCGCACTCGGGATATGTTCCTTACAATCTTGACGAGATAACCCCGTGCTCCATCGCGGGAAGCCCATCGCAGATTAGACCCTTTGGCTTCCAAGAGCTTTTCGCCCCGATTCTATTTCGACCACATCGACGCCCGAAAAACCACCATCAGGCCTCCAAAATCGGGCAATAGTCCGGTCATTCTCGCCGGGCCTCATCAAGACGGCTTTCAGCCTGCGGATTCCCTATCAGGTGCAAGATCCTTCATCTCAGAGATTTACGGACCTGACAGACGCGGCCGACCTTTGCCGGTGCGCCGTCCACAGCACCCGGCAGCTGGACCCTCAAGCGGATTTCCCTCTCAATTATCTTTTTCAGTTCGCCGATATCTCTACCGGTTGACTCGATTGACAGCGTCTGTTTATGGGACGTTGAGGGCTGTGCGGTCAACGGTGAGGTATCGCGAATGAAAGTAAGCTCGAAAGTGGTTTTGGGGTTCATAGGAATTGCGTTGTTGGTGGCGGCGGTGGGTTCGGTCGCCATAAAGTACAACGCCATGATTTTGCTGGATGTGGACCGGATATTGCTGGCGAATTCGAGGGAAGCCAAGGCCGCCGGCGAGGTGGTTTACCAGATTCAGAAAATCGAGTCTGACCTTAGAGACTTCTTATCCGGAACTCCAGACTGGAAGCCGCTGCGGGAGGAGACGGCAAGAGCGGGCGTGACCAAGAGTATCTCCAGCCTTAGGCAGTTCAGTGTTCTGTGGGAAGACTCCGTCAGACTCGCAGTGATGCTTTCGAAGGAGAAACAAGCCAGGAAGATTGAATTAGACCAGTTTGAGGGTCTCAAGGCGAAAATAGACGCCCTCATGCTGCTGGTCAATAAGACGTTGGCGCTGAAGGAAGAGAAGGGCCTGGATACTGCCGAGGTCCTGTTCCAGACGGAAGTTCAGCCTCTTTTGCTCGAAACCAACGAAATGGCGAGACGTTTTCAGGAGAACAAGAGGCAGGAGGTGATGACCCAGACCGAGCAGATAAGAAGCGCCGTTCGCAACAACGCCTGGATCGCGATTATCGCCACCATCATCGGTCTTATCGCCGTCATCTCGGTGCGTTATTTTGTCAACAGGACTTTTACGAGGCCCGTCGTCGAGCTTACGAACGCCGCCGCCGAAATAGGCAAGGGCAAATTCCAAACCCAACTGACGGTTAAATCCAACGATGAAATTGGCGCACTGGCGCGTTCCTTCAATGAGATGGCCGAAAAACTGAAGCAGTCTTATGCAAGCCTTGATGAAAGAATACAACAGCGTGCCGCCGAACTCTCATCGGCCAACAGCAAACTGGGTGAGGAAATGGGCGAACGCTCCCTGGCCCAGGAAAAACTTCAGCAGCACGTCCACCAGCTTAACTGCCTTTACGAACTGTCGGACCTGCTTGCGCGACCGCAGACCACTTTGGAGCAAATATTCAAAGCCGCCCCCCAGCTTATCCGCAAGGCTTATCAGCGCCAGGATGCCACCTCCGTTAGAATCACTTTTGACGGGATACACTATAAAACGGAGAATTTCGAAAAAAGTGAGTTGAGCCAGTATGCTCAGATCAAGTTGCGCGGCGAAAAGGCCGGGGTCATCGAGGTCTACTACCTGGGCGACAAAGTCGAAGCCGGCCAGGGGCCGTTTCTCAAAGAAGAGCACGATCTGCTCAGTGCGGTGGCGGAGCGTCTGGGAAGCGTCGCGGAGAGAAAACAGGCCGAAGACAAGCTGCAACTGTTTCGAAATCTGATTGACCGCTCGAACGACTGCATCTTCGTCATCGAGCCCAAGTGGGGCCGGTTGCTCGACGTTAACGATCGTGCCTGTGACAGTCTGGGCTATACGCGCAAAGAACTGCTCGACATGACCTTCAAGGATATCGAGCAGAGCATTCCGGATGATGCTGCGTGGCAGCAGCAAACGGAAGAGCTTGAGCGAAAGGGAGACATTATCGTAGAGGGGCGGCATAAGCCGAGAGACGGCTCCGCTTTCTTCGCGGAAACCAGTCTGAAGCTGGTCACGCACGAGAAGGAGAACTACATAATAGCCGTCGCCCGCGATGTCACCGAGCGAAAACAGGCCGAGCAGAGACAGGCGCAGCTCATAAGGGAATTGAAGAGTACGAACAAGAAGGTCGAAAGCATTAACCAGGAGCTGAAGGATTTCGCCTATATCGTCTCTCACGACTTAAAGGCGCCCCTTCGCGGGATTAAAACCCTTACCGACTGGATCTCAAGTGACTATAAGGACAAGCTTGATAAGGACGGGCAGGAGCAAATGAGCCTGCTTTCGGCGAGAGTCGGACGAATGCACAAACTCATCGACGGCATACTTCAGTATTCGAGGGTCGGGCGGGTCAAGGAAGAAGTTGCCCAGGTGAACCTGAGTGGGCTTATTCCGGAAATCATTGATATGGTTGCCCCTCCCGACAATATCAGCATCGAGGTTGAACCTGAGCTTCCGGTTGTTGAATACGAGAAAACCAGTATTGTGCAGGTGTTCCAGAACCTTTTGAGCAACGCCGTCAAATACATGGATAAGCCCCAGGGCCGCATCGGAATCGGCTGCGCCGAGGAGGGGGACTTCTGGAAGTTCAGCGTCGCCGACAACGGTCCCGGCATTGAAGAAAAGCACTTTGAGAGAATCTTCCGAATATTCCAGACGTTAGCTCCCCGCGACCAGTTCGAAAGCACCGGGATCGGGCTTACAGTCATCAAAAAAATCATAGAATTGCATGGCGGCAAAATCTGGGTCGAGTCAGAAGTAGGACAAGGCAGCACCTTCTTCTTCACGCTGCCAAAATCAGGAAAGGAAGTTGAAAATGCAGAACTTGAAGCCAATATTGCTTGTTGAGGACGATACCGTCGACGCAATGACGTTCAAGCGCACGCTCAAGGAGCTTGAGATAAGAAATCCGGTCGTCCATTTGTTCAATGGTGAAGAGGCCCTGGAATATCTCAGAACCGAGGGCAATGAGGAGCCGTGCTTTATCTTCCTCGACTTGAATATGCCGAGGATGAACGGTATTGAATTTCTCGAGGTCGCCAAAGCCGATGAAACCTTGAGAAGAATCCCCGTTGTGGTACTGACCACCTCCGACAACGAAAGGGACGTCATCGAGAGCTTTAACCTTGGCGTCGCGGGCTACATGGTCAAGCCCGCTGACTACCATGAGTTCGTCGAGGCCATCCGAACGATAAACCTCTACTGGAGCCTGAGCAAGCTTCCTCAGGGGGAACCAAGGCGTGAAAGACAGCCGGTACAAAGTACTGTTGATTGAGGACGATCGGCTCGACCAAATGGCATTTGCGCGGCTCGTGGAAAGGGAAAACCTTCCCTACGACTGCACGATTGTCGGCTCGGTCTCAGAGGCTCAAAGCTTCCTGAATACGGAGCCCTTTGATGTGGTTATAGCCGACTACTCACTGGGCGACGGCACAGCATTTGATATCCTTGAGTCCGCCAAGCACGTCCCCGTCATTCTTGTCACCGGCGCCGGGGACGAGGAGATCGCGGTTCAGGCCTGGAGGGCCGGCGCCTATGATTATATGATAAAGGACCTCGAGCGAAACTACCTCAAAACCCTGCCCATTACACTGGAGAATGCCGTCGCCTACAAAAAGACCAAGGAGCAGGCACAACTGCTTTCCGGCGCGGTTATGAGCACCGACGACAGCGTCTTTATCACCGATACCGAGGACCGGATCATCTTTGTCAACCGGGCCTTCTGCAACACCTACGGATATTCGGAAGAAGAGGTTATTGGAAGAAACACTGACATCCTCTTCCAACAAGACTCTGCTGTGCCGCCGGCGCAGGATTTCTACCGAAATCTCAACGGACTGACACCTACCTCCTACCACCGCCGAAAAGACGGAACCGAGTTTCCCGTCTCGCTGTCCATATCCGCTGTCAGAGACGAAAGCGGCAACGAAACCGCCCGCATCGGCGTAGCACGCGATATCTCGGAGCAGGTCCTGGCGGTCGATAAAATCAGGACCATAAATCTGAAGTTGAAATGCGGAAATCGACTCACCAGTTGACGTTGCGGACCGTCGAATTGCTCAAATCGCCGCCCTCCGGCGTCGCCTCCTTCGCCCAAGAATTCCAAAATTGTCGAAAAGTCGCTGCCTCTATAAGACGAAATTAACTTGGCAGCGGCGCCGCGGCCGGCGCCGAGTAACGTCCCATAATTTGATTGTGGATGGAATGAGCAGAACGCGGCAGACTATGACCGTTGATGTCCCCAAGAGTTTCACGGATGTTCTTTACCTGACAAGCAAGGACCGCATGCCCACTCAGATAGAGCGCCTGCTAAAACAGAAGACTCTCTCATTCGCCCTGCTCCCAATAGACAAGTTCCCGCACATCCTGCACCGGCTCGACCTAATCGGGACCGTCATTATCGACCTTCAAAGCGTAGAATCCTCGCACCAGCACAAACTCGCAAGAATAATTGAAGCTCTTGAGATGGGAAACGTGGGCGCCATCCTGCTCAGCGACCGCGTCAAGCTGCCGGTCAAAAGCTTTTCTCTGGCGGGCCCCGCCGTCAAAAGCTTCTCGCTGGCGAGCGAAATGGAGCTGGTGTCCGTCGAGAACCTGTGGGCCCAGATCAGCGTCAACCTTGCATACAGAAGAAAGAATTCCCCACCTGCGACCGCCGCCCACCAGTGGCTTGGCGGCAATGACCACAATGGTCTGACCGAACAGCTTGCCGTTATTGAGGAATTGGTTGACAGCCTTTCTGAAGAGCTTCACATGGCCGGCCTGGTCCAGCGTGACTTCCTTCCTTCACACATGCCAAACACCGACCGACTGTCCTGGGCGGTAACTTTCCTGCCGTTCGAATGGGTTTCCGGAGACATATACGACGTCGCAAAAATCGATGAAACGTATATCGGCTTCTATGTCGCCGATGCCGTCGGACACGCTATGCCCGCCGCCCTCTTGACCATTTTCATAAAGCAGGCCCTTGTCATGAGAGAAACCGTGGGCAACAGCTACAGAGTATTTTCGCCCGATGAGGTTATGAAGACGCTCAATACCCGCATGAACGCGCAGAAACTCTCAGGACACCAGTTTGCAACCTGCTGCTATTGTCTGTTGAACACCAAGACCCTCGAGCTGACCTATGCCCGCGCCGGGCATCCATACCCCATCCTTCTGCGCCCCAATCAACCACCGCAACAACTCGAAGTACGAGGGGCATTGCTCGGCATTTTTGAGAACTCCGAATACCCTCAGAACAAGATACAGCTCGAGCCCGGTGACAAGCTGTTGCTCTACTCGGACGGGGCTGAGCCGTTCGTCGGAAGTTTCCACGAGCTTACCGGCTTCAACTTCTGCGAGGAATTTCTCCGGATCAAAGATTTGACGGTTGTCGAGATGATGGACGGCCTGAAGGCCATCGTCCAAACCAAGAAAGTCGCGCCCTCCGAAGTCGACGATATTACCGCTGTGGCCCTGCAGATACTATAGGCGGCTGCCATCGTACTTCTATCCACCTCGAAAGCGGCGACCAGCCCCCGGCCGAACCGTCTGTCCATCGATTTGTGTTCTCGCACAACATTGTTCCCTGATTTGTCAGCGGCAGAGACCGCTCCGCCGGTTTCTCACCGGTCCGATTTTTTCGCCGGGCGAACGAGAAAAGCTTTGGCATCTGCCGGGCCAGGAGCTAAATTATTTGTCTGTCGGCGCTGCAGGCCGCGGCATAGCATTTGTATTGGGTATGGTGGTTCAAGGTTTCTTCAAAACAAGTCCATTCAGAATGCCGGTTGATGAAGAACGTCGTGACCAGGATGGTTAGAAAGTCCTTTGGGCTGCTCCGAAAGTATTTGGCCGCCTTTGTGGCAGGTTTGGCCTTTGCCATCGGTTGTTTTCTCGCAGTTAATGCTGTTGCCCGTCGCTTCTCGACCGCCGAGTATTGCGGCGGCAACTGTCACCAGATGAGGTACGCCTACCGGAGCTGGGAGCTTTCCCCTCACTATGCCAATGACAGTGGGGTAGTCGCCCAGTGTGTCGACTGTCATCTGCCCCCCAAAGAGGAGTACTTCAGACATATGACCGCCAAGGCATACGCCGGCATCAAAGACATATACAAGTACCATTTCGGCGGCGAATATGACTCCGAGAAGATGCGCAGTAAAGTACTCGAAGAAATGCCCAACCAGCGCTGCCTTAACTGCCACAGTAATTTATTGGCCAAGCCCCGTTCATCCGCAACGAGACTTGCGCACCAGACGGTTTTGAATCCCAAAGAAGACCTCAAACCCAGGTGCGTAGAGTGCCACGAGCAGTTGCATGAGCGTGAAAAAAAGGTCTTTTCCCCCGATCAATAAGGAGCCGGTCATGAAAAAGATGACAGATACGACTACAATGCTGACCGCAGTGGCCGCAGTTGTTTCTCTGTTGGTGCTCGCTGCCCGGACTGGCGCCGCCGGCGATGATTTGAACGTGCCTGACCTGAAGGAGTACCGAATCGAACGCAGCATCTCTGCAGAGGCCAAGGGCTGCATCGACTGCCACGCCGGCCAAAGCAGCGGCATCGTGGCGGACTGGTCGAAGAGCAGACATGCCCACGCGAATGTAACCTGCCTGGACTGTCATGCTGCGACGGTCGCCGACAATGATGTCAGCGCCGAACATCTTGGTTACGCCAAGACGCGGATTTCGGCGATTGTTTCGCCGAAAGACTGTTCGCGATGTCATCCCCTTGAAACCGCACAGTACGCCAAAAGTAAGCACGCCAACACGCTCGAGATAATCTGGAAGATTGACCCGTGGCTCAACGACGGCATGAACAACGAGACCGAGCGTGCCACCGGCTGCTACCATTGTCATGGAAGCATCGTGGAGACAGCCAACGGCAAGTTCGACGAAAACACCTGGCCCAACGTCGGCGTCGGCAGGCTAAATCCCGACGGCAGCAAGGGGAGCTGTTCAAGCTGCCACACGCGACACCTTTTCTCGCTGGCCGAGGCGAGAAAGCCGGAAGCCTGCGGGCAGTGCCACCTCGGCCCCGACCATCCGCAGATTGAGATATATGAGGAATCGAAGCACGGGGCCATCTATCACGCCCAAGGCGATAAATGGAACTGGACGGCAGCGCCGGGGACGTGGACGCCGGGCGTTGATTACCGGGCCCCCACCTGTTCGGTCTGTCACATGTCCGGCGTAAAAGAGGTCGCAACGACGCACGATGTAACCGAACGTCTCGCCTGGGAGACACAGGCGCCGCTGACCGTCCGGCCGAGTGAATTCGCGGCGTTCCCTGCCAAAACAAATTGGTCTGCTGAGCGTGATAAGATGAAAAACGTGTGCCTGGGGTGCCACTCCAGAGACTGGACCGACGGACACTTTGCGAAGTTCGACGCCGCGGTGAAGAACTACGATGAAGTCTATTACAAGCCAGCGAAGAAACTCATGGATGATCTTTACGCAAAGAAGCTGCTGAGCAGCGAGAAACTTCTGGATGAAAAACTTGAGATTGATATGTACGAACTCTGGCATCACGAAGGCCGACGGGCGCGGTTCGGCGCGGCGATGATGGCTCCGGATTATGCGTGGTGGCACGGCTTCTATGAGCTAAAGAAAAGGTCCATGGAAATTGAGGCGGCGGCTGAGGAGCTGTTAGAGACCGACAAACGAGCCAAAGTCTTCGAAGTCAAAGGCGCCGGCGGGGACACGAGAAAGCCGCAAGAGCTTGAAAAGTAGGCTGTCCGGCCTTAAGGTAGAGCGGCGCGCGCAAAGAAAGGCCGGGCCCGAAGGCGCGGCCTGGACGGGTTAACAGGGAATATTCTCTGGCGACACTTGCTTGCATCAGGGCTCACCGTCGCGGGTGAAGAATCGAGAGCAGAAACGCGGATTTTCAGTCGCCCACTCCTGCCAGGCAGCGACAAGGTCCTTGAATGCGGCCATTTGGTCCGGGTCGCCAGCCAGTTGCTCCCAGTTGGTGCTTGGGGCCTTGCCCATATTCAACTGCCATTTTCCTTCGAGTTCGCGGATGATGGACCTTGCTGCGATGTAGCGCGCCTTGTTCGGCTTTTCGGCTGCCAGGGCGAGCCAGGCCGCAAGTTCGAGGTGCTCTTCTGCGGCGAGGTACCGTGCGGCACACTCCGCCACAGCTTCGTGGTCATCGTTAACGGCAGCCTCGAAAGCCTCTGAAACACGACCTTCGTGTATCTTGCTCAGACACTTGGCCGCGTCCCTGCGGATACTGCGATTCGGGTGCTCAAGTGCAAAAAGCAGCAGTTCAAGGGCCTCGTCCTTCGCATCGGAGCGTTGATAAATGGCTTCCAGAGTCTCAAAAACTACCCGCTGTTGGTCGATCATCCGGCCTGCAAGCTGCTCTTGAAGGTAACCAAGGGTGTCTGGGCTTGCCCAGCGGACGAGCGCCTCACCCATTCGGCGGTGAAAATCCGTGTCGTCGGATGCTTCGAGTTCAGCCACAAGGTATTTTGCCGCCTGCGGGCCGAGGCGCCGAATCCGGCTCCAATTGTAGGTACGCTGGCCGGTCTGATCGCCGCGGCATGGCTCAATGAGGCGCTCGAACTTCGCTCTTAGAAGCAACTCTGCATCTTCAGACTCCTGCACGATAAACGTGATGGGCTCTGCTGCCAGTTTACCCTGCCACTGGCCCCGTCCCAGGCGTGTCGAGCCTTCGATGGTGTGCTTGCCCAATTCGTATGCCTCGATTGTCTTTGTGTACTGGATGCTCTGGCCGGCGTCGATCACAACCGGGTCGGTGGGGAAGAATTCCTGGTCCTGCTCAAACTCTCCTATCCTGCCACTGTAGCGGTCGCTTTTGATTACCAGGACGAAGGCACTGGTATCGCGTGGGGCCTTGAACGATGCCTGCTGGTCCGTCTCGTTCGTTATTGTCACGGTCAGCTCGATCGGTTCGTGCAGCTTGTAGGCGCTCTTGTCGGTCCACAGGCTCATCGTGAGGACGTCGGTGATTTGCGGGCGCGTGTCGACCTTCGGCTCTCTCGGCTCGGGCTTTGGCTGGGGACTCACAGTGAAGCGTGTCCAGCCGCTCGGAGGCTGCGGCGCTTCACCCGGAGCGAGCTGCGAGTCGGCCACCCATATCATTGCGTCCAGGACCCGGCCGTCTTCAACAACGGTGTGCACGTTCCTCGTGTCAGCGGCGTCGGCATAGCACAGGTCATAGAGGTTCCAACCTTCTCTTTTCTCGGTGGTTCTCCACAGGATTCGCCGGCCGTCCGGCGACACCGTCGCCAGCGTCACGCCCTCCGAATGTTCGAGTTCGTTTCCGTCATGTACGAGGCGGCGAGATTTGCCCCTCTGCTCCAACCGAAAGTGGCCGCCGATAGTCTCGTCCTCCAGCAAGAGTGCGTTGTCGAGGTCGATGACGTACTTGCCTTCGATCAAATCCTCTTCTGCGTCCTCTCCCGAGAGAATTATATGTACCCTTTCATCGTACATCCGCTCGACAAACAACGAGCGGTGATGGTCTCTGCCTGGCAGCACCATCACGTCTTGGATGCTGCCTGTGAGCACATCAAAGGCGGCGATTCCGCCTGCAGGCCGGTCGCCAGCCGGCATGTCGGCGCGTACAACGAGGACTGTTCTTTGGTCGTACCATACGAGCTGCGGCGGGCTGTGGCTTACTTCAACGCCCCGGCCCACGACAGACAAGGATCCGCCGGTTTCTCTTGTGGATGGCAGATATACAAATTCCGAAGGCAGTCGGACGAGTCGGCCGGTTGCCAAATCGGCGATTACTATTCGAAACCTGGGCCATGAGCTGCCGACCAAGGACTGAGGAGCCGATGATTCCGGAGGCGGCGCTACCTGCATTGTCTGGGCTTTGCTGAAGCCTTCGTCTGCCTCCGCAACTGGTTCCACAAAGGCTATCTTTGTCTGGTCCGGCGAGACGGCAATATGGGTATAAGGCGACATTTCCTTTCGGAACGGGCATTCCATGAGGTCGCACCAGGCTCCCATCGCAAAATCGTAAGCGACCAGCCTGTAGCCGTTCGATAGCTCTGCTGCAAAATACAACAGACCCCCAGCCCAATCGTAATCGTAAGGCCCTCTCCTCGCCCCCAAAAGGCCCAGCTCGCCGCTTGCAAGGTCAATCTCGACCAGGTCATCGCCCTTGAAAGAGTACAGTCTGCCGCGGGCAACGGCAACCGGTTGCCACCCGAATTGCAAGCGCGGGTCTGTGTAAACGTCCTTGAACTCGGCCCCCTCTTCTTTCAGCGCAACGAGCACCACGGTGGCGCTCTTGGTACGTCCGTCCTCCACATCGTCACGCAGAAAAAGAAACTGATTATACGGACTGTCACTAATCGTCTGTCTCGCCGCTGGCGGATCCGTACCAGTATCTTCCTCACTCGGTGGTGTTGTTAACGTCTCCTGTGCCAGACGAGATTTGATTTGCTCCACAGCGTCGGCAAAGGGATCATTGGCATCCCTGGGCTGTGCAATCAAGCTCTCCAGAGCAGCAATAGCGGTCGAATCGCCGATCCGGCCCAGGTAGTTCGCCGCCAGCACCTTACTTGCCGGCTGCCCGTCCGAAAGCATTCTTACAAGCCCGTCAACATCGGCCGCAGCATACATCCGTTCTATTTGTTCAGACTCTTGCCTGAGTTGTAGTTCTTCACTCGTACCGGTCCTGGTGCCGTCATTCTCGTCCGTTTTAACAACGGCCACGCCGGTATCAGAATCATCAACATCTCTCAGGTTGCTCAATAGTTTCATGCCGAAACCTACGACGATAATTATCACCGCGGCGGCGGCCAGTCTGGTTATTTTGCTTTTGAGGATTATTCTCCATACATTCGGCAGAGTTATATCTGATTGTGCACCGTCACGTTCCCGATGCGCCCTTAAGGCATCGCCAAGTGTTCTCCGGTCCATTTCGGCGCCGGGTACAACGCTTATCTTTTGTATCAACCTTCTTATGTCAGCCGCTTTTCTCATCCTTACATCTCGCTATCAATATCGCTCTGAGTCTGTTTAGCCCATAACGGTACCGACTTTGGACCGTCTTGACCGATGTATTCTGTAAGTCGGCTATCTGTCTGAACCTCATTCCACCTTTGATGTGAAGGGCAATTGTCTCCCATTGTTCATAAGGAAGTTGAGCTATCGCCTTGCTCAAGGCCTCGAGTTCTTCACCGTACACCGCCGACATTTCCGGGCCCTTGAGTTCTGAAGATATCGGGCCTGCCTTATCCAGGCCGACTGGTTGTCGTCCTCTTGCTCGGATCTTGTCACGTACCCGGTTGGCAACGCACGTCGCCAAATACCCTTTGAGGCTTCCGTCAAGCTTTAGTCTGTGCGGCGATTGAGCAAGCCACACGAAGAAATCATGTACTACATCTTCAGCGCTATTAACATCGTTTAGAAGAGTGGACGCTAATGTGAGGAGGCAGCCCTTGTGCTTTTCATAGATTCGCGCCAGAGCCTCAGTGCTGCCGCGCTTGAATTTCCACATGAGTAGCTTGTCTTCTAACACCTACGTCTCACTCACAGTTACCGGAATGGCCATTCCTCACTTATATTACGATTGACAAGCCAATTTTACTCTACACAAAATAATTCTTTCCGCCCGTGCTGACTTGGCAAGCAAAAAACCCCGTACCACGCACACATGCGCACAAAAAAAGCCGGGCCGGAAGGCCCGGCCTTTGTCACCAAGTGGATATCGCAGAGCCCGCGCCGAGGTGTATGCGATGGTCCTATTCGCCCAAACTGGTGCTCTTAGCGAGATAATCCTCGACGTAGCTGCGCCAGCGCCCAACGGCCTCATTCTGCTGGCCAGCGAATCTCTCAGGCTTGAAACCGAAATCCTGCCCGGTAACCCGCTTGAGTACTTTGCTTGCATGGCTGCGTACCTTACGGTCTTTGCTCTCCAAGTTATCAACGAGGATCGGCAGGATTTCCCGCTCGTGGTCGATAAAGAAAGAGGAGCTTGAGCGTAATGTGTATGCATCCACTCCTCCGCGTCGCAAGCACTCGAGCAACAAGGCGTCTGTACGAGGCGATCGGAGATAACCTGTTATTGGTGAAAAGGCTTCTCCGCTGCCTATATCGCCGCCCCAGCGCTGCTCAAGCTCAGGGATACTACGCTCGGCGCCATCTACAAAATACTCCAGCAGCTCATAGCCCGTATCATCGCCGAGGCTGTAGAGTGATAAGGCTGTTGCGATTCTGACCAGAATGTCGGCATTCTCGGATTCGTAGATCTCCTTCAAACGAGGTATTGCCAATTCTCCGCCAAGCCGGGCAAGAGCGAGAACTGCAATTCTCTGCAAGTGGGGTGCCTGCCAGAATTCGTCGGATTCGTCACGATAGGGCTCTAACATTTCCGGGTGAGTGAAGTCTTCGATAAGGGGCAGCACCGATGTGTCACCCGTCGTTCCAAGAAATTCAATTATCTCCCAGTTAGGTGTTTTTTCCATTTCTGCTGCGGCTTTCTCGACAGCCTCTTGGCGGGCCCCACAGGCATAGAGCGCTTTGAGCAACTCAACCGTTAGGCCCTGTTCAAGAGCCTTCCTGATAATGGGAATAAAGCAGGGATCCGGAAGCTTGGCAGCGATCATAGTGGCTATTTCGCCCTCATGTGTATCCGCCTGCTCGCGGAAGAATGGAATAAACTCCGTGTCCTCAGATGTAACCTGTTCTGCGATTGAACGTATCACAGAGGTGTCGCCTTGCCCATAAGTATTGATCAAATCTTGAATGTTCTGTTTGCGATCCTGTTCCTTTTGCAACCTCGTGGAATGATTTGGCTGGTCTCTATTGCCCAACACTTTCTGCAAATATACCGGTATCTCGTACGCTTTATCAAGACCGAAGGCTGAGGGGTCCCGGACAATCTCCTTACAGCGCTCCAGACCAAGATGCTTCAGCACCAGACGACCCACAGATGCGATCGGGCTATGAGTTTCCCGATAGCTTATATGGTTGAAACGAACTCTTTCGGTGCTTAATATGCTTCCTGGGGATGATGCTTCTCTTGCGTAGAAATCCAGCAGCTTTTCTGTTGTTGGCTCATCAGCCACCATGTCGAAAAGGTCAAGTGCCTCAATAATGAAGGCCCGAGGGTGATACTTTTCTAATTCATCGTCAGTAAAGCCAATGCTTAGCTGCTTCTGGATTGCATCGAGAAGCAATTCCGGCGGCACAGGGGGCTCTCGGAGGGTGCTGAAATATTCTACGGCTGACCAGCAATCGGTGAAATTCGCACTCTGCAATTTTTCCAACCAGAAGTCCAGTGTTTCCTCGGAAGCCTGGATGCCCTTGTGTATTGCATCATAGCAGTCCATGATAAGCTGCCAGGTCTCTTCCAGAGGCATTGATGTGTACCTGAAGGCGGAACCGCTTACCGTCTGACTGTTGGTATCGACTGGGTACACGCCTTCCCAGCCCCACAAGTTCCAGATTATGTCGCCATCTTTCCGGAGCGCTATCATGTATTCTCTGCCCTGTTCGAACATATCCAGGCTCTCGGTGGTCAGGACCGGTGAAAGGCGAATGTTCTCCGCAAACTCCGGAGGAAGTGAGGGATAGGCCTCCAAAACGCGCAAATCAACCGTTGCCTTTACGTGACCTGGTATGTCTTCACCAAGCGGAGGAGGATTCAGGATAGCCTGCTTGATGTCGCTGAGATCAAGCGTAACATCATCAACATGTGCATGCACAACAAAGTCTGAAGCCTCCACGACCGCTGAGACCGCAGGGGGATAATATGCTTCCGCCGAGTCTGACTCTTCAGGGAATTCTCTCTTATACTTCCTGCCGATATCAAGAACCTCGCGGGCTGAAAGCTTGTCCAGCGCCTTGGCGAGCACGGCCGTGACCAGGCGGCTGTCAAAGGGGCTCTCGGCTTTGCCAAAATGTATTTCCAGCAGCTTTTCGACCGGCATTTGAGCAAGTTCCGGGGGTATCTCTATCTCCGTATCCATCTCTTCGCCCGGCACGGGCCCGCCGGTCGGCAGCCAATACGTCAGGCCAAGCACCACCGCTATGATTATCACCGCGGCCGCGGCGGTTAGTTTTACTATTTTGCTTTTCATGACTATTCTCCAGATTGATTTGTGTTCTTGTGCTGTTTTGCCGGTCAGTCTTTGCAGAATGTCCGCCCTTCTTAGAGGAGGGATGTGGATCGCTGGTCCTGCCGACCGTATGAGCCGGTCTATGTTCTTTTCAGTAATATCGCTGTCAGTCATTTCGTATTCCTTTCCAGGCGGGTTTCGCCTGCTGATTTTGCCAATTGCAGGAAGGCTTCCTTGAAAGCCGCGCGTGCCCGATACAACAATGTCCGCACGGCCCCGGCGCTTGAGCCCAGCGATTTTGAAATCTGCTCCGCCGTGGCCTTTTCATAGTATCGCTGTCTCAGGACAGTTGCATAATGTGGAGCAATGCTGCCCAGTGCTATTCGGACCAGGTCGGCGGTTTCCACTCGCTCGAGGATGTCCTGCGGGAGCAGTTGTTTATCAATCTGCAAGTAAGCGTCTGCTAGTTTTGCATCCAGGGCGGCGTCGTCCAGTTGATACGCTACAGTGCGGCTGTTGTCTCGAAGCATCTTTTTTATGCAGTTCTTCGAGAGGTAGCTCAGCCAGGCAAACATTGGGCCCCGGGTCGGTTCATAATCTTCAATCTTCACAAGCGCTCTTAAGAACGTCTCTTGAACGACATCCTCGGCCATGCCTGCATCGCCGCCGAGGCGGTAGTAAACCAAGGTATACAGCGGATCCGCATACCTTTCGAACCACTGTCGGACGGCGTGTTCATCGCCCGCCCGCAGCTTTGTCAGGTCGGTCACGTCCAACGGCTTATCCATCTGAAGATAAATGTACTCCTGGTCGTCTGGCGTTACGCTAAAAAACCAAAGTTCATCGTGATTTTACTCGGTTTTCGTGAAAAACCCACAAAAACGCTGGACCGATAATTCCGTTGCTTTGCCGTTTCGCCCGCAAGACCGGCTTTCTCAGGATGTGCCGCTCACCCGCTTGAAGCCCGCCGGGGCCGGAATTTGTTTGCAAAATGCGGTTCTGCGGTTATACTTATCACACTTACCCCTGATTCTTGTCAGGGGCCGCTTTTGTATAGGAGAAAGGACCGGGTAATGGCGGAGAAGAAAGATAAAGACAAACAGAGAGACAAAGGAAAAGGTGAGCATCGGGAGAAGCACCTTGCGAGGATAAAGGAGCTTCTTGAGATAATGAAAGATAACGACCTCGTCGAGCTTGAAATAAAGAACGGCGACGAAAAGATCTTTCTCAAGCGCTCCCAGCCCCAGCCTCCCGCCATAACCACCGTGCCGATGGTTGCACCGACTGTTCCGATCGCACTGACTAATAGCAATGCCGGCCAAATCTCACCCGCGCCGGCCGGACCTGCCGCTTCCGAAGAGTTAGTCGCGATAAAATCGCCCCTTGTGGGTACTCTCTATTCAGCCCCAAGCCCGGATTCGGAATCATACGTTGAGGTTGGCTCGCTGGTCAATTCCACGACGGTTGTTTGCATAATTGAGGCGATGAAGGTGATGAACGAGATTAAGGCCGAAACCAGCGGAACCATCGTTGAGATACTTGTAAAGAACGGCGAGGCCGTCGAGTACGGCCAGGTCCTGTTCAGACTCAAACCGGACTGATTTGCGCTTCGCACCGTGTGTCGTTCAGGGAGCCTTTCTACGATATACGCAATACGCGAAACGCAATACGAGATACGATAATATGCTTTCAAGAATTCTCATCGCAAACCGTGGCGAAATAGCTTTGCGAATTATCCGCGCCTGTCGAGAGCTCGGTATCCAGGCGGTTGTTGTCTATTCGGAGGCGGACCGTGAAGCGCCCTATCTGCGGCTGGCCGACGAAGCCATTTGCATCGGCCCTGCGGACCCAGCCGAAAGTTATCTCAATATCCCCCGCATAATCAGCGCCGCCGAAGTCGCCGATGTCGACGCCATACATCCCGGCTATGGCTTCCTTGCCGAAAACGTCAACTTCGCACAGATTTGCAAAGAGTGCGGTATAACCTTTATAGGCCCGCCGGTCGAAGCCATGCGGCTGCTCGGCGATAAGGTTGAGGCTCGAAAGCTCGCCAAAAAGGTCCGCGTGCGCGTCGTGCCCGGCTCCGACGGCGTCATCAACGATGAAGTCGAGGCCCTCAAACTCGCCTCCCAAATAGGCTACCCTGTTATGATAAAAGCTGCCGCCGGCGGCGGCGGAAGAGGCATGAGAGTCGTGCACAACGACATCAGCTTCCGAGGCGCGTTCAGCGCTGCAAAAACCGAGGCCCAGGCCGCTTTTGGCGACGGCAGCGTCTATCTCGAAAAATGTATCGCGGAACCCCGTCATGTCGAAGTGCAGGTGATGGCTGATAATGAGGGCAACGCTCTGCACTTTTATGAGCGTGACTGCACTATCCAGCGCAGACATCAGAAAATCATCGAGGAGTCGCCCTGCCCCGTCCTGGATGAGGATACAAGAGTTGAGCTGTGCAGAGCGGCGTTGAGGATTATCAAAGAGGCCGGTTACGTCAACGCCGCAACCGTTGAGTTTCTCTTGGACAAGGACAAGAAGTTCTACTTCATCGAGGTGAACACCCGAATTCAGGTCGAGCACCCCGTTACCGAAATGGTCACCGGCCACGACCTGATCAAGTGGCAGCTCAAAATCGCCAGCGGCCATACCTTAAAGTTTCGCCAAAAGAACATCAAGCATACCGGCGTGGCCATCGAGTGTCGTATCAATGCCGAAGACCCGGCAAACAACTTCGCGCCTTGCCCCGGAAGAATCGCAGCCTTCATCCCACCCGGAGGCCCCGGCGTCAGGCTCGATACCCACGTCTTTCAGGGCTGGACCGTCTCGACGAGTTATGATTCAATGATATGCAAGCTCGTTGTCCATCAGAGAACGCGCGTCGAAGCAATCGCCACCATGAAAAGGGCGCTGGGCGAATTCGTAATCGAGCCGATAAAAACCACCATCCCCCTGTGCCTGGATATCCTCTCACATAATCTGTTCATTAAGAACCAGATTGATACCGGCTTTGTCGAAAGACATTTCTAAATAATTTGAGCGGCCCATTCGTAAGAGACATCCTCAAGGAAGGTAAATTACTCTATGAAGCTGCCTGAAATTGCCGGAGAGTGGTGAGAAAAGGCAGAAGAAGATTATGGATTCGCCTTTGCAAGTATCGTCTGCACGGACTCTTTTGGTCACTAACATCAGCAGGTTATTCATTTTCCAAAGAGCAATCATTCAAATTTAACCGATTTTCAGCGGTCCTACGAACGCTTGACAAGCACAGCAATGCTCTGCTTGATAAAATGCCAAATCTTTGTTAGAGTTACAGGCGTTTTGAAATGGTTTGCGGTGTTTCTTCTGATGCCCGGGATATGATATGCCAAAGAAGAGCCGAGAGACTTTTCCTCCGTCCAACAGGCCGCGGTTTGCAACCACGCACTGGAGTGTTGTGTTGGCTGCGGGCAAAAGCTCTTCCACACAGCAGAAGAAGGCACTTGAGGAACTGTGCCGAAGCTATTGGTTCCCACTTTATGCATTTCTTCGGCAACGGGGATATGACAATCAGCAAGCAGAGGATTATACACAGGCATTTTTTGCACATATATTGGAGAAACATGATCTACGAACGGCCGATCCCAAGCACGGCAAGTTTCGCTCTTTTCTCCTAATCAGGTTAAAATACTTCCTCTCCGATGAACTCGACCGTGCCCAAGCTCAGAAACGTGGTGGAGGCAAGAAGATACTCTCTCTCAGCTTTCAGGATGCAGAAAGTCAGTATGCCCTTGAGCCAGCAGATCGATTATCCCCCGAAATGCTCTTTGAGAAGTCCTGGGCACTGACGGTCTTGGAGCGAACTACGGATCGGCTTGAGGCCGACATGGCCAACAAGAACAAGCAGAAGCTCTTTGAGCATCTGAAAGTCTATTTGACCACTGAAAAGGATGTTATTCCCTACCAAGACATGGCAACGGAATTGGGTATGACTGAGGGGTCCATACGAGTCGCCGTCCACCGCCTGCGGAGGCAGTATAGAAAGCTCTTGCGGGATGAAATCGCCCAAACGGTTGCCGATGAGGACCAGATTGATGAAGAAATGGGATGTTTGTTTGCTGCTTTGGCCCATTAGGTTAGCTGTGTGAGGCCTAAGCAAAAAAAACATGGAATATCTGTAACATCTCGGCTGTTCTTCCCAGGTTATAGGTGAAAACAGCCAATATGAAGACGAAAGGAGATGTTATGATGGCCCAAGAAACAAATTGTCCAAAGTGTGGAGCCGACTTACCAGCCAATGCTCCCAAGGGTTTATGTCCACAGTGCCTGATGAAAGCAGGGATGCACCTCGGTAGTGAAGACATAAAGGGCGGTTCTTCGGACATCAGCCATGGTGTTCCCACAAGTGCCACACCTCCAGGTGGATTCGTGCCGCCTGAGCCGAAAGAACTGGCTGAGAAGTTTCCACAGCTTGAGATAATCGAATTGTTGGGCCAGGGCGGAATGGGAGCAGTCTACAAGGCCCGCCAGAAGCAGCTCGACCGACTGGTGGCCCTCAAGATTCTGCCGCCAGAGGTTGGCCAGTCCGAGGCCTTTGCCGAAAGATTCACACGCGAAGCACGCTCCCTTGCCAAGCTCAACCATCCCCAAATAGTGACGATTCACGAATTTGGCCATACTGAAGACGGCCTTTACTACTTTCTCATGGAGTTTGTCGATGGAACCGACCTGCGACATGTAATACAGGCAGGTCAGCTTAAATCAGAGCAGGCCCTCGCCATTGTCCCACAAGTCTGCGAAGCCCTGCACTACGCTCACAAAAAGGGAATCGTGCACCGGGATATCAAACCTGAGAATATTCTGCTCGATAAAGAGGGCAACATAAAGATTGCCGACTTCGGCCTTGCCAGGTTACTGGATAAGCCGACCACCCCATGCACCCTCACCCAGCCCGATCAGAGAATGGGCACACCGCACTATATGGCCCCTGAACAAATCGAGCACCCTCACCAGGTCGATCATCGGGCTGATATCTATTCGCTCGGAGTGGTATTCTATGAGATGCTCACAGGGGAATTGCCAATAGGGCGATTTGCACCACCTTCGAAGAAAGTCCAGGTCGATGTGCGGCTGGATAAGGTGGTACTGAGAACCCTGGAGAAAGAGCCGGAACTGCGCTATCAACAGGTCAGTCAGGTGGGGGCGGAAGTGCACACCATTGCCACAACGCCGGAGATTCGCACCGTGGATCAGACGCTGAAAACGTCTGGGTGCTATGTCAGTACGCCCGAATACCTGCGCACATTCAAAGGACGCTTTCTCAAAATCTGTCAGGGCAGGGGCGAACTGCATCTCGACAGTGAGGTACTTAGCTTTCAGAGCGGCTGGCAGATGGTGACCATTCCTGTATCATCCATTCGCACCTTGGCTCAAGGCCACTATCCCCTTACTGCCAAACCACTACTGCTTAATTTCATAGGGGTGACATTTGGCCAGCATGGTACTACACGTACCTTGCTATTCACTCCGTTTGAACGCGAGGGGGTATCGGTTCAGAAGACGAACAAGGTGGTTGAGGAGTGGTTGTCTGCTCTGCGTGAGGCCATTCGCAACGGTACGGGACGCGCAATTTCAGTGGAGCGCTTAGACGTGGATCAGGACACCTTCTGGGGTGGGATGATAAAGACCTTTGTCTTGTCGGCAGTGATGTCTATACCTGGATTTGCACTGATCCCAATCCTGTTGGAACACAGATTGCCGAATCGATGGTATGAGTTCGTACCGGCATTCATCGTTGCTGCTTTTGTGACAGGCATCCTCTTTGCGATGCAATGGTGGCGTAGTCGGTCAGCGTGGAAGGCTGCGGCTCAACCGCTTCGGAATGAACAGCATCCGAGTCCATAGTATTTCTCCTCGTTCACCTACCGTGCTCCTGGTGGGATACCCGTAGGGCAATCAGCCATACAGACCTCCCTCCCCACCAAGTTGACCTTTTCACCGAGCAGGCGCTGCAAGAACGTGATAGTCCTGCTACTTGAGAAAACCAGCATAGGCGCCAGAGTTGAGAGAGACTTTGCTGCGCTTGACAAACTGCATCAAGAATACGAAAGTTGGCGCGCCAAATCTATCACTGAGCATAACGACGAAGAGTTTACGATACTGGTCGACAGTATTAAGGGCACCCTTTACGACCTGGCAGACACGCTGGAGCAAATCGCTCAGAGCGCTATAGAAGAATTAGGCGCCGAAAAGAGGGCAGAAACAGAGCATAATAGTAGATCTGCCAAGGGCCGGAGGATATGGACTTGCGTAAAAAGAATCCCACGTTGGACTTACGTTCTTGTCATCTTTCTTGCTGCGCTTCTTACATGTTTATATTACTTGGGATGGCTCGAACCAATTAGGGCATTTATTGGAAAAATCGTGCTGGCTAAGTGAAAAGCGTGTTGTGGATTGTTTGAGTGGATTGCTTCGTCGCTTCACTCCTCGCAATGACGGGGCACGAGCGACGGGGGACGGGCCCTGGGTCAGGGTTTCTCCAGCGCAATTAGATCCTCGTATAATTCGCGTTTTCTTATTATCTTGAATTCTTTGCCGTCCACGAGGATCTCAGCGGCTCGGCCGCGGGCGTTGTAATTACTGCTCATTGTGAAGCCGTAGGCCCCGGCGGTGAAGATTGAAAGCAAATCACCACGTTTTACCGGCGGAAGCATTCTGTCCCTGGCAAAGAAATCAGAACTTTCGCAGATGGGCCCGACTACATCAACGACCTCGGCGCCTTCCAGCCGCAGATTGCTGTCCCGCTGGGGAGGAACGAAGCTCTCCTGCACGTTCACCGGCCAGATGAAGTGGAATGCGTCGTACAACGGCGGCCGAATCAAGTCATTCATCCCGGCATCTACTATGACGAACTTTTTCTCTCCGCCGCTTTTGAGGTAAAGTACCTTCGTCACAAGTATGCCTGCGTTCGCTGCTATCTGCTTGCCGGGCTCCAGTATGAGCTTCAGCCCCTTGTTCTTTAATAAAGGAACAATGCCGTCCGCGTACTCGGTCGCTGACGGAACCGTGTCGCTCTCGTAGTCCGCTCCGTACCCGCCGCCGAGATCCAGCGCTTCAATCCTATGTCCTTGCGAACGGAGTTTCTCTATAAGCGGCAGTATCTTCGACACGGCTTGGCAGTACGGGTCAATAGTTTTGCCCCCGGAGCCCAGGTGAACATGAATGGCGCACAACTCCACCACCCCGTTGTTTCCATAGTCGGCAAATACCTGCTGGGCGCGTTCGATATCTACGCCGAACTTCGTCTCTTTCTTGCCCGTGGTTATGTACCGGTGCGTCTTCGGATCAACATCAGGGTTCACCCGAAGGGCGGCCTTGGCCTGTTTGGCTTTCTGCTTGGCCAGCCGAATCAGGTTCTCCAGCTCCGCTTCCGATTCGATATTGAAGTAGGCAATCCCCGCGTCCAGCGCCTCGATTATCTCCTTATCCGTTTTGCCCACACCCGCGTATACTACCTTCGAGGGGTCGCCGCCCGCCTGAAGAACACGATACAACTCTCCGCCGCTGACAATGTCAAATCCAATGCCCGCCTCCGCCATGAACCGCAGAATGTTCAGGTTCGCGCACGCCTTGACCGAATAGCAGACCATTGTCTCCAGCTCGTTATACGCCCTCTGTGTCTTTTCGAGATGTTCAAGAAACGTTGCCTTGCTGTAGATGTAAACCGGCGTGCCCACCTCTCGGGCAATTCTCTCAACATCCACGTCCTCGGCGTGCAGCCTGCCCTTCTTGTAGCGGAAGTAGTCCATGACTCTTTACTCTTTTGCCCAAAAGAAGTTATGAAACAAGGGCCCTGAAATTACAGCGACTGACCGCATAGTATAGGATATTGCCCCTCAATTGCAAGGGCCCTCCGCCTGGCTGGCGTTCCCCGCGCTACCACTTCTTATCAACACCATCCGCAAGCGTGACCAAACTCAAAAAACACTCAAAAAAAATGGAAGGTTCCACCGTGGCCAGAGAACCTTCCATTTTCGCATAACATGCCGCCGTCTTATACTCCTTCCGGCGGCCCGCCAAAAGTCTTAGCTCAAAAACAAGCTCGACCTTTAGCTAACTTGTTATGCTATTTCTTTTTCTTCTTCGCTGTTTTCTTCTTTGCTGTCTTCTTCGCTGCTTTCTTTTTTGCTTTCTTCTTTGCCATTACTTACTACCTCCTTTCGGTCGATTAAATGGCTTTTCAACTTGTGTTAGAACGTCAACGTCGTCATACTAATTCACGTCCCAAAACTTTGTCAAATAAATTATTCAAAAACTTAATAACTTTTGCTATTTTTTTTATCGTCCAAAAGTCAAAAAATACTTCATAAAAATTTCCGCCCCCGCTCCTTCACACCACCCGGGTTATCGTTTATCATACCGCATAGATAGTCCGTGACCTCGCCTCTGTTGTTGTCGGTCGCCCGGCAGATGGGGACATGTCACCGGGTCTTTGACGACAAAGTAAGTGAATGTCGTCGTGCGCACGCGTACGTTTGAGGCCTTGTGTTTGACTTATAGGCCGTTTCATGGTGTTTGATTATTGAAATGTTTGATTTTTGTGTCACTGTGTGCAAATCTTTTTGCCGGATGTCACGAGGTTGGGTTGCCTAAACCCGGAGATGTTTTTCGAGAAACCGTGTGCGGGCCGCTGCTGTTCTCGGTCCGAATTTTTTTAGTAATTTTTTGTAATATTTTTACGAACAACACACAATTTGGCTGTTAATTATTTTATGCAAAAAAGAAAAATAGCATTGTTCGGAGGCACGTTCGACCCGATTCATCTCGGTCACACTGCGGTTGCCGGCGCAGCGCTGGAGCACATTCGCGGCGACAAACTTGTTTTCATTCCTGCAAAGTGTTCGCCTCTCAAGCAGACTCTTCCCGAAGCGGGTGATGACGATCGACTGAGTATGATAGCGCTCGCCATCGAAAGTAATAGCAAGTTCGAGTTGAGTGATTGCGAATTGAAAAAACCTCAGCCGAGTTACACCCTGGAAACAGTCAGGCGCTTCAAGGTCGAATACGGCGTCGACGCTTCTATCTACTGGCTGATTGGCGCCGACGCCCTCGATGACTTGCCGCATTGGTATCGCGTTGCGGATCTGATTGACGAATGCAACGTGGCTGCGATGTTCAGGGCCGGCTGCGCACCGCCCGATTTTGCGAAATTTGCACCTCTCTGGGGCCCCGAACGCGTCGAAAAACTCCGGCGGAACATCGTTTCCACGCCTTTGATTGACATAAGCAGCACCGAAATACGCAAAAGATTGGCTGCCGGCGCCGATGTCGGCGATATGCTCCACCCTGCCGTCGCTGACTATATCCGACAACGCGGGCTATACCGTGCAAGAGCCAAATCCTAACGCGGACTCTTGAGCAGTCTTTCGAGCCAGCCGTACCAGGCAGGCATCCCCTCCCCGGTTTTGGCCGATACGGGAAAAATCTCAATGCTCCTGTTAAGCTTCCGCGCATCCGCCTTTGCTCTTTCCATATCAAAATCCACGCGCCCCTCGGGCTCCAGCAGATCAATTTTGTTTATCAGCAGCACCTTTGACTTTGCAAATATCGCGGGATATTTCGCAGGCTTGTCGTCGCCCTCCGCCACGGAAAGCACAACCACCTTCGCCGTCTCGCCCAGCTCGAAAGCCGAAGGGCAAACGAGATTGCCCACGTTCTCAATGAATATCAAATCCAAATCTCCCACGGGCAGCTCCCGCAAAGCTGCATTTACCTGGGCCGCCGACAAATGGCACGCACCGTTGGTGTTTATCTGTACAGCCGGCGCTTCTGTGGCCCGGATTTTCTCCGCATCTATGTCCGTCTGAATGTCGCCCTCAATGACCCCGATTCTGGTCTTGCCCTTCAGCTCCTGTATCGTTCGAGTCAGAATCGTCGTCTTGCCCGAGCCCGGAGACGATATCATATTCAGACACAGTTTCTTCTTCTCAGCCAGAAGCCGGCTGTTCTTGAAGGCATACTCCTGGTTTGCGCTCAGTATCTTTTTGCCGACGTCAATCTTCATTGGCTCACTCCGTATCGAACTCTATCTCTTCAAGCAGCAAGGGAGCGTCAGGCAGTAACTCGAACTCCTCGCTCCCGCATCTCCCGCACTTTGCAGATGAATTCTCAACGTTGAATTCCTGCCTGCATTTCTTACACCGCCCCTGTATCGGGTTATGCTCTATCTCCAGCTTCACATCTTCGCACGGCGTACCTCTTGCAAGGGCCTCGAAAGCAAAGCAAAGCGATTCGTCATTGATTGCGTAAAGACTGCCGCAGCTAATCTTTGCGCCGATGGGCCTGCCCCGGTGCTTTGCAGCCTCGCTCGATATCGCCGCCAATACGCTCTGTGCTACCATTGCCTCGTGCATCAGCAAATCCTCGGCAGCTCCCGTCCGTACGGCATCTGCACAATCCTCCTGCCGCCCACCCTCGTTATCATTTCCACCAGAGGCGCATCCCGGCCATCCACCACCTCGCCGATTATCCGAGCCTCTCTGCCCAGCGTATGATTCCTGCACAGCTTCAGACACACATCTGCCGATTCCGCTGAGACCGCTGCCACGAATTTGCCTTCATTCGCAATTGACAGCACATCAAAGCCCAACATATCCGCTGCCGCCTGCACTGTCGGATTGATCGGTATATCCCCCTCCCGAATTACTATACTGAGCCCGCTGCCTCCGGTGATTTCATTGAGCGTTGCCGCAAGACCACCCCGGGTCGGGTCTCGCATAAACCTTATTCCGCCGACCTCTTCCAGCAGCTGGCACGTCAGCTCCGCCACACCTGCGCAGTCGCTTTTCAATTGGGACTCGAACTTGATGCCTTCTCGCTGAGAAATGATCGTCATGCCGTGGTCGCCGATTGTGCCGCTGATAATTATTTTGTCGCCCGCCTGAATCTTAGCCAAACCCAGATCCACTCCCTCCAGCTTCGTACCGATGCCGGCCGTGTTTATGAAAATCTTGTCGGCAGCCCCGGCTTCCACCGTCTTGGTATCGCCCGCGACTATTTGGACGTTGTTATCGCGGGCCGCCCGCGCGGCGCTGTCCAGAATTTTCTCGAGCACTGCCACCTCGAACCCTTCCTCGATGATAAGCGACAGGGCCAATGCGATCGGCCGGGAACCAGCCACCGCCAGGTCATTGACGGTCCCGCACACCGCAAGCTTGCCAATGTCGCCACCGTTGAAAAAGAGCGGCTTGACCACGTAGCTGTCCGTCGTAAAACAGATGCAGCCCGATTTTAGGTCCAGCCTGGCCGAATCAGCCAGTTCCGAAAGAATATCGTTGCCAAAGCGAGGCAGTATCCAGTCACGGATCAGCTCATCACTGAGCCGCCCCCCGCCGCCGTGTGCCAGCAAGATTCTATCGTGTTTGCCGGACTTCATTGTTTGCCGCGTCTCTTTCGCCCGTACTTGTACCACGCCGCGCATGCCCCTTCGGAGCTTACCATGCACGGCCCGACCGGCCGCTCCGGCGTGCAGCTCTGCTCGAACAAACCACACTCCGGCGGCTCTATTAGTCCGCACAATACCTCCCCGCACCGACACCCGCTCGTATCTTCCGCCGGCTCCTGGGAAAGGTCGAACCTTTCTATCGCGTCGAATTGATGGTATGTGTCTTTCAGCTTTAGCGAACTTTTCTCTATTTTGCCCAGGCCCCGCCAGTAGCCGTCGGCCGGCTCAAAGCACTCCGCAATCATCGCCTGCGCAGTGGTGTTGCCCTTCTCGGTGACCACGGCCGTGTAGACCGATTTCAATTCCGCTTTGCCCGCTGCGATTTGCCGGCAGATTTCACCCAGGCCTTCGATTATCTGCATCGGCTCAAAACCCGCCACCACGCAGGGCCGATCATACTGTTCGACTATCTCTGCAAAAGCACCGTAGCCGATTATCGCGCTTACATGCCCCGGACACAGAAATGCATCTATCCGGTGGTTCTTCTGTGATACGAGCGCCCGCATCGCCGGCACGACCAGCTTATGGCCGCTCAGTGCAAAAAAGTTCTCAATGCCCTCTTGAGCCGCCTGCCTTACCACTACCGCCGTCGCCGGGGCTGTTGTCTCAAAGCCGACCGCGATGAAAACGACTTTATTAGCTGGATTGTCCCTCGCCAACTGCAGCGCATCATCGCTGCTCAGAACTACTCTGATATTTGCGCTCGGCTGCTTCGTTTCCAGCGACCCGTCTTTGCCCGGAACGCGAATCATATCGCCGTAAGTGGCAATCAGGACATCATCCCGCTCGGCCAATTGCAGAACGGCATCAATATAACTCTGGTCTGTCACGCACACCGGACAGCCCGGTCCCGACAGGAGTTTCAATCCATCGGGCAGTGTTGACCTCATCCCGCTGCGAAAAATAGAAACCGTGTGCGTCCCGCAGACCTCCATGATATTGATTTGCCGCCCCAGCGCCTTGCACGCCTGGTCCATCGCCTTCTGTGCTCGGTATATCCGCTCTAACATAAACCCGAAACCTAACCTGAAACCTTATCCTGCGTCTGCTCAAAATCGTCTATTTGCCGCAGCAGCTCCCACGTCTCTTTCGCCTCCGCTTCATCAACGAGCGATATGGCAAAACCAGCGTGTATCAGCACCAAATCGCCCAACCCGGCCTCCGGCAGCAGGGTGGTCCTCGCCCGCCAGCGGTTGCCCATCGCGTCCACCACCGCCTTGTCACCCTCCAGCTCAACTATTCTTGCCGGTATCGCCAGACACATAATCCGTATCTCATCCGTTACGCCTGAGCAGCGCAGCGGCGATTGCCGCCTGGCCCAGAGATATCCCCCCGTCGTTGGAAGGGACCTCGCGGTTAAATAATACGTTAAAATCGCTTTGTTTCAAGAGCCTGACCAGACGATTCGTCAAATACCTGTTGCAGAACACGCCCCCGCTCAATGCAGCCGTGCTCAGACCTGTCTTTTCCCTGGCCTCTTGAGCCATCGCCAGCAGGGCGTCGGCGATACAATTGTGAAACTTTGCTGAGACGACCCCCAGGTCTGTTCTTGCTCTAACATCTTCTATCAACTGCTCTATCATCTTACTCAAGTCAAGCTGAAGTGGTTCATCCCCGCTTGTGAGCAGGTCGAAACCGTAGCTTTGTTCAACGTCCCTTTCGATTGTGGCCTCCAGAGCCATCGGAAGCTGCGCATCAAAATGGTTGTAGTTTCCCAGCGCGACCATCGCCGCAACCGCGTCGAAAACCCTGCCCAGACTTGAACTCTCTACCGTGTTAATCTGTTTTTCAATCTGCTGAAGTATTATGTTTTGCCTGTTCGTGTCTGGTTCAATCGGTTCAAGGAGCCATCGAAACTCTTTTATGTCGAAATCCTCCCCGTATGCCTTCTTCAACAGTCCCAGCAGGGGCCTTATAGGTTCTTTACTCGCAGCGTCGGCGCCTGCCAGCCGATAGTAGGCCAAGTGCCCGAATCGCTCAAAATCGGTCAGCGATGCAATCATACACTCACATCCCCAGATGGCCCCATCCGTACCGTATCCTGTTCCGTCGCACTCAATGCCGATGACAGGCCCGGTGAGATTGTGCTCTGCCAGCACAGAGGCAATATGTGCCCAGTGGTGCTGAACGTGAATTACTTTCTCGGCCGGCAGCGAAAGCGCGTACTGGGTCGATAAGTACCCCGGATGGAGGTCGCACGCTATTACCTTCGGCTCGACCTCGAAAAGCTGCCGCAAGTGCTCAATTGAGCCGATGTAATGATGATAAACCTCCGCGTCTTCGAGGTCGCCGATATGCTCGCTGCAAATAAGCTGGTTCTGTTTAACAAAGCAAAACGTATTCTTCAGGTCGGACCCGGCTGCGAATACGTCCTGGGCACATACTGTGTCAGTCAAAATCGGCGTCGGAATGTACCCTCGTGCGCGCCTCAACATCGCCGGCTCACCATCGATAAAATGCACTATCGAATCGTCGACCTGCCGATGGATTTGCCTGTCATGCATAAGGAACGCGTCCACTACCGTGCCCAGCCTCTCGAGTGCTTTCTCATTCGTGCAAATCAACGGCTCATCCGAAATATTTCCGCTGGTCATCACTAATACCTCTATGCCCTCTGCAAACAGCAGGTAATGCAGCGGCGCATAGCACAGCATAAAGCCGAACGTGCTTACCCCCTCGGCTACCGACGGCGCTATCGTGGAATCTTTCTTCTTCGGCAGCAGCACAATCGGACTCTGCGGACTTCTCAGAATCTTCTGGGCCTGCTCGCTCACAATCACGTATTGGTTTATCTTTTCAATCGAAGCGGCCATCATCGCAAACGGCTTGTGGTCCCGCTTCTTGCGCTGTCGCAGTCTTTTGATTGCCTCGTCGTTCAGCGCATCTGCCGCCAAATGAAATCCTCCGATTCCCTTTATCGCCACGACCTTGCCCTCGCGGAGCAGCCTGGCAGTCTCGGCGATTGCTTTGTCGTTGTCTTCTTCTATAGGTTCTCCTGTGGCATCCGCCAGCCATATCCTGGGCCCGCAAGCCCCGCATGCGACCGGCTGCGCGTGAAAGCGCCGGTCCGTCACGTCTGCGTACTGTCGGCCGCACCGCTCGCACATCTTGAAGACCGACATCGTCGTATTCGGCCGGTCATACGGAATGGTCTTAACGATTGAATACCTCGGCCCGCAGTTGGTGCAGTTGATAAAGGGATAGCGATACCGAAAGTCGGCTTCGTCTGCCATCTCGGAAAGACAGTCTCGACAGACCGCCATGTCCGCCGTCACCTGCGCCAGCGCAGTGCCCGCGGATTCACTTTCCCTAATGACAAATTTGCTCTGGCCCTCGATAACTGGTATGTCCATGGCCTGGCAGCTCTTTATCTCGGCTGCCGGCGGTTTTCCTGCGCCTTTGAGCCCGTGCAGGAATTCGGCTATTCTTCCCTCCTCACCCTGTAGCTCTATGGTCACACCCTTTGCGTCATTATAGACATGGCCCGCCAGACCCATCGCTCGCGCTACCCGGTAAACCGCAGGCCGAAAGCCCACCCCCTGTACGCGACCCGTTATGAATATCCTCTGCCTCTTTATCAAGACTCTCAATCTTTATCAACTAAGCCTGTCGATATGCACCATTGGCCGAGCCAAAACACTAAAAGCCCATTATACTGTACTTGCCGCCGCCCTCAATCGTTCGTTGCCCGGACGCTACCCCCCTGCCCCTCGCTACCTCTGCCCCCCAGATTGCAGCCTCCCTCGAAAATTTGTTTGCCGGAATCCTCTGTTTGTGCTATTATTGCGGGCACTGGGGCCTTAGCTCAGTTGGGAGAGCGCTTGCATGGCATGCAAGAGGTCGTGGGTTCGAATCCCATAGGCTCCATTTTCTGCAACCATACGCTAATTAACCGCATGAATAATCCAAGGACTATGCTGTAACTGCGGGTTTTTTGACACGGTTTTCAAAAAAAAAGGCCGGCTTTCGACGGCCGGCCCTGCTTGCCCAAAACCGCATCCTAAAATGGATCGGGACAGTTGTACATCCAATGGCCCGGATCGTCCCAATCCGTCGGCAGATCGTTGAGGTCCTTCGGCCACTTCTGGTGCCATTTGACAACCCAAAGCTCCTTGAGGCCTACCTTTCTCGCCGACAAATCCATAAAGTTTGCGTTCACAAACCAGCCGTGGCGGTCCTGGCAGACGCGCTTCATCTCATTTCGGCTCTGCTCCCAGCAGTCCCTCACCATGTCTTCGCGAGTCAGCCAGGGGACGTCGGTCGGCTCCGGAGCGCAGTCCTTCCAGTTGCCGCACATCAGTATCGGTGCGTATGCCGAGCCTCTCACGCTCATGGTCTGCCAGAACTTACCTGCGTCCGCTGCGGCCGGCTGCTGGTTTTCTCGCGCCGCCCATAGATTCACCGTATAGCTGCCCCGGATCTTACCGCCGCCCAGCTCGGTTGCGAGGTCAACCGGCCATGCTGCATAGGGGCACCGGCCTCCCTCATCTACCGGTTTCGTGGCCGCCGGGCAGAATATTATTTGACGGTCCAGGTTCGGCATGTAATCTATCAGACACATTTCCCAACGTACCATTTTAAGCAACAGGTCTCCGTTATCATCGTAGGGGCCGTACCCTGTGCCTCGCTCCGGGAAATAGCCGTCGTGGTCATCCGTGTAATACCGCCAGATAAGCCCGAACTGGTGCTGGTTGTTCTTGTCCACGGCGTCCTGGGCCTGAAGCTTGGCCTTGTTCAACGCCGGCATTAGGATCGACATCAATACCGCAATGATGGCGATCACGATCAGAAGCTCGATTAGTGTAAAACCTCTCTGTCTGTACATGATGGTCCTCCTTTTCTTGAGTGTGGTTTAGTTTCTTCCGCATTGACTGCTTTATCTCATAGTGCTCCTTTCAAAATCAAACCTTAACCTCATCAGACCTTGCTCGGTCTTCTTTTGCAGGCGCCGGCCCTGCACAACTATATCGGCTCCTCCTCGCTGACTTGCGCTTCATGCAAGCCGCCCGTGACCATCAAGTGCCTGTCATCCGAAAACTTCTGCTGCACCGGCCCCGCGCATACCCTCTCCCAGCTCCTCCATCGGTCCGTTCAGCATTACCTCCGGATGCTCGTTCTCCCACCGCGCTCTCCTTTTTGCCGCCTTAAAATGGCTCGGGACAGTTCGCCATCCACGCCGGCCACTCCGGAAGAAGGCTCAGGTCCCTCGGCCACTTCTTATGCCATTTGGTCACCCAAAGCTCCTTGAGCCCCACTCTCCTTGCAGACATATCCATAAAGTTCGCGTTCACGAACCAGCCATGCCGGTCGATGCAGACACGCTTCATCTCATTCCTGTTCTGCTCCCAGCAGTCCCTCACCATGTCTTCACGAGTCGCCCAGGGTTCGTCGTCCGGCTCGGGCTCCGAATCCTTCCAGTTGCCGCACATCAGGATCGGGCAGTATTGCGCACCTCGGATGCTCATGGTCTGCCAGTACTTACCCATTTCGTCAGGGTCGTCTTCATCCGGGTCTTCTTTTGCAGCCCAGAAGTTGCAGGTATAGCTGCCGATGACGTCCGGATCCGGGGGAGTGTTGCGTACCGGCCAGGCGGCATACGGACAGCGTGCTCCCTCATCCGTAGGTTTGGTGGCGGCCGGACACAGATATATTGAGCGATCAATGCTCGGCATATAGTCATAGAGCACGTAGGGCCAGGCGCCCATCGTTATCACGCCCCAAATCTGACTACCGCCTCTTTCGGGGAAGTATCCGTCGTGCTCATCGGTGTAATACTTCCAGATAAGCGCAAACTGATGCTGGTTGTTCTTGTCCACGGCGTCCTGGGCCTGAAGCTTGGCCTTGTTCAACGCCGGCATTAGGATCGACATCAATACCGCAATGATGGCGATCACGATCAGAAGTTCAATTAAGGTAAAACCTCTTCGTGTCTTCATGATAATCCTCCTTTTCCTGTTAGTAATTCAGCTCCTTTCCTCTTGCTTTACTCCATAGCGCTCCTTTCCAAATAAACCCTGACCCTGGTTACGATACTTGTTACCTGACCTTCTTTTGCAGCATTTGCGCCTGAAGCCTTATAAGCTCGTCGGCGCTGACTTCCGCTTCACGCATGTCGCCGAAGACCACCTTGTACTTATCCTGTGAAATCTTCCAGTGCATCCGCACGGCATTGCTGTCCTCTGCCTGAAGCCTTATAAGCTCCCCAGCGCTCACTTCCTCATCATGCATATCGTCGAAGACTACCTTGTACTTATCTTGCGAAACCTTCCAGTGCATCCGCACCGCGTTGCTGTCCTGGGGGTCAATGTCACTGTAGAGCACAACCTGCTCGCCATTCTTTACCAGCAGGTCATATTTCGTCTTTCCCGTCAATATATCGCTTCGGCTTGTGCCCCCAAGCAGGTATTTCGCCAGCAGCCGACCGTCGCTGTACCATCCCTGGAAGTTCGCCAGCAGAATCATCGTGATGATTATCGCTGCCGCCGCCGCCAGCTTGCTCACCCGAAGGTCTATCACGATATTGATGGTATCTATGCCTCTTCTGTGGCCGCCAAGCCGCTCCGGTATATGCGCCTTGATCTCCTCCGCCAGGCTCGCCGGTACCCGCTCTACCGGCCTATCCGCCATCTCGGTCAGCATCTTACCCAGTTTATCGTCTCCCACCGCAAGTCTCCTTTCTTTCTTGTCTCAATCAGCTAAACCCTAAAGAACACACTCTTGTCAGCCCATCTGCTTCCTCAGCCTCTTCAACGCCCGGTTCAGCCTGCTCTTGAACGTCCCTTCCCTTACACCCACCGACTCGGCCGCTTCCGAAATAGTCAAATGCTGCATATAATGAAGCACCACTGCCTGGCGGTGCTCCCATCCCAGACGTCCAATCGCCTCTCTAAGCCGCTGGTACTGCTCAAAATCGCCGATCCTGCCTTCACCTTGTCGGTCGTCCGGCACGTCAAAGCCGTCGATGCTGGCCTCTTCTCGACCCTTGTGTTTCCGCCAGTAAAGCCTCGATACGTTGCCGGCAATATGGTATACCCAACTATTCAAAGAGCCGTCGTTTCGCAGCTGCCCTATGTGCTGCCACGCCTGCAGAAAGCTCTCCTGGGTCAAATCCTCGCTGACCGTACAATTGTGCCCCAGCCTCCGCATAAAAAGGTATATCTGCTCATAATACCTGTCCACCAGCTCTGCTGCCGCTTGGCGGTCGCCGGATTTCAGCCGAACTGCCAGCGAATTTCGCCTTTTCGCCAAATTCTCCGGGCCCACGCCCGACTCTTGCCTTTCCCCTCTATGATGCGCAAAATCCGCCCGCTGTTCCATTAATTTTGCCTTTTTTCCACAATATCTTTGAACGCTCTTGCCACAAAAACAGTCTACCTGAAATCTCATTTCCTTGCAATATAAAACCCCCCACGCTAAAGTATCATCTGTTCGTGGCTGAACGTGAAAACCGCCCTGAATTGCGCCCGTAGCTCAGCAGGATAGAGCGTCGGTTTCCTAAACCGAAGGTCACAGGTTCGAATCCTGTCGGGCGTACTGCCCATTGGCTGCCACGCAGCGATTGCCCTAATGCTCTGGTTTCGTGTTGGCTGTTACGGGCTCTTTGAAGAGGACGCGGACGATCTGAAGTAAGCTTCCTGGGGCGGTACGTCCCTGATAACGCAGCCTACCATAGGTCGGGCAATCACGTCCTTAAAGCTCATCGATCTTGAGCTGTTTCGCAGGGCAACCTTTGCAGTATGTCGTTCCAACCATCCTCCAGCCGCCGCCCCCATGGCTAACCGGTTGAGAAAAATGGGATTTTCCTGTATCTCTGCAAGTCTTTCTACCAAAGCGAGGTGCCGGCGTTGGTAACCTTTTGTAAACAGCGAAGATACGTCATTTACACGGTGCAGAAAACCTCAGAATTTGAAGCCGAATCGGAACCTATTGGACCAGCCGCCAAGCCAGCGGTCACCCGTTGTTGTTGTTTTTTTGGAAACCTAATCAACAATTGGCAGGTCTGCTACGCTATATAGTCAGAAGTGATTGCTGCCCTGGTGCTCAATCGGACCGGAGCAGGATCATGGGAAGAAAAGTGGATACGTTGAGTGTGTGGGTTCGAAGACCAAAATGGCGTTTAATACCCGTAAGCACAAAAGAGGGCTCGTGCAATGTGGAAAAAGAGATTTTCAGTAAATGAAGGTAAGACCCGGGCTAAGGTCTTATTCTTACTTGTATTTGTTATGGCGATAGGAGTGGGGCTCCTGGTATATTCAGCGAGAACCGGTAAACCTTCGGATGACAAGACCTTGTTAGTGGTGAATCAGGAATCAAAAGACGGATCTACGGAGTCCGTCGCAGGACTATCGGCTCAAACCCCTTCGCCCGTGGACAACCAAGAACAGCAGTCGCCTGTTGAGAAGAGTCCTTCCGGTAAGATTATAGAGGCGGATGTGTCGCTTGGGGACTTGGATATGCCCTCTGCGTCGCTATTGTCGCAGGCCGAGCAAAAGAAGGCAATTTCGTTTTTTGAAGCTCAGCGTCGGAACTGGCTCGCTATCAGGAGCGGCGCCGCACAATATAGGACAAAACTCCGGCTCATCAGACAAGGTCAGTTCTTGGATACGCAGCTTCCTTCGCAAACAGGCACATTGGAATTTGTGGTGACGCCCCTTGACCAGCCAGTGGGGCGCCAAAGTCCAGCCCACATACAAGCACGTTTGTCCAACGACCTATACAAGTGGAACTTTGTAAGGAGTAATGTCTTTGATGTCGAGGCAAGAATATATCAATGGGCTGATGATCCGGCGACCCCGCTTGAGGGTGACAAGGTAAACCTGGCGAGAGGAGCCTTCCAGGCGGAGCTTCTTTTCTTTCCTTTCGATTTCATGGCAAAAACGTATCCCGACGAACGATGGAACAACAGATATATGATGTCCAAGGAGCAGTATTTTGCAGATCGTGGTCTTCCTCGGCGCATTAGCACACAAGAGGAGACGCTGACGGCCTTTGGGGGCGAAGCGCTGTATCTGTTCATGGCCAGTCCCGCGCTGGTGGACGCACATTATTGGTTCAGCGCTGATAACGGCGAGCTTAGGCAGATTGATGTCTTTAATTCAAACGACGGCGCCGTCAGAAGCTATCGTTATGAGGGCTATACAAATGCGGAGGGCCAAGAGGCAAGATTTCCAACGCGATTTATCCATACCTGGCGAAAGGGTACGGGCAGCAAGGCCACCGGCTGGGAGTACACCGTGGAACTGACCGATGTCAAACTTAATATCGATCTGCCAGAGGATAGATTTGAGCCACGTTAAGTGGACCTGCTGTTTAACAAGTAGCTACGTTATCAGAATACAGTAACCTTTTTTGAAAGGAGCAGAAAATGTTTAGAGGTAGAAAGGAGCGGGATGTGGATTAGGTGCCCGCAGACAACCGTTTGGAATCGTCCTAAAAGCTGGGGGTGACTGCTGGGTAAAATTTATGTATCTAAAGCCCGGTTGTGTTCAGCGACCGGCCTTCGCAGAAACAAATCGTCATGGCACAGAAGTAGCGCACAAACCTGGATTTATCGCATTATGGGCGCCGGCATAATCATAACCGGGCGGCAACACAGAAGTTACCGCCCCTATGCTGTATCGGGCCGATGCAGCGCTCGGGTCGCTTGCCAGCGTTGTCCTATCCTGGACACCGGCACCGACAGAATACAATAAAATGCTGTTGCCTCAAAGCGGCAAAGCCAAATTCGGATCTATCTCGACCGGCGGCTGCGACCACTTCAAATGGCCCGCCTGACCCGTACCAAGAGCGATTCCCCCGCTCAGAACCAACAAAACAGAGCAGTTAATAAACAACCGTTCAAATACAGCCTTGCTCATGGTCCACCGTCCCTCTCGATTTCCAACATTAATCTTATGCCGTTACGGCGGACAATCCTGATTACCGGTCGCCGGCGTGTGACCAGCCGAGAAAAACCACTGCTTAAGCCTGCTCAAGTCCGTGAACCCGACACATCCGCTATGATCGAAGTCAGCGCAACAGTTGTAGGGCGGCTCCCCCTTGCAGCTAAAAAATGTCATCTTGAGCATCCCCAGATCCACAAAATTAATCCCCCCATCACAATTGCCGTCACCGTAGGGCTGTCCCCCGCATTCATGGACGTTGTCCCAGCAAGTCCCAAGAATGGGGTCGTAATCAGCGAACAGTATAAAGGACATATCGGCGCTGGCGCCGGTCTGGTCGAAAAGCTCCTCCCAGACCCATGCCCGGCTGTCGTCTATATGCCCGGCAACCGCATCATCGTTGAAGGCGTGCTCGTGGTTGGCCCAGCCCCACGGGTGCTCCGGCATACGCAGACACACGTCGTTCAGGGCGATATCATCAAAATATACCCTGCCCCTGCCGCCTGGCACCGGATTGGTCCTGTCCCCGAAGCCTATATGAATCGTCTGCACATCCGTCAGGTCCACACCGCGGTCGGTAAACTCCTGAAGCCTGATACACCACTGTTGCCATTCCTCGTTTTTCAGGTCATTCATATCCTCGCCATGCTCGCCGTATCTGACCTCGGCATACGCGCCGCTTCCATCCTGCAGACCCACATACATCTGCTCCGTGGCATTTGCATCGTTGTCTGCGTCGCCATAGAACCACAGCGTCAACACCTCTGCGCCGAAGCCGGTCCAGTCGGCGCCCGCTTCCGAACCTGCTGTTTCCGCCCACGCCTCGGGGCTCCCATCAGCCCACGGGTCGTCGGTGTCGTATTGAAACTCCATCGACCTGACGCCGCTGTGTACCGGCTCTGGAGGAGCACCAATCCCAATCTGCCCGCCCCCAGTGAAGGACCACACCGCCCTCAAAGCAATGTCCGTCGGGTACAACTCAAAATCGTCCACAAACACATATACCATGGGCAGGTTAATGTCACTATAAACGGCGGCGACGCTGAACCAATAGATGTCGTCGGTGTCTTGCTGGAAAAACCAGTCCTCGCGGGGCAGGCGGACCGAATAACGGAACACCGGCTCACGTGCCAAAGCATTCGCGTCTTCCGGGTGCTTGTCATGACCCACCAGGACCTCGTCATACTCGTGGGCCTGGTACTCCCAGATTTTCTCGCCCGGATGGCTGTAGGACTCCGGCACGCAGGAGTCCGCCGGCACGTCGATCCAGATAGACAGCAGGAAGTAATCCGGCTTGTCCGGTTGCACCATCGCCGGGACCGTACAAGCCTCGTAGTGATATCCGATATACGAGCCCCACCACGTTATCGCGCTCACCGGCGACCTGCCCTCGCACCGCCAGTCGTCCGCCGCCAGGCGAATGACGTTGGGTTCTCCCGTCGGTTCGACTTTCGCTATCGACAGCTCATCCTCGTAGTGAGGCCAGTGCCGAATGCCCGTGAACGGCTGCTCCCATTTCACCCACTTGACATCCGTGTCCAGCTCGAACGCCATGTCGAAGCTTTCACCGTTTACCGGGTCCTTGATAGGCGTCACCGACAAGGGGTCAGGCGCCATACCCGGCACAAGTCCGCTGAAGCCCCCGCTCGGCGTTCCGTACATACTGAAACGCACCGCCGCATCCATCCAGCTCGCAGGCCGGCTCTTCCAGCCCCATGGATGCGCCACGTGCCTGACATTCGGATGAATCGCTACGATGCTCAGCCAGAAAACATTGTCCTCGCTCTGGTAGTCGCCCTGCATGAAGCACTCTTCAGGGTTCAACTGTACAAAATACTGAAAGCACGCCTCCGGCGCCATCCCTGGAAATTCGTCTGTGCCCACCCACTCGCACTGCACACGCTCGTTTGGAACCTCGACCTGCCAGAGCAGCTCCCCGGGGTGGCTGTAGGTATTGGGATCTTCGAGATTCGGGTCCGCAACGTTGCTCCAGAATCCTATTCGCCACGCAATCGGCCCGTTCGGCTCCGGCACGGTCGTCTCATTCCAGCCTGAGTATGAGCCCCACCAGTGAACGCTCGTTATCGGCATCGGGCCCAAACACCGAAAATCATCCGCTGCCACTTCCCACCGCTCCGGCCCGCCCGGCACAGGCGCCGGCGCGCAATCCCATGGAACAGTGCTCATCCAAATCGGCGGCATCACCATTCCCACGTCCAGAAAATCTACACTCAAATCCCGGTTAAAATCCGCACAGCCATTGTATCCCGGCGCATCCCCGTAACGAGTGAAGAAATTTGCTTTGAGTATCCCCAGATCCAGGAAATTAACCATCCCGTCACAGGAAGCGTCACCGTGGCACTGATATCCGCACTCCCAGCAATCGAACCATAGAGCCTGGCGATTCGATGGCTCGTTCCAGCCGCAGTAAACAGCCGGCAAAGCCAAATTCGGATCTATCTCGACCGGCGGCTGCGACCACTTCAAATGGCCCGCCGCACCTGCGCCCAATACGCTCCTTCCCCCCAACAACAACGCCAACACACAGACCAACACGATTCTCGAGCTCGACCTGTATATGACTGATCCTCCAGTAACAAAAATTGTTCACCTTAAGAAAATCCTACCTTCTCATATCTTCACCTGCCCGTACCCCGGGCAACTGCTCACCATAGTAATATGTGCGACGAAACCGCCAAATGTGACGCGGTTTTTCCGCTTTTTTCCACTTTTCCTCGGCCCTTGCGGATTATGCCGGAATTTGAACAAAATGGGCGGTTTGGTTTCTGGCCCCAGACTCCAAGCGGCATCGACGCCGCCTTGCCGGACATAAACCACCTCTCCCCAAATCCATCCTCGCCACGCCTCACCAAAGCCAAAATCCTTATCATTCAAGTCTAACACACCAGCCAATTCCTGTCAAGCGGATTATCGGACCATAACTGACTTTCGTGTAGGGGTTCGCGCCTCCTATAGCCGATCTTCGCCCAAATCCGCCAACCTTCCGACGCATTTCGGCTCTCTTCTGAATCTTGTCAGCCCTCTCGCTCTTCATAATTACCGGCCCGCTTGCACACCAGCCAAAAAAAGAGGCAGGATAAAACACCTGCCTCTCTGTACTATCCGCGTCATTATCCTTACGGCGGACAATTCTGATTACCCGTCGCCGGAGTATGCCCGGAGGTGAAGAAGTTCAGCTTCAGGGTATTGAGGTCGAGGAAGTTCACGGCATTATCATGGTTGTAGTCGGCGCAGCAGTTGTATAGGGGCTGACCCTTGGTGGCAAAGAAGGCGAGCTTCAACTGGTTCAGGTCAAGGAAGTTCACCGCGCCGTCGCAGGTGCCGTCACCCAGCGGCTGGCCCGCGCACTCCAGCGGGTCCCAACAAGTATAGCCGTGCGGATCCGTAAACAGGATGAACGACATGTCCTCGCTCTCGCCTGTCTGGTCGAAAAGCTCGTACCAGGTCCAGTCCGCCGGGCCGCCGGGCATGTCCTGATACCCTTCGACCGCATCGTCGTTGTAAACGTGCTTGTGGTTCGTCCAGCCCCACGTGTAGTTCGGCGGGTGCTGCTCGTAAACCGGCACCGCACTGAACCAGTACACGCCCTCGTTGGAATCCTGCAGGAACCACTTGTCGTGCGGCAGACGAACCGAATAACGGAACACCGGCTCGTTCGGGTCGCCGCCGCCGAGCAACTGGAACGCGTGGTCGGAACCATTGTTAAACCACGGACCACCAATACACTCATAATCTTCCAAGCCTGTCGATCCAGAGCCGGGGCTTCCCGTTTCCCAGTAGACGCCGTCACGGGTTATACAGTCGCTGCTCATGTGAAGCACGAGCCAATAGGTCCCCGCACTCAGTGGCAGTGCCGCCGGCAGATGAAATTCGTTTTCCCGTTCGTTCAGGTCGGAAGCTGTTCGTCCGGTGCTGAGGCGTCCCAAACCGACCGAACCGGAGTCTAAGAGGGCCCCGGGCTGGCCGGCGGCATCGGTGTGGATCGCGTAATCACAAGACCCGTCCCAGGCAGCGACCCCTTCCAACGTCCAGAAACGAACAGACTCAATCGTCGCGGCAGCTGTCAAGGTGAAGTCCTCGGCCTGGGCCCACTCTGTCATCTCGTTGCCGTTTAGAAGATCAGGTGCGCCGCCATCGAAAACTACCGCTGCCCCACCTTCCGGGTGTTTGTCGTAGCCGACCAGCACCTCGTCGTAATCGTAGGCCTTGTACTTCCAGATGGCCTCGTTCGGATGACTGTATGGCAGGTCACCGCCGCCGCAGTCGCAGTCGGAATCTGATCGAGCCTCTAAGGCACAGATAGAGTCCCACTCCGTATTGCAGCAGTAGGGGTCATACGAACACACCGAGGCCTCACAAGCCGGATCATCGCAGCCTGTCCAGGGGTGCGGGAAGCAGCAGTTGTCGCTGTCTCCGCTTGTCAGGGGCACATCATCCCAGATAGTCAGCAGGAAGTAATCCGGCGGAACAGGCAACGGCATGAACGATGATCCGGCCTGGCACGCCTCGTAACCGTAACCAATATAGGAGCCCCACCATACACAAGCCGTAATAGGCGTGTTCAAATCACATGGCCAATCGTCCGCCACCAGACGGTTGATGTAGAGTTCCTCCTTCTTGGTCGTAAGTGCGAAGGCCAGGTCAAGTGATGTCATTGGAGTAATCATCGGGTCATACAGTTCCATCCACTGGCCTGAATAGGGGTCCTTGTAGACTGCGTCGTCGTTCCATTGGTCGCTGCTCGTCTTCCAGCCTACCGAGCCGTCCACCGAACTCGCTTCGATGCTCAGCCAGTAAATGTTGCCCTGCTCCTGCGTGAACGGGTTGTCCGGAACATCGATATCAATCTGATAGAACTCGACGTGGTTCGGCCATGCCCACATCCAGGACACCGGCTCGAACCAGCCCTGGTCGCCGGAGCCGTACCACCACATGTCGAACTCGCCCGGTCCGAACGTACGTTCCCACTTCAGCTCGTTCGGCTCCGAATAGCCGCCCGGGCCGCACGGGTCGTCCGTATATATACGCACGGTAATCCACGGGATATAGCCGACCCAGTCGCCCTCCCACGAGACCCACAGGTGGATATCGTCTATCGAACCCGTCTCGTCGCACCGCCAGTCGTCCGCCAGCTCCAGCAGGTTGTTGTCATAGTCTTTGAGTGCCACATCCCAGCCGGATGGGTTCGGACTCTGCTGCCATTTGTACTCGGTCCAGCTCTCGACAGAGCCCATCGTCCACTCGTCTTCGAAGTGAGGCCAGTACAGCAGACCAGTGAATGGCTGCTCCCACTTGATGTAGTTCGGGTCCGTGTCAAGCTCGAACGTCACGTCAAAGCTCTCATTATACCTCGGGTCCTTGATCGGCTCCAAATAGCACGGATCCGCCGAACCCGGAGCAGGCGCCTCATACAGCCAGAATCGGACCGCATCATCCATCCAGCTCCACGGACGCGTCTTCCAGCCCCACGGATACTGTGGGTCCACCGGCGGGTCGGATTCGGGATACAGCGCAGTAATGCTCAGCCAGAATATGTTATCCTCCGTCTGCGGCAGATACTTGCTCTGCCAGAACACTTCCTGATGCTCTAACTTCACATAGTACTGCCAGCAGGCGTCAGACGGATAGAAGTTGAAGTAGTAATCCCAGCCCACAGGCTCGATCTGAACACGAGAGGCGTCCACCTCAAATACGTGCAGCAGCTCCATCGGCCGGCTGTGCTCGTTGAACGCAATCGCGTCAAGACCCATCACCGTCTGGACTATACTCAAGGGCAAACCCGTATTCAAGTCCAGCGTCACAAGGTAATTGTTCCCGGAGGCCACGTCGTTCCACGAGCCGAAGAGCACGCCGTGCTGCTGACAGAACTCCAGCGCGTTGATACGATTTGGTACGTTGCCCGCCGATCCCGGAACGTCGGCGCCGGCGCCCGTCGCCGGGTCGATGATCACGAGACTGTTCCAGTCCCACGGCGTGGCATAAAGCCTCCCATCGGGCGCAAAGTCCATCCCATTGCCGCCGCCGAAGTAGCCGGTCGGCCCAACGGCCGTTCCTTGCCCCGACGCTGTATCGATGGTGATAAGCTGGTCGGGGCCGTCCCCGTATCCATACAGCACACCATCTGACCTAAAGGAAATATCAGGAACACGGCTTTGCCCCGTTCCTGTCGTGTTCACAGGCCCCACAAGTGTCCCGGCGCCCGTCATCGTGTCAACCTTGATCAGCAAGGCTTGATTGGTAACGGTATCGTGGCACGTTCCGTACAAAGTTCCGTCTGGTGCAAATGACAGGCCTGTAACGCCGTTGAAACCAATCGGGCCGATCAATGTCGCTACGCCCGTGGTCGGATCAATCTTATAGAGGTCGCTCGGTGCGTTGCCGCTGGTCGTCCCCGTCGCAGCTCCGTACAAGAAGTCACAGCTTTGACTCGAAACGTCGTTAGACCAGAAGCCAATCCGCCAGGCAATCGGCTGCTCCGGAGGCAAAGTCTCCGGAGTGTCCCAGCCGATGTACGAGCCCCACCAATGGATGCTCTTTATCGGCATGGTTCCCAGACATCTAAAGTCGTCCGCCACCATCGCCGCTAATTCCGGCCGCAAAGCGCAGTCCGCCGGCGGATTCGTACCCATATTGCTATTCAATATGAACAGGTCAGGGAGAAATATCTGCAGGTCACGGTCGAAGTCGGCGCGAGGATCATAACCTGGACTGGGCCAGTTTATGAGCCACGCCGCCATCAGAATCGCCTCATCATCGGCGTCCACGTCCCCGTCGCAGTCCGCGTCGCCGTGGCACTGTGTCCGGCAGTTCCATGCGTCGAACCATATCGCCGGATCAACCCACTCCCTCCAGGACGGCTCATCCCAGCCGCAGAACGTCGGCCAATCGTCCAGCGGGTACATTGGAATGGGCGGCTGCGACCACTTCAAATGCGGCGTCGGCCGCTTCCGCCCGCCTTCGATGTACACCTTGTGGTCCTCAACCTCGCCGTCGGCGGCCTGTCCGGTCGGGCTGCCCGTGCCCTGCGTGCTGATGCGGCACCGGGCGAACGTCTGACCGTTCACCGCGTCCAACGGAGGCGCCACCGCCACCGAATGAACGCCGTCCGGAAGCGGCCCGCCAAACACCATATCGCTCGCATCGAAGCTGCCGTCGCTGTGCCAGTCAATCCAGATTTCAACCATCGCGCCGGTCGGGCCGCTGCTGCCGCAAACCATCACCGTGATATTCGACGCAACGCCCGCCATCAATGGCGGAATCTGCACGCCGTCCTCATCGTCGTTGCCGTCGTTGTCGTCGCCCAAGGCGTTCAGGTCCGGCTGTCCGTCGCCTTCGGGGTCCGGCGAATCGCCCCCCGAAGCGTCGCAGAAATACGGACCGCCGATTATATGCCGCGCCCCATCGACAGTCAGCATCGTAGGATACGGACGAGGCGCATCGCCGAAGTCCAGCTCCGCAGGCGCCGGACCCGTAATCACAAACGCCAGATCGATGCTCCGGCCCGCATATTCGTGCTCGGGCGGGTAGTCCATCGGCATCCATATTTCGCCCTCCGGCACCACATGGGGAACGTCGAAGAATGTCATCGCCTCCGTCCACACCGCATCGTCCTCGTACTGCTCAACCACCGATGTCTTCCAACCGAAGCTTCCCGGCCAGTTCATTTTCAAAACAAACAGGTCCATTAGGTTCACGATCCCGTCGTTATTCAGGTCGAACGTGTGTTTGATGCCCAGCCAGTAGATTTCGTTTCTTTCCTGATGAAACGCTTCATCCTCGCCAAACTCGAAGTTGTACTGCCATACTATGGTGTCATTGCCCACAATCATGTCCGGATTGGGGTCGTAGAAGGACTCCTCACTCGTTGCGTAAATCCGCTCTGCCGTCGGCTGAACGTACGTGTCCCACAGGGCCTGCCCCGGTCGGCTCCAGGGAATCCCCCCCGTTCCCGCCGGCACATTGTCGTATATTACCAGGCTGAAAAACGGCGGATCCATGTACTTTATGTCGCCCCGGTAAGAGCACCAGATATGGATGCCCGTGATCGGTCCCGACTCAGTGCACAGAAAATCATCCGCAATGAACTTCTCGTAGTAAACCGTCCCGTCGGGATCCACTGACAGCGGACCCGCCAGCACGTCCATACCTGTAGGATTAAGGTCCGGAAGCTGCGGATAGTGCATCTTATGTAGTTCGCCGGGGTCCCAATCGCCCACAGCCACCGACCCCGCACCAATCATCACAGTAACAAGAACAAAAACTGAAAACTTCTTCATTCCAAAATTCATTTTGAAACCCTCCAAAAATCTTCTTTACCCACAATCTCTTTGCTTACGACTAAAAACAACGCCGCCTCAATTTCTTCATCCTCAGTCCTCCAAAAAGACCGTATTCTCTCCACATCCGACAAACCTTTGCTTTCTTGACTCCTTCGTCGCGCCGAACCGCCCGGATGACCATTCTTGCGGCCATCGCAAGTTCCGCTCCGCAAGTACCCGCCGTGGTGCGCATTCTGCGCGCAACGACAGCCACTCATTCGCACCAGCGCAACACTCCTCGTTCGCGAAAGGCCTGACGCACAACATTTTCGCCACTCCTCGCTAAACCAAAGCTTCCCCCAGACTACCCCCACACCCCCGTAAAATCAAGCAAAAAATCAGCATCATCAGCAAAAAACTTTCCCCCTAAACCCTCCTTCCCTTCATCCCCGCCGTGCCCCATCCCCAGCAGGCAGTCCCGCCCAAAACCAAGAGCCCCTCCTGCCTCTCTAACCCGCATATTTCACAGGATTTTCGGATTTTTTGATAGACAAATGGCCTAACTGTCTGTAGTATAAGTAGTTATAACAACAATCATACTCAAACAGAAAGGCCATTTCTATGACAGACTGTAACACACAATCGAT
>DATKZT010000089.1:0-45948 GCA_035527845.1 Sedimentisphaerales bacterium | reverse complement strand
AGGACAAGTTTACTATTGACGATTTGGGAATTTACTATTAGCGATTTGAGATCCATTCGGGTTGGGTCACCACAGGTGGCTCCCCAAATGACGTATCCGGGGCAGGCAGGACAAGTTTGCGATTTCAGATCCATTCGGCTTTGGTTGGAGATAGCTCACCACGGGTTGCTCCCTCCTTCGCCAAGGCTGCGGAGGGCAGGCAGGACAAGTTTACTATTGACGACGAAGGGTTGCGCGGTCAAGGGGGCAAAGGTTGGAGAGTTCAAGGGTTCAAGGGTTCAAGAGTTCAAGGGTTCAAGAGTTCAAGGGTTCAAGAATTCAAGGGGGGATAGGACGGCATCAATGCGCTGTTTAAGGGCGGTGAAGGATACGGAGGTGGAGATTTTGCGAAGGTTGCTGAGGGCGAGGGATTTTTGGTCGCCGAGCTGTTGAGTAAGGCGGTCGGTAGATATGACGTAAAAGGACCAAGCGTGCATATTCAGGAGGTTGAGGTTAGAGGGGTCCTTTTCGCCGTAAAGGCAGAAGACGAAGCAATCGGCGTTCCTTTGAGGACTGTCGGATAATATGTTGGTTTGCGGATTCCAGTCGCGGGCCTTTCTTATACTGAATCGGATTTGCGAAGGTCTTTCCTGATGCCAGGCCTGGATGTAGGCGGAGGATTTGACTTCGATTCGCTTGTTCTTATACAGGAGGTCAAACGAGAGCCAGGGCTGGCGCGGCGTGTGGGTGAGGCCGAGGGCGGCGGCAACGATGAACTCAGCGAAGACGGCGCGGTCGGTGTTGGAGATTATGTCCGAATAGGCCCAGGCCCAGAAGTCGGCGATGGTCAGGCCGTGGAGCAGTGGGATTGGGGTGTCGGGGTTCAGTTTGTTCGGCATAAGGAGTAGTATATTTGAATGGTTGGCGTCGTTCAAGACAAATGGGTGTGGGGCGCGGCTAAGCTGGGGGCGGGGAGGATTTACAATTTAGTATTTACGATTTGCGGTTGGAGGCAGGGCGTTTGCAAATTGATGCAGTGAGCAAGACTGGTCGTAGTCCTTTTGATTAGTCAAAAGGACTACGAGCTTTGTAAGTCACGGCAGGTTGGGGCGGGGAGGCGATTTAGGATCCATTCGGCTTCGCTCAGGACAAGTTTACTATTGACGATTTGGGAATTGAGGTTGGCTAATGATCAGGGGGCGTATGGCTGCTAAGCTGGGGGGAGGTTGAACTTGGCGCGCCACTTGTTGAGTTCGGCGATATCTTCAGCAGATCTATATGGCCTGATGTCTTGCCAGAATGGTGCGCGACGTTCGGGCTCGTTTAGCCAGCAGCTGTCCTTGACTATGAGATCCAAGAGCTCCTCGATGTCTTTCTTAACTGGCTTGCCGCCAACGGTGCCTCCTATGTAGAAATTGGCAACGTACTCGGTGCCAAAGGTGGTGGCGCGGAAAAGTTTTTGAACATCTTCGTAGGCTTGGCGAGCTTCAGCAAGCGTTACACCTTCTACATCCATTACGTGGGCGCGAGCGTTGTCCAAGAGGCGGTGGGCTATCACTATGTGGCGCATCTGGCTGATCTTTGCGCGAATGGGGGATAGATTCTTGTCCAAGTTGGCGTTTTTCAGGCACTTCTGGTACTCTGACTTGTGGGAGTTGTTGATCCAATCGTTAAGGATTCTGCGGGAAAACCTCGTCAATGTGTGCTTTTCATCACCTTGGTCGCTGGTTAGAGTGTGAAGGAAGTTGATTGATATATAGAGGAAGTTCCAATACACCATGGTCCAGAAGATGTTGTCGTGTGGGGCGTAGAGATGGTGGAAAGGATAATTCTGGATTATCTCCAAGATAGTCAGGTTGGTATTAACGTGAATGAGGCGGCCCCAGATGTCTTTGTGGAGGGCTTGGTAAGCCTGGAGGTATTCGGGTTTGAGAACATCTTCGGGGCTTTTATCGGTTAGGTCTGTGAGGGGGTCAAGAGACATCGGGTAACTTTCCAAATATTTCCACTTGCGTTCTCTCATCAGCTCTGTTTGCTACACGGTCTCCGTAAACTTCAAGATATTTTACGTGATCAATTGTGTCATCTTGAAAAAGAGCGAGGGTTGCATGTTGGGAGCCGTCCTTTTGAATGCGCTCGCCACAGAATGCATCTATGAAATTCTTGGGGACATTGTCAATATCGAATTGCCCTTGCCCACATCTATTGACTTTTATTCTGAAAGCCCACCACTCGTACCTATTCGGGTCGATATGGATCGGCGGCAAACAGAGCTGGGCCGCTGCACGTATTCTTTCTCTTTTTTCGGGGTCGTCGGTATGTCCTGACGCGGTGGATGAATATGTAAAGGCTTCATTCAGTTGAAATTCCAGGACTTTTTCGAATGAGTTGGCGTCATCAAGATTAATCATTTGCGTGTCTCCTCAATAATAGCTATTTCTTTTGGGGTGAGGTTGTAGAGTTTGTAGACGAGGGAGCCGATTTTCTTGTTCGTGGCGCCGACTTTGATAGCGTCCTCGTGGATGACGTCCTTATAGGCGGGTGCGAGGCCTTGTTTGTTGGCTATATCCCAGCCGAGGGCCTCGAAGAATGGGTCGATGAACTCCCGTCGGACCTGGGCCTCGTTGTAGGACTGGTTCTTGTAGGCGTCGATGTTGCGGTCGAAGGTTTCGACAAGCTCAACGATTGTCGGCGGAACGTCGGGCATTTGCTGTTCTCCACAATTCTCGGCGGGTGCAAGACTCCCGCGACGGGGAGAATTGTAGCGTTTGGGGGTGGGGATTTGCAAGAGGAAAAATGTCGGCTGTTAGAGAGAAGAGGATGAGGGTATCGGGATGTCAGGTTAGCAGTTAGGAGGGGTCAGGGGAGCAGGAGAACAGGGAAGGAAGTGGGTGGAAAGGTGAGAGGGGAATGAATGTCCAATAAGGAACAAGGAATGTCGAATGGGCGTGCCCGCGAATAGAACCCGCCGAATCCGCCTACGGCGGACAAGCAAGTCGGCGGGCTAAGTATTTTTGGCGTGGACAAGCCGGCCTCCGGTGGGCCAGAGGGTTATGAGGATGGGGGCCTTGGGTATGGTGGAGGTTTGGGGTGTATTTTCGAAAAGAAAGTTCAGTGAGAGGTTGACAAGGGGATGGATTTGGCTTATTATGCTATGGCAGTAGATTTTTGAAAGATTCTGCTGCCGGGAAGGATAGGCGTGAAAGTAATAGCTTGTATTCCTGCTCGTTACGGTTCCACACGGTTCGCGGCCAAAGTTCTCGCCAAAGATACGGGGAAGTACCTCATCCAGCATACATACGAGCGGGCGTGTGAGGCCAGGCTGATCGAGAAGGTAATTATAGCGACCGATGATGAGCGTGTGTTCGAGGCGGCCCAGTCGTTCGGCGCCGACGCGGTTATGACCTCGGGCGAGCACCAGAGCGGCACGGACCGTATTGCCGAGGCCGTTGCGGAAATCGACACGGAGATCGTGGTGAATCTTCAGGGCGACGAGCCGGAGATTGACCCGGATAATATCGACTATCTGGCGGAGCTTTTGATTGAGCACGCGGACGTGCCGATGGCGACGCTGGCGGCGGAGTTCAGCCGGCCCGAGCAGGTCGCGGACCCCAACATCGTCAAGGTGGTCTTAGACAGGACGGGGCGGGCGATTTATTTTTCCCGTTCACCCATCCCGTACGACCGGGAGAAGGCGGGCATAGGCGAGCTAAGTCAGTACCTGCGGCACCTCGGCATCTATGCCTATCGTAAGGAATTCCTGCTGAAGTACACGACGCTGCCGCAGACGCCGCTTGAGAAAATCGAAAAGCTCGAGCAGTTGCGGGCCCTTGAGAGCGGCTACCCCATCCTCGTCGGCAAGGTGCAGCACACGTGCGACGGCATCGATACGCCGGAACAGTACGCCGAATTCGTTAAGAGACAGAAGGGAACGGCGTAAAAACAATGAGGACTGGTTTTGGGGGAATTTGCTGTTTGTTGCTTGTAAGCGGGTGTGGTGGTAAAAACGCAAGTGAGCAGATTAGCCCACAATGGAGTTTTCATACTAACCCGGACAAGTGGCAGGACGCCCGCGTATACCATACCCCTTTCGACGAGGCGTGGTCAAAGTGGATTGTGTTGTCAAAAACGCCTCTCGAATCGCCTCCCGAAGAAAAGATACGTTCGCCCAACCGCGCTTATTGGTTCGCTGTAACTCAGCCTGATACCACGAAGCCGGGTCCTTACTCCTTACGGGTGCGCCTGTATAGCGAGCGCGATTATATGCTCGAATTGGAGTTATTGAACGTGTATGGTAATTTCGAGCGCAGCGTCTCCTGGGTCAACGAGAAACTGCTGCATATCAGGGTCTGGTGGGGACGGGCCAGGGGAGTGGATTTGGTCTTCGATGTCGAAGAAGAGCAATTCATTTACAAAGAGACCCTCAACAGCGGACAGCTTGAATTCGTGCAGTGGCAACAAGCCAAGACAAATATATGAAGTTGCAATTGATATAAGGTAGAGCCTATGGCAAAAGAAAAGGATTTGCTGGCGTCGGTGAGTGACACTTCGACCGAGAGCGAGTTTTTCTCTCCTGTGCCTGAGGGCTATAAGAGGGGCAGGACGCGCTATTGCTTTGTGATGGGGACGGTGATGAGCGGGCTTGGCAAGGGGATATTCTCATCGTGTCTGGCCAAGCTGATGCAGGACAAGGGACTGAAGGTTGCACCCATCAAGCTCGAAGGGTATTTGAACATCGATTCGGGGACGCTGAATCCGTTTCGTCACGGCGAGGTTTTCGTGCTGGGTGACGGGATGGAATGCGATATGGATTTGGGCACATACGAGAGGATGCTCGACCAGGATTTGAGCCGGGCGAATTTCGCCACGAGCGGGCAGATATTCAGCTCGGTGCTCAACAAGGAGCGGCACGGCGACTATCTGGGGCGGGACGTACAGATGATTCCGCATGTCACCGGGGAGGTGAAGCTGAAGTTGCGCCGGCTGGCGGTGGAGAGCGGCGCTGATATGGTATTCGTGGAGATTGGCGGCACGGTCGGCGACCTCGAGAACGCCTACTTTATCGAGGCGATGCGCGAACTGGCCTACGAGGAGGGGCCCAATAGCTGCTGCTTTGTGGCGCTGACTTACATACTCGAACCGAAGACGCTTGGCGAGCAGAAATCAAAGGCGGCCCAGCTGGGGATAAAGCAGCTGATGCAGCTCGGCGTTCAGCCGGACATCATCGCCTGCCGTGCGGCCAGAGCGGTCAGCGAAAAGGTCAGGCAGAAGATAAGTGTGTACAGCAATGTCCCGCTGGAGAGAGTGATAAGCGTGCCTGATTCGGCGAGCATTTACATGATACCGGCAATGCTGAGAGACGCCGGTCTGGACTTCGAGGTGTTGCGGCTGCTCAAGATTGAGGACAGAATCAATCTGCGGCACGAGCGCAGGGCGTGGGCGCGATGGTGTGATTTCACCGACAAAATCGAAGCGAAAAACTACGAGGCGACCATCGGCATTACGGGAAAGTATACTTCGGTCCGCGACAGCTATGCCTCCATAATCAACGCGCTCGAGCACGCGGGTATCGCACTTGGTTGTGACGTGAAGATCAAATGGATAGAAACAACAGGCATCGCAGACGAGAATGCAGCGGAGCATCTGCGCGACGTTGGCGGAATCATTGTCCCGGGTGGGTTCGGCACCCGCGGGGCCGAAGGGAAAATCGCGTGCATAAAGTATGCGAGAGAAAACAACCTGCCCTACTTGGGACTGTGCTTCGGCTTTCAAATGGCCGTCATTGAGTTTGCCCGGAACGTTTGCGGGGTAAAAGGAGCAAACAGCACCGAGATAGAGCCGGGGTGCGGCGAGCCGGTAATCGACGTGCTGCCGGAGCAGAAAGAGATAGAAGGTCTGGGTGGAAACATGCGTCTGGGGGGGCAGGACGTAGAGTTGAAGCCTGAGACGCTGGCATGGCGACTGTTCGGCAAGGCTGCATCGGTCAGACTGCGCTTCCGACACCGCTATGAAGTGGACCCTCGTTATATCGAGATGTTAGAGGAGGCCGGAATGACGTTTTCCGGAAAAGCGCCGAGCCAGCCGATTATGCAGATTCTCGAGATTCCTTCGCATCCCTTCTTTATGGGGACCCAGGCGCATCCGTGCCTGACCTCGCGTCCCTTGAAGCCTCAGCCGATGTTTGTGGGCCTTGTCGCGGCGGCGATGCGGACACATTATCCCAAAGAAGAATTGCCGGATTGCGTGGAAGCGGTGCTGAGGGTTTGTGTCGGCGCCGGTTAGCGGCGGCGACAGCTTCGGACCGGCGGGGTGCGCGCCACTTTACTTGAGCTTTCACCGGCTGCGGATTACTTCGGCGTCCCCGCTTCCGCCTGGCGCCCGTCAATTTGTGCCTGGAGGTTTTGTACCTGCACCTTCAGGGCCTCATTTTCCTCGCGGAGTTTCTTGCTTTCGTCAACAAGAGGCCCGACAATATTGCTCATATAACTCTCGACGCCGTCCCTGGACAGTTCTTCCAGGGACTTCTGCTGCTGCAGACAACTGTCGAGACGCCTCTGTTGATTTCGTGTCTCTTTTTCGAGACGCGTCTTTTGCTGCTGCATTTCTCTGGTGTGCCGCTGCTCCTGTGCAGCGAGCTTTCTTTTCAGGTCCAGATTCTCCGCGGCCACCAGTTTGCCCATCCTCTCTGCATCCGATGGGTTGCTCACTTGGTCGCTCGACATCGTGCTTGTCCGGCTTTGCTCCTCCTGACAACCGGCGGTCAGGAGAGCAACAGCAAGCAAACCAACCACCATAACGAGTGTTTTTCGGGCCGTTCTTTTCATTTTCACTATCCTTTCAAACTCAGTCCATTTGCCAAAGCCCAATTAAAACCTGCTTTACTATATCAGGCACAGGTTCGCTGTCAAGAACACGGTCTAATCAAAAAGAACTTTAAGTTTCTCCCGGCGGGCGCCGTCGATTTGCCCCTGGTCAGTCCATACCGCCAGATCGAGGCTCTTTCTGCAATGACAGTCCTCGGCAACCAGCCGGTTGTCGCCCTGGAGAACCGCGTTGATCAGCTTGAGGCAGCTTTCGGTGGCGGCATGGAGATTGCCGATTATTTCCTTCAGCAGAGTTTGTTTGTTGATGCCCGGCTTGTGCGGCCGCCAGCAGTCGTAATCACTGGGCAGTGCAATCAACGCATAGCACATTTGCGCCTCTCTTGCAAGTTTGGCCTCGGGCATTGCGGTCATACCAATCAAGTCGCCGCCCCAGGTGCGGTGCATTAGCGATTCGGCGCGCGTGGAGAACTGGGGGCCCTCCATGCAGACATAGGCGCCTTTGGGATGCGTATTGACGTCGATGGTTTTGGCGGTATCCAGAAGCACGCTTCGGAGGCGTTCGCAAACCGGCTGGGCCATTTCGCAGTGCACGGCAGCGAATCCGCTGAAGAATGTGTTCGTCCTCTTGAATGTCTTGTCGATAAACTGGTCAACCACCACCAGATCGCCGGGGGCAATCTCCTCTCGAAGGGAGCCGACGGCCCCGCTGCTTACGATGGCGTGGACGCCGAGCTTCTTCAGGGCAAAGATGTTGGCGGCATAGGGAACCTCACTGGGGGAGAGCTTATGACCTTTGCCGTGACGATTCAGGAATGCGACCTGCTTTGTCCCCAACCTGCCGACAATGATACTCGTGCTCGGCCTGCCGAACGGCGTTTCGATGTCGTGGGACTGTGCGTCGGTAAGGTGCTCGGCCAGGGCGTCGCCCAAACCTGTTCCGCCGATTACACCGACAAGCTCATCTGCCACTTGAAAACCTCCGTGTTTAATACATTCTTACAAAACGATCTTTTCCTGTGCCGGGTCGAGGCGTGCGACTTTGCCCTGCCGAAAACCAAGCATGCCCATCTGCAGGGCAGTTTGCACGTGGTACGCCAGGTCCGCCGGGCTGAGTGTGTCCTGGCGACGGCCCCGGCAGCATGCGAGGAATTTCTGCCAGTAATCGACAAGGTTCTCGTCGTGCTCGATATCGAAACGCTGTGCTTTCTTTTCGGAGCCTAAGGCCGGGACAAAGACTATCTGCTTGTCTTCCACGGTGAGGCTGCCTTCCCAGCCGCGTACGACGGGGACGCGTTTTCCCGAACCGCGCTTTCCGGTGGCCTGATTATTATTTCCCTGCGTCCCCAGGACGGCCACCGTGATCTTCTCGGGATAATCGATGAGCATATTGAAAGTGTCCGGAACCTCACGCTCCTCGTAGCGAAACTTGCCCCCCGTCGCAACAACCATACTCGGCATGGTGACACCCAGAACATACACCACCGGTGTCAGGCTGTGCGGGAACAGGTCCGTGGAAGGACCGCCCGCGTAGTCCTCATACATACGCCAGCGAAAAAAGCGGCTTACATCAAACGGACGTTTCGGCGAATCACCGAGAAAGGCCTCCCAGTTGAGGTCGGGACCGGGCTTGGCATTCTCGTCATCAATGGGCATTCCTCTTTCGCCCCAGTCTCCGACGCGGAAGAAGCCGCATTCGGCGTGGATGGGCTGACCGATCAGGCCCTGTTGAACCAGTTTTTTCATCTGGCCCCAGGCCGAGTCGGCCATGCCCTGCGTTCCGAGCTGGAAAACCCGTCCGGTCTTTTTTACCTCGGCGGCAAGCTGTTTGGTCAGCTCGAACTGCCGCCAGTGCGTGACAGGTTTTTCGCAATAGACGTCCTTGCCCGCCCGGACGGCATCGATGGCGTGATAGCCGTGGTGATGGTCACAGGTGGCGATACAAACTATGTCTACATTGGGATCGGCCAGCATCTCACGATGGTCCATATATCGTTTGGCGTCGGGATTATAATTTTCCGCGGCTTTTTGCATCCGGGGGCGGTAGGCATCGCAGACCGCGACGATTTCAACCGCCTCATTCGCCTCTGTTTTCAGCCAGTGTACCGTCTGGAGGTGTGCGTTGCTGCGGCCGCCGCAGCCTATGTAGCCCACTCCCAGCCGCTCATTGGCGCCAACGACCTGACCAGCGGCGAATTGCGGGGATTTGTCGGCAATGGTGATGGCCGCCGCAGCCGCACCGGCCCGGTGAATAAACTGCCGACGAGTCAGAGCATCGCCTTGGTTTGACTCTTGTTTTCTGTCCTTGTTCATAATTCGTACGTCCTCTTTCTAAGGTGGATCTTTCCGAGTATTATTTTAGGTGTTTAAAGTATGCAATCAGGCCGCCGAGCTGATCGAGGGTCAGAAACAGCATTGAGAAAACTACAATAACGGCCATCGCGGGTTTTATCTCCTTCGCCTTGCCGGAGACCACCTTTATGAGAGTAAAGGAAATAAACCCGAATGCAAGGCCGGTGCTGATGCTGTAGCTCAGGGCAATCATTATCATAATTATAAAGGCGGGAAACGCCTCTTCGAGGTTCGTAAAATCTATTTTCTTGACCTCTTTCATCATAAAAAGTCCGACCATAATCAGGGCCGGGGCCGTCGCGTACGCGGGAACGATTTCGACAACGGGCACGAACAAGAGGGCCAGAAGGAAGAGGCCCCCCGTTACTATCGAGGTCAGGCCCGAACGCCCCCCCTGCTCGATGCCGGCGGCCGATTCGATGTATGAAGTGGTGGTAGACGTGCCCAGCAGGGCACCGAATACGGTTGCCAGAGCGTCGATTCCCATCAGCCTGTCGAGTCCTTGTATTCGGCCACGCTCATCCACCATTCCGGCCTGATGGCAGCAGGCGACCAGCGTTCCCACGCTGTCGAACATGTCCATAAATGTCAAAGTAAAGATAGTCCCGAAAAAGCTCCACTTCAAGGCGCCGAGAATATCCAGTCTGAAAGCGATGGCCTGTATATTGAGATGCACAGAGACGAAGTGCTGCGGCAGCTCGGTCTTGTCATCGAAGAAGACTGCCAGTATGGTTGCCGCCAGGATTCCGACCACAAGCCCGCCGCTAATCTTTCTCATCTCGAAAAATACCATCACCAACAATCCGAACAGGCCAATGAGCACTGTGGCGGTTATAGGTCCGGCGGTCACGAGAGTATGGGGGTCCCCGACCACCACTCCGAGCTTGACCAGCCCGATAAACGTGATAAACAGCCCGATGCCGACGGCAATCGCGCTGATAAGAGAAGTCGGTATTGCTTCCACCAGTCTTCTTCTAAGGCCCAGCACGGTCAACGCCAGGAACAACACTCCCGAAAGGAACACTACGCCCAGCGCGGTCGGCCAGTCCATTTTTTCCGAGGCGACCAGATAAGCGAAAAATGCGTTGAGCCCCATTCCGGGCGCCATGGCAATGGGTGCATTGGCGAATATTCCTGTCGCGATGGTGGCAGCGGCGGTGACTATGCAGGTAACGGCAATCAAGGCCTCTTTGTCCATCCCGGTGGCGCTGCTGAGGATCAGGGGATTGACAAAGATGATGTATGCCATCGTGAGAAACGTCGTAAGCCCGGCGACGACTTCGATTCTGACACTTGTGTGCTTGTCTGCAAGCTGGAAGAGTTTACCGACCATATTCAGTGCTCTTACTATTTACTGAAATACCGTCCAAAACGGCGTTATATTACAGGCTGACGTGCGGATTTGCAAGCCGGCAACTCCAATTTCGCCTGCTGAACAACGGGTGCACTTCATATTTGTAGGTAGGAAGGCAGGCTATCGGGCTTGTATGGTCGTGCATGTCTTTCGATGGGGGCTGGATTCCCGCTTTGGCGGGAATGACAACGGGGGGAGACAATTCGGGAAGAAACGGGGGCAATGATACGGGCAAAGAATCCACCTACAAACGCGAAGTGCACCCCTGAACAACAGGTTTAGAACATTCTGCTTGGATTTTACCCGGCGATATGGTAAAATATCGAAAAAGGGGAGTCTAAGAACCGGGGGCGCAATAGAGAGGCGTGTGGTGCAAAAACGTCTTATAATATTGTTGAGCTTGTACCTGATGTTCGGTCTTGCCGGAAGGGTCTCTGCGGGTTTCTCCGCAGACAGGGACCGAGCAGGGTTTTCAGGGCGGGCCAAATGTGCTTCCGACCAGATAGTTGTGAAGTTCCGCAAAGGCGTTTCCGAGGAGCGGATTGGTTCGATAAATGGGCGTCACGCAGCGTCCGTGCTCTATACCAGCCCATTCGCGGGCGTCAAAAGAATTAAGGTCCCTCACGGAAAGACCGCCGAACGGATGGTCGAGCTTTATGGTCGTGAGCCCGAGGTGGCATACGCCGAGCCGGACTACTATGCGTACGCCTTGTTCGTGCCCAATGACCCTCTTTATTCTTACCAATGGCATTTTAACGACCCTTTGGCGGGAATAAACATCGAACCCGTTTGGGACATCACCGCCGGCGACCCTAACGTGATCGTGGCGGTGCTGGATACGGGCGTGGCCTATGAAACCTACAAGAATTTTGAACAGGCCCCCGACTTAGCTGATACGAACTTCGTGCCGGGCCACGATTTTGTCAATAACGACCCCAACGCGAACGACGATGACGGTCACGGCACGCACGTCACAGGCACGCTTGCTCAGAGCACAGACAATTCCCTGGGTACGGCCGGCGCGGCTTTCAATTGCTCTATCATGCCGGTTAAGGTGCTCAGCAAGCGCGGGGTGGGCGATTATATAGACATTGCCGACGGCATCTACTTCGCCGCCAACAACGGTGCGGACATAATAAACATGAGCCTCGGCGGCGCGGGCGATTCGGTCACGTTAAGGAACGCCGTTGCTTATGCATACAATCAAGGGGTCACGATTATCTGCGCGGCGGGCAACGAGTACGAGCAGGGCAATCCCCCCTCCTATCCTGCCGCTTATGACGACTATTGCATAGCTGTCGGCGCCACGACGTTAGGCGGCGTGCGGGCATACTACTCCAACACCGGCAGCTACTTGGACCTGGCGGCGCCGGGAGGCGACATCTATGAAGACCTCAATGGAGACGGCTACGGCGACGGCGTGCTGCAGCAGACCTTCGGTCTCAATCCCAAGGACTGGGGCTATTGGTTCTACCAGGGCACGTCCATGGCTGCCCCGCACGTCAGCGGCGTGGCGGCCCTGCTGGTCTCGATGGGCGTAACGGGCCCCGACGCCGTGAGAGAAGCGCTGCAGAACACGGCAATAGACCTCGGCCCGGCAGGGTGGGACCAGCAGTACGGATGGGGACTGCTCGATGCCTACGCCGCACTGCATTACTACCATATCCCGGGAGACTTCGACTACAGCGGCTCGCTCGACTATGGCGACCTGGCAACGCTCGTCGGCTACTGGCTTGAGGATGAACCCTCGGTTGATATTGCCCCGCAAGGGGGAGACGGCATCATCAATCTTCTGGACTTCGCAGTATTCGCGCAGAACTGGAACTGACGACTCTGCGTGAGCGTCGCCGGTTCTGCCTGAATCGTCTTTTATTGCTTGCGAAGCAGAAGATTTCTCTCCAATAAAACAGGCAACTCGATTACTTTTCGGATAGAATGAATAAAAAACCCGTCGAGGCACGTCAAACAGGCAGAATCCGGGTTCTCTGACCTTTGCCGGGGCCGTGATTCTTGTGGAAGAGCGCGAGAAAGGGACCCGACAGGGCGATTTGGCCGTCTTTTTTGACCCGGGATGGGCTTAGAGTACAGGTTGGAGAGCGATTTTTGGGAATGAAAAAACGCCATATAATGCCATTATCGGTTCTACTTGTCCTTGTCGCAGGCAGCGCCGCCCGTGGGGAGTTCGTGGCGGATGGCGTCAGGCTCACGCCCCTGACAAATGATGGCAAGTCTGTTGCGCTATCGTGGTCCCGCCATGGAGACCTGATTGCAGTCGTCCGGCACGTGCACGACAGCCAGAGCCAATTACTTGTCATGAATTCCGACGGCAGCGGCGAGCAGGCCGTGAGCCCGGTAGGCCACCCGTTTTTTGCCGAGTGGTCGTGGACGGGGCGGAAACTTTCTTACGAGTTTTCCAACACCGGTGAAGATGAAAGTCAGGGCGGGGTTTACATTTACGACGTGGCAGGCAAGCGGTCCATTGCCGTCTCGGCGCCGTACGTTCAGGACGCTATTGACGAGGATGACGGCCCCTTCTGGTCGGCTGATGACCAGTACGTCGCCTACAAGGTTGAGCCCGGACCTTCTGGGACCAATCAGGTCTGGATTGCCGAGGCGGAATCGGGCAAGACGTGGCGGCTGCTGCCCGACCGGGGCGATTTGAAAGAGCAGCGATGGAGCCCCTCGGCGCCGGCAAGACTTTGCCTGCTGATTCAGGCGAGCGGCGCCTCAGATGCGGCGACTGTGAACCCTGACGGCAGGAATCTCTGCCTGCTTACCAATATCGGCGCCCAGGACGTTGAAATAGACGAGCCGCGGTGGAGCCCGACGGGCGAATGGGTGGCGTTCACCAGCGATATCGACATGACGCAGGCCGAACGCGAGCGCGACCGGGAGGATTGCTGGATCGCCCGGACGGACGGCTCCGAGGCCCGCAACCTTACCAATGCCACCTCCGCAGCCACCGAGGAGCAGCTCGAACTGGATGAGCCTTTCTGGTCCTGGGACGGGCGATGGATTCTTATCGAGGGCAAGAGGTTCGACAATCAGGGCAACGATATCGCCACGTACTACCTGGTGGACCCGATAAACGGCGGATACGAGGCGATCATGACCAGCCATCCTCAGGCCGGCGGAGAATATGATGATTTCGAAACAGCGAAGTGGTCCTACGACAGCACGAAAATAGCTTTTGTGAGCCAGCGCTCCGTCGTCAAAAACTGGGGGCCGGATGCGGAGTTCGAAAGGGACAGGCGCGTGCTGAGCATCTACGATATTCGCAACAGAAAGGCCGAGGACATACTCATTCTCGATGAAGAGCTCGACAGAAAGAAGATAGTCGCTGATTCGGACAGGGAAGATCTCGGCGATATATCCTGGTCGCCGGATAATCGTTCCATCCTTGTCACCATAGCGGGCATAGTGAGCGACGAGGACGAAATCCTTAAACCTGACGTGTACCGGCTGGACCTGCCGGAGCGACTTATCGACGAGTCTGCCTCGCAGCACATCGGTCCTCCGATGGGCCGGGAAGGCAAATCGGTTCAGCCTGCATCGGCTCCGAAACAAACAGCCGTCCAAGAAGCACCGGCGCAGGCGCCGGTGGAGCAGAGCGGCCAGGTCACACAAACCGTAAAGCCTTTACACATGACTATTCAGGAGGCGGTAGATTCTCTCTCGCCCGGCTATGGCCAGTACTTCACACTGAATCCGTCGCGAAATCTGCTGCTGTTCAAAGGCCCGCCCGAAGTGTTGGCTGCGCTGCGAAGCGACTTGAAACTGATCGATACTCCGGCGCCGCATATCCTGGTGGACCTTCTGGCGGTGGAGCTTTCCGATGAGGCAAATCGAATGCTCGGTCTGGACTGGACGTACGCGGAAGGGCATTTCGGCTTCTTTCAGCCGGAAGGCAAGGCCATCCAAACCTTCCCCCACGTCGGGACCGATGAGGACTATCGGGTCGGTTTCCCCAGCGGTGCGATGGACAGCCTTGCCACACTGCCGGGGACGGGACAGTCGTTTTATCAGGGTGTCGGCACCTTGCCGCGAGAATTCTTCATACGCCTCAATACCCTTGTCAAAGACGGGCAGGGCACGATTCTGGCAAACCCGCGAACCGTGGCCATGAGCGGCAAGGAGTCGCTGATTCAGATCCGCAAAACGCTCAACTACTTTTTCAACGAAGGCTTCGATGTATCGGGCCGGCCGATAGTCAAAAAGAGCGACATTTCCGCCGACACGGAAGGACGAATCGTGCCGACGCTTTTGGACGACGGCAAAATCCATCTTATGGTTGATGTCAAGGTCGGCAGCTTCACATTCACGCAGGACGCGGGACTGCCGGAGCTGACCACGCGACAATCCACCACGGAGGTGATGGTCCAGGAAGGACAGACCCTTGTTCTCGGCGGGCTGCGTCAGCAGGAGATGAGCAGCAGCACGACAAAAGTGCCTATCCTCGGCGACCTTCCCCTTATCAGCCCGCTGTTCAAGCGTCAGGAAAAGGCGGTCCGCAATACGGTGCTGACCATTTTTATCACGCCGCAGGTGATGAGCCCGGACAATCCCGTCCCCGACTGGCCGAAGGTCAATCCCGAAGACCACAAGCTCGTCCCGATTATGGAAAACGACGTCAGCCTCGGTGAAAGACCAAATCCGAAGAGGCCGACCGGCGCTAACAAGTAAGACAGTGACTCGGCTTCGCGGGCGAGAATCCGTCCCCGAGAACATCTCTTTGCGCAATTCAATGCTAAGAATCCGCCTGCCAATCCTGTATAATCGCCCTTATGAGTTTGTCCGAAGAGATAAAGAAGGAGGCCCTCGAACTGGGCTTTGACCTTGTGGGCATAACGGATGCCTCGCCAATCGAGGCTCGGCAGGTCGAATTGTTGCGCGGCTGGCTCGAGGCGGGCTATGCCGGCCGGATGAGCTATATGCAGAGGAATTTCGAAAAGCGGATTTGTCCCGCCAACCTTTTGGAGGGCGCAAGGTCGGTGATATGTCTGGGCCTCAACTATAAACCGCCCGTGACACATAAGCGCACAGATGTCACCACCCCCATCGGCAGAATCGCCGGTTACGCGCAATACGAAAACTACCATACATTCATCAGCAGGCACGCACATAAACTGGTCGAGTTTGTCAAGTCTCTTGTCACCGGTGACATCGGGTTCAGGGTTTGCGTTGACTCCCCTCCGGTGGCCGAGCGCGCGCTGGCGCAGCGGGCGCACCTGGGCTTTATAGGCAGAAACCATACGCTTATCAATCCCGAATTCGGGCCGCAGATATTCCTGGGCGAAATAATAATCGACGTGGAGCTTCAAGCTGATGAGGCAGGCAACGGCAACTGCGCGAGTTGCAATAAGTGCGTGCAGGCCTGCCCGACGGGGGCGCTGCGCACCGACGGCCAATTTGACGCCCGCAGGTGCATCAGCTATCTGACGATTGAGCACAAAGGCGAAATGCCCGCCGACCTGGCCGTCAGGATAGGCGACCGGCTGTTCGGCTGTGACGAATGCATCCTGGCCTGTCCCTATCAAGAGCGGGCGCCGGCGTGGAGCAACAATAACTTTCGGTTCTATGAGGATAGGGCCGAACTGAGCCTGACCGAGGTCCTGAATCTGGACGAAGAGAGCTTCGACGCGAAATTCGCCGATTCGGTGATCAAACGCCCGGGCCTCGAAACACTCAAAAGAAACGCCCGCATCTGCCTTGCCAACACAGCCTGAATTGAGCGTTGAGTGCCGGAGCAGGGATTGCTGTACGGACTATTGGCGGGTCAACTTCGATTCTGTGGGTCGGAACCTGCGGCGAAGCCGCAGTAAGTGTTTGGCGTAAGGTTTTAGTTTTCATACTATACATCCCGTAATATAGATAGCCACGTGAGGCCATAGGTACTACGGACAAGCTCATCCTTGTGCTCGTAGTCCTTTCGGTTAATCAAAAAGACTATGAGCATGGCAGGCGGCGAGGTTCTATTGGTTAAGGTTGTTGGGTGGCCATCGGTACGGGTGACCATACGGGAAGCAAATCGCTGGCCGTATCGGTTAGTTGCTTTTTCTTACTTCCATCGGCATTCATGACACAAATATAGAATCTGTCGTCCCTAACCGAAAGAAAAGGTATTCTTAGCGAAGGTCTGACTGAGAGAAAGGCAATCTTCTTCCCATCGGGCGACCATCGAGGATCTGTATCCAAAGCAGAGCTATTTGTGAGGTTTTTCTGTCCACTGCCATCAGCATTCATAACACAGATTTGACTGTTTCCATCTCTATATGATACAAAGGCGACCTTCGTGCTGTCAGGAGACCAGTGAGGGTCTGAGTCTACAGCAGGATTATTTGTGAGGTTTTTCTGTTCGCTACCGTCCGCATTCATAACATAGATTTCAGAATTTCTATCTCTATCTGATTGAAAAACAATCTTCTTACCGTCAGGAGACCACGCCGCACCAAAGTCCACAGCCGGATTATTGGTGAGGTTTCTCTGCTCGCTCCCATCGGCATTCATAACATAAATTTCAGAATCTCCGCCTCTATCTGATTGAAAAACAATTTTCTTGCCGTCAGGAGACCAACGGGCTTCTCTGTCCGAAGCGGGGTTGTTCGTGAGATTTCTCTGTCCACTACCATCGGCATTCATAACATAGATTTCATGATTTCCATCTCTATGTGAATAAAAAACAATCTTCTTACCATCAGGAGACCAGCGGGCACCGTAGTCCGTATTATTCGTGAGGTTCTTCTGCCCGCTCCCATCGCCATTCATTACACATATCCCATAACTTCCCTGTCTATCTGACGCAAAAGCTATCTTGGCGCCATCAGGCGACCATTGAGCATCTTCATCCGAAGCAGGGTCATTTGTCAGGTTCTTTTGGTCACTGCCATCGGCATTCATAACATAGATTTCACGATTTCCATCTCTACCTGATGTAAAGGCTATCTTATATTGTTTATTTGACTTGACCTGTGCCTCCTGCTTCTTACAGCCATAGCCGATTAGGACTGATACAACTACCAATACAACCAGCTCTGCGTGCCTCATTTGTTCCCCTTATCGCCCTCAAACAGCCTTCGAACTGTTATCAAAGTCTACCACTTGCTCGACACAACTGCAAGAAGGCCCCTTTTCTGGATGGGGGCAAATGCTGTGTGGTAGATAACCGCATGGGCTGAAGCCCATCGTACGAAGAGCTGGGCACGATTCGCGTGGACCTGAAGGTCCACCGTACATTTTGGATTCCGCATCCAGCGATCAGGTCGAGGAGGCAAGAGACCCCGAAATAAATTTCGTGGGTAAGTATGGAATTCATGCGCCGCCGTGTCGGCGACGGCTAAACCCGCCTTCGGCGGACAGGCACGTGTTAAGAAGCGAATATCGAATCCGCCTACGGCGGACAAGTCCGCCAAACGACGAGGCGGACAAGTAATGAAGAAGGAATGCCCAATTTGGAAAACGAGATCCTTCGCTGCGCTCAGGATGACAGAGGTTGTGGATCCTGCTTTCGGAGGAATGACAAGGGAAAAGAGATTGCTTCGCGTTGCTCGCAATGACAGATTCCATAGATTTCTCGACTGCGCTCGAAATGACGGAATGAATATCGAATGCGCCTACGGCGGGCAAGTCCGCCAAAGGACGAGGCGGGCAAGTAATGAAGAAGGAATGCCCAATTTGGAAGACGAGATCCTTCGCTGCGCTCAGGATGACAGAGGTTGTGGATTCCTGCTTTCGGAGGAATGTAGGGCGCAGATTGCCGCGTCGCGTGCAAGGCACGCTCCTCGCAATGACCTTTCTTTCGGGTTAGTTCAGTGCGGTATTATTGGTTTGGTTTGTAGTTTGAGATGACGAGCTTGATTTTTCCGCTGGGAGCGGGGGCGATTTGGTCCACTTTTTCCATTTGGATTGGCATTGCCGGGCCGAGCAGGTCTTCGAATCGCGTTCTTAACAAGGTCTCCATCTCTATGACTTGTCGGTCGGCGTGGTTTTCGGGGACGTAGATGATGGTGAGCGAGCCGTCGGCCTGCTGGACAAGCTGAAACTGGCGGACCTGCGGATGATTCATCAGGCCCTTTAACCGGTTCCACGGGACGGTTCTGCCGTCGGGCAAAGAGATGTCCTCTCCGGTTCTGCCGACGATTTCTGCAATCATCGGCAGGCTGCATCCGCAGGGACACGGCTCGGCGCTGAGGCGGGCGAGGTCGCCGTTCTTGTAGCGGATAATGGGCATTGCGTAACGGTTCAGGTTGGTTATCACGACTTGGCCTATTTCGCCCGGTTCGACGGGTTTGTCATCGCGGACGATTTCGACGATGACGTTGTCGGCGTTTATGTGGTAGCCGCGGGCGCATCGGCACTGCCAGGCGACGTCGCCGGCCTCGTTGCAGGCATAGATATCGGCGACCATCGCCTTGAACGTGCATTCGAGCAGCTCTCGAACCTCCGGCTCGAGAACCTCGCCTGTGGTGAGGATTACGCTCGGCTGAAAAGGGGGAAAGACGCCGTCGCGGATTTTGTATGCGAGCGCCCTTATGGCGGGCGTGATGCCTATCAGCACGGGCTTTTTGAGTTTTTGCAAAAGCTGCGTGCCGTATTCGATATTGTCAGCAAGGCCGTTGTACGGATTGATGTAGTATGTTTTGTGGATGCCCTGCAGGAACGTCCAGTGGGGCTGCTTGTTCGGCTCATCCTCATTCTTGAGCGGCGTTAGAATCGGCTTGCCGCAGAGGCCGACGCCCAATGCGCGACGGTATCGGATGACCGCGGCGGAATTGAAGATGCGCGAGCGCCTGTCGGAAAGAAGGCAGACAGGAACGCCGGTGCTGCCGGAAGTTCGGCTGGTTCGGCACGCCGGCAATTCGCGCGGCAGAAAATCCCAGAAGCGGCTGCGCAGCTCATCTCTTGTTAGAAATGGAAGCCGGGCCAGGTCTGCGGCGTTTCGCACCTGGCCGGGTGCAATGCCCGCTTTCGAAAATGTTTCCCGGTAATACTTTATGTTATCGAAACAGTAATCGATGAGGCGCTGGAGTTTTGCGTTTCGAATCCCTGCAATCTTCTCGGCGTTGAATTGTCGTGCGATGGCGCGTGCTGCGTGCCAATACGTTCGAATCGTAAGCGCAATTTTGTCGGGCAATCCATTCATACCAACTGTCGCTCGCAGATTTTCTCCAGCCACTTTGTCGAGATATCAAGTATTTGTTCCTTCCATTTATAATGGAAGAAGCTGTGATTCGCGCGGTCAATGAAATGACATTCGCAGGGGATGGCATTCTGCCGGCACTTGAGGGGGTAATACCGGCTTGATTCCTCCGCGTTGGAGTCGAGTTGACCATAGATAAAAAGCACCGGGCACCTTGACGCAAAAGCGGTATCATTCACCGGCTGATATCGCCGGCGCAGTTTGGCCGCGGTGGCCAGCGTCTGCCAAATCTGACGGGGATGGGCCTTTCCGCTGAGGAGTTTCCAAAGATGGCCTGGGTCTTTGAGTTTATAAAGGTATTCCTTTAGTCGAGCCTTCAGCGATTTGACGGCGGCTCTGCTGCCGGATACAGGCGTCGACAATAGAATCATTCCCTGGAGCGGCAATTCATATTCCGCCATCACCGAATAACATACCCGCGCACCTCTGCTGATGCCAAGAAGAATCACGCCGTCCAGATTTGCCCTGGCCATGAAGAATCGGCTTGCCTCCACGACGTCGCGCACCTCAGCGGTTATGCTGTCGCGCTCGACGGCGCCGGTACTGTCGCCGCTGCCGGTCAGGTCGAACCTGAAAGTGGGATACCTCATAAGGTTGTACCGGTTTGCCAGCTCGACAAACATTCGGTGGGGCCCGAGGCGGTTGCCGTCGAGGGCATGAACGAATACAATGCCGCAGGACCTGCTTTCGCCGTCCGGCATCGCGCACGAGTAGGTAAGCTCATTATCGCCGCTTTTGAAACAGCCGACCTCAGTCACTGCACCACCTCAATATCTTCGTCGTCAGTTTGCTGTAATCCGTGCTCGGAATACGCTCCCAGAACACGGGCAGTTTGATATTCTCAACCGACAGCTTCTTCGCCGAACGTTGCAGCACGTCGGCCAGGCGGGCAATCTCCGGACCGACCTTCTTCCCGTTCGATACCTGCGCGATGAAGACGCGATTGTTCGGCGGGCGGTCCTGGGCCTCTTTGACCAGATTGAACTTCCGAATCTCTTCGAGGAATTTCCAGCTGGTCTTGTATCCTTCTATGTTTTCGTAGCCTTCTTCCCGCAGCGCGTCCGATGACTCGCCCGTCAACACGTTCTTTATATGCTGCTTGCGTCGAAGATAATCGACATACCGGGCGCCGTCAACAACAGGTTCCAGCAGAACCAGAGTTTGCACACCTTTGCCGCCGCGGGTGCAATAGTCAAAGGCGAGGCTTGCCCCGAAGCGCAGCCCAATCAGACACACTTGTTCGGCGCCGATGTGTTGCGCGATGTCTGCGCGCAGAGAATCGAGAGATATATCGCAAAAGTCACCGGTCGCCTCACCGGCGCCGCGGTAATCGAACCTCTCCAGAGACCGCCCGGCCGCTTCGAACGCATTTTTCAACTGATAAGAAAAGCGATGTGCACATTTTCTCTCGTCAAACAGGGGATGGCAGTATACATATCTCATAGCGGTTATCCTGGTGAATATCAATGCAGAGTATCAGCCACTTTCCTCAACGAATTTCGGTCTATCTTGGACGCCTCCAGCTTCGGCAATTGCTCAAGAAACCTTACAAACCGAGGCACTTTGTGGCTGCTCAACCTGACCTTGCAGAACTTCTTGATGTCGGCGTCCGTCGGGTATTGTTCGCCGTCCTTCTTGACTATAAAAGCGCAGGGGACCTCCTGGAGCAATCTGTCGGTTTTTGCCACGACCGCCACCTCTCTGATCGCCGGGTGCTCGATGAGACACTCTTCTATCTCGAATGGGCAGACATTCTCACCTCCGGTCACGATAGTATCCTTTATCCTGCCGAGGATGAACAGATTGCGGTGCTCATCAAGTTTTCCGATGTCCCCTGTTTTGAGCCAGCCGTCGACAACGGTCTGGGCGGTCAGGTCGGGTTGTTTGTAATAACCTTTCATAACGCCCGAGCTGTTAACAAGTATCTCTCCCGGACAATTTGCCGGCAGATCATATTCACTCTCATCCGCAATGCGCACCGACACCCCCGGCATGGGTCTGCCCACGCTATCGACGGGGTAGTGCTGCGGAAAGGGCGCCGCAATAGAAATCCTCGACCCCGCCTCGCTCATACCGTAAGTGTTTATAAATCTTGTGGCGGGGTATCGCCTGGTGAGCATTTCGTACGTCGATCTGGGCGTTTTGGCGCCGGACAGTGTTATGTATTTGAGACTCGCAAGATCAAACTCCTGCGGCTCAGGATATTCCGCCAGCAGAATCGCCATAGAGGGCACGAACGCCGAGGCGGTGACCGCCTCACGGTGCACACTCTTTAGAAAATCTCTTATGAAAAAAGGCCTGCCGGTAAGCACGAAAGTGTCGCCGCGGCTTATGTGAGTGAGTATCTGGGCGCAGATGCAGTATATATGGTGCAGCGACAAGCCGCAGTAAACAACTTGACGGCCTTCAAATCCCATCAGCAGCCTGTAGACGGCCATATTCGAGAGCAGGTTGTCGTCGGTGAGCATCACAATCTTGGGCACGCCCGTCGTTCCGGAGGTGGGGACCATCAACGCAACGTCGCTGTTATGTTCGTCGGCCCTGACAGGCTGCCCTTTCGTCGCATCAGCCATCAGCTTTCCGGCAGCATCGTATCGAATGTTCAGCAGGGTAACCGACAGACTGTCGCCCATGGCGATTGACAAACGTTTACCGCAGCGCTCGCCTGTAATTACGATTGAAACGTCCGCCCGCTCAATGAGCCTGACCACCTCGTAAGGCGTCATGCGCGTCGAAAGCGGCAGAATAGTCCCCTCGGCCGCGGAAATGGCGAAAAAACTCACCAGGTATTCGGCACAGTTATCGAGAACCACTGCAACTTTTGTCCCGCGTGAACACCCCGCCGAGCGGAGCTGTTCTGACAATTGCTCTACATCTGCGAGCATCTGCCCATAAGAAATCTCTGCCGACGTGCTTTTTACACCAATCGTCCGTGGGCGATTTGCTGCACTGATTCTCAACAGATCAATTATTCTCATATATCTTCTTCTGCACAAGACTCACAAAATTGCCCATCATTGCAAAAGTATCCGAGTCAAGCTCCCGGTCACTGATCGAGATGCCGAACGTTTTTTCCGCGCCGATAACGACCTGCAGTATGCCGATTGAGTCGAGGCCGAGTTCGGCTATCATGTTCGTCCGTTCGGTGATGTCATCAAGTAAATCGGCGTCGGAAACCCACGGCTCCAGAATCTCACGTAACCGCGTGATGATCTGGGGTCGTCCGGTTTTCTTTGCTTCGTCAGTTTCCATTGCCTGCTGTCCGGTCATACCTGTGTATCTGCCCGCACAAAAACAAGAATTCCTTTTTTACTTAGGGTTATCAGTAATGGCACGCACGTGGACGTCGTCAAAGTAAGCCGTAATTTGACCTTCCAGCCGGAGCCCAATGCCGCCCGTGACCTCGTGCTCTAATGGTGTTTCTCTGACTTCGGCGCTGTCAACCCTCACGGTTATCTTCTTTTCGTTCAAGCCGATCTCTATCTGATGCCACGCGTCGGGCTCCCACGGCGCATCAAAACTTGCGAGTTCCGCAGTCTGTCCTCCCGTCCTGCTGCCGATTGCCATCTTAACCGTCCCGCTCTGGCTGGTCGGATGCCATCTTAGCTGATGGTACTGATTCGGGTCCTTCACGCCGAAGCATATACCCACTGAGCCGTCCGCGTCCTCCGCGGCCCCGGACTTGACGGCGACATTCAGCGAATAGCCGGACCAGTTGTCTGCCTTGTAGAAAACAAATGACTCGTCTTCGGAAGCGCCCAGCAGGGCATTCTCGATGTAACACATCTTCCTGGTTGGGTCCATCACCGTCCACTGGCCGCTGACCACTTTCCAGTCGGCAAAGTTTCCGTGGTCACACCCGTCAAAACCATCGTAGAAGATGTCCGAAAACACCGGCCCGCAATCATCCGGCGTCGATAAAGGCGAACTGGTAAAGAGCACTTTCTGAAGAGAAATATGGTCGCTGTGATTGGATAGCACAAGTGTGTGCGTCCCTTTCAGCAGTTCCACGTCAAAGCCCCTGACCCAGTGCCACTGCTTATATACCGGGTCGTTGCCCAGAACGGCCCTGTCCTGGTCGTCAATCTGTGCAAAGATGGCGTTGGCACAGACATCAAACCACAGACAGTATGCCCAGATATGATACCTGCCGCTCTGTGGAACATAGAACCTGTAGCTTGCCTGGCCTCCTGCTTCACCGCACCAGCCCCGGCCCACCTTGGGTGGAATCCGCAGGCCTTTTTCTCCGTTGTCGCCCACCACGGAGACTTCGCACGGCCAGACGAGGGATACCGGCCTGGCCGTATCGACACTCACATTACATTCATTACCGGTTTGCGTATTGACGACCGAGTAGGCATAGATGCATGCACAAACAAACAACAGCAGGATTCCAAGATACTTACGCATCGAACTGCTCCCCGTACAACTGCTGCGTCCTTGCTATCAACGCAAGTACCAAAACGAAAGCGATTAGAATACCATTGTAATGCACCGATGAGAACAGATTTGCCACAACCGCGCCGGCTAATCCTGCAAGATTGGCCGCGGCAAACCGGTGACGTGTCACGTCCGATTTCCGTCGTGCCGTAACAACCGCAGCAAAGGCCTGTTTGCCGTAGTTAAAGACGACCCAACAAAAGCACACCAGACCGAGGATGCCCGTCTCCGCGGCCGTCGCCAGGTAGCCGTTCTGATCGAATGCCTCGAGGGTATTCAGCTTCGGCAGCCGGTAATAGAAGCTGCTTCGATATGCGTTTATGCAGCCCGCGCCGGTTCCGGTGACGGTGCGCTCCTGCAAGAGGTTAATTTCCGCCTGCCACTCGATATAGCGCTGCCTCAGATTGGAAGCGTCCTGCTCGGCGAGCCTGATGTCGTTCTTGAGAGTTGCCACCGCCGGATTCGAGCTTAGCAGGAAAAGCGCGCCTATGCCGCAGACGACAGACCCAATAATACTGAGCCTGACAGGCAGGCGGGGCAAGAGAACCACCGATAGGGCCAGCCCTGCGACGATTGCAGCAACGGCCCCCAGCGAGCCCGAGGACAATATTGCACCGGCCGCCAATACGCCGCCGAGCAATTTGGGCCAGCTTCTTGAGTCCGTCAGAAGGTACACCCCACACATCGGCACAAGTATGCCTATATATGTTCCGTACTTGTACGCGCTGCCATGAAACGCGAAGCTGTCGGAACCGAACCCAAACCGCGCCGCCAGACAATAGAAGACGCTTATCCCCGCCGCCGCGGCCGCCAAGATATAGGAGATTTTCAGTGTTTTTTCGCTGGAGATAGCGAAAGTGAGCAGGATATAGCCTCCGACCAGCATCAAAGCCAGCTTTATCGTGAAATTAGCCGCCCGACCAAAGTCCGGCGCAAACGCCACCGAGAGCACGTTTATTGCCACATAGGCCAGAACGCTCACATGGGGCAAGAGCCCAGCCGCCTTCTGGCGGGCGTCCTTGCGCAGCAGCCAAAAACCGCAAATGGGCAGCCAAATTAGCACTGCCAGGTTGGATGGGCAAAGCATCTGCCAAGTGCGGCTGTTTTCGAGAGGCCAAAAATGGAACGCCGACGAGACTATCGCCACTGCCGCCAATACCATGGCCAAGGCCCCCATCCGGCTGCTCCCAGCATCTTTTCCAGCCAAATCCATATCTTTTCCTGCGTTATTTGCCTGCCCGGGCACACCTATCGCCCGGCGTCAGGCCCCCTTGCGCACACTTAGAGCCTATCCGAATTACCCCTGTAAACCAGAGAGTCGTTGTCATTCTGAGCGCAGCGAAGAATCTCAAGCCCACAGATGGGCTCTTTTCCCGTTTGCCGGCCAGATGTTTCGCTTCGCTCAACATGACAATTGCATATAGGTTATCAGGATAGGCTCTTAATCTTCATATACATGGCGATTCAGACTTACCTTTTGTTGATAATAAAAATCGTCCGGCATCCCTAACTGCCTTTTTTTGCATTTTTTCAGGCATCATGAAGACTTTTACGAGGTCTTGATGGGTGCGGCGGCCGCACAGGCGCTTCAAAAAAGCCCTCTTATTTACACTGAAAAGCCGATTCGCCTGAACGAGATTTACTTTACTTGGCTACCCTCCCGAAAGAATCATCGCGCAATAGAAGAGCACAAGGACGAGCCCCACCGCCTGTCTGAAACGCAGGCTGCCCAGCTTGTCCCACACAAATATAAATAGAAGCACGTACAGGCAAAGACCGCCCAGGACGCTCAAATCCCGCTCGTAGCCGTAGCCGTAGAATCTATTTAGCAGCACCGCAAGCACGGCTATATGAAGAATGATGATTCCCAGCACAAGGGCCCAGCCCCACAAGATATCGCTCTTGCCGTCTGTGATCGCTGTCCTGTTTGAGTTTAGCCTGCCCGGCAGATAGCCGGCTGCGCACAGTAACACAACAACCGCCGTATAAGATACGCTGACGCCGTCGGACACCAAAGGAATGTGAATATAGTGGGAAGCTGATTCGTTGACGACAACCGCAAACAGATAAAACGCAGCAATTCTCTGGAGCAAGACTGCGGCCTGCGACTTGAAGGGCGCCAGTATCAGAAGCGCTGCCAGCACCAGCAGCGCCGGCCTTTCCACCGAGATTGGCGCCTTTGAAAAAAGGCAAAGCAGGCAGGCAGCGATCACACCCGCGAGCGAAAAACAAAATCCGACAGTCGTTGTGACTTCTGCTACCGCTGCTTTCCGGCACTTTGCCGCAATCTCGTTGCTCATTTCGCCTCTCCATACAAAGCGCCGACCGCCGCCCTTCTGAACCTGAGCAGGGACCATACGGCCTTGAATTCATCGAATCTCAATACATGTGAAAGCACAACGAATGTCACCAGGGCCCCGGCCGCCGGCAGCATCAAATCGTAAGCCGCGGTATATATAAACGAATCGGGATTATCGATCGCCAGCAGCAGCTTCAATACCACCCATACCGCGGCGCTGCTGGCCGCGAGCTTCGCCGAAAAACCGATCAGTCTCAGGTCGAAGATTCCCACCCGCCTGTGAAGCACCGCCCCCAGTATCACGATTTTTATTGTCTTGGAAATCACGAACGCACCGGCAATTCCCAGCGCTTCGAAACGCCTGAGCAGCAGTATCGCCAGGCCGATATCAAGGAACACGCACAGGATGCCATACTTGACCGGCGTTTTTGTATCGGAAAGAGCAAAAAAGGTATGGACGAAAAGGGGTTCGAGAAACAGGGTGACCAGTCCGAAGGCATAAACCGCGAACGCCCGCGATGTCCCGAGGGTCGATGCTGAATTGAACTGGCCCCGCTGAAAAAGGGAGCTGACTATCGGCTCTCGCAGGCCTATCAACACGCACGCCGCGGGCACGCTCAGATAGACAAGGATTCTGAAGGCCTTTCCGGCGAGCAGCCGAAATTTCTCGTGCTCTTTGGCCGAGGCCAGATGGGATAACTCAGAATAAACTACAGTAACCAGTGCGACGGGTACAATCAGCAAAATCGCGTCGATAACCTTTTTCGAATAGCCCAGATACGACAACTGTCCCCTCGGCAGCGTCGAGGCCAGCACCGTGTCCACCCATCCGCTTATGTGCGAAAATACAACGCCGAGCGCCAGAGGCCCCATCAGCGTCAGCATCTTTGCGAAGTGCCTGCTCTTATCGGCTGTGCCGGCCGGTTTGAAAAGCATCCGCCGCTCCGGAATGAAATAGAGCTGAGCCAAAAGGCAGGATAGCGCCCCAATGCCCAAAACCACCGCCACGGCCCGGATTCCAAGTGATGGCACAAGCGCCAAAAGCCCCGCCACGACGAAGACCTTCAGGCCCGCCTCCGTCAGCGCCGCCGTCATGAATCGCCTGCGAGCGTTAAGCGTGGTGTATGTCACCATCGTCAGGCCCAGAAAAAGCGCCGCCGGCGCCAGAAGCCTGAGCAGGCCGGAGGTTGTCTCTCGCAGCGACTGCGAAAACCCGGGCACAAGTATCCTCGCCACCGCACCGGGAAACACCGTCAACATCGCCGCGACCACGACCAGGAACATCGTCGCCGACAAAAACACTTTTCGGAACAGACTTGCCGATGCCGGCGGTGACTCTGACATGCTCGCCGCAAATACCGGCAGCAGCGAGGGATAGACCAGCTCCTTGACGATAAATACAACGGAGAGCACCATGCCCACAGCGGCGAAATACACGTCGGTCGTCTCGCCGGCGCCGAAAAAGTAGGCAACAACCATCTTCTCGGCAAAACCGAAAACCTTTGCAAGAACCGCGATGGCCGAAAGACCGAACACAATCCTGCCCAGCCGCCCGGCGCCCGGGTAACCAAGTTTGCCGGCCACTTTATTTTGCGTCTTCAGGTCCATCTGACTCTCCGTTGCGCATACAATCTCTGTAGGCCCTGCTCAACTGTGATACCTGTTTTTCCAGCGAGTGGTGCTCGCGGAAATAGGCATACGCGTTTGCAGCATATTCAGCACGTTTTTGTTTATCGGCCAACAGTTCGTCGATGGCGGCAGCAATCGCGGCCGGCGACGGCTCCACGAGCAGCCCTGTCCTGCCATTCGATATGAGCTCTCTATTACCGGGCACGGACGTCGCCACCACCGGACACTTTGCCCGCATGGCCTCCAGCAGCAGGTACGGCAGGGCCTCCGCATCCGAACAAAGTACCACCAGGTCCGACACAGCATACAGGCGATCCATATTCGACACATGCCCCAACAGTCGCACCTTGCCGGTGAGCCCGTTTTGGGATATGAACTTCTCGGCCGATTGCCTCAGCTCTCCGTCGCCGGCCAGCAGAAACACCGTGTTGGATGCATGCGAGGCCTTTGCCGCCTCGAGAAATCTAAAAATCCCTTTGTAGTCCACCAGCCGACATGCCGTTGTCACAACACTTGCATCCTTTTCGATTCCAAGCCGGTCCTTGTCGCTCAGGCCTTTCGCCGAATAATCATCTGGCCCCAAAGATTGGCCGTTCGAAAGACCGTTGCTTATCAGGACGACCCCGTCGGAAGGGACAATACGAAAACCCACAGCAGTATCCGCTTCCGATAGTGACACCGCCGCCAATTTGGTCGTAAGCTTTCCGAGCATTCTTTCCAGAAGAAGATAAAGTGACTTCTTCAGCCGGCCACTGCAGCGCAGGAAGGCGAAGCAGTGTGGGCTGTGAACTATTACACGCCGGCGAGTCAGAAACGCCGCCACACGCCCCAGCGCCCCCGCCTTGGAACAATGCGTGTGGACAATATCGGGTTTGACTCGAAGCAGCAGACACAAAATGATTATGAACGAGCGTATGTCCCTCAGCGGACGAATCTCTCTGCCCATCGGTATGATGCGGACATTCACCCCGCTTGCCTGCAGCTCGGATATACGCGCAACGGAATCCGGACAACTGCGGTTCAGCGAGCAGACCAGGGTGACATCAAAACCATTCTTGACCAGTGCCGGGAGCACGTTACAAAAGTACGTCCGCGTACCTCCCACAAAACCCTCGACAATGTGAACAATCCTGGTTGGGCCCCGATTCATCTTTTCATCGGCGTGAAAAAGTTCCGCCAGTTGTCGTGCGTTTTTCGCAGAGTCGAAATACTCTTTCATCGCTTCGAGGGCGTTCTGCGAAAGCCCCCCGCGCAATTTCCCGTCGCCAAGCAATTCCACGATTGCCGATGCCAGCCCGTGAATATCCCCCGGTTGTGTAAGTAAACCCGTGTGGCGATGTTTTACGGCCTCACTCATGCCTCCGACGTTGCTCGCCGCGACCGGTACACCGGCGGCAGACGCTTCCAGTATTACGTTGGGTATGCCGTCCCTGTCGCCGTCATCTGCTATCCTCGACGGCGCCGCAAGCAGTGCCGCCCGCCCAAGCAGCCCGCGCGTGACATCCGGCGCCTGCTGACCCGAAAACTCGACATGCCCTTCAAGACCCAGGTGGTCGGCCAACTGCTTAAGATGTTCTTTCAGCGGCCCGTCACCCACAATCGTCAGTCGGCAGTCGGGCCTTTCTTTCAGCACCAGCGCAAATGCGCTCAGCAGGTCCGCAAAGCCCTTTTTTTCCACAAGGCGTCCGACGGCAATTATTGTCTTGTCGCAATTCGAGGGCAATTCGTCCTTTTCCCGGGCACGGACGCAGGTTGAATCGGTCCTCACCCCGTGACAGACCACGTGCAGTTTGTCGTGACATGCCGCAGGGAGCATGGCTTTGAGATGGTGCAGACCGTGTTCGCTGCATACCCTGATGAACGCGGCGAGCCGCGCCTTTAATGCGATGGCGCCACGCTCGACAAAAATATCCCGTGCGTGGGCGGAAATACTGAAAGGCCGGCCGGTGACAACCGATAGTGCCATACCCATAACGGCGGGCCGGCTAAGGAAATATGCGTGGATGTGGTCGATTTTCTGGCGGGTGATTTGTCTGGCGAAGAACGCTATGGCGTGAAGATTGCCCGCCGCCGATAGAGCCTCGGCCGGGCACGACCAGAGAAGCCTCAATATCAGAAGAATCAGCCTGCCCACACCGAGAGGGTATCTGAAAAGCATCCAGATTATTGCTGCCGCCGACTCCCGCGAAAAGCGACCGGGCCTATAAAAGACCTTCGCTCCCTGACTCGTGCCGCTCCCGGCGTCGTCTCTTGCCGCCGCAAAAACGCTTATGTCGAAGCCGAGCTCGCGCAGGGCGTCCATCTCTCGCGCCGCGAACGTCTCCGTCAGACAAGGAAAGGTCGTAAGTATATATCCGATTTTCACTATTTCTTTTCTCGTTCGAGGTTCAGGACCACCGGCACCGTCATCGCCAGGATTTTGATATCGAGCCACAGGCTTGCCCTGCGCAGATAATAAAGATCGTATTTCATGTCCTCGTGCATGCCCACGTGATGGTTGCCCATCACCTGCCACAAACCGGTAACTCCCGGTCTGGCCAGTAATCGCTTGCGCTGAAAGGAATCATAACCTTCCACCACATTGGGAAGCGCCGGCCGGGGGCCAATCAGACTCATTCGTCCCGTCAGAACCGAAAACAACTGCGGCAGCTCGTCGAGCTTGTGGCGCCTCAGGAAATCGCCGGTGGGGGTGACGAAGGACGCGTTGTGCAAGTGTGCGAAGGGCTCGTATGGTTTTGCCTGGCGCCGCAAAGTCCGCAGCTTCGGCATCCAAAAAAGTCTGCCTTCTTTTCCTGCGCGCTGATGTATGAAGAAGATGGGCCGGCCCTCCCGAATCAGTATCACCAGAGCCGCCAGCCCCAGTGCAATCAGCGCCGGAACCAGCATCAGCGAGCACGCTACCACGTCGAAACATCTCTTGCGCCAACTGTCGAGGTATCTCGAGTACTCCGGGTTGTTCGAATTAATAGTCATTGGGCTGCTGACGCCTCTTCATATACGGACAGAGTCTCCCGGGCCGTTCTTTCCCACTTGAAACGCTCGCTTTTTTGCAGACCCTTCTCAATGTGTTCTTTGCGCAGGCAGGAATCCGAAATTATCGAGACGACCGCCTCAACAATCTTCTCCGTGTCTTCGGGCTCAATAATACAGGCGGCGTCTCCAAGCGTCTCGGCCAGCGCCCCGCGATTCGATGATACCACCGGGGTTCCGCACGCCATTGCCTCCAGCGGCGGAAAGCCGAATCCTTCATACAAAGACGGAAAAACAAACACATCGGCCATCGCATAAACGAACGGAAGGTCGGCTCTGTCAACGTATCCGGTAACGATGACGTTGCCCGCGGCAGCCTCCCTGTGTATCTGGTCGAGCTCGGCCCCGGCACACCACGACCGCTTTCCCACAATTACGAGCTTGTGCGGCAGTCCCTTTTCCCGGAGCCTCCTGTGCACCGCCAACAGCGCCGGCACATTTTTCTTGGGCTCAATATTGCCGACGAAAAGCACATACCGCTCCGGCAGGTTGTAATGCTCCCTGATTTGCGAACACCTGGACGCGTCTTTTTCCACCTTGAAGATTTCATCTATGCCGGGATAGACGACGCGCACTTTCGAATCGGACAGGCCGAAGTTGCGCTCCAAGTCCCCCGCCGTACTTTTCGACACCGATATCACGCGAGAAGCCCTCTGCACAGTGCCCTTCATAAAAAGATTAAAGTACAAAGCGTTTGTCGGCTTGCACCATTCCGGATGGTCAATCGCTATCGTATCGTGGATGGTCACGACGTACGGCGCCGACGACTTGCGGAGCGGACATATATAACCGGGACAATGAAGGACATCCAGCCGGTGTTTGGACGCCAAGCGCGGCAGGTGGGTATGTTCCCACACGATTCGCGCCATCCGGCTTCTCAAGCGTTTGACCTCAACAATCGTGAGATTCTCCGAGGCCGGCACATGCTCTGTGAGTAAACCCGGCTGGTTGGTATATACGACAAAGCTGTGCTGCGTGCCGATGCGCAAGAGTCCTTTTATCAGCCCCAGCGAATAGTATTCGACGCCGGAGATGTTGCCGTCAACCGTGTGAAAATTCAGCCCGATTCGCATATCATCCTTACCTGGCGAGGACCTCTTCGTATATCTCGCCTATCTGTGCTGCCGTTTTGTCCGCGGTGAAATTCGACGCCACGTGCCGATAACCCGCCTCGGCCAGCTCTTGCGCCGATTCTCTGTGCCGCGCCATGTGCAGCATCGCCTCAGTCAATGCTTCGATGTCACCGGCCGCTACAAGAATCCCCGTCTTTGCGCCGTTGATTATTTCGCGCGGCCCGCCTGCATCGGCCGCTATCACGGGGACCTTATGAGCCATCGCTTCGATGATGACTCTTCCGAAGGGCTCGGCCTCGGCCGTGTGCACCAGGCATCCAATCCGGGGCCAGACGCGCTGCATGTTCTGCTGCCACCCTGTCAGAGTGACCCGTTCGGGAATACCGGAGTCTTTAATTTGGGCAAGCAGACTTGTTCGGTACGTTGAATCTCGTCCGAACAGGTCGTCGCCAATCAGAAGGAATCTGGCGTCCGGCAGAGCTTCTGCGACACAGGCGGCCGCTTTCAGGAAAAGCGTATGATTCTTCCACGGCGCCAGCTGCCCGACCTGCGCGAAGATAAATTCGTCGTTGTCACCGTGTTGGCTGCCAGGCGTCGTATTATCCGAGGCGACGGTCTCGGCAGAACTGTCGTCTACGCCGTTGTAAACCACCTCGACCTTGTCGGCCTGCGTTCCTTGTTCGGCCAGATTGTCTTTGACCGCCCGGCTTACAGCGATAATCTTTGCGCAGTGGCGGGTGCAAAATCTAAATAGAAACCCGCGCCGGCTTAAATCCCGGGCGTGCATTATGAGCTTCCTTCCGGTCAAGAGAGCAGCCGGGCATGATGCGGCCGCCGCCTTGAAGCTGTTGGCATGTATAATATCGGCCTTTGCGTTGAGGGCGATTCTCCCAATTCTCCAGGCGGTTCGGAGCCAGTAAGCCAGAGACCATAGCGAGCGGTACCGCCGGGGCGGAGCAGGCAGCACGTAACAGTCTATTCCCATCTCGCGCAAGGCGTCGGAGAGGGAACTGTCGGTCGGACAGGCAGCGGTGAGCACAAAGTCACTTTTTAGATGCTTGACCAGCAGGAGCAGACTTTTCTCGGCCCCGGCTGTTCTGCCTTCGAGATTTACCAGAAGTATTCGATTCATAAAGGCGGTTCTATCCAGCAAAAACGCCTGCGACAAGCATTTTTCGCCATAATCGGGCCGGTCCCGGCGGCGAACACAAACAAGAAGCTCACCTACAATTAAGGCGTAGCCGACCCCCACAATGTTGATAAACCGCTGAGCAAAAAAATGGGTATTTCCTCCGGCAGGGGTCCGAAGGGACGCCGCCCTCCGGTCCGATTTGCCCATTCCCGGCTCGCAAACAAGCCCCGGCCCGGGAAATCCTGTCAGCCGGAAAAGACTGCTTTGCTGTGCGTAACTAACTTTAGAAGCTCAACTTACGCCACAACTCTTTATTCTTTTCCGGCGTCCCCGTCAGCCTGGACACCGGCGCCCGTAGAATACAAAAAAATGCTGTTGCCTTAATGCGGCAAATCACCGAAATCCGGTTTATCCACAAACTCTGGGACGTTGGCAAAATATCGATATGCAAAGGCTTCTTCAACCAGGCCAGCGGCGGCGATTGGGAATGGCAAGAGGCCGCCAACACAACAGGGATTCAGCGTGGATCTGCTGCGCTCCTCACACAGAATCCGCCCTGCACTGCTCCACCCCAAATCCGGAAGGAGTTTTGCTCGAGGTTTTTTAGACTGTAATCTGTACAATGTAGGACTACAATAAATTACAGCGATTTACGTTTACTGGCTACCCACACAACCTGGTTGTGCGTGGGTTGTGTGGATAGCCTTCTAAATTTATTTAAGGGACAGAACGCGGCAGTTAATCGCAATCAACTTGTTTGTGTTGGCAGGTGATTACCATTATAGTCCAATATTTCCAGGAATCCTGTCGTTTGGCAAGGTTTCATATCTTTGATGTTCGTACAAGACAGGGTATAACGGCCGATAGTATTCATGGCGGGGCAGTAAAACACCTAAATTTCTTAATTCTTTCGGAGGCTATATGAGAACGGCAAGATCAATTCGACTTATGGCTATTATATCTGCCATACTGAGTTCCCAACTGTTCGCCCAGGGCTGGAGCTTTCAAAACTATGACAACGACCCCGACCTGGCCAGGGCGCTAGAGCACGATCCCGAGTACGCCCCTGACCCAAACAAGGCGAGTCGAGCCGAAGCGGAAAAGTACTACATGGCATATCTGGAAAAAGATATTCCGTCATTTCAGCGCGCCAAAGTCTACTGTCAGTTGGGCGTCATGTACACAACAACCGCCAGCCGCGAGCGTGGTGAAGAACGTGATCGTGAAAAAGCCGAAAAGTATTTCCGGAAAGTGCTCGAGCTCGAGCCCGAACGGATAGGAAGGGCCACTATTCGCGCACGAACCATGCTCTCCTCTCTGCACTCACTGCCGAAGGCCGAGAAGATCTCGAGAGGTCTTGAGTATTATGAATGGCTCTCCTCCTTAGACGACGAGAAAATACGCAGCAAGTGGCTGCCCAACAGCCCCGGCGAAACAGAAATACCCAGTCTGAAAATGCGGGCCTTAAGAAATTCGGTACCAGCAGCGAGCAGAACACTGGCGAAGAACACCGTGTCGAGGGCAGCGTCCATGCCAAATGCCGACATTCTGCTTTCGGAAATCATCAATCGTTTCCCCGACAAGGAAATAGCAGAATTTGCCAGACAAAAGCTTAAGGTGCGAGTCGATAAACTGGCCAATGAAGGGCTGGATATGCTCGCCAAGGACGACACGCAAGAAATATCGGATACTCCACAGCCAAAAGTCCTGCCTCCTGCTCTTGAAAAGTTGGATAAGGTACCGGATGACACCGTGGCACAGATTGCCCCTCCAAGGACGTGGAGGCAGGCGTTTTTGCCGCTCGCCATTCTCCTTGTTTGTGTGGCTTCCATTGCAATAGGTGTAATAGCGCGGAGAAGAGTGAGAAGCGCAACTTCAGAGAAAGCGTAGTACCCTGCGATCGTCAGCCGTACAAGCAAGATCCTTCTTGCGTACCCATCCGGTCTCCTTGTCAGATGCTGAGCGTTGGGATAGCTTCCTGCTATAGGCGCCGCGAACTCTGGAGAATCCGCACGGTGTTCTTGCCCGCCTGCTTGGCCGAATAAAGCGCCTCATCCGACCGGCTGGTTATGTCCTCCGGACTCGTCTGACCGTCATACTCCCCCAACCTCACGCTAATTGACAACCCTATGCGCCCCCCCCGCTCCACGCCACCGGTAAAAGACTCGACCGGCGCCGTCAGAACAACGCCGGCCACTCGTAAACAAAGACGTTGCCATACCGGCCCGACAGGAGCACATTACTGGCCAGGACTGCGGTTCGTTTGGCGCCCAGCGCCTCGATAATGCCTTGCTTTAGCCGGTCACATTCGAGGCAGTGGCAGCACAGGCTGCGCAGGGAGAAGGTTTTGGATTCTTCTATCGTCTTTCGCACCAGAAGCTCGGCCCTGTCGAGAAAGTTGTCGTGAACGTAGAAGTCGAGCTGGACGATATGCGGCTGTGCTTCGTCAGGTAGTCGACAAAAGTGCGCCACGCCGACGATGTTTTTTTGAGGACCGGCGGTGAGAACATTTGCCAGCCCCCCATGTATCTCATGGGCCTGCATCATCTCCGGAAATATCGAAAGGAACCTGGCGGGATCAACGTACCTGCTGGAAAAAACGCCTCGGCGCAAGTCGAATGTGTACATGGTACACGGCAAAGACGCCAGTAGTGCAATGCCGGGCAGGTCGCCCCATTCGACGCGCCGGATGTCCGTATCATCGCACCTGTGGAAGTAATCCTCTTCGAACTGCGGCTGCGGGCGCAGCAGATGCTGCATCACAATGCCCCTGAGCGGCCGGAAGCCGAGTGACTCGTATAGCCTTCGCGCAGAGCTGCCTTGCGCGACTCCCAGATAAGCAGCGACACAATCGTTATGTCGGACGTGCTTTAGCAGCGAAGTCACGAGGTTGGTACCGATGCCCCTGCCTCGGTGCTCCGGAGCAACTCCGACGGGGCCAACAACGCAAATGGCGGGGTCTTTCAGGGCGTACAAACATCCCGCAGCGCCCACAAGCTGCGATTTGTATTTTGCGAGAAAGAACGTGCAATTCAGCGTATCGGAATACTCGCCTGACAGTGCCGCGCCAAAATTGTAATCGCCATGCTCGAAGATTCCGAGCAGCAGGCATTCTACTTCCCTTGCCGCTTCAGCGACCAGCGGAGCTGTCATCCGGTACAATTCAATCATTCTACAAACGGAGGTTCACCCTGAATCTGTTCCGTCAGCTTTAGAGCGTTCTGAACCTGTTCCCTGGCGCCGCGGCAAACAAGTCGAACGGCGCCCTCGGCGCCGCCAATGCCCCCGGCGGCGGCCTGGAAGACCGAAACGCAGGCCAGCAGGTCGAGCGCCTCCAATTCAGTAACAATCTGACCGTCGAGCAAAAACATGGGATAGACTTCATTAAGGGTCTCAATCGGCTCACGCACCTTCCTGACGATTTCAAGAGCGCTGCCCACGACCTGCTTTTCAAGTCCGACCGGGACGACCAGGTGCGCCTTTCTGGCGCCGATATAGGGCAGAATCTTGCCTGTCGTGCCGGCATCGGAGCTGCCCGTAATGACGGCGGCAATCCTGTTGGGGTAATCAAGAGCGTTGGCGCCCTTTATTACGACGTCGCCGCCCTTGAGCTGTTTGACGGCTTCATCGAGAGAGAGGTCTTCCCGGAGCTTTCCGTTCACCAGTATGATGTCATTCATCCTGTCGACGTCTTTGAGTCTCTTTCCGCCCTTTTCGGGATAGGTTCTGCCCAGAACGTAGGCGCCATGAGGGATTTTTCTGGCGAGTATCTCTTCGGCAACATAGGTGTTGGTGGTTCCTTTGGCGATAATGACCATCCCGTTCTTCAGTGCCTCCTTGACGACGGGCATTTGTGCAACCGCCCTGGCTATGAGCCTCTTGCCTTCGGAGACGGTGAGCACTATCTGGGCCTGTACGAGCTTCTGCTGTGCGTCTTTCGAAGCTTCGCCGACGAGTGGAGCCGGCGTCGCAAAAAGACCGAAAACGACCAATAAAAACACCACAAGAGCGGCACGCCTGAGTCCCGACATAGTCGCCTCCTTCATAGAATCAAACTGAGGTCTTCTTCATAATAGAGCCTTTGCCCGGCAACTTTGCCAGGCCCATCCGGGCTTCATAATACGGCCGAGAGTGCTCGATTTCCACCTGTTTTTGGACTTTTCCAGGCCGAGCGGGTCATATAGATGGCGGCGGCAGGGCATTGGCAACGTCGCCCCGATATCCTGCAGGGCGCCAATGAACCCGCGCGAAAATCCCCGGTTAGACTGAACGGAAAAGTCTTCCGTGCCGATATTAGACTTGACAGACTGCTGCCGTTTGGCTAATATCTGAAAAGTGAGGGGTTGATGCCCCAAGTCGTAAGGGGCAGTAGTAATCTTAGCAGATGTAGTCTAAAGAGAATTGCCCGCAAGGTGCGGGAAGAATTTTGGTAGTTGTCTTGCTGAGGTGCGAGACTCCGGAATGTTTAGAAAGATGTCGAATCGGGAGGACCTGCAATGAAAAAGAATGTGTTTTCACTTTTTGCCGGGCTGGTTCTGTTGTGGAGCTGCAGCTTCGTCTTTGCTCAAAGCGAGGACAGCAATGCCGGCGCTGAGAACAAACGTGCAAAGAAGCTTCGCGAGATAGCCGCGCGCACCCGTTCAGCCGATGCCAATGCCCCTCCTCGGCGGGCTGAAGTAATACAAACTGCAGAGCGGGAGCGTCAGCGTGAGCTGGCGCGGCAGCAGCGAGAGAAACGAATGAAAGAGATGATGAAGGAGCGGGAGAAGAGCATCGAGAAACTGGGAAACCGCAACGAGGCCGGCGGCCCGTTACAAAAAGGCATGGACCGTCAGCAGCAGCTGAGTTCTTTCCAGCAGCAAATAAGCCAGGAAGAGCAGAAGCATCTCGAGCGTATGGCCAAGCTGAACCGGATTCGGGAGCTGGCTGAGAAGAAGGATGCAAAAGAGAGCATCGCACGCGTGGGCAAGCTTGTTCAAAAGGAACAGATGCGCTATGAACGCAAGCGCGAGCAAATGCAAAGGCGAATGAGCATGCTTCAGCGTCTGGAAACACGCAAGTCAGGCGGGCCCGACGAGAAGAAGCTGAGCGAAGAGACCCGCAAAGCCATGGAAAAATACAAGACTTACAAGAAGAGCAAGTACGCGCCAAAGGGTGATGAGAAAAAGCCGGTTGAAGAGACGAACAAGTAGGTCATCGTTGGTGCGCCGGTTAAGGTTACGAAAAAGAATTACATTTGCCGAGAGGTGATAAGATGTTGCGAAAAATGTTCATTCTGGTTGCTCTGGCGACGATAGCTGTCTTCTGTGCTAACGGGTGCAAGAAAAAGCCCGACCAGTCACCGCCAACCAAGACGGGCACAGTGGTCAAGGAGGCGGTCGACTACAAGGCCAAGGCTGAGAAGGAAATCACCGAAGAGAATATGGACGGGGAGCTTGCAAAGCTCGAAAAAGAGATAGAAGCGGAGACGCGCACGGCGCCCTGATTTGCGCCGGCGTTTTTGGGGAGCTGGCGGCATCTGCCGCCTTGGCAGGCAATGGCGCGACCGGCGGTTTTTGCCGTTCGGGTGCGCCGGATGAATTTCAAGAGCCTGCTACAGTTTCTCGAAAGTAAACGTGTGGGCATTGGCGTCCACCTTTATCTTGTCTCCCTCGGCGAATTTTCCGGCCAGCAGCTCGGTGGCCAGGGGATTCTCGATGCGATGCTGAATAGTCCGCTTCAGGGGCCTGGCGCCGAAGACAGGGTCATATCCCTCGTCCATAATCTGCTGGCGGGCGAGGTCGGTGAACTCAAGGGCAATCTTCCGACCGCCAAGCCGTTCCGTCAGGTAGTGTATCTGGATTTCAACAATCTTTCTCAAATCGTCCTTTGTGAGCATGTGGAAGACGATTATCTCGTCGATGCGATTTAGGAATTCCGGCTTGAAGTGCCGCTTGAGGGCCTCTTTGACGTGGGCCTCAATCTCCCAGTCCGCGCCGGATTTCTCTGTGAGCTGCTGAATCTGCTGGCTGGCAATATTGCTGGTCATAATTACGACCGTGTTCTTGAAATCCACGGTTCGACCTTTGCCATCGGTCAGTCGCCCGTCGTCGAAGACCTGGAGCATCACATTGAAGACATCCGGATGGGCCTTTTCAATCTCGTCGAGCAGTATGACCGAATACGGCTTGCGCCGGACCGCCTCGGTCAGTCGGCCGCCTTCCTCGTAGCCCACGTACCCGGGCGGCGACCCGATGAGGCGCGCCACCGAATGCTGCTCCATGAACTCGCTCATGTCGATGCGAATCATCGCATTGGGGTCGTTGAACAGAAAGTCGGCAAGGGCCTTGGAAAGCTCGGTCTTGCCGACTCCGGTCGGGCCCAGGAAAAGAAACGTCCCTATGGGCCGATTGGGGTCGCCCAGTCCGGCGCGGTTGCGGCGGACGGCGTTGCATAATGCCGAGACCGCCTCGTCCTGACCGACCACGCGTCGGCGGATTTCCTCTTCCATCTTCATCAGTCGCTCGCGCTCGCCGGTCAGCAATCTTGCAATCGGTATGCCGGTCCACTTGGAGACGACCTGTGCAATGTGCTCCTCGGTCACTTCGTTGCGAATTATTTTGCCGCTGTCGGACCTTGCGAGCCGGGCCTCCTTTTCTTCGAGCTCCTTTTTCAAATCGGCAAGCGTGCCGTATTTCAAACGAGCGGCGGTCTCCAACTCCCCTCTTCGCTGGGCATTCTCGAATTGATTCTCGGCGTCTTCGATTCTTTGCTTGAGCTGTTTTATCTGGTCGATAGCGCCCTTCTCTGCTTCCCACTGGGCGGTGAGCTTTCTGTCCTGCTCCTGCAGCTCGGCAAGTTTCTTCTCGGTCTTTTCCAAATGCTCTTTGCTTGCCTGGTCGCTTTCCTTCTTGAGCGCCTCGCGTTCGATCTGCAGTTGAACGATCTTTCTCCGAATGGAGTCAAGCTCGGCGGGCAGCGAGTCATTCTCTATTCTCAGTTTGGAGGCCGCCTCGTCAACCAGGTCTATGGCCTTATCGGGCAGCCAGCGGTCGGAAATGTAGCGATTCGACAGAGTCGCGGCGGCCACAAGCGCAGCATCCATGATTCGGACGCCATGATGGGTGTCGTAGCGGTTCTTCAGGCCGCGAAGAATGGCTATCGTTTCCTCAACGCTCGGGGGGTCCACCGTAATCGGCTGAAACCGCCGCTCCAGCGCCGCATCCTTCTCGACATACTTTCGGTATTCATCAATGGTGGTCGCACCGATACAGCGCAGCTCACCGCGGGCAAGTGAAGGCTTCAACAGGTTTCCGGCATCGACCGCCCCTTCGGCCTTGCCCGCACCGACAACCGTGTGCAGCTCATCGATGAAGAGTATTATCTGGCCCTGGGCGCCGACCACCTCCTTGAGCACCGCCTTGAGCCGGTCCTCGAACTCGCCTCTGAACTTGGTCCCTGCAATCAGTGAGCCCATATCCAGCGCAATTATCCTTTTGTCCTTCAAGCCTGTGGGTACATCGCCCGCAACTATCCGCTGCGCCAGGCCTTCCACGATTGCGGTCTTGCCCACGCCGGGCTCGCCAATCAACACCGGGTTGTTCTTCGTGCGCCGGTTGAGCACCTGCATACATCGGCGAATCTCCTCGTCCCTACCGATTACCGGGTCGAGCTTACCCTTGCGGGCCATCTCCAACAGGTCGATACCGTAGCGCTCCAACGCCCTGTATTTGTCTTCGGGATTCTGGTCCGTTATCTTCTCTGGGCCCCGGACCTGCTTCAATGCACCCTCGATCTGCTCCGGGGTGATGGCGTTGAGGTCCAGTATCTCTTTGGCGTCACCCTGCACCGAGGCAAGCGCAAGGAACAGGTGCTCGACGCTGAGGTATTCGTCGCCCGCGGCGTCGGCACGGTTCTGGGCGTCCAGCACAATCTGGTTGAAGGCCGGCTCCGGTATAAGCTGGGCGCCGCTCTGGCCCTGCGGCAATCGGCCAAGCTCGGCTTCTATCATCTTCCTCAACCGCGGAATGTCGGCGCCGATTTTCTGCAGTATCATAACAGCCACCCCGGCGGCGTCGCCGCAGATGGCGCTCAACAAGTGCAGCGGCGAGAGAACGGTGTGTGACCTGGCCATCGCGATCTGCTGGGCGGTCGCCAGCGCCTCCTGAGCCTTCAAAGTAAACCTGTCGAATCTCATAGCCTGCGTCCCCATAGATAGAAAGTAAGCAACGTGCTATATCTCGACGATAGAATGTGCAAAACTTGTGCCCAAAAGGGCCAAACCTCTAAGTCCTTTATCGGCAAGCTCTTATCGTCCTGGAGAGGGTTTCGGCTTGTGCCAATTTGGCAGTTGAAGCGGTCGCCGGAAGGCCTCGGCGGCGGGGCGGGGTGGGCAGCGGGATTTGTTTGCTTTCGAAATTGGGTTCGTTCCGTCTTCGCCATGGCTCCGCCGCGACAAATTGGGTTCGTTTGGGTTCGTTTTGGCTTTGGGGGGCCCTGACGAGCGAAAAATTGGGTTCGTTTTGGGTTCGTTTGGGTTCGTTTGGGTTCGTTTTCATCGGTCCGAAAGTGGCCTTCATTTGCGTAATCCTTTGTGGAGACTGGGTTTGCGCTGATTTTGGGTGTTTTCGAAATTGGGTTCGTTTTGCACAATTTGCTGATAAATTCGTACGTAATCCTTCGTACATTTTCACTTTCGGGGCAGTCAGATTCCTGGGGGTTTAGGCGGTTTGCCGAGTTTGCCGGGGTTGTGTGAGACAGGGGCGGTCCCGGTGAGATAGGTGCCTTATAGGCAGGTAAGATGATCTCACGGGATGAATTTTGGGGTTGGGTCGTAATTAATTGGGTTTTCCGCATTCGGTGTTTGGGCGTTAGTATCTGGTATTTGGTCCGCCGCCGGCGGATCTTCGATATTCAGTATTCAATTTTGGGGTATTATACACGATTTTGGGGGGAAAGTAAAGAGAAAAGCAAAAATCAAAATGCAAAGGGCAAAAATACAACGCAAAAATCAAAAAGGGTGGCTTCTGGTTCGTGAAGCGTGTAGCGTGGAGCGGGGAGGAAGGGAAAGTAGAAATCAAAAGGCAAAAGGTAAAAGGCAAAAAAATGAATGGCTTTGGGGTTGAAAATGGAGTTGGTGGATGGTAGATTAGGTGCTGGCCAGCGGGGCATACGTGGATTCAAGATTCAGTTGGATAGAGTCGGCAAATGGCTTGGGCACCGGTTTGTTGGCGGTGATAAAATGACAAGGTACAAGAAGATGGCGGTTGCAAAGAACTCGGGGCGCGATGCACATGAAGAAGAACATAATAGCGATAGTCTATGATTTTGATGGGACGTTGAGTCCCTTGCCTATGCAAGAATACACGGTTCTTCCGAAGATCCCCTTAGATCCGAAGCAATTCTGGGGCAAGGTAAGGGCTGAAAACACGGAGCATGGTGGAGAGGAGATAATAACTTACATGATGTTGATGCTAAAAAAAGCAAACGATGCAGAAGTAAAGATAACGAAGGCTGACCTGGGTAGGTTAGCTTCGCAGATATCATACTACCCTGGCGTCGAGGATTTCTTTGAGAGAATCAACGAATTTGTAACCAAGAGATCCGGCGGCAAGGCAAGGGTAAGACATTACATTATATCGTCCGGGTTAAAGGAAATTTTACGGAAGGTCAGCATAAAGAAGTACTTTCATAATATTTTTGGGTCGGAGTATGCATACGACCACTACGGCGCAGCGCAATATCCGAAGTTGGTCGTTACGGATACGGTGAAGACCCAATTCTTGTTTAGAATAAACAAGGGAAGGGAGAAAATAACAGACAGCATTAACGAATCAATGGGGGAGGAACTTAGGCCTATACCTTTCCAGAATTTGGTCTATATTGGTGATGGGATGACAGACGTTCCGTGCATGACGGTGGCAACCAAGAACGGCGGTTACGCCATAGCGGTGTATAAGCAGAGGAGCCACAAGGGACTAAACATGTGCAGGAAGCTATTTAAGGCAAACCGGGTTGATTTCATTGCCACTGCGGACTATCGCAAGAATAGCGAATTGGAAAAATACTTGCAAGTCATACTCGAATCCATTATAGAGGGGATAAAGTATCGGTCTGCTCAAGAAGAGATGATAAAGAAACGGATCTTGCAAAGGTAGGGCATCGATGAAATCAGAAAGGGCCAGGGGGAATTCTGGCACGGAGGTAGTCCAGACAAAGGTTGATAAGGTGCTCAGGGAACGGGCGAGAACTGCCTCTTCGTGTAGTCCCAGGATACCGAAACAGACATCCGGCTATTGCATCCTGAAGAAATGCATCGCTGACAATAGGTCTAAAGGTAATTCCCGATAGACTGGCCTGTCGAGCCGCGCGCGATAGAGGATAGGCGCAGATAATCGGCGCTTTGGGATTTGCCGAGTAGGCCGATAGAACGCAAGTGATTCTTTGATGCGGGTTCTAAGCGGTGAAGTTGGTGGCAGTTCTGACGTTCGGGAATAGATTAGTGACAGGATGGGGAATCTTGTGGTCCTGGCGGCACCAGACTATAAAGTGTACAAAATCTTCCTTGGTGCCAAAATTAAACCAAGCAGCAACAGCTGATTGGGGGTGTTTGTTCTGTGACCAGAAACCATCCTTCTTACGTCCTGACTCGATGACGCGAAAGTCAGGAGGCATTCCGTTCCAGACTTCATAGGTCGACCCAAGAAGCGCTGTTTCAAAATCCTCGATATCATCTGACCAACCGGTGGTTACCAAGATAAGATTTAAACCGCCGGGCATGAATTGCTTGTAGGCTTCGCTGAATTTACCGTACAGCCTGGCTTTGTCGTCAACGCATTTGACGGTCCCGCGAATAACCGTCTGGACATGAGTACCGGTGTGTTCGCCAGCAATTCCAAATGCGCCGAGTTCGTTGCCTGAGGCGCTGGTGACAACTATCTTTTCTCCGACAGGCTCCATTTCTACAAAACGTTTCAATTCCCTGTAAGCTTGCTGCATTTCCGCGTCAGTTGGAACCCTGTCGAAACAGGCGGTTAAAATGATGGGCCTTGGAATTCTTCTCAACGGTTGTAGCCGACTCTGGATATTGATCTCCGTCTGTGTTTGCTCGTCGGCATTAAGTCTTTTGATATGTGCCCAGAAGGTAAAGCCTTCGCTTGAGACTTGAAGATCTGCAGTTCGCCCGTTGGGAGTAGGAACCTCGACAGCCAGTTTGCATCCCTTCTGGAGCAGATATCTTGCAACAACTGCTTCCGCGTAGTGGTCGAGGAAACGCTGAGGCTCGCTTGTTGAGCGAAGGCTTTGGAGGAGTTTGGAAAGCTCCGGATGGTTGCGCCAACTTCTGATGTCCTCGACAACTCGGTCATTCAGCCGGTGTCCGTAAACCTCAAGGGCGTTCTTCATTTAGTTCATTCCTCGATGTTTCTTGTTTCTTCACCCGTCAGACCGTAGAGGGCATAAAACAATTTTGTCAATCTACCTATCTGTCGCATTTGTTTAATGATGGGGTACTTCTACCGTTGAGGATGTTGTTCTGGGTGGATGTTCATAGTACGGTTTTCCGGAACAAATATATCACTAACAACAGAAACCAAATTCCATGGAGAGCCCAGATTATCCCTGTGACGTACCAGGGTTGTGGCGCGGGTTTTTCATTGTTTTTTGCCGCCCTAACGCAATTTATCCTGTCAAGTTCGGAGTATACATAACCAAGAAGTAACGTGCCAATCATGTAAACAGCAATAGCGGGCAGTAAAATAGTCTGGATAGTTGGATGAAGATCCCTATAAAACAATAGCATTAGCCCAAAAACAAAAGCAGTACCTAAAAAAGGAGCATAGACATACGAACGCACGAATTGTTTCAACAGGCTTTCATTGTTCATTCTTTATCTCCTTGAAGTATTTCTAACCGCTGTGCACAATTTTAATATCTTCTTCTGTGAGGTTGTAGAGTTTGTAGACGAGGGAGTCGATTTTCTTGTTTGTGGCGCCGACTTTGATTGCGTGCTCGTGGATGACGTCCTTATAGGCGGGTGCGAGGCCTTGTTTGTTGGCTATATCCCAGCCGAGGGTCTCGAAGAACGGGTCGATGAACTGTCGTCGGACCTGGGCCTCGTTGTAGCGCTGGTTCTTGTAGGCGTCGATGTTGCGGTCGAAGGTTTCGACAAGCTCAACGATTGTCGGCGGAACGTCGGGCATTTGCTTTCTCCACAATTCTCGGCGGGTGCAAGACTCCCGCGACGTGGGGAATTGTAGCATTGCGGGGTTGGGATTTGCAAGGGGAAAAAGGAGAAAAGCGGGGGGTTAGGGTATCGGGGGATCGGGCCAAGCGGCGAGGTGGGCAAGCAGGTAGGGGATATCGGAGTATCAGGATATCAGTGTATTGCGTCGCCGGGTCGGCGACGGCTAAACGAGGAGACCATTCCCAAAGCCTTGGGCTTTTAGGCTGCCACGCATTTGGGAGTTTTGTGGTGCGATGTATTGCAGATTACGACGTGGGGGGGACCCCGAAATAAATTTCGGGGCTGCTATGAGGCCGCCCGTCAACGGTTATAATCAATTCTTTGTGGGCTTTTGACTTTTATATCATAGGCATCGGTTTCCGAGAAGTTCGGCTGGTTGGCGGCCCATCCTGCTATTCGTGCTCTCGCTGTTTTTAGCGG
>DATKZT010000088.1:0-6400 GCA_035527845.1 Sedimentisphaerales bacterium | reverse complement strand
ATAAACGCAACTCACCTTTTGACAAGGTATTATGCGCCATAAAAACAATAGTAAAATCAGCCATCCGCCAACGGCGGATTCGACAATTCTTGTCCGCCATAGCTTTATGCGAAGGCGGATTGCATTTCACGCTTTGATTTTTGCGTTTTCAAACTGACCCTCGGTCAGTTTGAGTCATTCATCAATCATCCTTAAATCATTTCCTCCGTGCTGCCGTTCCATTTTGAGCAGTCTTTTCTTCAGTGAAACGCTGCCTGCGGCACTGAAACCGCCGATTTTGCCGTCGCTGCGAATGACCCTGTGGCAGGGGATAATCAAGGGCACCGGGTTCCTGGCCATCACGCCTCCGATGGCCCTGGCGGCCTTTGGGAAGCCTGCCTTGGCGGCCAATCGGCCATAACTTATTGTCCTGCCATATCTTACGCCTCTACAGGCAGCCAGAACCGAGCGGCCGAACGGGCTCACGCCCTCCAGTAAAAGGGGGATATCTTTGTGGAAAGCTACGTAACTCCCTTCGAAATAATCGCTTATCTGCTCCTGAAGGCTGTTGAAAAGCATCTTGTCGCACCTGGCCTCACCCGCCCGATACCCGACGCCCACAAACTTCAGCAACTGCGATTCCGCGCTTTGACGGTCGCGCATCGGCAGCACGGTCCGTAGAAGGGCGTCCTCTGTGCCGACGAGCCCGAAATAGCCCCATCGCGTCCTGAAAACCGTATAAGCGATTACTTTCGACACGCACTGCGCCCTCAGTATTTTCGCAATATTCAACCTAACGATTCAAATTCATTGACGCAAGGGCCAGGTTTTGTTAAATATAGTGGTTTTTACTAAGAATGGGCGTCGCCGCTTGATGGCTAAAAGTCCCTGATAACCTTATCATCCTGTTTCGATTATGTCTCTGGACGAACTGCGAAATCGAATTGACGAAATCGACCTTGAGCTGGTCAAGCTGCTCAACGAGCGTGCCCGCGTCGTGGTCGAGATAGGCAAGCTCAAGAGCAAGACCGGCGGGCAAATCTACGCCCCCGACCGCGAGAAGCAGATCCTCGAGAAGATAACCAAGGTCAACCAGGGCCCTCTTCCCGACCGGTGCCTCGCAGCCATTTGGCGTGAGCTGATGAGCGGCTCTTTCGTCCTCGAGAGGCCCCTGCGAATCGCCTACCTCGGTCCGCAGGGCAGCTTCAGCCACACCGCCGCCATGCTCAAGTTCGGCCAGAGCGTCGAGTACGAACCGCTCGCCGACATTCGCAGCATCTTTGACGAAGTCAGTAAGGGCCATTGCGACCTTGGCCTGGTGCCGGTGGAAAATACCACGGGCGGCGGCGTAATAGAGACGCTTGACGCCCTGATAGATTCCGACGTCAAGATATGCTCTGAAGTGCTGATGGCGATTCATCATAACCTGTTGGCGAATTGTCCGCTCGAGCGCATCGAAAAGATTTATTCGAAGCCCGAGGTATTTGCACAGTGCCGAAACTGGCTCACCGCTACGTTCAAGGAGGCCCGCACGATAGCCGTTGCCTCAACCGCCAGGGCCGCCCAGATGGCCGCGGAGGAACAGGGCGGCGCGGCGATCGGTTCGCGCGTGGCCGCGGAGTTATATGGCCTGAAAGTCATTTACGAGAACATAGAAGACATCGCCAACAACGTCACTAGGTTTCTCGTCGTCGCGCGAGAAGATGCAAAACCTACCGGCGAGGACAAGACCGCCGCCCTGTTCAGCACCGCGCACAAGGCGGGGGCCCTGGCAGACGTGCTCGATGTCTTCCGCCGGCACGATATTAACCTGACGAATATAGAATCAAGGCCCAGCAGAAAAAGGGAGTGGGAGTACTACTTCTTTGTGGATTTTGTCGGGCACCGTACGGATGACAATGTCCAAAAGGGACTCGAAAAGGCACGCAAGCACTGCCTTCAGCTTTCTGTGCTCGGCAGTTTTCCGCGGGCAACGGAGCTGCTCTGAGTTCGCGGGCGCATGATGACAGATTCTGTGGAGCAATGTTGATGAGAAAGCCTTTTGTAGCCGGCAACTGGAAGATGAACACCAATGCTCGCGCGAGCGTGGAGTTGGCACAGGCTGTTGCGTCCGGGTGTCAGGGGGTTGCGGGGCGGAGCGTGACCGTGGCGCTCATGCCGCCTTTTGTCTATCTGCACGCGGTGGTCAGTGCAGTCCGCAGCTCGCATATTGCGGTCGGCGCCCAGGATGTTTACTGTGAGCAGGACGGGGCGTTTACTGGTGAGATAAGTGTTTCGATGCTCAAGGATGTAGGCTGTACGTATGTCTTGTGCGGTCATTCGGAGCGCCGGCACGTTATCGGCGAGACGGACGAGCTGGTGAACAAGAAGGTTACGGCGGCAATCACCGGCGGGCTCTTGCCGGTGCTTTGCGTGGGCGAGCTGATAGCAGAGCGAAAGGCCGACAAGACCGCCGCCGTGGTCGAGCGCCAGTTGAGAAAGGCCCTGGCCGGTCTGGGGCCCGAGAAGCTTTCCGCCGTCACCATCGCTTATGAGCCCGTCTGGGCCATAGGAACCGGAGAAACCGCAAGCCCTGAGCAGGCCCAGGAGGTTCACGCCATGATACGCCGACTGCTCGACGAGATTGGCGATGACCAATTGAGCCGGGAGATTCGTATTCTTTACGGCGGTTCCGCAAAGCCTGGCAACGCCGCCGAACTCATGGCCCAGCCGGATGTCGATGGGCTGCTGGTCGGCGGCGCAAGCTTGAAAGCACAGGATTTTATTGCGATAATCGAGGCCGCGGCATAGTCTTATATCGCCTGCGCCGCGAATGTTAAATAATGGTCGGTACGCTGCGCACACGTGAGCAGATGCTCTTGTAAGGGGAACGATAATGGTGGTTTCTGGTTTGTTGGCAATAGGAATTTTCATGAACGCCGTCGCGGCTTTTTTCATTATTTCTGCGGCGGCCTTGGTTCTGGTTATATTAATACAAAAGGGCAAGGGCGGCGGCTTGAGCGCGGCCTTTGGGGGCGGCGGCGCGGGAGGCCTCTTGGGTTCGAAGACCGGTGACTTTCTGACTTGGGTTACAATGGTGCTGGTCGGCGTCTTTTTGATTCTGGCGGTTATACTGGCGAAATTTTACAAGCCGTCTGTAAGCGAATTCGGCGGCGCACAGCCCCAGCTACCGACGGCGCCTGTGAGTCAGCCCAAGGCACCGGCGCCGCAGCCGAAGGCGCCGCTGGCGCCGAGCGACGATCTTGGCACAGAAGACTCAAAGACCAGCGAAGCAGACCTGCCCGGCGAGGGTTGAGCCGTTTTCGGCAGGCCAGGACAGCCAGGCACGTGACATCTGAATTCGACACGGAAGTTAGTTATGATAAACAGCATGACCGGATACGGCGGCGCCGAAGCCGAAATCGCGGGAGTGACATACTCGGTAGAGTTAAAGAGCGTTAACAACCGCTATTTCAAAACGGTGATAAAGCTGCCCGAGTCCGCGGCGTTTCTCGAAGAGGATATCGAGAAGCTCCTTCGCCGCAGCCTCCTGCGCGGAACCATAAGCTATTCGCTTCGGGTCAAGAACGCCCCGGTTGACGTGCTTTTCAGCATAGATGAGGCGGCGTTGAAGAGCGTCGTCGATAAGCTCAGCCGCATTGCCTTGTCCGGTGACGGTACGCGAAGAATCGATATCGCCGGCCTGCTCGGGCTACCCGGGATTATACTGCCGGCGTCACCCGATAAGCAGCTCGCCGGCCAAATCCGGCAGGGCGTCCTGCGAATCACACACGAGGCGGTCGACAGGCTCAAGCAGGCACGCGCCGCCGAGGGCGCGGCCCTGGCGGCCGACCTAAAGGGCCACTGCGAAATCATCAGCCGCGAGCTCGAGCAGATCTCCGCGAGGAACGCGGGCACTCTGCAGGAATACCACAACAGGCTCAAGAAGAAGGTCGATGACCTGCTTGCCGACGTCAAGTTCAAGCTGGATGAGGAGACGCTCGCGAGAGAGGTGGCCGTGTTTGCCGAGAGGTCCGACATATCCGAGGAACTCGCCCGCCTGAGCTTTCATCTCGAGGAGTTTGTCAGGGCCTGCGCCGGCGACAGCGGAGCCGGCCGAAGGCTCGAGTTTATCAGCCAGGAAATGCTCCGCGAGGCAAACACCATCGCCTCCAAGGCCTGCGACAACGACATTACTCGCCGCGTCGTCGAGATAAAATGCGAGATCGACCGCCTCAAAGAGCAGGTCCAAAACATCGAATAACCACCCCCGCCCCCGCAATTCCCGGGAAGACAAAAACCGTTCAGTATGCGTCTTATCTCTATCCCGCATTTCTCACAGCCTCTGATTGTCAGCGTTTTTTTTGCCTTTGAAATTGGCTTCGATTGGGTTCGTTTTTCCGGAGGCTGAAGGTGCTTTCATTTTCATAAGCCTTTGTAGATAGGAAGTTTGCGTTCATTTTGTTAGGCATAAGGAAATTGGGTTTGTTTGGGTTCGTTTTTTTAGGGCCGAAGGCGGTTCCATTGTCGTAACCCTTTTCCATGAAAGAAGTTGCGTTGATTTTTGGGTTTTTGGGAGATTGGGTTTGCTTTGGGTTTGCTTGGGTTTGTTTTGGGTTTGGGGGGCCCTGACGGGCCAAAAATTGGGTTCGTTTTGGGTTCGTTTGGGTTCGTTTTGGGTTTGTTTTTGGTCTTGCCGGAAGGCGTTCATTTTCGTAACCCTTTGCCAGATAAGGGGTTTTGAATCCGCCGGAGGCGGACAAGATTGGGTTCGTTTGTACAAAAAGGGGGCGATTTGTAGAGGATTCTCGGCAGGTGTAAAGGAAAATGCAAAGATCAAAATGTAAAATGCAAAACTGTGGAGGCCCTTCGGGCGGAGTTTTATTTGTAGGCGGATAAGAGGACAGAGGGTGGAGGACAGAAGGCAGAGGACAGAGGACGGTGGGTCGTGGCGGGATGGGCGGTCCCGGTGAGATAGCTGCCTTATGGGCAGGCTTATCTAATTTACGATTTACGATTTCAGATTTGGTATTTAGGACGGATCGGGTTGGGTTGGCGGGATGGGCGGTTTGGTGGGCCCGCCAAAAGGACCCGCCAAGCAAACGGCGGGCAAGCGGCGGGTAAACGATAGGAAAGCTTGCCGATTTACTATTTACGATTTGATATTTACTACTGAGCATTTTCTGTTGATTCCGCCAAGCTCGCCTACGGGCGGGTTATGTTTGCTTAGCTGCCCCTAAGGGACAGGCAAACAGGTGGGTATTTTAACATAGTTTGAAGCAAAAGTCAACAGAAAAGGGGCCGAAAATGCACTGGGGCGTAATCATCGTCCTTAATCATTTCTGGCGTCATTGCGAAGCCGTAGGCCGTTCCATATCACCGAACTGATTAGAAACAATGAATGCTAATTTCTCTGGCGTGGGCGGTAGCCCGCGTCCGAGGGAAACCCCTTGTTGTATTTTAATAATGGTCAAAACGCGAAGCGTGTCTTACTTGATATTTTTGATTCTATCTGCTCAATTATTTCCTCAAGCTCAACTTTGGCATCAGCTTGTAAACCAAGGCAAATCGCTATACCATCAGAATCGGTGCTAACTCGTTCGCCGAGTTCTAAGCTATACATGTCGTCAGGCTTTTTTGCCATTTGGTAAGCATGGATTTGCATTGGGTCACCTTGGCGTGCAGTACGAAGGCGGGAAAATTGAAACTGCTGACGGAGATAAACAAGGAGATAATCTTGAATCACAAGAACAAGACGCTTATTGATTTCTTCAAATGTCTGTATTTTATGGTGAAGTTGTATGAGAATTGTCTTAGCAGTCATCTTCCAATTCATTCCATATGTCTTATATTCAGGAGGACCTTCCTGGACAACATTGACCTTTTCAAGAAATTTTTGTCTAGCTGGCCAAACAGTTCCAGTGGTATCTAATGTTTGAAGTTCAATTCCAACAAAATCTTTGACTTTCTGATTCCTAACAGATGCCAGGAAATAATCTACACTACCTCCCGGGACAGAAATCTCGGGAACAATATGTAATTCATTTCCCGGTTCGTGAGTTGTTAATAAATGAAGACAATCTGTGAATATTTGCCGACGTTCAAGTAGCCGAAAGGGACAGATTATAATAGGCCTTTTTGTTTTTCCGTAGAGAACGGAACATGTTCCTATGGATATCTCTGGTTGGCTTTTACGTACTTTAATGCATTTCCGATCAAGATATGGGCACCATTCATCAGCAACTATCTTTTGCCACTGGATTTTCAAATCAGCAGTTGGTTTTCCGAAAAGTTCAATAACGGTGAAAAGATTAGGTATGACCGTGTGTTTAACTATGAACGCAATCCTACTAAAAAGGCAATGAATGGTAAAGTGTATTTTGAATACAAAGAGTATCCAGATGATGAGATACCTTACGTTGTGCCCAATGCATACGTAAGC
>DATKZT010000087.1:0-61729 GCA_035527845.1 Sedimentisphaerales bacterium | reverse complement strand
AAATTTCTCTCCTGCCACCCGTATAGGCACTAAATAGCCATTCCCGTAAACGCAAGGAACCATCACACCGCTGCATAACTGCCCCCCAATTATAGACATACCCACCCAACAGTCAACCAAAACTCTCCCCAATTTCCCTGCCAATTTCCCTTTTCCGTCCTCCTTCAGTCAGCTTCACCAAGCGGGGCATCTGCCCCACGGACGAAGCCAACAAGCCGCGACAAAGCTCGCTTTACGAGCGGCTTGTGGCAAGGCTTGTCCGCCGATTCTCTCGGTGGCGGAACGCCAAGCTGACTGATACTCAACAATCCGCGTCCATCTGTGAAATTTATGCCCAAGGTATCCGTGGTTACCCTTTTCGTGCCAATTAGTGTTAATTCGTGGCTAATTCTTTTGCCCTTCTTGGTTGACTTTTCTTCCAAAATCGAGTATAATACCCAAGATTTGGCGGGCTTGTCCGCCGTTTACCCGCCATTCGTCTGGCGGGTCCTTTTGGCGGGAAGGCGGATTTGCCACCGACGCGGCTTTGGCGGGCTCAAGACCTAATGCTCCGCAGTAAACATCAAATCCTGAATCGCAACCCTCAAATGCACAATCGTACATCGGACAAGTTCGATTTCTGTCGAGAATCCTCTACAAATTCGCCCTTTTCGTGCAAAACGAACCCAATTTCGAAAAAGCCCAAAATCAACGCAAACCCATTTCCCACAAAGGATTACGGAAATCAAGCCCCTCCGGCAGGCCCCAAAAGCAAACCCAAACAAACCCAATCAAACCCAAAGCAAACCCAATTTTTCGCTCGTCAGGGGCCCCCAAAGCCAAAACGAACCCAAACAAACCCAAAACGAACCCAATTTCCCAAAAAACCAAAAAACAACGCAACCTCCGTAGGGACTTCGCACCGTTGCACAGACTAATGCGCCGACAGCAGATACCACCGACCGCCAGGGTAGATTATCGGCCCAAGCCAACGCCCGATGTAACTTCACTGTCTGCACCCGCCAGGGCAGCCGATCGCAGCCCTTTCCATTTTCGCTACTCCAGCACTGAAGCTGCCATTTTCTCTAAAGTTTCCGAAGGCAAGACACCGACAACTATATTGCCTATTTTAACATTTGTGCTCTTTGTAACCTGTGAATTGATAGTTTGGATAAATACGGAGAAATGGAAAATCTTAAGGAGACTGTGTTATGGTGGGAAATAACATTCTCGCACGTTACCTCGACGCCCTCCTCAAAGGCGACAGAACTCTCTGCCGCAAAGTTATTGAAGAGGCTCTGCAAAGCGGAATACCCGCCAACGCGGTCTATGCCGACCTGATTTGGCCTATCATGATCGAAATAGAGCAGCTCAAGCGCGGTGACAGGATAACCTCCGTCCAGGAGCACCTCGCAACGCGAATCAACCGCACAATCGTCGACCAGCTTCAGAACAAGCTGCCCAGGAGACCAGGCAAGGCCAAAAAGATTGTCGTCTCCTGCGCCCAGGATGAGCTCCAGGAGCTCGGCGCCCAAATGGCTGCTGACCTCTTCGAAAGCGATGGCTGGGAGGTGAAGTTTGTCGGCGGCGGCCTGACAAACGACGACATCCTCGCATTCGTAAACGATTACGCCCCGGACATTCTGCTTGTTTATGGGACCGCCCCAAAGCAGGCGCCCGATGTCCGCCGACTCATTGACAGGGTTAAGGCCGTCAACGCCTGGCCGAACATGCGCATCATGTTGTCAGGCGGTGTATTCAACCGCGCTGAAGGTCTATGGGAGGAAATCGGAGCCGACCTGTTCGCTGAGACCGCTGTGAAGGCCCTGCAAGCAGCCTCGGCCAACCCCACGACCGAATCCCAGCCGCGACAAGATAACAGCAGCCGGCGAAGAAAACATCGTCAGCCACCCGTCTGCGCCCCCGCCTTGGTGTAGTACCAACTAAGACTTGCCGACACTACACCCCAAACACCTCCACATCGGGCTCAGCCGTAAATGCTCTGCCCGGACAAATCCACACTCAGGACCCAAAGTATTGTCATGTTGCGTCTTTTTGCAGCTTGTACTCAACCGAGTCCACCAGGGCCTGCCACGACGCTTCGATAATGTTCTCCGAAACGCCGACCGTCCCCCAGATGGAACTCTTGTCACGAGACTCAATAATCACGCGGACGCGCGCGGCAGTGCCCGCCCTGGCGTTGACCACGCGAACTTTATAGTCGATCAGGTGGATTTCCTTGATGGCCGGATAGACGTTTTCCAGCGATTTTCGCAAGGCCGCGTCCAGCGCATTGACAGGGCCGTCACCTTCGCCAACAACGTGCTCAACCCTGTCGCCCACCTTCAACTTAACGGTAGCTTCGGTAACCAGCTCCCCCGAAGCGCGTTTTTCCGTCGTCACATAATACTTGACCAACTCGAGCAAGGGCTTATATGTGCCCATTACTTTTTTAACCAGCAACTCGAAGCTGCCGTTGGCTGCCTCAAACTGGTAACCTTCGTTTTCGAGCTCCTGAACACGGCTCAAAATCTTTCGGGCCAGCTTCTTATCGTGTGCCAGTTTCGCCTTTTCAAGCTCTGCCAGAACATTTGATTTGCCGCTGAGCTCGGAGATTAGAAATCGCCTTTCATTGCCGACAAGCGTGGGGTCGATGTGCTCATAAGTACGTTTGTTCTTGCGCAAAGCGTCCACATGCAGACCCGCTTTATGGGCGAAAGCACTCTCACCCACATAGGGCATATTCATCACAGGCGTCAGGTTTCCGATCTCGAAGACGAAACGCGAGACCTCCGTGAGGCTTTTGAGCTTGTCCGGCGCAAGCACCTCGAAACCCATCTTAAAGGCAAGGTTGGGGATTAGCGTGCAGAGATTGGCGTTGCCGCATCTTTCGCCCAGACCGTTAAGAGTCCCCTGGACGTGGCGAACGCCCGCTCGCACGGCAGCCAACGAGTTCGCCGTGGCACAATCGGCATCATTGTGGGCATGAACACCGATGGTAAGAGTGCTGAATTCTTTGCAGACCGCTCTTGTAATTTCGTAAACATCCTCCGGCAGCGAGCCGCCGTTCGTATCGCACAGCACCAGAGCATCCGCCCCGGCCTCGGCGGCCGCGCCAAGAACCTTTATAGCGTATCCCGCATTCTCCTTGTATCCTTCATAAAAATGTTCGGCGTCGAAGATGGTCTCAAGGCCGTGGCTTTTCAGGTACTGCACCGACTCGGCACACAGCGCGACGTTATCGTCCAGCGAGCAGCCTAACACGTTGATAACGTGGAAGTCCCACGTCTTGCCGACGAGCGTAGCTGCCGGGGTCTTACAGGCAAGAATAGCATTGAGCGATGCGTCGTCAGAGACCTTGGCATTGGCGCGACGCGTGCTCCCGAAGGCGACCATCCGCGAATTCTTGAAACGCAGCTTGGCTGCTTCGTGGAAAAACTGTATCTCCTTGGGGTTGGACGCGGCGTAGCCGCCCTCGAAGTAGTGTACGCCCAGCTCGTCCAGACAGCGGGCGATTGCAAGCTTATCCTCAAGCGAAAAACTCACGCCTTCAGCCTGCATCCCGTCCCTAAGCGTCGTGTCGTAAAGCTCTATTTTATCCACGAGTATATCCAAAATAAACCCTGATTCCCGATTCCAGCCACCCGAGCAACCACCATTCTACCCTGCATTATCGGCATGTAAAGAGCAAAGATTTGCAGAGCGTCGGGCCCTGACTGCGGCAGATCCTGCCCAGCCGCAGGCACCCGCTCCGTTTGTGGGCCACCGTGTTTTCCGCGTCTAACCTCTTTATTTGAACAGAATTAGCAAAAAATGAAAAAGTCCTATAATTCTTGAATTGACATCGGCAGGTTGATTGTCTATAATATCAGAAACAATTGGATACAAGAGGTGATAGGTGGGGAGAAATTATTCTTTTCTCGCCGGCCGAGTCTTCCCCCACCAGCAACATTCGGACTTCGGTAGTCCGGGCCGGGCAGCTCTGTGAACCGTACACCGGACCCGCGTGCCGAATCAGGAGGATTTCTGCACAGATACATATTCTTGGTCCAAACTGTGGGATATCGGTCCCTGAATACAGGCCGAAAAGCTCAGGAGACGCAAAAATGCGATATTCTTGCCGTTCAAATCCAGCTCACACCACGTTCCTGTTTCTGTTGCTCTTTCCCATCCTCGCGTTTTTCACACAAGACCAGGCAAACGCTCTCGGCCCCGCCTCGTCAGAGACTCGCGAATTTGCTTATGCGAGGGTATTCAGCGCGAAGATACCGCACGAAGTGGACGGGTCTCTGGATACATTAGAGGCCGTTGCGCGTGAACACGGAACCGAAGAGATACTGATGTTTCTCCGGTCGGATGGTCCCGAAAAGCAAGTGGAGCGATGGGTAATTCGACTCGGCTCCGAAGAATACGGCTATCCACCCGGCTTAACGGTAAAGGCGAGGGGGCATCTGGCCGCGCAAAAAGCGATGGGCGCCTTGAAGATGAAGGACCGAACCAGAGCTGCAACTGCACTGGCGCAGCAGAACGCTCGTCTGGAATGGGTTCTGCCTGAGTCCGTGCGTTCGCCTCTGTTGTGCGACATTTATGAGGACAACAGACTCGTGGCCGTTAACACTATTCATGAAAGGCTGTCACCATCCGGAAAGCAGCAGTGGCCAAAGGTTATCCATATCCGTCTTGCCCAGAGGGGCTGGAGCATAGTCCAGGTTTTCGAATATCTTAACGAAAAGCCGGATGGGATTTCTTTGCTCGAAAAGGGAGTACCTGAGCAGGCACCTAAAGAAACAGATGAGCAAACGAACCGAAGTTTACCTTCCGAACGAGTCATCGCAAAGGCGTCGGTCTTCGAGCAGATGGAATCCATTGCCGAGGGCTCCAGCAGCACTACGAATGTTAAGACAGAGCCTGCTTCTTTTTCCGCATTGTGGCCGGAGTGGGGTCTTGAATCCAGTTATGATACGGGCTGGAAGCCAAGAGGCAGTCCCGTGCAGTTTCGCTTCGAGGCCGATGCAGCCGCTTATTTGTCCGCTTCGGTTTGGGGCGGCCAGTTCAGACTCGAATACGACACCGGCAACCCAAATGACGCAAACCTGATGCTGCAGGGGTCCGGCCAAGGAGACCTTGAAATAAATTTCGGTGTGGAAGCAAAAACACAGGGACGCGTAAAGGTCGATCTGGGGTTGAGGGAGGTGGACTTCAAGTTCAACATCCCGTATGCGCCCAATTTTGATTTTCGATGTTATGATATCAACTCATTCGACGGCTACTTTCCCACCCATCCTGTACGCGTTGCAGACAGCATCGAGCCCCAAACACTGTACTCAGCCCCTGTAACGGGTATTCCGAAAATAGCCGACGTCACGGTGAACCTCAAGGCCGAGATGGAGGTTTCAGCCGAAATGTGGGCGGAGTCCATTACCACAAAGCCCATTTCAGGAGATCCCAATTCCGCACAAGAGCGCTGTGTATTTACGGCGGACGGTGACGTGTTCGATGTAAATGCGGGGCAGGGCGGACAGTATCTTGCACTGGCAGACTACGATGAGCATTTGGATATGCAGATGGTCCTTACTTTTTACCCGGATGTCTGTGTGGAAGTCGAGGTGTTTATATACGAGTGGGATTACTGCGTGTCCACATTTGCACTGCCGTGGAAGCTGGCTTCGGGCACGATAGATGCGGACTTCGGTCACACATTGAATTTCGAATCATCGTACGACCTGGTGATTACCTCGTCTTACGGCGCGATTAGCAATCCGCCCGCCGGCGCGCACGCCAATGATGTCACAGAGATCACTCTCGACTGTGACCCAAATGAGCTTCCGGTCGCCACGACCCACACCTGGAACGACACAAGCGACCCTCTCACGGTGAACGTCACTGCGGTGACGATAACAGACCCGAATTATGCATTTGACTATTGGATACTGGACGCAGACGCGGAGAATCCTGTTTACGATACCAACTGCGCCGTTGACTTCGACAGCAGCAGCAACAACATGTTCCACACGCTCCGCGGTGTATTCTACCGGGCCAAGGCAACCGAGCCTTTTCCGGACGACCGAATGGACAAAACGGGAAAGGTGCCTACCCTTAGCTGGCGGCCTGGAGAGCACGCGGACTGGCACGACGTATATTTTGGCACGGATTACAACGACGTCAACGACGCCGATACTACTACGGCGGACGTCTACATACGCCGACAGTCACTTAATGAGCTTGAGTTTGATCCTTGTGATTTCGTTGAGGAGCTTGGTGACTGCATCACTTACCACTGGCGCATCGACGAAGGTAACGACTCTCAGACCTGGAAGGGTACAACCTGGTCCTTCAGGACGGTGGGCTGCTGCGCCTCCCGTCCATGGCCCGTCGATGGCGCTGGTGACGAACCCAGAGACGTGTACCTTGTATGGAAGGAGGGAGCCCGTGTGGCAGATGCCAGTGGGCACCATTTGTATGTCGGCATCGATTACAACAGTGTCAAAGATGCCGACCCGTGTACGACGGGTCTGGTACATAATGGCCCGTTGGATAGTAACAGCTATCAACTGCCCGAAAATGAACGGGCGAGTCTGTTACCTGCGACTTACTATTGGCGGGTGGATGAGGCAAACGATACCTACCAGAGCAGAGTCATAGACCCGTGGAAAGGGCCGGTCTGGGAATTCGCGGCAGGCCATGTCGTAGTGGACGATTTTGAGGACTATAACGATACAAGCGAACTAAAGGCTACCTGGACGGTCCGTCTGTGGAACACTCTGCCCACCGGCGCCGATATTGATCTTGGGGTCGCTCCCAACGACCCTGTGCACGGCGGCAGACAATCCATGATATGCGAGTACGACAACAACCGACCTGAGCTGAATTACTTTTCTGAGATTCAGGCCGATACCGTCGGACCGGACGGTGTCGCAAGCGAAATCAGCGGAAACTGGACCCTCTATAACATCAGGGCATTAGTGCTGCAGTTCTACGGCGAGCCAAACAAACCTCTCGGCGACAGCGAACGTATGTATGTGGCACTGCAGGACGGTGACATCTTCCCTGGCCCACCGGGTTTAGGTGTGGCCGAATGCGACAGAGAGGCGAACGACGTAAACGAGGTTAATCTTGACCTGCAACGGTTTGCGGAACAGGACGTGAATCTGGCGAATATCGCCAGGATATATGTTGGCTTCGGCGACCCCTGTGAAATCTTCTTCGGAAATCCCGCCAGTCTGCTGCCCGGCGGTACGGGAACCGTGTTTTTTGATGATATCAGGCTGTATCCGCCCAGGTGCCGGCCTGAGATGTCTCGTCTCGACGGCGACTTCGATGGCGATTGCTTCGTTGATTTCAGAGACCACGCGACCATTTCTTCGGACTGGCTCATTAGCGACTTGCTTGCCGGGCCGCAGCCGCCCCCGCCATATCACAATGACCCCGATCTGCTCGTCGAATACACGTTCACCGGTGACGCTAATTTCAGCGACACATCAGGCAGCGGCTATGACGGTTACCCCGGCGGCGATGCGGTTGTGTCAGGCGGAGTTCTTCAACTGCGCGGCAGCGGCTATGTGGACGTGGACCCCAACTACTTCGGCGAGGCCAACCCATTCGACGGGTCAGGCGATTTTTCCATCGCAATAGCCTATAAAACAAGTACACCGGGCATCCTCATCAGCTCGGCCAGAGATGGCAACCTACTCAACCATCCCATGGCGGTTTTTCTGACTGATACGCTCCGCCGGAAGGACACAGTGGTTCGTGCGGCGGTTGTCTGCGGCAACTACTATGTCAACACAGTTGCGGCAGATGATGAAGAAGTCAATCCGCTCGACGGCCAGTGGCACCACGCGGCCGTCACGTATGAGGCTGCCACAAACATTCACAGCCTGTATATCGACGCCAATTCGATATGGCAAGGGACGTTTGACCCCTGCATCCCCTATATCGAGCAGGACACCGTCCGCATCGGCAGTTCCCTCAACTTCGACTTCCCCGATGTAAACGATGTAAACTACTTCGACGGTGACATCAACAGCGTCCGAATCTATACCCGCGTCCTCTCGCCGGAGGAAGTATGTTACCTGTCGAACGCGGCTACCGGCCGCCTGGAAGGCGTGTGTCATTATGAACTGATATCGCCAGCCAATATATGGGATTATGAGCCCCCCGGGCAAAAGCAGGTGAACTTCAGGGACTATAAACAATTGGCGGATAATTGGCTTCAAACAAACCTCTGGCCTCAGCAGTAGTGGGCCTCGCTGCTCGATAAGTCTGGACCAAATTCGAGGCCTGTACTGATATCGGCGTGGACCTCGGTTGTTTGTGTGAGCGGAAAGATTATCTTACCGCGGCGGTCAGTGTCCTATTTGCCCAAATCAAGAGAAAAAAATGTCGAAAAACGTACCATAATTTCGTTGACATTTCTGTCCCACTTGCTATAAAGCGTAGAGGGACGACAAAGAAAACTGGTTACGTGGAGAGAAAGCATTTCTTGTGCGTCTGACCAAGCTTTCCCCCCGCACCGGAAAAGATACAGTCCAGATGTGCGAACGTATTAGAATATTTGGCCCGGCGAGGCGAGCTGCGTGACGACGTAACCTCACAAACAGAACGTCCGGGTGTCGGACGCTTGCAGGCCGCCAACTGATAGGAGGTGAAAGAGATGAAGATTTTGGGATATAGGAAGGGTCGTTTAGCAGGTAAAGGTTTGTTTTTGCTGCTCGTTTGGGCTTTGGGCTGGCCGGCAGCACTGTTAGCGGCCGAGCAGGACTTTCCAGCGGGCAAGTCGGAGGACTTGGTTAAGGAAGCGATAAAGTTTATTAAGGACAACGAGGGCGAGAACCCAACGGATGCAGATGAAGACTTGACTGCAATGCTCGGCACGAATGCTGCGGATGGAAAGAAAGAGTTGCGAGAGCAAACTTCCTACCCACTGGGCAGCGGCGACACGAACAGTGCTCGTATTGCGGTTGGCTTGCCGCCCCAAGCTGACATAGAGACTGACATCACAAAGCGCGAGGGTTTTCGGCAGGTAAAGACGCTCGCACAGACTCTTTACCATGAGTGGGTTCACTGGGGGCGCTTTCAGCAATACGATGGCGACCTCATCCCAGCCTTGGACCAGAACTGGGCTAAATGTGAGCCGCTGTGGGACGAAGTGGAAGCGTACTACAACGAACTCAAGCTAAAACTGGAATGGAAGCTCGCCCGTGAGAGGCGTCTGTCGCAGATTCCCGGGTACGGACCTACTTACGGCCCGCCAACACCAGGACAGGAAACAGAGGGAGACCGGCTGCAGAACGAGATCAGAGACCTGGAGAATCAGATTGATGATGTGGTTAACAATTACCTTGGCGGATTGCGCGAAATAAACGGGAAGAAGAAGCGCTATGAAGATAACGGCAGGCCACTGGCCGGTGCGTTTGCTGGAAAGACAAACCAGCAGAGATATGACGAGGTTGTCGACAGACTCAATGACGTAAGTGAGATTGACCCGCGCGAGGATGAGCAATCGCTCGATGACAAGATTGATGAGAAGATAGAGGAGTATCGACGGTGGAAAGAATTCTGGGAAAAGTGGTACATAACGCCGGACTACGGTTGGACAATCATGTTGGCCGCGAGCGAGGGAGGATACCCACATTCCTTCGAGATGACGGGGCAAGTAGGAACGTTGTACGCAGCCACGGAAATAACCGCCACCTGGATCAACAGCGATTTCATGGAGCCGTGGACCCAGTGGGGAAGAAGGATTCTGAGCCCGGTGTATCATGTATCCGCGCCAGCAGGAGCTATGGCAAATCCCGCTTACCCTTCAACAGTGAGCTTAACATACAATCCGGGACTGGTCGGGGACAGAAGCTTTCACGTTTATCATCTGCGTGCAACAGTGGTGGACGACAGCCACGGCATGGGTGGCGACGAACCACCCTGGAAATTGCTTACCGCCGAGTCGATAGACTATAACACCGCCGTTATCTCCGCGAACAGCACCGACCCTTTTTCCCTCTATGTGGTCATGGAAGAGATGCCGGTACTGATCGCCGGCAGTCCCAGTCCGGCCCAGGGTATTGAAGGGGTGGCCCCGGAAGTGATGCTGAGCTGGTCGCCGGGAGAATGTACACAGCAGGCAAGCGGGCACCACGTTTACCTCGGGACCGATTATGTTTCCGTGCGTGATGCCAATATGTTTGATTCGACGGGCATTTATCTTGGCGCCGTGGACGTTAACTACCACAGTCCATCCGCCGCGCTTGCCTTAGGTACAACTTATTATTGGCGGGTCGATCAGGCAAACGACGTGAATATTTGGCAAGGGCCCGTGTGGTGGTTTACCACTGCCGAGGCAAAGGCACACAACCCCGATCCTATCAACGGCTGGGTAAGTGTCGCCGCAGATGCTGTCCTTGCTTGGGACTCAGGCTTTTTTGCGGATTCGCATGATGTGTATTTTGGCACGGACTGGGAGGATGTAAACGACGCCAATACGACTGATACAACAGGGATATACCAGACTAACTTGCCTTCGGGTGGAAATACCGGCTATGAACCGTGGTATAATTATGGGCCCCCTGAATTGGGCCATACCTACTATTGGCGGATCGACGAGGTCAATCAGATGCATCCGGATAATCCCTGGAAAGGAGATGTGTGGACCTTTACGACAGCGTATCATCTCGTCGTGGACAATTTTGAGCAGTACGACCTGGATCAGAACAGTGTCCAGTACACATGGTACGACCAGTATTCTCAGGAGTGGGGCGAGGCGACGGGGGCGAGGCTGGAGCTTGCAAGGTCTCCTAAACCCGTCCATGGTGGCGACCAGGCCGTGGCATACACGTACGACACCGACGACCCGTGGGCCGACCTGTATTATGCCGAGGCCTGGCTGCCGCTGGAGGAGATCGGCGGGCTGCAGGATTGGACCGACGCCGGCGTGAAAGTGTTGACGCTGTTCTTCTGCGGCGACCCCAACAATGACGCCAACGATACCGAGCAGATGTACGTAGGGCTGGCGGATAGCGACGGCCTTTACGCAGAAATAAGATACGGCGACTACTGGGGCGGCGAAGACATGAATGACCTCAAAATCGAAGAGTGGCAGCGCTGGGACATAGCCCTGCAGCACTTCAGCGACCCCAATTACGCCGCCGTCCCTGATGATGTCGATCTTGGTGCTATCGCCGGGCTGTACATCGGCTTCGGTAACAGGCGCGATCCGGTGGCGGCCGGCTCAGGTGTCGTATACCTTGACGACATCCGGCTGTATCCGCCTATATGCGCTCCTTCGATCATAAAACCCGTTGCTGACCTGAACGGCAACTGTACTGTCGACTGGCCCGACATGGGGATAATGGCGGAAGACTGGCTTGAAATCGAGGAGGCAGCAGAATCTCCCGCGAATCTGTACGACGCAGAGCCGCCAGATGAGCAGGTAATTAACTTCAGGGACTTTGCTGTGCTCCTGAATAGCTGGCTTGAGCAGAAGCTCTGGCCGGAATAGTCGGCGTTAATGGCATTGAGATTTGTGCTAAAAAGCCTGCCCCATGCTCACTTGCATGGGTGTACATCTTCCTTTTTGGCCTTGGCTTCTTGGCGATCGGGAAGCGTTTACTGAGAGGCAGCGGCCGTGTGGTAACATTGTGCGGGGCCGACGGTTGATTTGTGGAGGGCTTTTTCGGAAAAGAACTGCCGGATGTCGGTGCAGAGGTGACATTTGCCGGCGTAGAGTTGTGCGGGTCGGTAACCGAGCTGCTGAGCCTGTTCAAGCAGACCTGCCGGACCGAGATTGAATAGTATCTTGATGATTTCGTTCTCTTCGGGCTGAAACTCCTGCCAGATGTCCTCCAGCGGGCTCTGGTTTATGTTGCCTAAGATAATGCCGCTGCACGTGCCGCTAAAGACATTGCCGTAAGGGTCGATATGAACGCCTTTGGCGCCGAGGAAGGTCGCTTTGCAGTTTCTCGCAGCGAGTTCTTCGGTTGATTCAGTGGTCACCAGCTCCGCGAGTCCGGCGCCGGCCCGTCCGGTAAAACGACAGGGGTAATCGCTCATGGCCTTTACGTACACTTGCTCCTTCTGAGTCTGCGACAGAGCGATCAAGTCCACCGACTCATCAAGGTATTTCCGCCAGTGGACCTGAAGACGCGCCGAGCCGAGCAGCGAGGTTCCCAGCTCGGCCAGACGCCGGACCAATATGATATCGACGTATTCCTGATGAAAAGGGTCGCAACTGATTTTGAGTCGCTGGATCCCAAGTTCGTCCAGAGTTTTGAGTCGTTCAGTGATAACTGTTTCGTCAGTGGCCCAGAACCCGTTTGTCTCTATCAAATCGACGGGCCCCAGCTTCTGTTTTTTTGCCTGTGTGAGGATCTCGCAGAGCCGGTCCCAATATAGGAATGGTTCACCGCCGGTGATGTGGACCTTTGCCCTTTCGCCGGCGAGGTCTTTCAATGACCGCCAGGCCGAGACGGCTGTCTCGACGGTCATCAGGCCGGTCTTTTCCGGCGAACAGTTGTAATAGCAGAACTCGCACGCGCAGTTGCATTTGTAGGTCAGGAGCAACCCCGCGCTGGTCCAAAGCTTGAACTTCGGCTCGCTACGGGAGAGTTTCCTATTGTAAGCGTTTTGTAAAAGGCGATTCATTTTTTTGAGGGCGCGTGCCGGATTGCATCTTGCTGATGGTATTTCTTCAGGTGGATTTGCAGGACCGTTATGTCGGCCGGGGTGATGCCGCTTATTCGTGCCGCCTGTGCGAGCGTGGCGGGGCGAAAAGCAGACAACTTCTGCCTGGCCTCGGACTTCAGATGGGCCACGCCCTCGTAATCCAGATTTGTGGGTATCTTTCTGCTCTCCAGAGTTCTCAGGTCGGCCACAAGTTTTTCCTGTTTCGCAAGGTAACCTTCGTACTTGCCATCAATAGCAACGGCCTGAATTACATCGTCGCCCAGATTCATTTTTCTAACGTCGGGACTCGCTGCCAGCATTGCGGCAAGAGAATTATTCGGTTTTCGCAACTGCTCCCACAGGCTCAAACCATCGGATCTCGTATTCTTGAGGAAGTTTGTAAACTCGGCGAGACCTTCGAGTTTCCGCTGGAACCTTGCCCACCTGCTCTCGTCAACCAGTCCGACGTTGCGGCCAATTTGAGTCAGCCTCCGGTCGGCGTTGTCGGCCCGCAGTGACAATCGATACTCCGCCCGCGATGTAAACATCCGGTAGGGCTCGTCGATGCCTCTGGTGAGCAGGTCGTCTATCATCACGCCGATGTAGGCCTGGTCTCTGCCGAGGACAATTGGTTCCTCATCCCGTAACTTCCGCGCAGCGTTTATCCCCGCCAGAATGCCTTGTCCGGCGGCCTCTTCGTAGCCGCTGGTGCCATTGATTTGACCGGCCAGAAACAGCCCTGAGATTCTTTTTGTCTCCAGACTGCTCTGCAATTGTATCGGCGGGCAATAGTCGTACTCGATCGCGTATCCGAAGTGAATTATCTTGGCGTTTTCCGTTCCTGGCAGGAGTCTGAGCATCTGCTGCTGGACGTCCTTGGGAACCGACGTACTGATGCCGTTGCAGTAAATGACCGAAATCTCCCGCTCCTCGGGCTCGAGAAAAACCTGGTGGCGATTCTTGTCGGGGAAGCGAACGACTTTTGTTTCGATGCTCGGACAGTACCGCGGGCCGACGGATTTGATTTGTCCCGAATACAAAGGCGCTCTGTCGAGGTTGTCCGTGAGCAGCCTGTGTATCTCATCGTTGGTGTAGGTGATCCAGCACGGTATCTGCTCGCGGTCAATAGTGTCGGTCATAAACGAAAACGGGCTCGGCGAGGCGTCGCCGTATTGTATTTCGAGCTTATCGACGTTCACGGTCGAGGCGTCGAGGCGGGGCGGGGTGCCGGTTTTCAATCGCAGCAGTTGAAGGCCCAGCCGCTCGAGCGATTGCGACAGGTGCTCCCCGGCAGGCTCGCCGAGACGGCCTCCGGGCCATTGCTCCGGGCCCACGTGAATAAGGCCGCGAAGAAATGTGCCGGTAGTCACCACAACCGTTCGCCCCCGGTACGTGGTCCCATCAGAACAGGTGACGGCGCGTACCTTTTCATCCTCGGCGACAATATCCACGGCCATTGCTTCGATGATGGTCAAATTGTCCGTCTGCTCGAGCCTTTCGCGCATCCAGGCGGCGTACCTGTGCTTGTCGGCCTGGGCGCGTGGCGATTGAACGGCGGGGCCTTTGGAACGGTTGAGCAATCGAAACTGGATACCGGTGGCGTCGGTAGCAAGCCCCATAAGGCCGCCCAGTGCATCGACCTCTCGCGCGATCTGTCCCTTCGCCAGACCGCCGATGGCCGGATTGCAGCTCATTTTGGCGATGGTATCTTTTCCCAGGGTAATAAGGGCCGTGCTGATGCCCATCTTGGCTGCGGCGTGAGCGGCCTCGACGCCGGCGTGCCCGCCGCCTATGACAATGCAGTCAAACCCATTCCTTTCTGTTGTGCTCAACATATTAGGTCAGTATAGCTTTTGCAGCCTTCCAATCAAGGCTTGACAAGTAATGTCGTTTTTCCAATAATAGTATCAGAGTAAAGGATTCGGAATGTATTTTGAGATAGTAGGTGAGATTGGGAGCATTGAAACAATAGCCACCGGCGGCAGAATCAAAGATATTATGCGGCTTCGGAAACAATATGGCTCCGCCTAGTGGCGAAAACTTAAAGGGGTTGCCAAGGTCCCCCTTCAGAGCGGAAGTATCTGCAGTGCTGAGATTCACTGGTATGAAGCCCATGGCATAGGCAGAAAGAAATTGAAAATCAAAAGATTGCTGGATTGAGATTATGGCTAAAGAGAGCAAAGAACAGTCATTTGCGCTTTGCATTGAGAACAAGGAATGTGAGGATCTGGAAAAGCGTAAGATTTACAGAGTCCTGCCCGACGATGAGGCGACAAAGGAAGGATACCTGAGAATCGTTGACGAGTCCGGCGAGGACTACCTGTATCCTGAGTCCTACTTCATTCTCGTCGAACTGCCTCGCGAAGCGCAAGACGCCTTGCAAGTGGCAAGGTGACCGCTGCGTTACCATAACATCTTGATAAAACATTGCAGAATTCGCTAAGTTCGAGTTCTTACACGGAAACCATATAAGCGATATTTGCTCAATATGATAATAAAACACCAACAGCGAACAGCATCTCATCTGACACCATTTGACTTGTTTGGCACAAATGAAAGAGGACTATCTAAAGCATTTGCATACGTTCTCGCCAAAGAGAAAGATGTACTATTCGTTTTTCTCCGTTTCCTTGGCATCTACACAAAGAATAGCTATAGAAACTTCCGCGCTACCTCTATCAAAATTGAAAACTTCAGACCAGAAGGACGAACAGATATCGAGATTCTCCACTCAAACTTATTCCACGTGATTGCTGAATGCAAAATTCGCAAGGGAAGGATTCGGCATCAGCGCACACAGTATCTTGGGTGCTTTGAGGACGTTCCAAACAGGGTTATGTGTTTTATTACTCAGGAGCGCGATACCAATAAACAAAAGTATAATGGAATCATAACGCGTCACGTTTCCTGGATGGACATACTCGATGTCCTTGAGAACGCACGGTTAGCGACCAATTCCATTATACGTCAGTTTATGATGTACGCCATAAGGACTTACAAAATGAAAACACAAAAAGAAATACTTGTACAAGACCTCTCCAGACAAACTGAGCTTAAGCGGTATCTTAATTACTCAATCTACAAGCGAGACGTGACATTCGGTAGTCCGCTATACTTCGCTCCATATTTTACACAAAAGGTGAATGAGACCATCGGCAGGGGCATCAAATATCTGTCGCGAGTGCTCGGTGTCTTGACACTAAAACCTTGCGATATCAAAGAATACCGCAGTGATTTGGAGTCGTTTTTTGAGAAGCCCGGCCAAGTGAAAAAATGGATACAAGGAGTTAAGGATGGCGATCAGAAATACCAAAACACAGAACAAACATTCTATTTCTTGGATGAACCCGTCGAATTGCCTCTCCCCTTGCTAAAGGACGGGACGATAAAGAAAGGTAGAGGTAAAAACTGGATTGCAGGCATGATTCCCAAGAACAGATGTGTTACGTTTGCTGAATTTGTCAGGAGAATAGCAAAGAATAGAACGAGCTAATAACCGCATTGAACCAACACGGGATTAACGCTGTTTGGTTTGCACTGAGGTACCTGGAATAAGTTTTTAGACAATCGTGGTCCCAATAGCTGGCCTGATGTGGCATATATGCCCCAATCGGCGTTTTTATTGTCTAAAAACTTTGTAACAGTAGCTTAGCTTCTTCTTCCGTGCAGTTCATGCTGCACATTATGTGCTTTGATTGAAATTGAAGACAATCCGCTCCGCCGTCGGCGGAGAAACACGAAGCACTAAATCCGAAATCCTAAACAAATTCCAAATTCAAATGACCAAATGACCGAAACAGCCGTTTGTTATATTGGGATTTTGGTAATTCGTGCTTGTTTAGGATTTAGAGACTGGGATTTCGGATCTAAACCGCTATTCCTTTTTCATCAGCGCTACTGCCGATGCAATTGCGAAATTGGCCGTGTGCGTGATACTGACGCTTATGTGTGTGATGCCCAGCTTCTCGGCAAGCCTCTCAACCTCGCCCGACAGCGTGACCTCCGGCTGGCCCGCGGGATTATTAACCACCTCGATGTCCGTCCAGGCAATCTTTCCCCGCCAGCCCGTCCCCATCAGCTTCAGGACAGCCTCCTTCGCGGCAAACCGGCCGGCCAGTTTCTCCATCCTGTCCTTGTTGGCGTCCGCGTACGCCTGCTCCTTTTCGGTAAAGACCCTGTTGAGAAATCTTTCACCGTGCCGTTCGACCATCTGTTCTATTCTCGGCCTGTCAACAAGGTCTATGCCATGCGCTATGATTTTCATTTTTTTCCCAATCAGTGTTTTTCAAACATTCGCCGTACTCGCGTGACATCAGCAACGGCAAACCTTACGAGTTGCTCATCCGGTAAATCTTTTCAAGGCAAAGATTCAGGAACTGGTCTTTTTCCGCGAGCCGGGCCTGGGCCCTGAATTTGGTCTCCAGCTCATCGACTGCGCGGTTCCTCCGCTCGGCAAGAATAATCTGCACGACCTGCCTCTGAACTTCGGCCAAAGGTTTGAAGTCGGCGCCCTGTTTATCCAGCAGCTTCATAATGAATATGCGGTCGCCCCCGGGCGATTCGATGGGTTCTGAAACCTGTCCCGGCTGCATTTCTTCGGCTTGTCGGGCAAGAACATCATACGGTCTGGCCAGTGAATCAGGCCTTACCGGCTCGCTGAACCTGATTAACGACACGGCACGGAACTGGTCGGCGACCACCTGGAAATCTTCCCCCGCTCCAATACGGGCCACAAGTGCATCGGCGAACTCTCTTGCTAACTGCCCGGAACTCTTGTTCGGGTCGTTGACGCTCAATCGGCTGCTTTGGATATCAAGCATTTCGAATTTGATGGTGGACGGCGCCGCGAAATACTCGGCCTTTACCTGGTTGTAGCGTTCGAGCAGCTCACTATACGTGACCAGCCTGTCCTTCGGCAGTTGTGACGATATGTAATACTGCGTGAGAATGGATTTCTTCTGCTGCTCCCGGAACCGCTTCCAATTCATTTCGTTTCGCTCGAGATATTCCTGGGCGCGCGTGTAGTCGCCCTCGAATTCGTCAGTGACGAACGTCCTCACCTCCTTGTCCACAAGTTTTGCTATCTGCTCATCGACTTTTCCTTTGCCTTCGAGCTCCTTCTTCGCCTGTACGTACAGCAAGAGGTTGGACAGCCTGGTGATAAGGATTTGCTCCAGCTCCGGACCGGCCTGCTCTTTGAATCGTTCGAGACTGCCGTTTCGGGCCATCGGCTTAAAGCGTTCCATCAGAGCGACAAACCGGCCGTTGCGCTCCGTGAACGAGCCAATGATGTCGTCGCCGGTCACTGTTTCGCCGCCGACCGCGATTACGGGACCTCCGGAGGTTGTCAAAAACAGCGGTTTCGCGGAAGAATCGTTCTTGCCAGGGGAACAGCCGGCAAACAACAGCGCCGTAAATAACAAAAACAAAAAAAGCCACTTACGCATAAATCCATCTCAAACAAAGCGTTCAATCCAATCAGATGCAGTATCTTACAGTATAGAGCGACAAAAATCCAGAAAAACACATTGACCGGGCGGTAAATACGACTAATATTGCCTTCATAGTTGCAGGAACTGTCACATTGTTATTGGTCACTTGCAGTTGGAGAAAGTCAGGGATGAACAGATTCGGTTGGATTACAGCATTGTTGGCGATGGGCGTATCGGCGGGATGCCACTCGGACATCGTGTGCACAAAAAGCTTGAAGCAGGTTGACGAAAAGTGTGTCTATATCGCGCCCATTGAGGCCGAGGACCCGCATGTAGGCCAGGTCCTCAGCGAGGTCCTTCAGAAGGAATTGATACGCAAAAAGGTCGCGGTTTGCGACGAGAACACTGCCACGGTTCTGATTACCGGCTCGACGTTCATGACCCTGCGGTCATCGGCGGACGCCGGCGGCCTCGGCAAAAGAAAATCCGCCGCCGCTAACCAGGCCATCGAAAGCATCTCCCTTACCGCCAAAGACCGACAAGGCACGATCCTCCTGACCGCCTCATACGATAACCAGGAGCAGTACACCGCCAGCAAGCTCGCAAAGGAGTTCGGCTCCGCACTCGCAGACAAGCTAAAGTAATCCGGTCACGCTATCTGTCGTTCCCGCGGCCCGATGAATCCGGAACATTCAGTCCCCGCTCTTATTTGGGCCCTGCTGGCTCTTCTCCGCCTCCCACTTCAACTTGCCAAGGTCTTGTATTTTCACGAATTCGACGTGCGTATCGACAAAGGCCACGTTGCAGCCCTCACCCGCATGATTTTCGGTAGTAAGTATCTCCGGCCCGCCTACATGGTTCCAGCCACCGTTGGTTTCGAACAACAATACTACGTCATTTGGCGAACTCGGCTCAGCTTTCGGATTAAGGGCATAGTGGCAGCGCTCGGTATCATCTTCTCTCTGGGCTGGTACGCATATGAAGTCTTCTTCGCTTACTTCGGTATGTTCAATCAGCAAGTCACACCAGTTGTCTGGCCTGGGATATTTGTCGCCGTACTCGTTCGCATAAGCCTCTATTGCTTTGGCAAGTGTGCGCATGTTTGTGCCGCACACTAACTGCCGGGCAAGTTGGACAGCACGCTGCTCGTGATGCCTTGGCCCAACAGTCGCACCTAATGTCAGTACTATCGCAGCCGTAATGATCCCGATAACCGCTGATCGTCGCCCCAGCAATAATCCGCGGCTTATTTTTATCTGGATTAGCGCCAGAATGCCCAAGATAAGCGCTGCCGCGCCGAGAACGAATACTAATCCCGGCACACAAAACCCAACAACTGAAATAACCGCCAGACCCATCGAGGCCTCCGCAAATCCGGAGGTCCTCGGTTGCTGGTTCTGCGGTCTGTTATCTGTTTGGCTCATCATCTTTGGTTCCATAAGACAGAGGGCAAGCCCCTGTTGGCTATTCGGCGGTTGGCTTCTTCATCTTTTCGTACATCTTCAGGTCGAAGATGAGGATTCCTCTTCCGACGCCGGCCCAGTCGCCTTTCTTTGCGTACTGAAAGGCCATGAATCGGCCGTCGTCGCTGATGACGGGGTTGGTGGCCTTGTAGCCGGGATAATCGTTGAAGTGTGTCAGTCGTTCCATCCTGCCGGAGCCATCGAGGGCGAGCTTGTAGATATCGATGTAGTCGGTGCCTTTCGGGTTGTGCTTGTCGCACTCGACGAGCGTATGTTTGCCGTCGGGGAAAATGCCTTCCGGCTCGTCGTACTGGTCCGGGGCGTTGGAGTAGTTGACGGCCTTGCCGGTTTCGATATCCAAGCCTGCGACCTCCGAGCCCTGGTAGCCGTAGGCGCTGAAGATAAGCTCCTTTTCATCCGGCGGGCGAAAGTTCTGCGTCTCGATGCCGCACTTGAAGGGCAGATTCTTTTTATCCATAATCATCTTCTTGTTCGTCAGTTTCGGCGTGCCGTTTTCATAGACGATGTCGGCCATCCAGAACTTATCGCGCAGCGCCCACGCTATCCGCGTATGCTTTCGGGACACGGCCGGGCCTTCCTTGCAGTTCTCGCCTAAGGCGGCAGGGGGGCCGGAGAGGTCCTTCTTCAGTACCCAGAGTTCGGCGTTCTTTTCGTCTCTGCTGGCCCGCGGATTATCCACGTCGAATTTTCGGGCGCCCGATAGCAGAATGTCACCATTGGCCAGGTACAGCGCCCGGGTATAACCCTCGTGATAATAGTGGTGCGTCATCGGCCGGATAATCTTCGTCGCCAATTCGGCCTCATAGACATCGCCGAAGGTCTTCTCGATAAACAGTATGCGTTTGCCGTCGTGCGAGAAGTCCGCCCGCTGTCCGAAGTGCGTCGCCCGTGTTATCCACGGCGGCAATTCGTCCAGCGGCGGTTTACCCTCTTTGCTCGCAGATTCCCCAAAGCTGTTTCCAATCAGCAGCCCGGCCAAAACCAGTAATGCAAATTTGGCTTTTGCGTACGACATGTTCGTTTCTCCTTTATTTCACGTCCTTCGCTTCTCTTACGCTCCATCTGAGCACACTCAGCTCATTGCGCGGGACAAATCCTGCATGGCCGTCGTTGAAAAGTATATTGCCCGATTTTCTTTATTTGAATATCCTCCTCCAAAGACTTTGAAAGATGTTTTGAGTCCCTGAAGAGATTTTGATGTCATCAATTTTACTCCCGGGCGGCAAGTCCTTTACCTGATTGAGGAGTTGACCCGTCACGCTGTAATAGACATAGACATCTATCGGTTCGATATTGTCCGGCTCCAACTTTCCACTCAAAAAAGCAGGTATTTTCATACCATAGCACTGTTTTGAAGCCAGTGTCATTCCCATTTGTATATTAGTTTCCACGACTTCCGGCAAAAACCACTCTCCTACAATTTCGGGATCATGAAGTTTTTTTTGAAATTCTTCCACAGAGTCAGAAACAATACTGAACTGTCCCTCCATCAAGTCCAACAAATGTACTTTTCCATCGGGTGAGGTTAAGAACATATCACCCATGGCGGTCAGGACTAAAGGCGAATAAGAATCATCAACCAACCACCTCTATTCTGAAAGTAATTCATTGTGGTCAAATTGACCAAGATCAAGCATCAATTGTTTACTGTCCATGTTATTCTCCTATCCTCTTGGCTTCAAACTCATTCCACGCGTCTATATTAGCAGAGAACTCCCGTTGCTGTCGAATACACAGAGCCTGCCCTACAACTCGTCAGCGCAGTAGATTCGTTGTTTACTGTCAATCGCAATCACCGGCCTGGAAGTTGTTGGCTCTTTGCCCTGTGAATTATTATCCGCTTCGCTCATCTCTTTGCTTGCTCCACCTTCCATTTTAGCATGGCAAGCTCTTGTGGGGGCACAAATTTCACGGTGCCGTCGTTGAATAAGATATTGCAGCCCTTTCCTCCGTGGTTTTCGGTCGTCAGTATCTCCGGCCCGCCGTACTGGTTCCAGCCGTCGCTCGTCTCGAACAACAGTACCGTATCGGGCGGCGAATTGGGCTCACACGCCGGATTCATGGCGTAATGGTACTGACCCTTCGCCGCAGTTGGACAGCGCAGCCCTGCCGGGTTCACGTAGCCGCTTATGATCAGAACATGGCACCACTTGTCGGGCGCAGGGTATCTGCCATTATTAGTCAACCGGTAAGTGTCAATCATTCTGCCAAGCTGACGGAGATTACCGGCACAGGTTGGCCGAGAAGGACGATACCGGGGCTGAAAACCCAAGACTACCAATATCAGCACAATTGAAAGATACAACGAACTTGCTGATAAGCTGGCAACCGCGTTACGCAACCCATTAGCTTTTTTGCCGGCAGCTATTATCCAAACCAAGGCAAATATGGCAGTCCCGCCCGCCGTAAGATTGAATATGAATGAACCTACACCAAGTGTGGCCCCTAAGTAAATTAGGAACCACAGCGTAGCGGACGCGTCGCTATGTTCGAACCGCGGGGCAAGGATGCAACCCAATGCTATTGTGAGTGCGAGGAATAGGACCAACGCCCAACCGATTCCTGCAAACCACAGCGAAAGTCTCGCCAATTTTGCAGGACCGACTTTTCGTGCTTGTGCACCATTATCCATTCCGCTCATTTCGTCTCTCCTAATACTTTTCGTAGCAGGGTCATCAGAGTTCTCGGCTCAAAGTAGGTTTCTTTGAGGCGCAGGTACGCGGTCCCGGAGTCGGTGGTCCACACTTTGCCTGCCGCCTTTGACAACATCGATTTGGCATCGCCTCTGTGCTCGTTCGTAAACGAGAATATCAAATCCTGACCGCTGGCTACAATACTTTTTATATCCAATTTGCTCGCTTTGATCCGCAGTTCGGCCAACTCCAGCAGCAATTTGACCTCGGCGGGCAGCGGGCCGTAGATATCGTCCAGCTCACTTTCGATTTGCTTCAGGTCGTCGCTGTTTTTTGCAACGGCAATCCTGCGGTAAATATCCATTCGCTGCCTGTCGATTGGCACGTAGTTTTTCGGTATGTAGGCCGTAAAGCCTAAATCGATTGTGGCAGTCGGTATCGCCTCGACGGGCTGGTTCTTCAATCTCCGCACCGCATCGGCCAGCAGCTCGCAATACATCTGGTAGCCGACAAGTTGAATGTGTCCCGACTGCTCCGGGCCCAGAATGTTGCCCGCGCCGCGAATCTCGAGGTCGCGCAGCGCGATCCTAAAGCCCGCACCCAGATGCGAGTATTCTTCGATGGCCTTGAGGCGTCTGGCCGCTATCGGTGAAATCGGGCGGGACATCGGCAGCAGCATATAGGCGTATGCGCGGTGCTTGTATCTTCCGACGCGGCCGCGAAGCTGGTGCATCTCAGCTAACCCGAAGCGGTCGGCATCGTTTATGAAAATCGTGTTGGCGTTCGGGATGTCCAGGCCCGATTCGATAATCGTAGTGCACACGAGGACATCGACGTCACCGAGGACAAAATTTATCATTGCCTTTTCGAGCTCGGTCTTGGCCATCTGGCCGTGGGCGATGGCAATCTTCGCGTCGGCGACGAGCTTCTGAATTTCCCATGCCTTTCGCTCAATCGACTGGACGCGGTTGTGCACAAAGAAGACCTGGCCCTGCCGGTTCAGTTCGCGATATATGGCCTTTCGGATACGCTCTTTGTTGTAAGCGGTGACGGTCGTCACTATGCTTCGCCGGTCCAATGGCGGCGTCCCCAATGAGCTTATGTCACGCAGCCCCAAAAGCGCCATGTGCAGGGTGCGAGGAATCGGCGTGGCGGTCATCGTGAGGACGTCAACGTTGACGCGCATCCGCTTGAGCTTTTCCTTGTGCTCGACGCCGAACCGCTGCTCCTCGTCGATTATCAAAAGGCCGAGGTCCTTAAAGGCCACGTCGCCGCTCAGTAGCCGATGGGTGCCGATTAGTATATCGACCTTTCCGGCTTTCGTCCGGGCAATGACGTCGGAGGCCTGCCTCGACGTTCGGAAGCGATTCAGAATCTCGATGCAGACCGGGAAATCTGCGAATCGCTCGGTGAATGTCCGGCCGTGCTGCACGCACAGGACGGTGGTCGGCACGAGGACGGCGACCTGCCTGCCGTTCTCGACGGCCTTGAACGCGGCCCGCATGGCCAGCTCTGTCTTGCCATAGCCGACATCGCCGCAGAGCAGCCTGTCCATTGCCATGGGCTGCTGCATATCCGCCTTTATCTGCTCGGCGGCGGTGCTCTGGTCGGGCGTCTCCTGATACGGGAAAGACTCCTCGAATTCCACCTGCCAGTTCGAATCGGGCCCGAACGCTGTGCCGCCCATATTCTGGCGCGCCGCCTGGACCTCGAGCAGCTCGCCAGCAAGGTCCTGAACCGAGCGCGTGACCTTTTCCTTTTGCCTTTGCCATCTCTTGGAGCCGATCTTGCTGAGCGGCGGCCTCTTGGGGCTCGTCCCGATGTATTTCTGCACCAGCGCGATGTTACGCACCGAGACCTGCAGCTTCGCATCGTCGGCATATTCAATTGTGAGGTACTCGCTCCTGCCGCCTTTTTCCTCGATTGTTTCTATTCCCAGAAATTTGCCGATGCCGTGGGAAATATGCACGACGTAGTCGCCCGGTTGGAGGTCGCCGAGCGTCTCGACGGGGGAGCTGACGCGGATGGGGCGCTGTCTGCGCCGGATGGCGTACTGGCCGAACAATTCGTGGTGACTTATGACGACGGTATCAAGCGAATCTATCACAAAGCCCTGATGTACGAAGCCGTGCAGCAGCCTGAAATTCGCGGGCAGTTTCTTTTCAATCTGCTCGGCAATTTCCGTTACCCGGTTGATTTCGGCCTGGCTTTCGCAGTACAGCAGGACCTTCCTGCCTTGTTTTGCGTCGCGCACCAGCTCTTCCAAAGCCTCTTTGTGTCCCGCCCACAGGGAAGTCGCCTTGTGCTGGAATTGCTGCACACTTTTCACATTGATTTTCAAAAAGTCCTCCGGCTGCGATGTCGCAAACCTGCACAGATGCAGTTGGGTAAACTTCCGCAGCGCCGCGTAAATTTGTTCCCAGCTATACAGCCGGCTCGAATCCTCCACCCTCGCGAAGAACACCTTCGCAACTTCTTCGACGTCGTTCGGCTCTTCAAGAATCACTATCGAATCATCGGGAAGGATATTTGCGAAAAGCTCCCGCTCTTTTTCACCCGCGCCGCACACCGCCGAGGCGACCGCGATGGCCTGCATCTCGGCGGTCGAGCGATGTGTATCAAGATCGATTCGGCGAATGCTTTCGATAACGTCGCCGAAGAATTCGACCCTTATCGCCTCGGCGCCTTCCGAAGACCGGGCTGCTTCTTTCTTATCGGCGAGAACCTTTTCCATCGCCAGCGGTGCATAGATGTCGACTATTCCGCCGCGATGCGCGAACTGGCCCGGCAAATCGATGCGATCCACTCGCTCGAAATTGTTGTCCGCCAGCCAGGCTAAGACATTATCCGGGGGGATGGCTTCGCCGGTCTTCAATCGCAGACGGCTCTTTTCGAGGGCCTCGGGTTTTGGTACCGGCTGGCACAGCGCCTGGATGGATGCCGGGATAACAAGTCCGGCGTTGTCTGAGCCGGTTCCGGGCGCCGAGATACGAGATACGATTTTGAGCCTTTCGGCGCGGATTTCATCGGTGGCGTCGGCCAGATCCTCTTCACCTTCCCAGGCGGGCAGCGGCTCGACCCGTGCCGCTCCAAACGTTTGCATGTCGTCAGCCGCCCTGTCGGCATCGTCAATATGGGGACACACATAGAGAATTGGTCGCTTAACCTGCTTTGAAATGTACGCGGCCAGCAAATGCGCAAACGACCCCCATGTCCCCTCGACCTTGACCACCCCCTCACCGGGGGCGGCCCTGAGCCGGGTGATTAGCTCCGCAACCGTTCTATCCCGCCCAAGCTCCATAGAAATCCGTAAGTGCCTTGGGCTTTACGTATCAAGAGCCGGCCATGACTTTCTTGGCCGCTTGTACTACATTTTCCGCGGTGATGCCGAACTTTTGGAAGCAGACCTTGGCGGGGGCCGAGGCGCCGAAGGATGACATACCGATGAACACACCTTTGTCGCCGAGCCATTTGCTCCAGCCCTGCCCGACGCCGGCTTCGATGCCGACCCTTGCCCTGACGCTCGGCGGCAGCACCGAGTCTCTATAATCCTGTCCCTGCTTTTCAAACAGCTCCCAGCAGGGCATACTGACGACCTGAGCGCCGATCCCTTCTGCCGCCAGTTTTTCAGCCGCCTGCAGGGCAAGCGAGACTTCCGAGCCGCTGGCAAGTAGGAGCACGTCGGGCCTCTCGGCCGCGAGCAGAACGTAGGCACCTTTGCTCAGGTTCTCGGCCGACGCGTATTTAGTCTGGTCCAGCACGGGCAGGCCCTGGCGTGTGAGCAGCAGGGCGGTCGGCCCATCTTTGTGTTCGAGCGCGAACTTCCAGGCCTGTGCGGTCTCATTGGCATCGGCGGGGCGGATGACGAGCAGATTCGGCATCGCCCGCAGCGACGCCAATTGCTCGACCGGCTGATGGGTCGGGCCGTCTTCACCGAGCCCGATGCTGTCGTGGGTATAAACAAAAATGGTGGGATACTTCGATAGCGCCGCCACCCGAACCGCCGGCCGCATATAATCGGAAAAAACCAAAAAAGTTCCACCGTAGGCCCGCACCAGGCCGCTCACGCAGATTCCGTTCATTATTGCCGCCATCGCGTGTTCGCGCACGCCGAAATGTATGTATCTGCCGTCAAACGCGCCTCTTTGGAAGTTCTTCGCGCCGGCCCACTGGGTGTTGTTGGACGGGGTCAGGTCCGCCGAGCCGCCCATAACCAAAGGCAGCTTGGGCATCAAGGCATTCAGCACCTTCTCTGACGCCTTTCGCGTGGCAACCGAACTGCCCGCCTCGAACTTCGGCAGAAGCTCACCAATATTCGCCAGCAATCTGCCTTCAACCGCTTCGCGGAACTGGCCGGCCAATTCCGGATAAGCTTGTGCATATTTCCCGAACTTTCTGTTCCAGGAGGCCTCCGCCTTCTTTCCTTTATCGACGGCCTTTCGCGTATGGGCAAGGACCTCGTCCGGAACGTGGAAGCTCTTGTCCGGGTCCCACCCGAGATTCTGCTTCATCAGTCTGATTTCATCCTCGCCCAACGGCGAGCCGTGCGCCTTTTCGGAGTCCTGCAGGTTGGGGCTGCCGTATGCGATGTGCGTGCGAAGCTTGATAATGGTGGGGCGGCTCTTTTCTCTCCTGGCCCTCCTGAGGGCCTTCTCGAAGGCCTCCATATCGTTGCCGTCGCCCTCGACGACCAGCACGTTCCAGCCGTAAGCCTTATATCGTTTGGCCGTATCTTCGGTAAATGAAAGTGCCGTGTCGCCGTCAATCGTGATGTGGTTGTCGTCATAAATAACGATTAGATTATTCAGTCCCAGATGTCCCGCCAACGAGCTGGCTTCGGAGGAGACTCCCTCTTCGAGACAGCCGTCGCCGGCTATAACATAAACCTTATGGTCGATGATGGGAAAACCATCGCGGTTGAAATTACTCGCCAGATACTTCTCGGCTATGGCCATCCCCACCGCGTTCGAGATGCCCTGACCGAGGGGCCCTGTGGTGACTTCGACGCCGTAATCGGGCTCGTATTCCGGATGCCCCGGCGTCTTGCTGCCCCACTGGCGAAAATTCTTGATTTCCTCCAGGCTCAAGTCATATCCCGTCAGATACAGCATCGCATAGAGCAACATGCTGCCGTGTCCCGCCGAGAGCACAAAGCGGTCCCGATTGGGCCAGCGGGGATTCGCTGGATTGCAGCGAAGGTGCCTGTCCCAGAGCACGTATGCCGCCGGCGCCATTCCCATCGGCATTCCGGGATGCCCGGAGTTGGCCTTTTGGACGGCCTCGGCAGCCAGAAACCGAATCGTCTGAACACAAAGCTCGTCAAGCTCGGATAAACCCGGGCTTCGCACCGATACACTCATCGTAGACTTCCTCATAAACAGTTCTTAACAGCCTTCTTGATAGAAACCAAGCTTTTTATGCTACCGCCGAATCCCCGCTTTAGCAAGCATTTTGTAGTCTCAAGCCGAGGCGAGGGTGCACTTCATATTTGCAGGTACTAAATGCCCTTCTAATTCGCAAAATAGCAATAACAGAATTTCTCTTGCGAATGAACGTCGACTCGCTATATTTGTCAGGAACGCTGGTCATAACCCCAACCTGAGACAAATTGAAAGGAGAGTTGATGGTGGAACACAATGTCGAACAAATGGTCCCCGTGCTCGGAGGGTGCTTCGTGGTGTTTATCATCCTCGTCAGCCTGATAGTGACCGCCGTTATGGTATGGGTCTACTGCAGGATATTTTCCAAGGCAGGGTACCCATGGGCGCTGGGGCTCTTGATGCTTGTGCCTATCGCCAATATAGTAATGCCATTCGTGCTCGCCTTCGGGGACTGGCCTGTTCACAAGGAGCTGCGTTTGCTCCGGCAGCAACAGAGCGCCACGCCACGGACGTGAGCACCGGCTTTCTGTTGCTTCGTCATTTTAGAGGAGGCCTGATATGGCGTCGGAACAACCACGTATAAGCGTTATAGACCCCATTGGTCCGGCCATTGACAGGGTCAAAGCCATGCTTTTTGCGCCCTTCGACCTGGTACGGTGGCTCGTCATCGGCTTCTGTGCGTGGCTGGCCAATCTGGGCCGAGGGGGGTTATCAGGAGGCTTCAACTTCGGCTTTCCGGGCCCGGGCCCGCGACGCGAAATTGACTTTGAAGGAGTACGCCACCACGTCGAAAGCTTCTTTGGCGTGGAGATGGCCCTTATCATAATGATAGGCGCGTTTGTGTTCATAGTGGCCGTGGTCGTTGCAATCCTGCTGTTGTGGCTCAGCAGTCGTGGACGCTTCATGTTTCTGCACTGTGTTGCTCAAAACAAAGCGGAAGTCAAAATACCGTGGCGCCAATACCGAGAGCAGGGCAACAGTCTGTTCCTTTTCCGCCTGGCCGCGGGCATTATTTTCTTTATCTCCGTCGCCTTGTTTGTCGTTCCCATCCTGCTGCTGACGGGAGTAATCGGCCGAGGCGCCGGCCTCGCCGGCTTCGGCATAATCGCCGTCGTGATAATGTTAGTGCTCGTGCTGATACCTGTGGGAGTAATCTACAGCCTCATACTCAAGTTTACGAACGATTTTGTGGTCCCGATTATGTACCTTCGCGGATCCAGGTGTATCGAGGGTTGGAGGGAATATCGGCGGCTGCTCGCAGCCAACGCGGGCGGATTCACCCTTTACATACTCTTCCAGATACTAATCGCAATGGCGATCAGCGCAATTGTTGCGGCTTTCGGCTTCCTGACCTGCTGCTGCGGGTTCTTTTTACTTGCCATACCATACGTGGGCACAGTCCTGATGCTGCCGCTGCCGGCCTTTATGAGGGCTTATTCCCTGCACTATCTGGCACAGTTCGGTCCGCCCTTCAATGTCTTTGCTCAGGCAGAACCTCCGGCTGCTCCCGTACCACAGGCGCCTTAGTTTATCAGCAGCAGCGGCCACGTCGGCCCCGGTTCCTATCGGGCTGCGCATTCCTGAGCCAATCCGGCGCGCGGATGCGGCAATTGGTTGCAAAACTGCAAACTCAGATGCTTGACATTCGTATATCTTTCAAATAACGTATGGCGCTCTGTTGCTCCTGTAGACTGTTAAAGACAGCGTGGAGCTTGACGTTGGCATAATCATTATCCCGTTTATGGCAGGTCGCAATGGAAATTAGGCCGTTCAGGGCATACAGGTTTGATGAAAGTGTGGTCGGCGACGTCGGTAGCTGCATCGCTCCGCCGTATGATGTTATCAGCTCCGACCAGCAGGGGCAGTTCTACCAGAAGAGCGAGCACAATATCATACGCATAATAAAAGGCAAGGCCAAGCCCTCCGACAACAACGGCGACAACGTCTACACCAGGGCCGCCCAATATCTCACCGCCTGGATAGATCAGGGCGCCCTCAAGCAGGATGCCCGGGAAGCGATATATGGCTACGTCCAGGATTTCGACGCCCTCGGCAGGCGCTTCCAGCGTCTGACTTTCATTGCTTTGGGCAAGCTCGAAGATTTCGGCAGGACCGTCATGGCGCACGAACAAATCATGCACGAGCCCATCGTTGACCGGCTTAATCTCAAACGCGCCACTCGCGCTCGCTTCGGCCTGGTCTTCATGCTTTACGACGACGACAAGGGCGTCGCCGACAGGATTATCGAAAGTGCTGCCGAACGAAAACCCCTGATTGATTTTGTCGATGAGAACGGCGTCCGCCACCGACTCTTTGACATAACAGATAAGAACGATATTGACGCCATCGCCGAAATGATGCGCGACAAGAGCTGTATCATAGCCGACGGCCATCACCGTTACACCACCGGCCTGCTCTACTCCAAAGAGAATCCCAGCCCGGCGGCAAGGTATCAGATGCTTGCCTTTACAAATACACGACATGAAGGACTTGTCGTCCTTGCCACACACCGGGTTGTGAGCAATCTCGAAGCCTTTGATTTCCCACAGCTAATCGAAAAGTTGAAGACAAACTTCGAGCTTACGCAGTATCGTTTCGACTCGCCACCAAGCAGGACCGATGCCAAAGAGAAGATGCTGGCCCAAATGCGAGCAGAGCACGACAATAACAGCAACGCCTTCGGCATATACGGCGGCGACGGCAGCTTCTATGTGGCGGTCCTGAAAAACGCTCGAGCGATGGATACCGCAGCGCCTGAAAAGAGCCTTGCCTGGAGGTCCCTCGACGTTTCGGTGCTCCACAAACTCATCCTCGAGCAACTGCTGGGTATCGGCGAGAAGCAGCTTGCAGAAGGCCGGTACCTCGAATACGTAAAAGATAACATCAGCGCTATTGACAACCTGGCGACCAGGGTGGAGGCCGGTCAGAAACAGGCCGTCTTCTTCATGAACCCGACCAAAGTAGAGCAGATACAAATGGTGGCCGAGCACGGCGAAAGAATGCCCCAGAAGTCCACGTATTTCTATCCGAAAGTTTACACAGGCTTGACGATTAACAAGCTTTGAAGCTCTAACATCTCGTATTAGGAGTTGGTGAATATGGCAGATTGGAAAAACCCGCCGCGACTGTTCATTCCCGGACCGGTGAAAGTCAACGACGACGTCCTTGCCCAGCTCGCACGCCCCACATTGGGCCACCGCGGCAAGGAATATGCTCAACTGCACGCCGAGACGCTCGACATGCTCAAGAAAGTGCTTTTTACCGACCAGAATGTGTTTCTGTTCAGCTCCTCCGGTTCCGGCGGCTGGGAGGCGTCTATTCGCAACTGTGTCGCACTCGACGAAACGCTCCTGTGCACCTGCTGCGGGGCTTTCAGCGACAAATGGGCCGACGTCGCCAGGTCCTGCGGCAGAAATGTCGAGGAGCTGAAGGTCGATTGGGGAAAGCCCGTTCCGACCGAAATGATTGACGAGAAACTTGCGACCGGCAAGTACGCGGCCGTTACCCTCATATACAATGAGACAAGCACCGGCCTGACCAATCCGCTCTACGAAACCGCAGAAATGATGAAGAAGAAATATCCCGATGTGCTCGTTTTTGTGGACGCGGTCAGCGGGATGGTGGGTCTTCCTTTGCATTTCGACGAGCTTGGCTGGGACGTGGCCCTCGCCTCGGTACAGAAGGCCTTTGCAATTCCGCCGGGACTCGCAGTCGTTGCCGTCAGCACCCGGGCGATGGAAAAGAGCAAGAATGTCCCCGGCCGCGGTTATTACTTCGACTTCCAGAACTTTGCAAAATCAAACGAGAAAAGCCAGACGCCTACGACGCCGAGCATACCTCACATTATGGCCCTGAACTACCAGTGCCATAAGCTACTGGCCGAGGGAATGGAGAAGGTCTGGCAGCGACACAAGGAAATGGGCGATTTCGTAAGAGCCTGGGCAAAAGAGAAATTCGCCCTGCTCTGCGACGACAAGTACGCCTCCAATACCCTTACGACCGTCAAGAACACACGCGGCATCAACGTCGCCGCGGTCATAAAGGCACTGCAGGAAAAGCACAACACCGTCTTTGGAAACGGCTACGGAAAGCTCAAGGAACAGACCTTCAGAATCGCGCACATGGGCGACATTACGCTCGACGACCTCAAACAGCTCCTCGCCTGGATCGATGAGGAGATCGGATAGAAAACGTTCTTGGGGGTGTGCTTTACGGAATGGTTCAGAGCAGGGTAACACTTTTCTGAGGTCGGCGAATCCCCGAATCCTCGGTAACTCCTGCTCCAAGAGATGGTTATGAGTGTTTCTGGTCATTAAACTACCTTGAAGACCGGTACGCTTGGGCATGCTAAATTGAACCATGCCTGGTTTAGGCAAGCATGCAATACCGCCAGCGGCGCCCTCGGGCGGGTTTTATGGCTCGGGCTCATGCTGCCGATGGAATAAGGCTCGAATTGCTAAGCGATTAGCTCGCTGCGCAAGCTATTTGCTGAGATTGACCGCTCTCCCGCAAGGTAAGAGTTCAGCCGCACTCCCGAGAACAGTCGTACTCGTATAGCGAACATTGATTATTGCGTCAGCCCCCAGCTCTTTAGCCTTTGATGAAGGCACTTCAACGCATCGAGATACCCACTATTATATAGTTGAGGTTTGGCTGGTTATACCGTGATTATTTGCACAATATTTTCGTGCCATAATCAACATTTCACTTCCCTGCAACGCCTATATAGTGAATAAGCCTGTTTGCCGGGACCATCTATGACCCTAAGTGGGCACAAAATGGAAGACAGAATATTGCTCGCAAAAGCGTGCAATGATGGTTCTGTCAAATCTTTGGATGAAATCTATGCCAAATACTGGCGCATTGTTCGTAGTTACCTGGGGACGGTTGACCCCAACGACTGTGTGGACGACATTTGCCAAGAAGTTTTTGCTCGCATTTGCGATCGTAAGTGCAGTTATGGAGGTAACTCTGAAGTGGAAACCTTTTTGCTGGCGGTAGCCAGAAATATACTGCATGAAGCTCTAAGGGCAGAAAAAATAAAGACTTGCCCTCAAAGACAAATGAAAGTTCTTGCCCATTTTCTTACCCGTCACACTCTACCTGGTAGCCCGATAGAGGCACTTCAAACCAAAGAACTTAATCACATAGTGCGGACAACCATATGTGGACTGCCGCCAAAATCACGTCAGGCGGTAGAGCTTGTATACATTGCTGGGATTCCGGCCAGCAAGGCAGCCAGGTTGATTGGGTGTGATTTCAAGGTATTTCGTGACCGCCTTAATTACGGACTTAGACGTCTTCGCCAAAAACTGAAAGATTCTGTGTAGTATAAGTGCTTGTTTTACAAAGTCTTACGGCTTCGGCTAAAGTTATTTCAGAAAAATGGGAACATTGCTTCCGGCGCACACGGCTACTTATGCCACTAATATGCAAAGGTGCTTTGCCTCCAATAATCAATAATGCCAAACCAGAGAGTGCCTTGGGCATTTGAGCGCGCTTTCTTAGTTTAGTATGGGAGCCATATTTCGAGTTACGGAATCTCGGTTTAGTCCTTTGATGGCGGATATCCGAGATTGGGCTATATTCAAGAACCACACCATGAAAGGGCCAAGTTGTTATGAGCAAACTCATTCAAAGGTCAGTCCGTTTCAGAAGTTTTCTGATCCTCACGTCTGTTGTCCTGATGTTTGTGTTTTCCGTATGTAGCTATGCCGACATCGTACGCACATGGAAGGTACACCACGACTGCACGGACAATGTTGCTACCCTCTGTTCGGGGGCTACCACCCGTCTCCAGACAAAGGACCAAGATGATGACTACGCGGTTTGCGCGACGATCAAGAAAGGCGCAACGGACCTAAGCTGGTCGTTCGCTGGCGACGTTAGCGACGACGGCAAGGTGCTGTCGTCGGCCGAAGAGACATCCTTCGATACTGCCGCGGCTGCATCTGGCAAGAACTCCTTTAGGCTCGTGACGTGGAACGTGACGGGGGCATGGACCGGCTTCTACACAGCAGCCTATGGTCTGGCCGTCATGGACGGTGGTAACGCCGGTACTTTGGCCCACGAGGTCGGGCATTATGCCGAGTGCGAACACAATGAGGAGGGCAAGACGCACCGAATTATGTACTCGACCTTCGTTAGCGATAAAAACACAGTAAATAGCACTGAGAAGGGCAAATACCAAGCCAAGAACTAGACCACACGGGTCGACACCTCGGTGGGCTGTATCGCACATCGACTTCGTGGACAGATGGCGGCAGACTGTCCACTTGTGTTTTTTCTATAGCCTTCAGGCCCCAAAAGTGGCTGATGTGTCTGCCAAGCGATAGAAACACACAGACCAATGATAGTAAGAACATACAAGTCACTTATTGCAGTTGCGATTGGCGGATTGGTCGTACTGGTCGGTCTGCTTGTTTTCAGACCCTGTCGATCTCCGGAGCCGACGCCGGCGCATTCGCTTGATGGACGCGATCACAACCCGGAGCCGACCCCGGCGCATTCGCTTGATGGACCCAATGACAAGGGGGCTCTCTACACACGCCGAGAGCCAAGGCAGTTGCCACAACAGCCCCAGCGGGGGTCCAAATCACCAACCGACATCGGACTCCCACCGCCGGAGTTGGGTGGTGACGAACTCGACTTCATGGCGGATGACACGGTGGATCTTATTGACTCAGAATCCACTCAGGTCATGATGCGAGATCCCCGACTACTGGTGAAGATTCACTTTCAGGGCGCGACGCCGTACCACAGCATAGCAAAATCTCTTGATGCAACGTCCCTGCCAGCCTTCTATGAAGTACTGAGAGACGTTAACAGTTCAGGCTATGAACTGGACCAGGCGGTTATTTTTATCGGTCAAATCAGTGAGAGAGGAAACGAAGAGGCAGCAAACGCACTGGTCGAGTTTGCCAAACAGGGCGTGAACTGGGACAAATGGAAATGGCGAGACGATGAGCCTGAAGTCGATCTGCATGTGATATCAAAGTGGCACGCTTTGGATTCGCTCGGCTATATTGGCGGGGAGAATGCGGAGACGGTGCTTAGACGCGCGATGACGGCGGACGGCGCCAAGGAGCTAACAAAGGAATGGCTGGGGGGAGTCCCAGTGTCCGCTTTCGCTCAAGACTCGGTTGTGGCCAACCTGCGCGGGTATGCGGCAAAGGGGCTCGCATTTAGCCCCAAACCCGCGATGCACGACCTGATCAGGTCGGAGTATGACAGAGAACGGCAGGCTTGTATTGACGCCGGAGTAATCGCGGCCGCCTACTTCAACCAACTATGCGATGCCATGGCAAGAATGGACGTGGTCAAGGAAGTGGGTATCGAGGCCCACCGTGCCCTTTATGACGGACAAGGGTCGTACTCAGCCCTGTATGGAAAGCATATCCGCAAGTACCTCCTCTTCGAGGCTGTTGACGTAGTTGAGAAGCAGCCCTAATAGCACAAAGGGTCGTGCTGCATTTCGTAAGCACGTCGAGTACTCGACTAAGTGATAATTAGGCCTGCTAGACATACTCGGTAGAAAAGCTTTCGAAACGGGTGGTGCAAAGAATTTCCCGAACATCCTGTAATAGAGTTTAATCCGGTCATTGGGCCGTGCGTGCACGCACTTGTTAAGCTCGCCCACCCTCATCGTCCGCAGTTCTCCGCCGTCGGCGGGTCCGCCTGCCCTCCGCCATCTTTCCATCGATGTCCATAACCTTGTCCGGATCGTGGGTACCATGCAGAAGGTTGTAAATGCTCCGGATATTTTCCCAGTAGGAGTCCCAAGCCTTCTCCTCGCGAAGGTACAAACCCACACACAACACCACAGCTACCACTAGCCCTACCAGTACTCTTATCCAATCCATCTGACCCAGCACACTCTTACCCCATATGAGCGATGCCACAACCATATATTCGACATAGAGGATGCTGATTAGTATGACGGCAATCATTGCTGTTCGACTTGTCTCAAGCACGCGAGCCTCAGCCCTGAGTTTGACTATTCGGAACCCGGCTGCCGGGTGGGACAACCGAATCCGCTGATACTTCGTGTACAGCGGCTCCGAATCCCCGCTTTCCTGATGTTTCTTACGCATTGGCTCTTGTTTCGAGCACCACGTAAACGACAAGAAAACCCACCCCAGCAAATAGGACACCGCAACAACAGCCACGCCCCTCCCCGCCGAGTCCATTACGTTGCCGCTCGCACCAAGCCCAAGTGATACGACACGCGTCATCCCGTCCGGTATGCCCATACCCAAAATCAGCAGAAAGAAGAGTCCGGGCAATACTCGCGCGATGACATCATAAAATAACTGGGGAACTACTATTGATAACCTCGCACCGTTTCCTTCATAAGAACTACCACCTAAGGTTAAGCATCATACACCGCGATCGTGAACCCTGAATCCACAGTATGCCCCGCTTGTCAGCAGCTAATTTACCCTGCCTCCACTCCATTTACAACCGAAAAAAATCAAAAAACCCTTTGTCGAGTTTTCTACTTTTGTCTTTTACCTTTTGCCTTCTGATTTCCCTTCCTATCCGCCGCTTTGCCCCCCGAGATACGAGATACGAGATACCTTTCATTCCCCCCTTTCATAAGCCCTGCTTATAACATCTTCAAAAATCAAGCGCGCAAAAACTGTTCAAAACGGTTCAATTCCTGTCAATTTCCGCGCAGAAACGCGCCAAAACCGCTCAAAACCTGTCAATTTCGGTTAATTTCTGACCCTATTTTTCACCCAAAAACCAACCTCCCTCGAAAGCGCCTCATTTTCAGCCTGCAATCCAACCCTTTTATCAGCAAAATTGAATTCTTCCGCCAAAACCGCAAATTGGATAAGTCGCACTTATACTCCTGTGCCGCCATTGCCGATTCTTAGCGCGACAGGATATGAGAAACCGCCCGTATTATTGAATTCTTCCGAAACCCTCCCAGCCTTTGGCGGGCCAGTAGATATAGTCGGCTCTGCCTTTTATCAGGCCCAGATTAACGGGGCCGTAATGCCTGCTGTCACACGAGCTGTTTCGATTATCACCGATAACATAGCAGTGATGTTCCGCAACCTTTATTGGCTCAAGGTCGGCCATCTTACAGTCGTCTCCGTCATTCGTGTCGGACAAGAAGATTCTGTACTTGGCGTCGCCGTTTCTTTCAAGAAAGACTTCTCCCTCGACTTTCTTTTTCTCCGTTTGCAGTGCCGTCCGCCCCAAGCTGGTCCGTTCGAGTTTTTCACCGTTTATGTACAAATCATTATCTTTCATCTCGACCGTATCGCCCGCCACTGCGACTACCCTCTTAATATGATTCCACCGGCGGTTTTCAGGACATATAAAGATTACGACATCGCCTCTTTTGGGATCGCTGCTGCTGTAGGCGATTTTGTTTGCCAGGAGTCTATCGTTCGGGCCAATCGTCGGATACATAGAAGGTGAAGGAATCCTGAAGGCCTCGAGAAGGCTCGATCTGACATTGAGAGATACTTGGGTCGAGCCAGCCATGGACATCACCAGCAGGATTACGTACACGTACCACCTGTTGTAGTCCTTCGGTCTGTAATCCGCCGCGGTGTGGCTGGCCGTATGCCATGAATCAATTATTGCCACGACCCATACCACCATATAGGCAAACGAGAGCACGATAATAACCGCCATGTGAACAGAGGAGGGGCTTACGAACAATGCACCAATAACCATGGGGACAAGGATACCGAAAAGAAAAGCCAGGACCAATCCTCTTACGATTCTGCCGCAGTATATGTGCCCAAGCCCGGGCATAATCAAAGACAGGACCACTGCCAGCCACGGCCGCCTTCTGTTTTTGACCTCCATCGTTACCTCGCTCATTTTAGTGTCTCCTTTAATTCGTTTCGTCAAACAAAACTACCCACAATAGTCGTACTGTCCCAACAGGGGCAGCAAGGTGCACGCAATTCTAATCAGCCCGATTACAGCGCCGGTCCCCAACAGTGCCACCTTCGTCAACGGACGCGCCGAGATAAGCTCCACCAGGTGCTGTATCTCGAACGGCCATCTTCTTTTCTGTCGTTCACGTTGATATATTTGCCTCATTACCTCTTGTGAGAACTGCCGACTGACCTCAATGCGGCGACTTTGCTCTGCCCAGGCACTGTAGATTTCTTCGTTTTTCATAAGCCATTTCCCTTAAAGTCTTCGAGGGCCGCCCGCAACCTGGTCTTTGCTCTGTTTATTCTCGACTTTATTGTGCCGAGCCTTGCGCCCTCTATCTGTGCAATCTGCTCGTAGGACAATCTCTCGAATTCAGCCATGACAAATGCTCTCCTCTGTCGCGAAGGCAGAGCTTTCAAGTGGCTGTCGAGCTTCTCGAAGAATTCCTTTTGGGCGAAACTGTCGCAGGGGTCGTTCGACCCGACCGCTTCCGGAATGTCAGCCATCACAAGCGGCCTTTTCTTCTTCATTGCGTTCAGACTTTTGTTGCGGGCGATCGTAAACAGCCATGTTGAGAAACCGCTGCGCGCCGGGTCGAAGGATGCGAGCCTCTTATAGGCGGTCAGAAACACATCCTGGGCAATGTCTTCGCAGGATTCTCCATCTGCGGTAATATTGCGTATCATCCGGACAACGGGCCGTTCGTACCTCTCCAGGAGCAACCTGAAAGACTCGATGTCACCGGCCAGTATCCCGCGTATAGTCTCTGTTTCCTGAATCATTATCACCGACCCGACTGCCCAATAGGCGGTTCTGCTCTGTTATACAAGCGAGACTGGCCAAAGTTCCACACAAATTTACCCACCGTGTTGTCCGGCTTCAAAATCAACTCCGCCCTCGAAAAAGGCCATGAAGAACTCGTTATCCGGCGACCGGGAAAACGCCTCTCGGCCCAAGAATCCGTCATTTTGATTACCGCCTACTTATTCACCGTGATTTGACGGAGAACATTATTTTTGCCGGAGCTGAAGGAATCATGAGCTGATTTTTGACCTATTGGTGCAAAAAAGTGCTTGACAGACTCTGACCGTCGGTTATAATTTCTATTTGCAGGCTCGAAAATATTATTGATGATGCCTGGGGGGTGAAAGGAGAGATGAAAAAATGGAACGGAGGAGTATTACCGAGGGTGGGCGGTCCAGCCGTAAACTGACTATTTCTGTAATTCTTGTGTTTTTGGCCCTTCTGCTGTTATGGCCCGCTGAGCTATGGGCGAAGCCCGTAAACGCCGGACAGGCCCGAAAAACGGTAAGGGGCTGGCTGAACGCGAGTCCAAAACCTCTCGGAGCGGCGTTGGGCAGTCAAATCGCAGGGGTAGATACATTCACCGGCGACGCAGGAGAGCCGGTTTATTATGTTGTCTATCTGGCGCCCTCGGGGTTTGTGGTTGTTCCTGCGGACGACCTTGTTGAGCCGATTATCGCCTTCGTCGCAAGCGGCAGCTATGACCCTTCTGACGATAATCCGCTAGGTGCGCTGGTCAGCGGGGACGTGCCGGCGCGGGTTGCCGCTGCGCGCACCCTTCAGAGCAACGCGCAGGCCCTGAGCAGTAAGAGCCAAAAGGCCTTAAAGAAGGCCGGCGCAGCAGCTCAAGGCAAGTGGGCCGACATACAGGCCTATGCGGATGGGGTGGGGACTCTGGGACTATCAGGCATTTCCGACGTCAGGGTGGCTCCGTTAACGCAAAGCACGTGGGGACAGACAACGGTTGGCGATTATTATGGCGGAATAACCTGTTACAACTACTACACGCCCAGCCATTATCCCTGCGGCTGCGTCGCAACGGCAATGTCGCAGTTGATACGGTATCACGAGTATCCCGGCTCAGGCCCGAGCGGCAGTTACGTCTGGAGCAATATGCCCCTCGAACCCAACTGGCACATTGCGGATGCCGAGCGGCAGGCCATCGGTCATCTATGTTACGACGCGGCCGAGTCGGTCGACACCACTTACGGCTCGGGCGGTTCGAGTGCATCCCTATACGACGCGAGCCGCGAATTCAGAGACACGTTCAGTTACAGCCGGTCCATATACGGCTACAACAACTACAATGAAATCGGCAGCGCGCTGACAAACATGATTCTTCCGAATCTGGACGCAAGTCACCCCGTGGTTTTAGGCATTCACTCGCCCGGCGCCCACGGTGTTGTGTGTGACGGATACGGCTATAACACCGCCACTCTGTATCACCACCTGAATATGGGCTGGAGCGGTCACGATAACGCCTGGTATAACCTGCCGACTATCGTCTGTGCCGAAACGGGCCAGTCGTATAGTATTGTGGATACGTGTGTCTACAATGTTTTTACCTCCGGCTCAGGCGAGATTATCAGCGGGCGAATCACAGACCCGGAGGGCCAGCCCATAAGCGGCGTGACGGTCAGCGCCGGAGGCGGAGCATATACAGATACCAGCAATGCTCAGGGTATCTACGCCCTGGCAAAAGTACCGTCAGGCGGGGGCTACACAGTCAGTGCAAGCAAAGGTAAATGGAACTTCTCGAACCAGCCTGTAACAACGGGAACGTCCGCGCAAAGTTCGACAACCTGCGGCAACCGCTGGGGGATTAATTTCAGCGGCACAATTTCTGCCGGCCTTGTCGAGTTCGGTAAGGAAGCCTACGCCGCTCCCGAAAGCATCTCCATCAGGCTGATTGACAGCGACCTGCATGGCGCCGGCCCTCAAACCGTGGTGTTGACTATATGCGGCGGCGACGAAGAGACGGTTACGGTTACCGAGAACCCCGGCGGAACGGGCGTGTTCAAGGGCTCCATTGCGACCGCCAATGGCGCGACGGTAATAGGGGACGGCACCGTCCAGGTTCTGGCCAGCCAGGTCGTCGGAGGCGTTTATCAAGACGCCGACAACGGAACCGGCAGTCCGGGGACCTCATACGGTTCGGCGATTCTCGCCCCTCAGAAAACCACCATCTACTCGACAAATTTCACGGGCGGTCTTCCCGCCGGGTGGTCGACGGTCGACGGCGGTACGAGCACCGACACCTGGTCTGCAACGAGTGAATGGGCGGACCGAACCAGCCCGTATTGGACCGGCACGTTTATGATTGCCGACAGCGACCTGGCCGGCTACGGAATTGCCATGAACGAAGAACTGATAAGCTGCGGGATCAACTGTTCGGCCTACCGAAATGTCGCCCTCAAGTTCGGGCACTATTTCAAGTGGTCCGTTTACAACTGGGATGAATTGTGCGACGTGGACGTTCGCGCTGACGGCGGAAGCTGGCAAAGACTGGCGCGCTATACGGGAGCCGACGTCTCCGGGCTGGTGGAGCTGGATTTGTCCGCGTATGCCGATGGTCAGGCCAACGTCCAGGTGCGATGGCACTACTATAACGCGCTGTGGGAGTATTGGTGGGGCATCGACGATGTCCAGGTTATCGGCGTCCTGGCAGCCGAACCAATCAAAGGGGACTTTGAGCCGGACTGCGACGTGGACTTTTATGATTTTGCCGTTCTGGCTTCGGCATGGCGCAGCGGCGACGGCGATGCCAACTGGAATCCAGCGTGCGACATCTCCGAGCCAAAGGACGGCCTTATCAACGAGCTTGACCTTGACCAACTGACGGAGAACTGGCTTACCGGGACGGGCCCATAGTGAACTTTCCGCGCCGATCCCCATGACGGCGCCGTTTCCATTCGCTGCGACAAAAAAACTTTGACCCAGCGAACCTGCGCCCGCTGAAATCGTATAAGAATCAAGGTTATTGGCATCAGGTGTTCTGTATCCAATATCATTTTGTCGTCCACGAAATTAGGAGGTCAAGCAATGCGGACGTTGAGTTTGAAGCAGAATAAGTCGGTATCACGCTACGTGCTATCATCGCTGATTGCGGTTTTATTGCTCCTGGCGTTGTTGCCTGCGGTCGCCGCCGATAAGGGCGATGAAAGCATCAAGATTTTGCAGCAGATGGGCAAGGCCTTTGCCGGGATTGCCGAGAAGGCATCGCCGGCGGTCGTGTCGATCAAAGCCAATCAGCAGGTATCGCAGGAGTACTCGGGCGCCCCCGACTGGCCTTCCGGGGACCCCTTTGGCGACGATTTCTGGGAGCGATTCTTCGGCCGGCCTTACCGCTACAAACGCTCACCCCAGCCCAAGGCCCTTCGGCCCGTGGAGGGTTCCGGCTTCATAGTCTCATCGGATGGCTATATCCTTACGAACAACCACGTGGTACAAGACGCAGAGGACATTACCGTGACGCTCAGGGACGGCAGGGAGTTCAAGGCCAAGACCATCGGGACAGACCCACAGAACGAAGTTGCCGTTATTAAAATAGATTCTGAAAAACTGCCCGTGCTTGAGCTGGCCGACTCCGATAAACTGGAAGTCGGCGAATGGGTAATCGCCATCGGCAATCCCTTCGGCCTGAGTCATACCGTCACACAGGGCATTGTAAGCGCCAAGGGGCGCAGCAACATCCGTCTTGCGAGTTATGAAGATTACATACAAACCGACGCGGCCATAAATCCCGGCAATTCCGGCGGGCCTCTTATCAATCTTAGCGGAGAAGTGGTTGGCATCAATACGGCCATCATCGGCCCCGGCGGGAATATCGGCATAGGCTTTGCCATACCAATAAACATGGCCAAATTCAGTTACACCCAGCTCATTGAAGGCGGAAAAGTCGTACGGGGGGCACTGGGTATCCAGATTGACGACCTCGACGCCGATTTGGCCAAGTCGCTGGGTGTAAAGGAAACCAAAGGCGTCGTTATTGGACAAGTGAGCAAGAATTCGGCGGCGGAAAAAGCAGGGCTGGAGAGGTACGACGTGATTGTCGAGCTTAACGGCGACAAGATTGAAAGCGCAAACGAGCTGAGAAACAAGGTGGCGATGCTCAAGCCCGGCACCAAGGCGAAAATAGTCGTCGTGCGCAAGGGAGAACGCAAGACAATCTATGCCGAGTTAGGCGACAGCACCGAAGAGCTTAAGGCATTCGCCACACCCGCCGAAAGGCTCGAACAATTGGGCCTGGCGGTGCAAAACCTTACCGACGACCTGGCGCGGCGGTACGGCTACGAGGGCCTCAGCGGCGTCATCGTTACGCAGGTCAAATCGGACTCGGAAGCCGCACGCAAGGGTATCGAGCCCGGAATGCTGATCATGGAGGTTGACCAACAACCGATGAGGAACACCAAGGACTTCGATGAAGCGATAAACAAGGCCGCCGAAAAGGGACAGGCACTTCTGCTGATAACCGACGGCCGTTTCTCGTATCTCGCAGTATTGAAGCTCGGCAAGGAGAAAGAATAAAGCCAAAAGAAAATAGGGCACAGCCATTGAAAGGGCATGAGCCGCGCTGCGAGGCGCGGCTTTTTTTTTGGCCCTCTCGGTATGAGCCCACAACCCTGTGACTATTAGAGCCTATCCTGATAACCTATATGGAATTATCATGTTGAGCGTAGCGAAACATCCGGCCGGCGAATGGGCAAAGAGCTCATCTGCTGGCTTGAGATTCTTCGCTACGCTCAGAATGACAACGACTCTCCGGTTTACACGAGTAACTCGGATAGCCTCCTGGTCTGAATAAAAAGGGTTTGTCACCACGGCAAGACAACATTAGACTAATCGACCATGATAAGACGACTACTGTCCTTCTACACGAAGTACTTCGCGGTTTGGGTAATGCTGTGCGGCGCGGCGGCGTTTTTGTGGCCTGGCCCGTTCCTCAAACTTGAAAACGCGATAACCTGGTTCTTCGCAGCAACGGTCGAGCGTTTGCTCCCGCCTGTCTGTCGGCTCGACGGCGGAATGAGCTGGTTCTTCGCATTAACCATGTTCGGCATCGGGGCGGTTTTGCAGGTGCAGGACTTCAAGCGGATAGCTGAAAGGCCGAGCATCGTATTGATAGGTTCCATCGCCCAGTTCACCATCATGCCGCTCGGCGCCTTTGCCCTGGCCAAAGCGTTCGGACTGCCGGCTGAGCTTGCTGTTGGATTGATATTGACCGGTTCGGCGCCCGGCGCGATGGCAAGCAACGTAATGAGCTATATCGCCGGGGCCGATGTCGCATATTCGGTATCCCTGACCACGTTTTCCACTTTGCTTTGTCCGCTGCTGACTCCGGGCCTTACCTTGCTGCTTGCCGGGGCCCAGCTCGATGTTCCTTTCTGGGCCATGGTCGCGAGTGTGGTGAAGATGGTTATCGTGCCGCTGCTCGCCGGCTTTGCGGTAAGGCACTTCTCCGGAAAAAGAATCGAGAAGATTCTGGTTGTCTTCCCAGCCATTTCGGTCACGTTCATAATCTTCATCTGTTCGCTGGTCATCGCCCTCAACAAGGACCACCTGGGCGGCGTAACAGCAATGGTTTTGGCCGCAGCGATAATACTGAATGTCTACGGCATGGCGGCGGGTTACGCCGTGGGAGCGACCTGGCGTATGAATATCAGCCGAAAAAAGACCCTCGCCATTGAAATCGGCATGCAGAACGCAGGACTGGGCACCGTCCTGGCATTGAAGCACTTTGGCGAACGAGCCGCAATCCCGGCGGCGGTTTTCGTGTTCATTTGCATCATCACAGCCTCGATAATGGCCGAAGTCTGGCAAAAAAGACCGCCCGAAACAGCAGCAGAATGAATATTGTATATTAGCCCCGCAGGGCTTGCGGTTTGTCCTTGCAATGGTATAATATACTGTCAAAATTGGCTTTAGTCCGTAAGGGGGCAGTCGATACGCAGGCTGCCCTTCCGTTTGAATGTCGGTTTTTCAGGAGACGCAAAATATGGGTTGTAATCTGGCAATTGCAGGGGTGACCGGAGCGGTCGGGCAGGAATTTCTGAAAATCCTCGAAGAGCGCGATTTTCCGTTCGATTCTCTCAAGGTGCTGGCGAGCAGCCGGTCGGCCGGCAAGAAAATCGAGTTCAAGGGCAGGCAATACATAGTCGAGCAGCTAACCGAGAACAGCTTCAGTCGCGTTGATATCGCCCTGTTCTCCGCCGGCGGTGCACGAAGCAAAGAATTCGCTCCCGTTGCCGCCAAGGCCGGCGCTGTGGTAGTGGACAACTCTTCGGCCTTCAGAATGGACCCCGATGTGCCGCTGGTGATCCCCGAAATAAACCCGCAGCAGATTCAGAAACATAAAGGCATAATCGCCAATCCGAACTGCTCGACGATTATCGCGATAGTGCCGGTCTGGCCCCTGCACAAGGCAAATCCCGTCAAGAGAATGGTCATCAGCACCTATCAGGCGGCCAGCGGCGCCGGCCACTCGGCGATGGTCGAGCTGGAAAACCAGACGCGCGAAATACTTGAAGGCAAACAGCCGACCTGTAAGGCCTTTCCGTATCAGATTGCATTTAATGTCTTCAGCCATAACTCCGAGCTCGATGCGACCGGCTATAATCTCGAAGAAGTGAAAATGGTCAAGGAGACCCGGAAGATATTCGACTGTCCGGACATTGCCATCACCTGTACCTGCATCCGCATCCCGGTATTTCGGGCGCATTGCGAGAGCATCAACCTTGAATTCACCGACCCGATCACGCCCGACCAGGTCAGGGACCTGCTGAGCACCGCGCCGGGCGTGTCACTGATTGACGACCGCGAGCATAACCGTTTTCCTATGCCCATCGACGCCACCGGCAGGGACAACATATACGTCGGACGCATTCGCCAGGACGAGTCGATTCCCGACAAGCGGGGCATCAATATCTGGGTCGCAGGCGACCAGTTGCGAAAGGGTGCGGCGCTTAACGCTGTCCAGATTGCCGAGAAGCTGTTATAATCTGCCCGCATGGGCGTTCGCACATTGAAATTGACCATTAGCTATGATGGCGCGGATTACAGCGGCTGGCAGCACCAGTGGGGCAAGCGCACCATCCAAGGTGAGCTTGAGCGGGCTTTCGGCGAGCTGACGGGCGTTGTTGCCAAAGTAAACGGCGCGAGCCGGACCGACGCCGGTGTTAGCGCAATGGGGCAGGTTGCAAACGTCACCGTTAATTCGCCCATACCGACCCGGAATTTTGCCAAGGCCGTCAACGACCGTCTCCCGCGCGATATTATTGTCAGCGAGGTGGTCGAAGCCGATGAGACCTTCGATGCGTCGAGCTTTGCCAGAAGTAAGCTGTACCGCTACACAATTTTCACCGGCAAACACCGCAACGTCCTCAAGAGCCGCAATTGCTGGCACTGCCCCCGTTCTCTCGACGTCTCGAAGATGGACGCCGCCGCCAAGGTCCTCCTCGGCACGCATGACTTCAGGTCCTTTGCCGCGGCCTCGGATGAACGGGAAAATTCCGTCCGCACGGTGACGCGGTGCGATGTCACGCAGGAGAATCAGTGGATATACGTCGACATTGAAGCCGACCGCTTTCTGCATAAGATGGTGCGAAATATCGTCGGCACTCTGGTCGAGATAGGCAGAGGCCGATGGAAACCCGAACGAATGCAGGCAATTCTTGAGGCGAAGAACCGGACCGCTGCCGGACCCACCGCGCCCGGAGAAGGCTTGTGTCTGATTCGGATCAACTACTGAATATCGGAGAAGTTGACAGTGACAACCTTCCGAGCAGAGCAGATCGGTGATGAGACTGCTGTCCGAGTCTTGAACGAGCAGGCCTTTGGCCAGCCAAACGAGGCAAATATCGTCGATGCCCTGCGCGAGCGAGGCGCTGTTGTGCTGTCGATGGTCGCGACGGACAATGACAAGCTCGTCGGCCATGTCCTTTTCACCGAGGCCATTGTCACCGATGCTCACTCGCCATTCAGGGCGCTGGGGCTGGGACCGATGGCGGTGCTGCCCTCGTACCAGCGAAGGGGAATAGGCTCGTCACTGTTGCGGGGTGCTCTGGATGAATGCCGAGAGCTTGAGTACGATGCCGTGGTGGTGATAGGTCATCCCGAGTTCTATCCGAGGTTTGGATTTGGACCGGCCAAGCTGAAAGGCATCCGGTGCGAATTTGACGTCCCCGATGACGCATTTATGGTGCTGGAGCTGCGAGAGGATGCGTTGGCCGGTCGCACCGGCGTCGTAAAATACCAGCCGGAGTTCCTGGAAATCTGACTGGGTAGAAGAGCGCAAAGTTCGATGAGAATTGTTCACATAATAACACGGTTGATTTTGGGCGGGGCGCAGGAGAACACGCTGATTACGTGCAAGCTCCTGGCCCGGCGGGGACACGAGGTCACGCTGATAACGGGCCCGGCCCTCGGTCCGGAAGGCGACCTCTACGACCAGGCGAGGAATCAGAAATTCAGACTCATAATCCTCGACAGCCTCAGACGCCAGATAAATCCGATACACGACATCCCGGCATACTTTGCAATCAAGAAGCTGCTCCGCGAGATGAGACCTGACATCGTGCACACTCATTCTGCCAAGGCGGGCATCCTCGGGCGATTTGCCGCGCACAACCTCCGACGGGTCACGGGTCACGGGGCACGGGGCACGAAGGTAGTGCATACCATTCACGGTCTCGCGTTTCATCCGTATCAAAGCAAATGGCTCAACCGATTCTATATTGCGGTCGAAAGGGCGGCGGCGAAGAGAACAGATTTTTTTGTTAGTGTGGCCGATGCTATGACTGCTCAGGCGCTGGCGGCAGGTATCGGCAGGGCGGGGCAGTTTGTCACGGCATATTCGGCTATCGAAGAGGAGGATTTTTTGAGCCCTATTTCGCGAGACCGCCGCATGACGTTTCGCCACAAGTATGAAATTCCGGAAGATGCGGTCGTTTTGGTGACTATCGCCCGGCTCTTTATGCTCAAGGGACACGACTACATAATCGAGTCGGCAAAGGAGCTGTCCAGGCGGTTCGACAAAGCGGTTTGGCTCTTCGTCGGTGACGGCAATCTCGCCGACCATTACAAGAGACAGGTTAGTGAGCTGGGCCTTTCGGGAAAAATCAAATTTACCGGCCTTCTGCCGCCCGGTGAAATTCCGCTGGCCGTACAATCCTCGGACATTCTCGTTCACTGCTCGCTGCGAGAAGGCCTTGCCCGAACACTGCCCCAGGCAATGCTGTGTGGCAGGCCGGCAATATCCTTCGACGTGGATGGGGCGCGAGAGGTGGTGAATGAAAAGACCGGCCGACTGAGTGAGCCAAAAAACGTCCAGCAGTTAATAAATGCGTGTGCCGAGCTTATAGCCGACGCCGGATTAAGAGACAGACTCGGTTCGGCAGGGCGAGAATCGGTAAGGGAGAAATTCGCACCGGATAGAATGGTTGATACTATTGAAGGCGTCTATCGAAAATTGCTGGAGTAGAACGATGTACGGTCAAAATGAATTAAAGCATGAAAGGAGGCCTTAAATGAAAAGTTTATCTATTATGCTGCTCATTGTAATGGTAAGCATGGCCTCTTGTGCGATAAATCAGGAAGAAGAAATCGCCGAAGAAAGTAAGGCTTCCTCTTTCCAGCCGGAACCTCTTGGTGATGAATGGAGCGAGTGGCTTGTTGGCGAATGGGAAGGCTCAGCCGAATCAGATGTGGGAACAGGCAGAATTTGGGCAAAGATAGATTTCGGGATTAATGGTCAGTTTTTAATTTGGAACAGTGAGAGCATAGTAACTGAGTTAAGTGACGAGCAAAGGCAATACATAAAAGATACTCTGCACGCCTCTGATGAAGATATCGATGAATCTCGAAGTTCTACTTTCAGAGAGCTGCAAATTCACACAATCGATCCGAAGACCGGCGAAAGACTCGGGTATCTGTTTGACAGCATGCGTTGTATAGCCGAAGGTAGAGGCAGACGCCAGGGGAATAGAGAAATCATAGAGTGGAAATGGTCCGTTACCGGCCAGGGGGCTACAAGTGTACGCATCATAGAAACAATCAACGACAATAAGTTTACCCTTAATCACAAATATATTCTGTCCAACGGTAAGAAAATGGAAGACAAAGTAGAAATGACTCGCAAGAAGATAAAGACCGAAAAGTGAATCAATACCCAACAATTTAGTTCTTTCAGAGCAAAGTAAAAGTAAATATGACCCAATGGGATCGGTAACCAAAATTGTTAACTTAACCATATAAGGCTAGAAAGATGGACGAAATAATTTCTTACTGCGGTTTGGTCTGCCAAGGGTGCCCAATCTATTGGGCAACAAGGGAGAGCAATGACGAAAGAAGAAGGAAAATGAGAGTTGAGATCGCACTGCAAACTAAAAAGCAAGGTGGGGGAGAATATAAACCACAAGATATCACTGATTGTGACGGGTGCAAGACAGAAAATGGAAGACTATTCCCAAGCTGCAAGAAATGTGAAATAAGAAAATGCGCACGCCAGAAGGGTATTGAGAATTGCGCGCATTGCAATGAATATGCCTGTGAAAGACTTGACAAGTTCTTTACTACTTACACAGAGGCCAAGTCGCGATTAGACGTGATAAGAGCGGCCCTGTGATTTTTCCTGCGTTTAGGAGAAGAAGCAATATGAAAAGTTACAGAAACGAGCTTTGGTTCAATACGAAGAGCAGGCGGGAGTTTATCAATATCACGCCGCAGGTCCAGCAGTGCCTCGAAGAAAGCGGCATCAGGGAAGGGCTTGTGCTGTGCAATGCCATGCACATTACGGCGAGCGTCTTTATCAATGATGATGAATCAGGGCTGCATCACGACTTCGAGGTCTGGCTGGAGAAACTGGCCCCCGAAAAGCCTTATTCGCAATATCGCCATAACGGCTACGAGGACAATGCCGATGCGCACCTTAAGCGAAGCGTGATGGGCAGGGAGGTGGTCGTGGCGGTGACCAATGGACAGCTTGATTTCGGGCCCTGGGAGCGGATATTCTACGGCGAATTCGACGGCAAAAGAAAAAAACGGGTCCTCATCAAAATCATCGGAGAATAAAGCATGGAGAAGGTCGAGCGCGCTGTCCGGTATTTTGAACAGGGTTGCAACTGCGCCCAGGCGATACTGGCGGCATACGGCGAACAGTTCGGGCTTGAGCGTGAGACATCATTGAAACTCGCCTGTGGCTTCGGAGGGGGAATACAGATGGGTCAAACGTGCGGGGCCGTAACCGGGGCCTTTATGGTCCTCGGGTTGAAATATGGGCAGACGGATGCAAAAGACCGCAGGCCGAAAGAAAAGACGTACGAGCTTATCAGTCAATTCGTTGAGAAGTTTCAGTCTCGCAATGGCAGCGTTGTGTGCAAAGAACTGCTCGGCTGCGACATAAGCACCCCTGAAGGTATGAAAACCGCGCGTGCGAGGAATTTGTTTGTTTCCTTTTGTCCCAAAATGGTTCGCGACGCTGCCGAGATTCTCGAGCAGATGCTGTCGGAGTCGCCTTAACCGGAGTAAGTGACACGCGAAGGTGTAACCTATGATAGAAGTGAAGGGTTTGAGCAAGGTGTTTCGCCGACGCCAGAAAAAGGCGCGGGGGCAGGTGCAGAAGGAGCCCGCAGGAAGCGGCAAGTCGTTTTATGCGCTGCAGGACGTGAGCTTCAGGGTTGCCAACGGGACGATTCTGGGGCTTCTCGGGCCAAACGGAGCAGGAAAAACGACTTTGCTGCGAATCCTTTCCACCTCCATAAGACCCAGCGCAGGGACCGCCTGTTTCGAAGGGCTTGACATTCTTGAGAGTCCTCTTGAAGTCCGCCGAAAGGTGGGTTTTCTATCCGACAACACCGGTCTTTACGGCCGGCTGACCGCCCGGGAGATGATCGAGTATTTCGGAAGGCTGCACGGTATGGAAGCGGGTAATCTCCGGCGGCGTGTCAATGAGCTTATCAACGTGCTGGACATGAGCGCTTTCGCCGACAAACGCAACGACGCTTTGTCTTCCGGGATGAAGCAGAAAGTGTCGCTGGCCCGCACTCTCGTCCACGACCCGCAGTACATCATCGTGGATGAGCCCACCACCGGTCTGGACGTCGCCGCCGCTGAGGCTATCCTCCAATTCATCGAATCGTGCAGGGCAAACGGCAAGACAGTTCTGTTCTGCACGCATCACATGCACGAAGTGGAGCGCTTGTGTGACGCGGTGGTGATTCTTCACCAGGGCAGGCTCTGTTTCGAAGGCACCGTCGAGCAAATGCGCACCCGCAGCTCAGAGGCTCATCTGGACAAGGCCTTTTTGCGGCTGATTGCCGGCGGGGAGGTGGGCAATGTTGCATAACATTCTGATAGTCTACCTCAAGGAGATGAAAGAGGTCCTGCGGGACCGCAAGTCGCTGATCTTTATGCTGTTGCTGCCTACGATCATTCTGCCGGTGGTGATGAGTCTGGCGATCACTTTTGTGACTCGCGCCGAAAAAAAGTCACGATCTGAGACGCTGGCTTTTGCGATCTTCGGAGTCGAGCATCTGCCGGAGCTTGCGGAAGGTTTTGATCAAGAAAAGGGATTTCATAAAGTGGAGATAGGCACGCCGAATGATATAGAGTCGGCCATTGCGGCAGGCAAGATTGAATTCGCGATTGTCATCCCCGATGTGGCCCGGCAGCGGATTGCCGACGGCAATCAGGTTGCTGTCCGCCTGTGCTACGATGATGTCTCAGTTACGAGCAAGGTGAAAGAGCGGGCGGGCAAGATTATTCGAAAGGTAAGCGACGGTATTCGCTCGAATCGTTTGGCCGGTCTTGGTTTGGACAGTCCGCGTCAGCAACAGGGTTTGCTCAACCCCATTGTTGTCGAAGAGCGTGGCGCCGCCGAGATGAGAGGTGTTCGCGGGATGCGAGAGATGTTGGGCGAACGACTGGGAGGGATGCTGCCGTATCTTTTCATAATATTCTGCTTCGTCGGTGCGATGTCCCCGGCCATCGACCTCGGCGCCGGCGAAAAGGAGCGAGGTACACTCGAAACCCTGCTGCTGGCTCCCATTCCCCGCAGCCAGCTGGTGCTCGGAAAATTCCTCGTGATTGCCACCACCGGCATAACCTCTGCTTTGCTGAGCGTCTCGAGCATTGGTCTGACATTGGCGGTGAAGGTGGAGGCCCTGACGGGAGAGCTGCGTCAAGTGATCGAATCGGTGAGCGTGTTGGACCTGGCGTTGATCGCGGCGATGCTGATTCCGACGGCGGCGATATTTGCGTCGCTTCTTCTGAGCATATCGATTTATGCGAGGACTTTCAGGGAAGCGAGCACGTACTGCGGCCCGCTTAATCTGGTGGTTTTGTTCCCTGCTTTTATTGCGGTGCTTCCGGGTGTGGAGCTTAACTGGGTTTGGGCCATGGTTCCGATCACCAACATTTCGCTGGCCACGAAGGAGCTGGTCAAGGGCACTATGGACTATCCGATGCTGATTGCCATTCTCGGCTCGAGTATCGTCATTGCCGCCGGCCTGCTTTTTTTCTGTACGAAGTGGTTCGAGCGTGAAGCCGTACTTTTCCGTCAATAGAAGGGCAACGAGGAGTTACTGAAACAGTGAACTTGCTGTTTTTCCTGGTACAGGTATTTGTCATATCATTTTCGGGCGCCATGCAGCCCGGGCCCGTCACCGCTACCGTCATCACCATGGGCGCCCGCAATCGCTATGCCGGTGCGCTGCTGGCCGTCGGACACGGCATAATCGAGTTTCCCTTGATGATTCTGATAATACTCGGAATGGGAAAGCTGCTCCGATTGGAAAAGACCCAAGTAGTAATCGGCCTGGCAGGCGGGGCCTTTCTACTGATAATGGCCGTACAAATGTTCATCAGGTTGAATGCCGACAAGCCCGCACAGAACAAACCCCTACGGGATAGACCTGTTTTGGCGGGAATCATATTGTCCGCAAGCAACCCCTATTTCCTCATCTGGTGGGCCACAGTCGGCCTCGCATTGGCCACGCAGGCCGTCAAATGGGGCGTTTGGGCCTTTGTACTATTTGCTGTTGCACACTGGTCTGTGGATCTCATTTGGCTGCAAGTCCTCTCTTGGGCCAGCTTCAAGGGCTCCAGGGTTTTCGGACCGCGCGGTCGCCGCACGGTTATCCTGATTTGCGTGCTGGCGCTGCTGGCCTTCGGGCTGTTCTTTATCTACGCCGCCGTCGCCAAACTGCTAAGGTTAGTCTAACCGTGCTGGTCAATGTCGAGCATCTGTTTGAGGGTGTACTGGGCCAGGAGCTTCTGCTGGGACTGGGCTATTTGCTCGAGGGCCTCCGGACCTTCGGGTGTTGACTGCGCCAGCCCCGCTTCGGCCACAACGGCAGCAATATCGCTTAATTTGACATTTTCCGGTTCCCTGGCAGGGATGTAGCCGACCTTGGGCTCGGAAGTTCTGGCTATTAGGCCGTGGTTCACGAAATGGTTAAGAATCTTATCGCCGAACTCAGCGGGTATATCCAGCCTGCTGAAAATTGCCTCGCCTGCGATCGGTGCCTTGTTCACCTCGAAGGCGCCTGCTATCTCACGCAGAATGTTAATGGCCGTCAGGTCATTTGCTATGAAATGTTCCTGTCGCTTCTCTGCGGTCGCCATCTCGGCGGAATCCAGCGAACTTAGGTGCTGCGTGGTGAAGGTCAACTGCAGACCGAACAAAACGATAAGCCACGTTATGTAGATCCAGAAGACGGTCACCGGAACAATTGCAAGCATGCCATAGACGGTCCTGTATAGGCCCAGCTCCGTTACGGAGTACTGATATGTGTTCTTGGCCGCTATCCATACCAGTGCCGCAGCCGCCGCACCCCAGATTGCAGCCCTTGGCTGAACCTTTGTGTTCGGCAAAATGAAATACAGCAGGAAGAGCACAATGCCTGCGACAAAATAGGAAAACAGAATTCGCGTCATTTCTATTAGGGCGCCGCCCTTTATCTCCACCCTCGGCAGATACAATGTGGCCAGATAGACGCTCACGGCGATCACGAGAGGCCCAAGCGTCAGCACCGCCCAGTAGTTGATAATCCGGTGCAGGAAGCTGCGCCCTCTGCCCACATGCCAGATGTTGTTGAACGCCTTTTCTATCGTTGACAATAGGCCGAACGCCGCCCAGATTACGAACAGTACACTCACCAGCTTGATCAGCCCCGTGCTCACGCCCGTAAAGAACTTTTGTATAAGGTCGTCCAGGTGTTCGGTGAGCGATATCTTTTCCTGCGAATCTTCGTCGCCGGCGGGCGAGCTTACAAAGGCGGAGAGATTGGCCTGGTCGTATATGAAATCCTTAATCTTCTCTGCGTAGTCGCTGTATGTACCCAGCCCCTGGAATATAAGCAGCGTTACAATCGCCAGCGGCACGAGGCCGAAGATAGTATGATAGGAAAGGGCGGCGGCCTGCTGACCGGCGCGGTTTATCCGCAGAAGTCGGGCACAGTGCGACCACAGTTTGATCTGAAAAACCACAAACCGACCAGCTCTGCCCAACTGGGCGGTCGGTGTTGACAGAAGCTTGCCTATCATCTCTATCCCTTTCGATTCCAATCACTTGCTGATTCAGACCTATACGACAATCATTAGAAGAGCTTGTCAAGACTGTCGAGCAGCCCCTTCCTTAACAGGTCCTCAAGCTGCTTGCCCGCGTCAATATCCGGCTTGTCAACGGTCCCTTTCAGAAACACCGATACCCTCTTCGGATCGGCCTCCTGGCCCACCCTTATGGTTTTGCGTTCTATGGTGTAGGGCAGCGTCGCCGTCATGTTCAGAGTCTTATCCAGACCTATAACCCCCTTGAAATTAAAGGGATTGTCGCCAACGTCGATTTGCATATCGTCATATCGCACGAAACCATCCCACAGGACAAACCGCGTGGGATGCAGCCTGAGCACCTGTTCGCCCAGCCTCACACCGAACAACCCCATAAGGCTGCTAAGCACCGGAGACGACATGCGCATATCTTCTCCGGAAACGGTACCTATTACTTTAATCTGCTTTTGGGCCGCGGCGCCCAGCGGTATCGCCAGTTGCTCGCAGCTAAGGTTCACCTTCCCGCTGACATTGGTCGCCCCGGCAAAAATCGGATTCAGGTACGTCAAAAGCTGCTTCGCCGTTTTCTCGTTTATGTGCACGTCCTTTACTATATCCATCGGCTTGGGTATCTGAAGCAGCGGAGGCGTCTGCTTGAAGTCCGCCTTGGCGGCCAGGCTCAATTGGCCCTCACTGACCTTTGTCGTAAAAGGAGGGATCGTCAGAAGACCGCTCTTGATTTCAATTGCCGTTTTGGTTGGACCGAATTGCAGGCCCATATACTCGGCGCTATCGAAGCCGAGCGCCGCCTTACCCGTAAGGTTCGCCATAAGCTGGTCGGTCTGTCCTGCAGGATACTCGCTTGAGAAACTCACAGCGTCGCTCCTCTTGCCTTGCAGCTTCAAACCCACCGGCAGATACGGCCTGGCAATTGCCTCGATCGCCGCCCAGTCATACTCAAGCTCCGCCTGGCCCTGCAATTTCTCTTTGCCGCCCTTAGTGACCCGGCTGAGACTGCCCTTGCGAATCTTTATCTGTGGGCTGACCACTTCGAGCTTTCGGATGTCGAGCGTTTTCTCCGACGGACTGACCTGAACGTCGGCGACAATTGAAACATCCTTTTGCTCAAATGGAACTTTTCCCGGATAAGCAAGCTTCATATTTTGAATGTGCGTCGCCTCCGTCGAAATATGGTAACCGTCTTTTTGCCCGGTGACAGAGACCTGCGACTCGACAATCCCGCCCAACTGCACACCCTTTTCAAAAGCCCCCACGAGCACGGCAAAGGGCTGAACCTTTCCCAGGTCAACTTTGTTGGCTGAGACCGTCAGCTTCAAGGGATTTGACGCATCCTCACCCAACGGGATAACGCCGTCTTTCACGCTGACCTCCCCGAGGCCTGCCTTGACGCTGACTGAACTAAGATCGAGAACCTTTGCGGCGGACTCGTATGCCACTGAAAAATCAATATCGGCCTTCGGTTCCGAGGCGCTGACGCCGGCCGATGAATCCAGGCGAAGCTCCTTAACGGTTGCCGAACCCTTCGCAGCCATTCGGTCTTTTCCGCTGGAAACCTCGCCGGTGCTCGACAATTGACCCGCCATCTTATACGGGCCCAGACTCACAAACTGTCCTAATTCCGCCTGAAGTTTTCCGAGGTCCACACCGGCATCGTACTTCAGCAGCTTGCTGGTGCCCGTGCAGCCGATCCTGGCAAACGCGGACGAAACATCGAGTTTCTCGAACGTCACCGCTGCCTCATCTGAAGTCACCATCACCTCCGCCGTCACCGGCTCAGAAAGCGATATTTTCTTCTCGGCCATCACCCCTGCAAGGTCGGCGAGTTTGCCGCTGGCGCGAATACCCTTTTTGCCGGCCGCGGCGGTCGTTTCCACTTTACCTGTCAGCCGACCGGAAGTCACCTGCATCCCCTTCTGAAGGCCAAACGTGGCGGGCATCTGCGACAACGCCCTGGCCACATCACAATTGAAGTCACATCTGAGGTTGTAAGGCGAGTCGGCCTTTGTCAGCTCGGCCAATGACTTGGCCGTCATGGGAACGACGCCCGTCGCGTTGGCATCGACCCAGTCACTGTGCACCCGCAGCTCGTCGACGTTTATCAGCTCTTTCTCGCCGCGGAGCTTCACGCCCACATCCAAAACGCTCGTCTTCAAATGGTCGCCTTTGAGCGCGGCCCCGGTGACGTCAATGTCCTTAGCCGCAATGGTGCCGTTCACTGCCGTGACTGCTCCCTCTTTGACCTCGGCCTTGATATTGCTCGAAAGCATGCCTTTCGCGTCAATCTCAACCCCCGCCAAAGCAAAAATCGAGCCGAGCGAACCGAGATCCAGCTTGTCCACCTCAACGGTGAAATCTCCGCTGGTGCCCTTAAGGCTCCAGCCTGTTTTCTTGTCAGGCGTTACACGGCCGTCCGCATGAACGCTGCCTGCTGCGCCTGCGTCGGCTACCGACATATCGACCGCAAAACTCGACTGGCTGCCGGGCGGCCTCAAATTGACCTGCGAGTTTATCTGGGAAATCTCCGCCGTCCGAGCTTTCGGTCCCGTCACTTTCAAACCGCCGTCTTTCACCGTCAGATCGATTCTTTCCACCGGTAGTGCCACGGGAGGTAATGCACCTGCGGCCGGGACCTCTTCGGGCGTTCTCTCTTTGGCGGGCGCAGCCTCGCCGAGTCTTACCTCCACTCGCGGCTCATTGACCAGCGTTTGGCCGAAAGAAAGGCTGCCCATCAGCAAAGAGCCGTAATGCGGCTTCGTGCTGATTTGCCGGACCTTCACCGAAGTCCGCCCGGCATCGTCGTCAAAACTAAGGTCCCTGACCTCCACGCCTTTCCACCAGCTCATCGATAGTTTGGAAAAATCCATCCTGCCTGCCACGGACTCATTCACCTTGGCCAATATCATCCGACGCACCGCCCCAGACGAGACGAAAACAGGCAGCAGGGCTATCAGCAGAACAATGAAGACCCCTATGCCCAGCAGCACCCACCACAAAATCCGCTTCTTGCTCCGCTTTTTCGGCTCCGCTTGTGATTTCTTTTCAGTACCCATCGCGTGATCCCCCAAAAGAAACTCAAATATCGGGTTCGGCACAATACCAACCTATGCAGCTTCTCAGTATACCCCGCCATATACTTGTAAACAAGCAAAGACTGCCCCCATCCACGCCACTTGATAGGCCCTCGCTTCCGGTTGGCCGGCTTGCCCATCCACCAATATCGGGTGTATTTCTACCGTCCTGCTTGACTACGATAAACTCCCAGCATGCCTAAGGGACTTCCACAAGCAATGACTCCGGCATTGTTTTGCCGAAAGCGTACACCACCTGACAGGCAAAAACAGCCTTCTCATCCGCTGCCAGAGGAACTGTCAGCATCGCCCAGGCTTACTCGAGCATAATCTCATCGGCCTTGGCCTTTACCATGCCGTCAACCTTGTCGGTGCACTCTCTCGTAATGTCATCGATTTGCTTTTTGCCCTTTTCGAGGTCGTCTTCGGTGATGACCTTGTCTTTCTCCGCCTTTTCGAGGTGCTTGTTGGCGTCCCTTCGGATGTTCCGGACGGTGACTTTCGCCTGCTCGCCCATCTGCCTGGCCTGGTTGACGAGCTGCGTCCTTCTTTCCCCGCTAAGTGCCGGCAGGCTGAGCCTTATCAATTTCCCGTCCACAATCGGCGCTATGCTCAGGTCGCTGTTCTTTATGGCCTTTTCGATATCCTTCACCGAGGCCGGGTCAAAAGGCTTTATCACAATCGCATCGACCTGCGGCGCCGCCAGCGTGGCAATTTGCTTGAGCGGGGTGGCCGTTCCGTAATACTCGACCTTCAGGTTCTCAACAAGGGCCGTCGAGGCCTTGCCCGTCCGGACCGCCTTCAGCTCATCGCGAAAAACCTCGACCGCCTTGTTCATCTTGTGCTTATTTTCCGTGATAATCGCGTTGGCAGGCATTTACGACCTCCGTATTGAGCAAATCAGGAATCTTCTCCAAAAATCCTTCCGAAAAAGTCACCGGCCTCGGCACGGCCGTCAGCAAATCAGGGTGCCGACACGTTCACCGCAAAGGGCTCTGGTAATGTTGCCCTGTTTGAAAATATTCAAAACGATAATGGGAATCCCGTTGTCCCGGCAGAGGCTTATGGCCGAGAGGTCCATCACCCGAAGGTTTTTCTCAAGCACGTCCTGATATGACAGCCTGTCAAAAAGTTCCGCCTCCGGATTCTTCTTCGGGTCGTCGCTGTACACACCCTCCACTTTCGTCGCCTTCACAAGCAGGTTCACCTCCAGCTCCGATGCCCGCAGCGCCGCACAGGTATCGGTTGTGAAGAACGGGTTTCCTGTGCCTCCGGCGAGGATGGCCACTCTCCGCTGTTCGAGGTGCCTCAGTGCGCGCCGGCGAATAAACGGCTCACACATCGCCGCAACCTCGATCGCGCTTAGGACCCGCGTCGGCTGACCCAGCTTCTCCAGAACCTCCTGCAGGGCACAGGCGTTTATAATGGTCGCCAGCATGCCCATATAGTCAGCCGTGTTTCGCGGTATGTTGCTTACTTGCGAAAAATTCTCACCCCGAAGAAAATTGCCCGCACCCACCACGACCGCCACCTCCGGCCCGAGCCTGCATATCTCGGCAATCCGCTCGGCAATCGACTTGAGGGCGTCACCGTCTATGCCGAATACACCCGGCTTGCAGAAGCTCTCGCCCGAAAGCTTCAGAAGGACCCGCTTGTATTTCAATCCACTCATCTCTTCAACCCAACAATAGCGCACCCTGTCTGTTATCGACCCGCGATATTATTCCTTTCTCCCGTTGTGTTGTCAACTTTCTATTCGCAAAATTATTGCAATCTCCATCCGCGCCACACAGGCTAACCACTATGCGCTCACGGGAAATACGCTTCGCTCGCCACAAACCGCGATGTTGGCCTTCCGGCGCGCATAAAAAAAAGCACAAGCCTTCGCCCATGCCCCCATGCACTCCATCATTTACCGCGTCCCATCCGCTCAACTCGACCCACAAGTCATGGGCCGCAAGCCACCAACAAGGGCCTCATTCCACACCGGGTCTGTCAGCCAACCTCGAAACGCACATATCTCGTTATCTTCACTTCCCCCCCGGCTTCCTTGCCCGCCTCCACAAAAACCTGAGCCACCGACTTGCTGTCGTCCTTGACGAAAGCCTGATCAAGAAGACAGTTCTCAGCGAAGAACTTCTTCAATTTGCCTTCCACAATCTTTTCCACGATATTGGCGGGTTTATCTTTGACCTGCTCGGCAAAAATCACCTTCTCCTTTTCGATAATCTCAGCATCAACCCCGTCTCGGTCCAGCGCCAACGGCTTGGTCGCCGTTATGTGCATAGCGATATCCGCCGCCGCACGTCTGACCGCCTCCGCCGCCGCCGTCGTCTCATCGGTGGTTTCAACCTGCACCATCGTGCCTACCTTCTTATTGAAGTGGATGTATATGTGCAGCAGCCCGCAACCATCGAGCCTGAATTTCGCATAATCACCAACCTGTATCTTCTCCCCCGTTTTGCTGACCGTCTCGGTCAGAACATCGCTGAACTTCCTGCCGTCAACGACAGTCTCAAGCACGTCGGCGATGCCCTCATCTGCCGGACAGGCCAGAGCAGCGTCGGCAAGCAGCTCCGCCGCCGCCACAAAATCATCGCTCTTGGCGACAAAATCCGTCTCGCTGCATAGTGTGGCCAGCGCTGCCGTTCGACCGTCCTCGCCGTATCTGCCCACGACCAGGCCCTCTGTGGTTTCCCGCTCGGCGCGCCTGGCCAGCGTGGCAAGGCCTTTCTTGCGCAGTACGTCCATCGCCTTATCGATGTCCCCGTCTGTCTCCTGCAGCGCCGCCTTGCAGTCCATCATTCCCTGGCCGCTTATCTTTCGCAACTTCATTACCGTCGAAGCCGGTATTTCCACCATCTCAAAAACTCCTATCTCATATTCTGAATTCCTGCCTTTTCAACGCGCACAATTACGTCCTCTGACCGAGGCGCAGGGACAGCGGGCTACGAGGACGGCTCAGCTGGCGTCGGCTCGTCGGCTTGACCTTCCTGTGAGGTCGGCTCGGCCGACTCCGCCTCGCCTTGCTCCGAAGATGCGATGCTCTCGGCTCCCTCTGCAGCGGTGACATCTTCGGCCTGCTCGCCGGCGGGCAGGCTCTCGGCTTGCTCAACGGGGGCCGGGCCAGCCCCGGCTCGCTCTGAACGTGCGCTGGCCATCGCAGTTCTTCTGGGCCGGACACGCCTGGGCCGAGGGACGGGCTCCCGGCGGGCTACCGTCATCGTCTTGCCAATTGCGACGGCATCGCCCAGCTCATTAAGTATCAGCTCAACTGCCCGGATTGAATCGTCGTTTGCCGGGATAGCCACATCAACGCTGTCAGGGTCCGAGTCGGTATCGATAAGTCCGACGGTGGCAATGCCCAGCTTCCTCGCTTCACGCAGGGCCAGATATTCCTTCTTGGCATCCACAACGACGACAACGCCGGGCAGACGCGCCATGTTGCGCACTCCATCGAGATTCGACTTTATCTTTCTCATCTCTCGCTTGAGACGTGAGGCCTGCTTCTTGCTTTCGCTCTCGAGCCCACCGCTTTCCTGCATGGCCTCCAACTCCTGCAGCCTTTGCAGCTGTGAGCGGATGGTGCGGAAGTTTGTCAGCGTCCCGCCGAGCCAGCGGTGCGAGACGTAGTGCATGCCGCACTTGGCCGCCACGGCCTGAACGCTCTTCTGCGCCTGGCGCTTCGTGCCGACGAAGACCACATCCCGCCCCGAAGCGACCACCTCCGACAGAAGCTTCTTGGCAATCAACATCCCGGAGAGGGTCTTTTTGATGTCGATGATGTGGATATTACTGCGTTTCGCAAAAATAAAAGGGGCCATTTTGGGGTCCCATCGGCTGACGCCGTGACCGAAATGCACCCCAGCGTTGATCAGTTCCCGAACAAGCTCCTTTGCCACACAAACCTCCAACACAAACAATAATTCAGCATTTCGGCCGCCGCCCGCCGGCAGCCGAAACAAGCACTTTACCCAAAACCCCGCAATATGTCAATAATTTTTGGAAAATATACCAATGCCCGCTCCCTCAGTCAAGCACAAGAATAAATGATTAGGGATGAAGGATCAATGACTAATGGGGGATGCTCGATGCCGGGTCCTGTTTTGTCAACCTTGGAGTGCAGGGCGGATTGAGAAATGGGCTGTGCAATGACCAGTGACCGGGACGCTTTACAATGTACTACTGACCATTTGGGCCTGCGGGGAAGTTGCGGCTCGAAGGGGGGGATAGTAGGGAAACAGGGGGGTGCGTCTGCTTTCTCCAGTATCGTGACCGCGACTGATTAGCGGCGAAGACGCTAAGAGTTGGGTGACCATGCAAGACTACGCGACATCAAGTACCTATCCGAATAACCGGCGTAAACGGCACGGGCAATGTCATTGTGGGCAAAATGAAGAATCTCAGGCCCCCGCACGGCCTCTTCTTGGCAGTCGGCGCCCGGATGTTTCGCTTCCAGCATCCGTAGCAAAACTACCGCCCAGGACGGGTGGAACCTAAGCCCATTCTCGATGTTGCCACAGGCCGAATACGCTTTCAAAGAGCCAAAGCAGCAGCCGGGCGCATCTGCGCATTCCCCCGCCCTAGGGTTTCCTTGGACACACATTTAGGGGATACTATCGCCCGAAAGGAGTCAAGGTATGTCCAAGGATACAAGACTATCGAATGAAGCTCCGCTGGCAGCGGAGCGAGCGCAAGCGAGCGGAGCGGCCGGCGGTCGGCCCACTGACCCGCTCGCCCCCCTTCGCCCAACCGGGCGTTTCTCAGCCCAACGCAAAGCGCAAGCCGTCATCCGCCTGCTTAGCGGAGAGAACCTCG
>DATKZT010000086.1:0-106225 GCA_035527845.1 Sedimentisphaerales bacterium | reverse complement strand
CATAGGGTGCAGGTTCATCGATTGCACTGTGTACGGCGGCGACGGTGCTGCTGTGTATTGCAGTCTCGAAACCTCTACGGTATTTACCAATTGCTCCTTTGTGACCGGTTACGCCGCCCTGTTGCCGCTGTCCGGTACCGGCGGGGCCCCAACAGGCGGCGGCCCAGCGATCGGTGGTAGCTGTGAAGGCGCTGCCATATACTATGCCGCCGGTTGTGCATCGCAGGTCAGCTACTGTTACTTTGCCGGCAACGTCGCCGATGACTTCGGCGGGGCAATCTACTCCGGCCCCGACAGCTCGATTACCATTACCGGCTCCAACTTCACCGACAACCACTCCGTCACTTCCGGCGGTGCCGTGTACTTTGATGCCAACTGCACCGGCGAGATTACCAGTTCCATATTCCTCGAAAATGACGCCAACAACGAAGGCGGCGCCATCTTCATTATTGGCTCTGCCATTTATGTGGCCGACTGCAATATCTCCTTCAATACCGCCACCCGCGGCGCGGGCCTGTATTGCGAAGATTCGCCCGATTCGGCCATTTTCAACTGCACAATACAGTATAACGAGGCCGTGCGATTCATCACCGAGTACTACGAGCCCGACCCCAATGACGCCAACGTGCCGCTCGATGCCAATACGCCGCTCGACCAGAGCGACCCCAACTTTGACCCGAATGACCCGAATCTCATTGTGATTACACGCAGGGATGATTCCCTCATCGCCGAAGGCGGTGGGATGTTCTCGTTCTTAGGTCCCAATTCGATTGTTGATTGCCACATCCGCTACAATAGCGCCAGCACCTCCGGCGGCGGTCTCTATCTCGCCGGGGACTACTATCCGACAGCCCCGCTCGCCCCGATGGTAAAGAACTGCCTGATAACCGACAACGAGGCGGGCAGAGATGGCGCGGGTATCTCCTGTAACTGGTACATACAGGCCGGAATCTCTAACTGTACCGTGGCGTACAACCGGCTCATCGGCACACTCGGCTATGGCGGCGGTCTGTACTGTTCCTACGCAAGCAATGTCACGGTTGTCGACTCCATCATCTGGGATAACGACGGTACGCAAGGCGCCCAGATAGCCGTAGGCACCGGTGATCCGCCCTATGCGATGCCCTCTGTGCTTACCGTCACCTACAGTGACGTCCATGGCGGGCTGTCTGCCGCCTTCAAGGATGCCGCATGTACGCTCAATTGGGGCATTCCGGCTGATCCTAACTCCCAGCCGCTGAACGTCGAGCCGCATTTCACCCACGGTTACTATCTCAGACAGCCGACCGAGCACGATATGGATGTGCCCGCCAATGACCTTGTCAATACCGGAAGCGCCGATGCCTGCGACCTCAATATGGAAACATATACCACCCGCATCGACGGCGTCAAAGACGGCAGCCTCGTTGACATCGGCTACCACTACCCCGACGGCCTGCCCCGATATGATTTCACCCTTACCGTCATCGAGGATGCAAATAGCGAGACTCACGGCTGGGTGCAGGTTGAGCCTGACTACACCTGGTTCTATGCCGGGACCGTCGTGGGGCTCACCGCCCACCCAGATGCCGATGGCGTATGCGGCTATAGGGTCAAAGAATGGACCGGAACCGATAATGACGCTACGAAGGCACTGACCAATACCGCCACAATGACGCAGGACAGACACGTCACCGTGGAATTCGAGCGCACTCCGATTCGTCAGCTATCCGTAAACGTCGTCGGCGGCAACGGGCGATTCTCAGTCGAGCCAAGCACTGATAGAATTACTGAGTTTTACGATACGTATTGCGAGGGTAACACCGTAACCCTCACCGCATACCCGGACGCCGGCTACTACATAAGAGGCTGGTTTGATGACGCAAATAATCTCCTGTCCGTCCGCAGAACCCTGGATCTCTTGATCGATCAAGACGAAACCATTCGCGTCGAGTTCAGGCTGCCAAAGATGATTACCGTCGGACCGGGCGAGACCTACGCCAAGATTCAAGCGGGTGTGGATGCAGCAGAGCCGGGCGACACCGTCCTTGTCTATGCAGGCACCTATGCTCCACCGGACGGCAATGGCATAGATTTCCATGGCAAGAGCATTACCTTGAGGAGCCTGTTTGCCGAAGACCCCGCCATCATCGACTGCGGCAAAGACGGCAGGGCCTTCTATTTCCACAATCGCGAGGATGCCGAGGCTGTGGTCTCCGGCCTGATTATCAAGAACGGCTACGTCCATGGGCCTGTCGGCGCCGCTGGGCTGCCCGGAGTAGACCCCAACACCGGCGGCGGCGACCCCAACGATCCAAACGACCCCAACGCAGTTGACCCCAACGGCGGCTTCGGCGGATACGGCAAGGGAGACTCCTGGGGCGGCGGCATATTCTGCACCAATGGCAGCAGCCCCACCTTTATCAACTGCACAATCACAAATTGCATGGCTGCCGGCGGCGTCGGCGGACAGGGGGGATATAGCTACTCCATATATGGAGGGTATGGCGGAGATGGCGAGGGAACCGGATATGGCGGCGCCGTCGCCTGCCTGAACAACAGCAATCCCACCTTCGAGAATTGCACGATTACCCGAAACCGTGCCATCGGTGGTGTTGCCGGTATGGGCGGCTATGCCGGACTGGTTTATGGCTATCGAGGAATGGGTATCGGAGACGGCGTCGGCGGCGGCGTCTACGCCAAAGACTCCAGCCCCAGGTTTGTCAACTGTACCATAAGTGAAAACATCGCATCGGACAGTGATGACATCCTACGCAGTTATGACAGCAAATTCTTCAACGACCACATCATGTGGGTCGACTATTACTACGACTATGGTCTGTACTGGTGGTATTGGCCGTCCTATTACTATGGTATGTTCTACTGGGTCGGCGGCACAGGATACGGAGCAGGCGCATATTTCGACACCGGCGCTGCCGCTGAATTCGACGACTGCAGCTTCACCAAGAATCGCATCCGCGGAAAGAAATGGGATTGGTCCTGGGACCCCAACTCCATCGATCCCAATACGGGATATTACGCTTACGACCCTTATTGGGGCTACTATTACTACGTCTATTATCCGACAAGCATCCACTACGGTGACGGCGCCGGATTGTACTGTGCATCGCAGGGCACTGCGATGCTCACCGACTGCGTCTTCACCGGCAACCGTATCGGTAATGAAGACCGGCGTAGAAATCTCTACTATTACACCGATACGCAGGAAAGCCCCACCGGCAGCGGCAACGGCGGCGCTATATATTGCGGAACAAACTCCAGGCTGACGCTCCGCAACTGCTGCATCAGCGAAAACATCAACGGCGTCAAAGACTACGAACGAGGCCGCTACTACAACTCCAGTAACTACTATGGACAGTATGACGAGTATATCGTCGGTGGTAACGGCGGGGGCGTTTACTGCGCGGCCGGTTCGCACATCGACGTTAATAACGGCACCTGCATATTCCGAAACGAGTCCACAGACAGCGGCGGCGGTTTGTATCTCGGACAACGATGCACCATCGACATCAACGACGCCTTCATTCTGGGCAACGATGCCAATGATTCGGGCGCCGGACTGTATTGCGGCGCACATAGTCTGCTGAACCTCAACAATTCCGCACTTGCCGGAAACAAGGCCATTATGGGCGCCGGCGGCGCGGTCTACTTCTCGGATGCTGATGTGCCTTCGTCCGTCATCGCCAACTGCGCCATCAGTAACAACGCGGCCAAGAGAGGCGGAGGATTGTGCTGGAGCGGCGACCTCCTGACTGTAACTGACTGTACCATCAGCGGAAATGCCGCCGAAGGGAAATACGCCACAGGCGGCGGCTTCTACTGCATCAGCTCCTCTGCTGCCATAGAGAACTGCGTCATTGCAGACAACAATGCGCCCGCCGGCTTCGGCGCTGCCGGCTACCTCGGAGGCACAGGTCGTATGCCTGTCTTGAGCAACTGCCTCGTCACCGGCAACTGGACCGGCCACGACGGCGGCGGTATCTATGTCGACCTGGCGTGCAGGCCCACGATAAGCAACTGTACCTTCACCGACAATTCGGCTTCCGGCCAGGGCGGGGCCCTGTTCAGCACAAACGACAGCAACGTCGCCGTTATCGACAGTATCATCTGGGCCAATACCGCCGATGGCAATTCCGCTCAGATCGGCCTCGACGCTGGAGGCGCTGCTGAGGTCTCCTATTGCGATGTCCAGAACGGCACGGGCCAGACCTGGTTTGGGCTGGGCTGCATCGATACCGACCCGTGCTTCGTCGGCGATTACTACCTGAGCCATATTGGTGCGGGGCAGTCAGCAGACAGTCAGTGTATTAACAGCGGCAGCGAGCCAGCATTGGCCCACGGCTTCAACCTGTTGACTACACGCACTGATAACTTCTTCGATGTGGGTCAAATCGATATGGGCTACCACCATCGTCGATTCCACTTCCGCCTCAATACTGCCGTCATTGGCGGTCACGGTTTTGTCGCGCCGCTCAGCAGGACTTATCCCGAATCCTCCGTGGTGACGGTACTTGCTGTGCCGGAGCGCGGATACAGGGTCAGGAGGTGGACCGGCACCGATTACGGTCAGCCTGCCGAACGCACCAACATCGTTACGATGGATTCTGACAAGAACGTCACCGTCGAGTTCGAATTTGCACATAATCGCACCTTTACCGTGCCAGGCGACGGTCCCGACCAGTATGCCGACCTCCAGGCCGCAATCAACGCTGCCGCGGATGGTGACGTAATCATTCTAAGCGAGGGTGTCTGGCCCTGGGGTGGATTCTACGTCGTCGACAAGGTGGTCATGATTACAAGCGCACATCCCGATGACCCCAATTGTGTGGCCAGCACCATTATCGATTGCTCCCTGGCAGAAACATTCGAGTACCCGGGCCAGTGGACCGGCTCCGGAGGCTTCTATTTCGGACGAAGCTCCGGAAGCTCCGTCTTGAAAGGCCTCACCATTACCGGGGCAAGGGGCGGATATGGAGGATATTGGCTGGATAATTACAGATACGATGTGATTTATTGGGACCCCTACTACGGATCGGACCCCTATCAGACTGCGTGGGGCTACGGCGGCGGCGCAATATACATTGATCAGGCTGCCAGCCCCGTCATTACGAATTGTGTGATCACCGATGCGGCCATCTACGGAGTCGGCGGCTGGTGGGGATGGACCGTAGGAATTGGCTACAACGGCTACGCCGGAGGTAATGGCGGCTCGGCTCAGGGCGGCGCCATCTACATTGGGCCCAAGTGCAGCCCGACAATTGTTAATTGCCAGATAGCAAACTGCCGCGTCATCGGAGGTAACGGTGGTGATGGCGGCGGCGCCGGCGACTTCGGCTATGCCGGCGGAAGGGGCGGATGGCCGGGCTTCGCATACGGAGGCGGCATTTACTGTGCTTCCGCAAGCACGCCAACCATCAAGAACTGCACCATTGATAACTGCCAGGCTATTGGCGGCAACGCCGGCAACGGCGGTAGCGGCGGCTACTACGGCGGATACGGCGGCGGATGGAGCACCTCCGGAGAGTACGACTACTGGTACTACAGCGACCAGGGTTATGCCGCCTACTACTATTACCCGTCTTGGTACTGGTACAGGTGGTACTATCAGGACAGGACCTTCAAGGTCGATGGTGAGCTGTGGGAGCACTGGGGATATGCAGCCGGGCCCTGGTACTACAGCGGCCACGGCGGGGGCGTCTACTGTGCCTCCGACAGTAAACCGACATTCGTTGAATGCACCATCAGCAACGGCTATGCCGACGGAGGTCTTGCAGGCATCGGAGGACAAGGAAGCGTCGTATACGGCCAAGAGAAACCTATTCTGCACCAGGATATACCCGGCTCCGGCGGCGGAGTATATTGTGCGGCAGGCTCACGTGCCTCCTTTGTCAGATGTGACATAGTCAACAACACCGTTGAAGATCACAGTGGCGTCTTTGGAGTGCTTGACCCCAACGATCCAAATAGCGGCTACGACCCCAATGACCCCAACGCCGTTGCTGGTCACCCGAGCAATCCCGGCCTTGAGCCCAACATGTACCAGGTAATGCCTTACTCCGGCTACGGCGGCGGCCTCGTCGCAAGGGATACGCTCGAGACCATTCTGCAGGACTGCAATGTCGCTCATAACAGCGTTTACAGCGGCTTCGGAGGCGGCATCTATCTGGCAAATGCAGGCTTGACTATCAACAGTTCACACGTGCTCGACAACCTTGCAAACAAGGGCGGCGGCCTGGCATTGTTTGGCGGCTGGACCAAGATAACCGCTTCAAACATCGCCGCTAATGTGGCCGCAGGCGGCGGCGAGGGCGGCGGTTTGTATGTCTTCGTTAACGACACCGAACTGGCTGACTCTATCGTTCAGTACAACTGGGCCGACAAGTCAGGCGGCGGTCTCTACCTCCTCGGCAAGCCCGATACCGTCCCCGGTGGAGTGCAAACGATCATCAGAAACTGCCTGATTGCAGACAATATAGGCGTCAGAGATGGAGGCGGTATATCCAGCAATTGGAAGGCTGAGCCCAGGATCTCCAATTGTACCATAGTCAACAACCGCGCCATAGGACAGTTGGCAAGCGGCGTCGGTGGAGGTCTCCACTGCGCCTACGGAAGCAATGCCGAGGTCATAAATTCCATAATTTGGGATAATACCGCCAGCAAGGGCGCCCAGCTTGCTATGTCCGACGATGTTGATTATCCGCAGTCCACGCGCCTTGTGGTATCATACTGCGACGTCTATGGCGGACAGCCCGCCGTTTTCGTAGGCCCCGAATGCACCCTCGTATGGGGCGCCGGAAACATCGATGCAGAGCCGTTATTCACCGAAGGGCCGCTGCATGTATTCAGCCCGCGAAGCAACTATTATCTGAGCCACTGGCCGCTCCAGGACGCCAACAGCCCCTGCATCGATGCCGGAAGCGACCTCGCCAGTGTGCTCGGCATGCACGACTATAGCACCCGGACGGACCGCTTGCCCGATTCCGGCCCGGTCGACATCGGTTACCACTATGGCATCGGCAAGTACCGACTGACCGCGCTGGTAATGGAAAACCCCAGCGACCCCGGAATTCACGGCACAATCGAGCCCGAAACGTGGTTATTCTATCCGGGTGATATCGCAATGGTTACTGCAGACCCCTGTCAGGGTTACCGCATCAAGGGATGGATTGGAACCGATGATAATAATTCGGTTGCCTCTCGAAATTATGTCACCATGGACTCCGACAAGACCGTATACGTCGAGTTCGAGGTCGCCAAGAGCTTCCTCATTCCGGCTCAATTCCCCGACATCAATACGGCCCTGACCGCCACGCAGCCTGACGGCAGTCGGACCGTGCGCAGCGGCGACACCATCATTCTGTCCATGCGCACCTACAACGAACATGATCTCGACCTCGCCGGAAGGTCTATTACCATTGTCAGCGAGAAGCCAGACGATCCGTACGCCGTAGCCAATACCATTATCAACTGCGGCGGCGCAGGACGTGCCTTTATCTTCCGCGGCGGAGAGGGAGGACGAGGCGCCGTCATTGAGGGCATTACCATTATGAATGGTGACGCCGTTGGCTCCTCGGCGGTTCCCCATCAGCCGCTTATTCCATATCCCTATGTTTTCCCATTCGGCCTCGACGGCGCGGCCGGCGTCCCGGGTGAGGACGCTTATGGCGGCGCTATTGCCAGTTTTGGATCCAGCAGTCCGACTATCCTTAACTGTGTCTTCGTCAACTGCATGGCGCGCGGTCGCTTTGGCGGCGACGGGGTGGACGGGCTTACCGCTCCGGAATCACCGCCGTACGCGCCGCAGGCAGGGGGCAACGGTGGTAACGGTGCCTTCGGCGGCAATGGCTACGGCGGCGCACTTTACTTTGCACCCGGCAGCGCTCCGACCATTCGGGCCTGCAAGTTCATCGGTTGCCGCGCAGTCGGCGGAAACGCCGGCGCAGGAGGCCGAGGCGGCGACGGTTACAAGTTCCCACCTGAGGTACCAGACCCCATGCCCGGTGGAGGTAATGGAGGCAATGCCGGAACCGGCGGCAGCGCCTATGGCGGCGCAATGTACTTCGAGAATGATTGCGACGTCACAATACAAAACTGCATAATTCAAGACTGCGATACCACCCAGGGTGAGGGCAACCTCGGCGGCGACGGCGGCAACGGCTTGAACGCCCTGGCCTTGGGAGGAAACGGCGGCAGCGGAGGCCTTAATGGACCCCAATCCCATTATGGCGCCGTCCACTACGGGCCTAAATGTAAGGTTGCCGTTAGCGACACTCGCATCACAAATAATATGGCTAACGACCTCGTCACACTCGACGTCTGGCCCGGCGGCAACGGCGGTATCAACGTGGGCACACCGGAAGACTTCTCCCTCTGGGGTACGCCGGGGGCCACCATGATAAGCTCAACCGACGCCTGGGTTGGCGGAAACTACTATGGCCTGGGCTGCCAGGTGGAAATGACCGGTTGTGACCTCACCTACAACATCGCGACAGACAGAGGCGGCGCCGAATACTATGAGCCCAACTGCACCATCCTGCTTTATGACTGCCAGTTCGCTTACAATTCCGCAGGTACCGGCGGCAGCGGCGGCGCTCAATACTTTGGTGAGTTCTGCGTCGCTGATGTCAACAAGTGTAACTACTTCAACAATTTTGCAGGCGCCAGCGGCGGCGCACAGAGCTTCGGAACCTCATGCTTCATCAACATCTATGACTGTGGGTTTGCCCGCAACCTGGCCGGTGGCAATGGCGGCGGAGTCTTCCTGCAGACGGGCTGCTCGCTGCAGATGAGCGACTCGAGTTTCACCGATAACATGGCCGATGTCAACACCGGTCGAGGAGGCGCGGTATTCTTCTGGCAGGAGGCAAGCACCATTGAAATCAGCACTACCACCTTTGTCGGTAATCAAGCTGCGTTCGGTGGTGGATTGCACTGGTACGGAATGACCGAGGCCGCCGCTTCAGACGTGATAATTTCCGGATGCAGCATCAAGGACAATAAGGCAACCAGCCACGGCGGAGGTCTGTTCTGGATTGACGGTGCTCCCACCATCGAGAACACCTTCATTATGGGTAATGAGTCCGAGGGAATGTTCTTCTCGGTCACTGGTGAGAACATTTACGGCGGTGGAGGTGGTATCTTCTGCTGGTCGAGTGACCCAACTATTGTCAATTGTCACATCACGCGCAATTCAACTCTTGGCTCAGGCGGAGGCGCCTACTTCGGCGGCGACGGAAAACCGATGCTGAACAACTGCCTCGTTGAGAGAAACTCGGCCGTCGCCGACGGCGGTGGTATTGTTGCGTACTGGTCCGTCAGGCCCACCATCTCAAACTGCACCATTGTCGACAACATCGTCTATGATACGCTGCTCTACGACCCGCAAGCATACCGCAGAGGACGAGGCGGCGGCTTGGCCGGGTTCTACGAGAGCAACATCACGCTTATCGACAGTATTCTCTGGGGCAACGCCTCTCTCGGCGGCAGCCAAATCGCACTCGGAGGCGTCCTCGATCCCAATGCCTCACCGAGGCCCGCTGAGCTTACCGTTTCCTACAGCCTTGTGGAAGGATGGGGAAATCCTGATGATGATCCCAACTGCCAGGCCGACCCGGGCAACCTCATCGACAACAGCTTGATCGACCCCTGCGCCGTCTTCGTGGAGGACCAGGGACGATTGAACTGGTACTGCAACAATATCAACGTGGATCCCGAGTTTGCCTCCAAGTACGATGCCAACTACGTCGGATTCTACTATCTCAGCCAGGCTCCCGACCAGAATGTGACCAGTCTCTGTGTCGATGCCGGAAGCGGTTTCGCAGATGACCCCAACATTGCGATGGATAGCTACACTACCTGCACGTGTGGCGCCAACGATGTCGGTAGGGTCGACATGGGCTATCACTACTCAACAGACACCTTCCGATTGGATGTGAATGTCGTCACCGGGCACGGCATGTGCGACCCGAGACCGGAGTCCGTCGAGCCGGTCGTTTGCGACGCCTCCATGTGCTCTTACACCTTCTACGCCGGTATGCTGGTCACCCTGACCGCAGAGCCCGAACCGGGCTATCGCGTCCGCGGGTGGTATGATAGAAACAATCTGCTGATATCCACCAGCAGCACCCTGGAAGTCTTGATGAATTCCAGGCTGTCTTTCGTTGTCGAGTTTGAACCGGCGCAGACCTTCCACATCCCGGCCGACTTCGGCTCTGTCGGAGCAGCTCTGACTGCCACAGAGACCGACGGAACCTACACCGTCAATAGCGGCGACCGCATCGTTCTTGCTGCCGACGTCCACAATGAGCACAGTCTTGACTTTGATGGAAGGTCGATAACCATCGCCAGTGTTAATCCCGATGACCCGTGTGTGGTTGCCGCAACCATTATCGATTGTGGCGGCGGCGGGCCTGCCTTTATCTTCAGAGGCGGTGAAGGTCCTGACGCCGTGATTGACGGCTTGACCATCATCAACGGCGATGCCAGCGGCAATTCCGCGGTAAGGGCGCCCTCGGGCTTCCCGGGTCTTCCGGGCCAAGACGCCTTCGGCGGCGCCATCATCAGCTTCGGCCCCAGCAGCCCGACTATTTCGAATTGCGTTATCCGCGACTGTATCGCACGCGGCCAATTCGGAGGCAGCGGTGCAGACGGCGCAGGCAGCGCGCTTTTGGCCGGCAGGCCCGGCGGCGACGGCGGCAGGGGCGGCGACGGCTACGGAGGCGCGTTCTACTTTGCTGATGGAAGCAACCCGACCATCCGTAATTGCAGAATTACAAACTGCCGTGCTATCGGCGGCAACGGCGGCGCAGGCGGCAGGGGCGGCGACGGCGTCCGACCTGCTGGCTCGCCTTTGGATACCGTCGGTGGAGGCGCGGGCGGAATTGCCGGGGACGGTGGGAACGCTTACGGCGGTGCAATGTACTTTGGAAACGACTGCCGCGTGACAATTAACAGATGCGTAGTCAAAGGATGCAGCACCTTGCAGGGAGAGGGTAATGTCGGCGGCGCCGGCGGAAACGGTGTTGCGTCTGAGGTGAACGCCGATGGCGCTCGAGGCGGAGACGGCGGCGCCGGAGGCCGTAATGGTACCGTGTCGTGGGCCGGCGCCATATACTGTGGTCGAAGAAGCACAATTGACGTCTCGGACGCCAGCATTACAGATAATGAAGCCGACACCCTTGTCACGACAAATAGCTGGCCCGGCGGATTAGGCGGCACCAACGCCGCCAGCGTCGACGGCGCCCCGGTGGGCAATGCCGGCGAGAGCTCCGGAAGCTCAACTCTGAGCTTCGTGGGCGGCAATTATTACGACTTCGGATGCGAAGTTCGGCTTACCAAGTGCGAGATCAGCGGCAACATGACCGATACCAGCGGCGGGCCGGCCGTCGTAGGCGCCGAGTACTACGAGCCCTACTGCACCGCTACTGTCACTGACTGTAACTTCATTAACAACGTTTCAGCATCGAGTTACGGAGGCGCACAGCACTTCGGCGACTTCAGCGCAGCAGAGCTTACTGACTGCAACTACGCAGGCAATCGCGCTCAGGGCAGCGATGGCGGCGCCTTGCACTTCGGACGAAGCTGTCAGGTGACGATCCGTCGTTGTGACTTCAGCGATAGTTATGCCGCTGACGAGGGCGGCGCCGTGTTCCTGCCGTACGTCCGTTCGCTCGTTATCAGCGACTCCAACTTTGTCCGAAATGCCGCATACGGATATTTCGCCTCCGGCGGCGCGCTGTACTGGGACCAGGCCGACAGCGCAACAATCACCAATAGCACCTTCAATAGCAACCAGGCCACGTTCGGCGGTGCTATCTGCTGGCGTGGAGATGAGTCCGAGGACCCGAACCTGCCCAGCGTGACCGTCCTTGACTGTGTCATAAGCGACAATCTCGCCGACCACGGTGGCGGTCTGTTCTGGAACGAGGGCGCCCCAAGAATAAAAGGCTGTGCCATAAATCGCAACCGGGCCAGAGGATTCTGGATTGGTTTCGATTATGGTCCACAATTCGGCGACTACTTCTATGGCGGCGGCGGCGGAATCTTCTGCTGGGGCTCCGAGGCGGTAATAGAAGACTGCTTCGTGACCGACAACACCGCATCAGGCTCAGGCGGCGGAGTGTATCTCGGCGGAGGAACCAGTTGGCCCATACTTAGGAACTGTCTGGTTAAAGGAAACTCAGCCGTTCTCGACGGCGGAGGCGTGGTCTCCTATTGGTTCGTCAGGCCAACCATTACAAGCTGCACCATCGCACACAACCTCGCCTTCGACCGACCCGGCGACAAGCACGGCAGAGGAGGCGGCCTAGCCTGCTCCTATGAGAGCGTTACCAACTTGATTAATAGTATCCTTTGGGGTAACAGCGGAACCAACGGCAATCAGATTGCTCTTGGCAGCGATGCCGACCCGAACTATATCCAGAGGCCCGCCGAGCTCACCGTCTCCTATTGTGATATCCAGGGTGGGCAGGCGCCGGAGGCCATCTGGGTCGAGCCCGGACGGACTCTCAACTGGCTGACCGGCAATTTGGATACAGACCCCTGCTTCGTCGGGCACAACTACTTCCTGAGTCAAATTGACGCCGGACAGGACGTAAACAGCCCCTGCCTCGATGTGGGAAGCGATCTCGCCGAGAATCTGGGCCTCCACGAGTATTCAACACGCACCGACGGCGGACCAGATGAAGGTCAACTTGACCTTGGTGTGCACTATGCCCCGCGCATCTGGCACAACCTGTGCGTAAAAATTGAGGGTGCACAGCACGGTACGGTGGAGATTGACCCCATTGACGCAAATGGGCCTGATGATCCGAACCGCTGTCCGCTGGGCGGGCGATTCCTTAGGTACACCGTGGTCTCGCTCACGGCACAGCCTAATGACCCGACCAGCTATACGGTCAAGTGGAAAGGCACGGACGACGACTCCTCTGTTGCGTTTACCAACACAGCCACTATGTATTCCAACAGGACCGTGACCGTCACCTTCCAGGCCGTCCGGACAATCTTTGTGCCCGAGCACTTCGACACCATTGAGGAGGCCGTCCAGGACGCTGCTTCGGGCGACGTCATTGCAGTGGAGCCCGGTGTATATTATGTCAGCAACCCCGACGGAATTGACTTGAATGGCAAGAAGATAACGTTGAAGTCAATCAGGCCCGATGACCCGAACTTCGTAAAGGCAACCATAATCGACTGTCAGCAGGCAGGCCGAGCCTTCATCTTCCAGAGCGGCGAGGATGCCAACACCGTGATAGATGGTTTCACCATCAGAAACGGATATGTCGAGGGACCCAGAGGCTATGACGGCAGCGACAACCCGCGGCCCAGAGATCTGTACGACGCCAACACATACAGCGGCGGCGGCGCCGTCGGCAACGGCTATGGAGGGGCAATCTACTGTGGAGAGAACACCAGCCCCGTTATCCGCCGTTGCATTATCGAACAATGTCGGGCAATCGGACCGGTCGGCGGAGACGGAGACACCGCTGACGACTATCCTGACTCCCCGCCGGAGGGCACGTTAAGTCCTCCTTACAATGTTGACACATATCCGGGCCCCGTCGGCGGTGCAGGTGGTGATGCTGTCGGCCACGGCTGCGGAGGCGCCATATATTGCGGATATAACAGCAGTCCGACCATTGAAGACTGCAATATGACAGATAACTCGGCCTTCGGCGGCAGAGGAGGAATGGGCGGCGCCGGAGGGGCCGGCTATAGAACCGGACCGTGGACCGATGTCTTCTATATGTGGTACGGCAGCAATTCCGGCGGACGTGGAGGCAGCGGCGGAGATGCTAACGGGACAGGTCTTGGCGGCGCCATCTATTGTGATGAGATGTCGGCGCCGGTGCTTATCGGCTGTACGTTCAATGAAAATGTTGTCAGCGGCGGCGCAGGAGGCAGCGGCGGCGACGGCGGAATGGGACGCGACGGATGGTACGTCGACGTTGAAGCGGGACTCGGTCTGCTGGCGGGAGACCTTTTCAATGACGGAGGCGCCGGCGGCAACGGCGGCAGCGCATTTGGTGTGTTCAAGGGTAACGCCATATACGCCGCACACAACGTCACACTTGCAATGAGTGAGTGCTCCTTCAACGCCAATACCTACGGGCAAGGCGCAGCAGGCGTCGGCGGCGCCGGCGGGCCTGTTGAGGACTGGCCCGAAGGCGACCCCGACAACGGCGTCGAAGGTCCCAACGGCGTCCGCGGCATCGAATACTTCCCCGCCGGATATGGCGGCGCGGTCTATCTCGAACCCAACTGTGTTGTCTTTGTTGCTGACAGCCAGTTCAACGAGAACGAGGCCGTAAGCTCGGGCGGCGCTATTTACTTCTGCAAGAGCCAGACGAATGTTACCGCTGACAGCGTTTTCGTTGACACCTTGTTCGTCGAGAATGCGGCTCAGGCAGGCGCCGGCGGCGCAATTCATTCGGACGCCAACTTTGTCGCCGATTTCGACAGATGCACTTTCACGGGGAACATTTCCGCCACAAGAGGCGGTGCGGTTGATTGCAATACTTTCGCACATCTCTCCTTTATCGACTGCATCTTCAACCGCAATGTTGCTGTTGATCCGGTCGGCTTCGAAGGGCGAGGCGGCGCACTCTATTGCAGAGGAAGAGGCGACCCGAACCCGGCCAACAGGGACGACCTTACCATGGAAAGGACCATTTTCTATGCCAATGCCGCGGACGATATCGGCGGCGCTATATTCTTCCACGAATGCGATGCCAATCTCGTCCACTGCTCCATCTTCAACAATATGGCGGCCTCCGGCGGCGGTGTATACTTGAGCAATACCTATGCCGATGACTCCGTCGTCAACATCATCGGAAGCAGTATTCGCGCGAACTACGCCGTTTCTGAGGCCGGACTCGGAACCGGAGGTGGTATCGTCACACTCAACAGCTCTTTGAACCTCATCAACTCCGAAATGATCGACAACGCCAGTGACAGTGTCGGCGGCGCAGTCGCATTTATTGGCATCTCTCGGCCAAGCGTCCGCAATTGCCTGTTTGTCGGCAACTTTGCCGAGGGCGCCGGCGGGGCCGTTGCAAGCTTCCTGAGGGCCGACCCAAGGATTATCAACTGCACCTTCAGTGATAACAGATCTCGCTCGCTTGACTGGCCCGGCAGAGAAGGAGGCAGCCTCTACTACGACTCGGATGTGAGCCATGCCGCCACTGTCACGAACTGTATCTTCCATAGAAGCGTCGGTGTCGCTATATACGAAACCGCCGTCAGCGATGTCAACCTCAGTCACAACCTCTTTGCCGATAACAGGGATGGTGATTACTACAACGGTGATGAAACACTCATCTTCGGCCCCGTTCCCGACGCCGGGAAGAACTTCGGCGCCGATTCTCCTCGATTTGCCGACGGGCCCCTCGGTGAGTTCTATCTCAGCCAGGTCCTCGCCGGTCAGACCAGTGACAGCCCCGCTGTTGACTGGGGAATCGGAAATATCACCGACCTCGGCGACTATCTTACTACCAGGACCGACCATGAGCTTGACGAAGGCAAGCCCGACCTCGGCTATCATTATGATGTCACTCCGTACTGGCTGACCATTGAGACAATAGGCCGTGGAACCGTCAGCGTTTGCACCGACCCGTGTCTTGCCGGCACCTGTGGCGTGTATTTCGGCCCCTTCTTCTATCTGTTTGCCGAGCCGGATGACGGTTATCGCGTCAGAAGCTGGACCGGCACCGATAACGACCCATCCTGGAACACAAACGAAAATACCATAAGAATGAGGGGCGACCGAACCGTCACCGTCGAGTTCGAGCCGGATATCCGCCGGACTCTCGAAGTGCCGACCGCCGCCTACATGACCGTCCAGGAGGCCGTCGAGGACGCACAAAACGGTGACACTGTCATCGTCCACAGCGGAACCCATGTCGGAACAGGGTTCATCATTGACAAGAATATTACCATCACGAGCACCAATCCGGATGACCCGCAGGTCGTCGCCGCCACGGTAATCGACTGCAACGGCGACCAGGGCGAACATGTCGGCGGCTTCGTGCTCCTCGGTGAACTCGGTGGAACCGTCGTTCTCAACGGTCTGACCATTATGAACTCCGATATTTACGTCATCGCTGGTGACGACGCAATAGATGCGAACGACCTGCAGGGTCAGACGCCGGGTGCGAGCATCGGCGGCGGAATCATAATCAGCGGCGACCATATCGTGGCAAACTGCGTGGTCAAGAACTGCATAAGAAGAGGAGGACAGGCTGGAACCAGCCTGCCTGGACAGGTAAGCGGACAGACCGGCGGCGCCGGAGGCGACGGCGGGCTCGCTGCAGGTGCAGGTATCTTTATCGCAGATGGCGAGCCCATCATCACTAACGTGCTTGTCGAGAACTGCCGCGTCATCGGCGGCGGCGGCACCGACGGCGGCAATGGCGCCATCTACGGCGCCGGCGGCCGCGGCGGCGCCGGCGGCGCCGCTCTGGGCGCAGGTATTTGCGTCGCTTCAGGCGAGCCGTTCTTCCACAAAGTCACCGTCAGGGGCTGCACCGCCACCGGTGGTAACGCCGGCAACGGCGGCAACGGACAAAACGATGCAGATGGTGGAGACGGAGGAGTGCCGGGCCGTGTTCTCGGCGCAGGCATCTTCTGCTTCCAGGACTCCACCGCGACATTTATTGACTGCACCGTCGAGAACTGCAGAGCCATCGGAGGTAATGCCGGCAACGGCGGCAACGGTGGTTCGGAAGAATACGCCAGGGGAGGATATGGCGGTCTGTCGCCCGACAATCCCAACGACACCGACCAGTGGAGATACAGCGTAAACGGTGCCGGCGTGTATTGTGATGCATTTGCCGATGCCACGTTCACAAACTGCTCCTTCCTCAACAATGTCACCGAGAGCAGCGTCGGAGGAATCGGCGGATTACATTACTACGGCGCACGTCAGTTGCCGTGGGAAACCTGGCGAGCACCTGCCTTCGGCGCAGGCGTCTATTGTGCCGATTACTCGGAAACCGAATTCGAGGGCTGCTCCTTCCGCGCCAACCGCACAAGCTACTACGATGACCAGTGGACCGGCTATGGAGCGGGTATTTGTGTCAACAACGCCATATCGGCTGTAATTGCCGGATGTGACTTCACGGGCAACTCCGCGTCCGTCGGCGGGGCCATCTACGCCAGCAGCTCAGACGTCAACGTCGCCGACTGTAATTTGGCCGACAACTCCTCCTATGTTGGAGGCGCCGTCGCCTCTGTCGACAGCCTGGCATACATCGCCCGATGCACCATCTCGCGCAACACCGCTTCCCAGCTCGCACGGCTGACTGACCCCAACGAGTCTCTCATGCCATACCTGCCACCGGGAACCATCCTCGGCGCCGGCGGCGGACTCTACTGCTTCGGTTCCGACGCCTTGATTTCGGACACTATTATCACCGACAACACTACGAGCGGCTCCGGCGCCGGTGTCTACCTTGCCGGATATGACAACCCGGATTCCAGCGTCGTCTCAGAACTGAAGAACTGCCTGATTACCCGCAACAGGGCTGCACGAGACGGTGGCGGCGTCTCCTGCAACTGGTACTTCCAAGGCGCAATCGCCAACTGCACTATTGCTGATAATGTGGCAACCGACCCCAACGCTTACGGCGGAGGGCTATACTGTTCCTACGATAGCGATGTCGACGTTATCGACTCCATTATCTGGGCTAACAGAGCTGAAAGAGGCGCCCAGGTCGCCGTCGGCGGCGGCGGGTCCGCATATCCCATGCCGTCCGCCTTGACTATTGCATACACCGATATCGGGCCCCCTTACGACCCGAATCAGACCTATGATTTCGCATCAGGCGACGGCGCAGCATCCGGTTCGGCTACAGCCGGCGGGACGGTCCTCGTGGACAGCCAGGCTGTCTACGACCAGTTCGGCGCCCAGGGCAACGCAAAGGTTATCGTAAGCCTCCGTGAGCCCACACAGTTGAGGACCACCACCGACTGGGATTCACCAGAGTCCGTAGCCACCCTCAGGGCCGAAATTGCTGCAAGACAGGCCACGGTGCTTGCCACCCTCTTACCTGCCGAGTTCACTCTCCGCTATCGCTACCAGAACCAGACCGCCTTCTCCGGACAGATCACCAGCGAAGGGCTCAACAGGCTGATGGCCAACCCACTTGTTGTACGTCTCGAGCCCGCAAGGCAGGTCAGGAGGATGTTGGCACAGGCTATTCCTCTGGCCAATGCACTCCAGGCACGACAGGCATACGACGGTAGCGGGGTGGCTGTAGCGATAGTCGATAGCGGTGTGGACTACACGCATCCCATGCTCGGAAATAACGGCTTCCCGAACACCAAGGTTATCGGCGGTTATGATACCGGCCAAGGGGACGCTGATCCTATGCCCGCCGATGACGCACACGGTACCGCCTGTGCCGGCATCGCAGCCGGAAGCCTCGGCACCGTCGGAGATTACATCGGCGGCGTTGCATACAATGCAAAGATATACGCCCTTAAGTTCGCTGACGCAGACGGCCTGCTTCTGACTGATGCTGCCATCGCCGCCTGGGATTGGTGTGTCACACACCGAAACGACGACCCACAAAATCCCATTATGGTTATCAGCAACAGTTGGGGCGGATTTGAGCTTTACAACAACGTGGCACTTGCCGAAGCCGCAAACCCGGCCCTCACCATGGCTGCTAATAATGCTGCACAGGTCGGAATTACCCTCTTGGCTGCTGCCGGAAATGAGTATGCCATCGACGGTATCGTAGCTCCTGCCGCCCTCGGAAGCGTTATCTCCGTCGGCGCCGTATATGACACAAATGATCGCGTCACCGAGTATTCGAATACTGACGAGATACTCGATATCTTGGCTCCTGGCGACCCCATATACACCACGGATATCGTGGGCGCTGCCGGCTACGACCCAGGCAACTATGTCACAGGCTTCGGTGGCACGTCCGCCGCATGTCCCTTCGCGGCCGGCGCCGTCGCCTGCCTCCAGAGAGCTGCTATGGTCAAGCTCCGAAGCTACCTCTCACCCGAAGAGGTCAGACAATTGCTCATCGATACGGGCGACCCCGTGACCGATACGAAAGTGGCCATCACAAAGCCTCGCGTCAACCTGGGTGCTGCAATTGCCGCACTTACCTTCGGGCCGCCTATCTACCTCGAAGAAGATTGCACACTGAACGGCTGGACCGCTCCCGACACCAATAGCTACCTGGAGTGGCGCCATGACCTCTGGCCCGGCAGTCACAATCTGCAGGAAGACCCCAATTTTGTGGTCGGATATTATCTGAGTCAAACCGGCGCAGGCCAGCCAATTGACAGCAACTGCGTCGACGCCGGAAGCAATGATGTCAACCATCCTGATGTCGAGCTGCATCCCGCCATATACACCACACGAACCGACGCCTGGGGCGACATCGGCATCGTCGACATGGGCTATCATTACCTGATCGCTTCTATGCCGAAGCTGACAGTTGTCATTGTCGATGCAAACGGCAGACCCGTTGATCCCGCTGCTGCCGACGGCTTTGTTGAACCCAGCGGCGGCGGACGTTATCCCAGAAACTCGGTGATCCAGCTTACCGCCTATCCGTACTGTGACGAGATTAACAAGGTCTGCTATAGAGTCGTATGGACCGGCACCGATGATGATACCTCCACTGACCCGAACAACACAGTCACCATGACCCAGGACAAAGTCGTCAAAGTTCGGTTTGAGAGAATCCGAGTATACCACCTGGCGACAATCGTTCTCGGTGGTCACGGCGCAATTCTGCCTGCCAGCGGGCTTCAGTATGAAGGTCCGGTCGAGCTTTTTGCAATACCCGACCCCGACTACAGGGTCAAGAAATGGACCGGCACCGATCATGACCTGTCTACAGAGCCCAACAATGTCGTTACAATGACCAGGGACAAAGTGGTCATCGTTAGCTTCGAGCTGCCTGATATCATCGAGGTCTCAGGCGACCCCAATGCCATCCAGACCGCCATCAATGATGCCAGAGATGGTGACATACTTATCGTCGCCGCCGGCGTCTACGACGCTAATATCAATCTGCGCGGCAAAGCCATCACCGTCACCAGCACCAATCCGGATGACCCCAACGTCGTGGCCCGCACCGTCGTCGACTGCGCACAGGCCGGCCGAGGCTTCACCTTTAACAGCGGCGAAGACGCAAACACGATTCTCGACGGACTTACCATCATCAACGGAAGCGTCACCGCTGAGAACGGCGGCGGCATATTCATCGATTCAAACAGCGCTCCGACCATCAGAAATACGATTATTCGCGATTGTTCCGCTGCCGCCAGCGCATTCGGCATCGGTGGAAACGGCGGAGGCATCTACGTTGACGTTAATGCTGCTCCCGTGTTTACCAACTGCTCCGTCATCAACTGCACCGCTGACAGCGATGGCGGCGGCGCCTACTGCGACGTCAACAGCGCCGCTGTGTTCAAACGATGCAGCTTCAACGAAAACTCGGCCGGCTGGGGCGGCGGTATCTTCTACCACCATGTCAATGCCGCTTCAGAGGTCAATGACTGCAACCTCGCTGACAACCTCGCTCAGTATGGAGCAGGAGTCTTTTTTGATGCCAACAGCTCCGCTGTCGTCTTTGGCTCGTCCTTCTGGCGTAACGACGCCAACGCCGACGGCGGCGCCATCTGTGTCGTCGACGCCAATGATGTCTCCATCATCGACTGCAACCTCTTCAGTAATACCGCCTATCGCGGCGCGGGCCTCTATTGCGAAAGCGCAATCACCGTGACCATTAGCCGATGCGATATCAGATACAACAAGGCGCCAAACGTCGCCGTCGTCGACCCCAACGACCCGAACGACCCCAACGCCTCCATTGTCGGACAGGGCGGCGGTATATGGTGCTGGGCCACGCCCGCACTCATCAGCGACTGCGTACTGACACATAATGTCGCAAATACGTCGGGCGGCGGCATATATCTCAGCGGCGGACCAGATTCGCCCTACATATTCAACTGCCTGATTATAAACAACCAGGCCGGACGCGACGGCGGCGGTATCTCCGCCAACTGGTACACAGAGCCTGTCATTGGCAACTGCACCTTGTCCGGCAATGCTTGCCCGGGCACCTTCAGCCGACTTAACGGAAATACAGGGTTCGGCGGAGCACTCTACTGCGGCTACGGAAATAGAACCACCGTCACAGACTCCATCCTCTGGAATAACTACGCCCTCGATGGAGACGAGATCGCAATAGGAACCGGCTTCGACTCCGGCCAGGCCGCCTCCAGGCTCACCATCTCGTACAGCAACATTAAGGGTGGAATATCCGGTATCAGGCTCGAGGACGGCTGCCCCCTGCCTACGTGGGCGCCCGCCAACATCAATGCCGACCCACTGTTTGCAACAGGTCCTCTGGGCGACTACTACCTCAGCCAGACCGCCGCAGGACAGCCGCAGACCAGCCCCTCTGTCGATACCGGCAGCGTTAATGCGAGCATGTTAGGACTCACAGTTTACACCACGCGTACCGACGAGGCCTTCGATAAGGGTATTGTCGATATGGGTTATCACTATCCGCTCAGCTTCTGGGCCGAGCCCTGCAGAATCTGCGACCTCATCTTTGACGGAATAATCAACTTCCTCGACTACGCCGTGTTTGCCGAGGGCTGGCTCGAAGAGGGCTGCTCAGATAACAATGATTGGTGTGACGGCTCCGACCTAAGCTATGATACCTATGTCGACTATACGGACCTTGCCTTCTTCGCCGCCTGCTGGCTCGTGCAGGATGTCAGACCACCCATTCCCGACCCCAGCAGGTGGGAAATTGAGCCCTATTCGATGTCTACCACCCCGCCTTTCGGAATTCGCATGAGGGCGGAGGCCACATACGACGCGTGGGGCTGGGGTATCCAGTACTACTTCCAGTGCGTAAGCAATGATAGTTACGACAGCGGATGGCAGACCAGTCGGAGTTACCAGATTGACGGCCTTGCTCTCGGCACCGAGCTGTGCTTCAGGGTAAAGGCAAGAGAGGTCAGACCGACAAGACCACAGGATGAATGGCTCGAGACCAGATGGTCGGTAGTCCGCTGTGCTCTCGTCTCAGGCGAGGAGCCCACAGAAGACACCACGCCGCCGGCGCCCGCTCCCTATATTATAAGCGCCGAGCCAAACGCCCCGAATTCCATTGTGCTCGTCTCCAGTATCTCATACGATGTCCACCAGGTCGAGTACATGTTCCAAAATGACACACTGGCGTACGACAGCGGCTGGCTCACCTTCCCAGAAGGCGTCAACCCCACCTGGACAGACTTCGATCTCCAGCCCGAAACCGAATACTGCTACCGCGTCAAGGCCAGAGACAAATCGTCCAAGCAGAACGAAACCTTCTGGTCCGACCAGGTCTGTGTGATGACGCCAGAGGCCCCGGACGTCAATGCCCCGACCCCTGACCCAATGCTCTGGGACTACAGCATCCTGGATGTCAACGGCTATAGTATCGACGGCACGCCGCACCAGATATGGCTCGGACCTGACCCCATTTGGGACTACTATGCTACGATGAGGGCCGATCCAACTACCATCGACCCCGAAGGTAATGGTCTCGAATTCTTCTTCGAGTGCACCAACCGAAGCGGGTTCAGCAGCGGCTGGATGCAGTTCGCCGGGCCGCCATACATCTACACGACCTACGTAGGCCTGAGTGGACAAACGCTCTACTTCCGTGTCAAGGCCCGCGACCGCTCGCCAAACAAGAACGAGACCGCCTGGTCGCAAACGCTGCCAATGGATGTCCCGTGGTAAACGCCTGACCGTGCGACGTCTCGGCTCGGCTTGCTCTGCCCTCGCACGGGCGGACATGGGTAAACAATAAAACAAAGCCCCGGATGATTCCGGGGCTTTGTCTTGTATACCGCCTAACGCTGGAGCCTGGCTTTCAATGCCTGGTAGCCGTAGTGGGCCAGCAGGTGGTCGAGTATTACCATCGCGGTGTAGTTCTCGGCCACCGGCCAGATTCGCGCAACAATTGTGGGGTCGCGTCGCGTAATCGCCGCCAACTGCTTGTTCTCGAGGGTATACTTGTCAATCGTCCTCTGTGGCTTGTCAATCGTAGGCGTTGGCTTGACGGCAAGTCTGACAATAATCGGCTGCCCTGTGGATAGACCGCCCGTCACTCCCCCCGCATTGTTCGATGCGAATGTCACTTCCCCGTCTTCCGACCGCATCTGGTCGTTCGATTGGCTGCCGGTCATATCCTTGACCGCAAAACCCGCTCCCACCTCCACGCCCTTGACCGCGCCGATGCCCAACATCCTGCCCAATTCGCCGTCCAGCTTGCAAAAGACCGGCTCCCCCAGGCCGACGGGAACACCTGTAACGACGATTTCGACCAGCCCGCCTGTTGAATCGCCCGTCTTGCTAATCTTGTTGCACGCCTCAACCATCGCCTCTGCTGCCTCTATATCAGGGCAGTTCAACACCGGATGCACCTTGTACTTGTCCTTAACGGCTTGCCCACTCATCCTCGGCGCCTTGTTCCGGATAGCGTCGAACTCCTGCTCAACTTCGGCTAATATCTTCATCTTCTCCAGAAAGCGCATCTCCATCGTCAGCCGGCCCTTCACGTAAATCTCCTGATAGAACGGGTCCAGGTCGCGCCGCATCTGCTTGTACCTGTTGGTATGCTCAAGGGCACTATCGTGAGCAACATCCGGACAGCGAACCGAAGCCAATTCCTTGACATACGCGAACACTTCTATACCGCACTTGTTCAGCACCTTCTTGGCAACGTATCCTGCCGCCACGATAGTGGAGGTATAGCGTCCGCTGAATATCCCGGCGCCGATGGCATCGTCATCGGGTCCGTACTTCATGAACGATGCGTAGGATGCGTGCCCCGGCCGAGGCGTCCGGTTCGTGTCCTGATACTGCTTGATGTGGATGAAATGCCGGTCCAGGTTCGGAATCAATATCGAAAGCGGCGTCCCGTTAGTGTGGTTCTTGTTTCCCGCGCCTTCGACGGTATCGGCCGCGTTCAGCCCGCTGTAGATAATCGGAAGGTCCGGCTCCTTGCGAGGACTCGAAAGCTCATCGGCACCGGGTTTGCGAAGAAGCAAATCTCCGTATATCTCCTGCTCAGTCAGCAGCATCCCAGGCGGATGACCCTGAAGCACCGCCGTCAAACCCTCCTGATACGAACCGCCCGCTACCGTTACCTGAAAAAATCGTCCAACGTGACATCCTATCATTTCTGTCAAATCTCCCAACTATAGTTTCGTTACTTATTCGATGGCCATGTCGGCGCCGATGCCTTTCATCAGCTCCACGTAGCTCGGGAACGTAACGCTCATCGCCTCGGCGGTGTCTACAGTGCACTCGCCCTCAATGGCCAAACCCGCCAGCGACAATGCCATTACGATGCGGTGGTCGCTTCGACCGTCAAGCCGGGCCGGCTTAGGCCGGCTCTGCCGTATTATAAGCCCGTCGGCGAGTTCTTCAACATCCACGCCCATTTTCTTCAGCTCCTCAGCCATACATTTGATGCGGTCCGTTTCCTTGCTGCGAGCCTGGGGCACGTTTACGAGGCGCGTCTCGCCTTCCGCAAAAGCACCCACCACCGCCATCGCCGGAAGGGCGTCCGGAGTCTTGTTCATATCTAATTCAGCACCTTTGAGTGGCCCGGCTCTAACCGTTATTGAATCGGACTCGATCTTGATATCCGCCCCCATCGCCCTCAAATAATCGACCACCGCCTTGTCCGGCTGACTGTCCGAAAAATCCAGCCCCAACAGTGTCACCTCATCTCCAACCAGCGCCGCACCGCACAAGAAAAACGTCGCACTCGAAAAATCCGCAGGTATCGTTGCGTCAAATCCCTTGTAGCTCTGCCCCCCCTTGACCTTGAACTTCCGCAGATCCTCATTCTTGTATTCGATGCCCTGCTTGTCCAGCCAATCGAGCGTCATCTGCACGTACCCCGGCTCATTCAGCAGCGTAACATCTATCTCGGTATCATCTCGTGCCAGCGGCGTACACAGCAGCAGGCTGGTTAGATACTGGCTCGTTGTAGCCGCAATTGAGGTCTTTCCGCCTCTCAGTTGGCCCGTTATCTCGACCGGCGCCTTGCCGTTATTGTTCATGCTGAGGCATCTTGCCCCAAGGTGGTTCATGGCCTCCAGCAGCGGCCCAACAGGCCTGCTCCGGATTTGCTCATCCCCGGTGAAAGTCGTCGTCTGGCCGGCGCCCGCAAGGGCCGCAGAACCGATGCCAACACGCAGAGTCGTACCGGAATTCCCTACGTCGATGGTCTCGCGCGCCGCCTTGATTTGCCCGCCCGTGCCTGCTACTCTCCAGCCTTCCGGGTCCGACGTATCAATCTTTGCGCCTAAGGCCCGGTAGCACTTCACCGCACTTTGCGTATCGCCCGAATCCAGCGGTCTGCGAATTACGCTTTGCCCCACAGCCAAAGACCCCATTGCAACCGCACGGATGGTATGCGACTTCGACGCCGGCATAGCCGCCTCACCACCGAGCCGGGATTTCCTGACAATCAGCTTCATAACAACCAAAAAACTAAATTAGTAGAGTGGTAATTATTTAACCAATTAACCATTTAACCAATCACCATACTTAGTGTTTTTACCAGAAATGCCAGCCAATTAAAAGGCCTTCCTGCCCTTGAGTTTTCCACACCACCCGCAAACCCTTGCCAAAAAGCTCCAGAGAAGACGAGGTCAAGATGAGCCCCTTCCTGCCGTGGATGTGGGGCAAGTCAGGCGTGGCGAGGCGCTGAAGCTTCGGGCAGACAGCTTGTGGGAAGTTGCCGGTTGGAATTACAGACCGCCGCACGACGCGGGCCCAATCCGCCTATGGGCTGATGCGGCTCAAAAAGCTTTGCAGGTCGTTCGCGTCGAACGCTCCGTTGGAATCAATGTCGCCCATGAAATAACCGCCAGGCGTTTTGTAGGTTATGTAGTTGTCGATAAGAACGTCCAGGTCCGAACGGTTCAGCACCCCATCCGCATTCAGGTCGTACAAGAGGCTGTCGTCCGTTTCAGGCACGCCGCCGACGTTCCACGCCAGGGCGTATTGCTGCACAGCCGGCGCCTGATTCGAATCTTCGACATCACTATAGGAGACGACGATCTCGTAATTGGTATAATTCGGGTCGGGCTGCCGGTAAATGTGCTCAACGTTGTCAACCGGGCTGTCACTGTAATCCAGCAGGTAATCTCTGCCGGGATTGTTCGGGTCCACCGCCCACACTTCCAGCCGAAGGTCTGCGTCCTTCTCGGGCAGGGCCTCGAAAGGATAAGTGCTCGCGTAGTGCTTGTTCCATACGAGCGTCGCGGTGATGAACTTGCCCGCAGGCTCCGAGAAGGAGACCTTGTAAGTGTTTTCGCTGTGGGTGTTCCTGTCGAGTGCGTTGTTGTCCCACCCCGTACCCGCAACCTCGCCAGGCTCGGCCGGACCCGCCACAAGCTGATTGTAAGCCTCCACCGCATTCAGCATTCCTGCCCCCTGAATATGGTCCAGCGGAGCAAAGTGGTCGTCTTCCACCTCAAGCAGGCCCTTGTGCCAGTAGGGCAGCTTCGTGGCGGAGTTCATAACAATCGCTTTCATCACACAGTTGCCGCCGCTTGGCGAGACCGCCAGACTCAGCGTCGGTTCCTCCTTGGCCTCTTGCACCAAAAGCGCGATTGCGCCCGCCGCCGCCGGCGTCGAAAAGCTCGACCAGTTGCCCGTCGGCTCATAACGATTCGGCTCCGCGATGCCCGCAGCAAGGCAGTTGCCCGGCGCAACAATATCCGGCTTGCAACGACCGTCTTCTGTGGGACCGACGCTCGAATGCTCCGGATACGCCAGAGCAAATCGCCCCAGATTTGTCGCAAGATCCTCGCTGTTCAACGAGTCGATCACACCGACGCCGATGACGTTTGAGCCCGCCGCCGGGTAAAGCACGGGGTCGTGCACCGCCAAACCATTGCCTATCCCAGCCACAATAATCAGACCCGACTGTTCCGCCAAGGATTCTATGCCTCTTGTCCACCAGTCCTCGAATTGTGTCCCTATGCTCGCGCTTAATATGTCCGCCTCCGGAGGCACACCCATAAAGACGTTATTGGTCAGGAAATGCCAGAACTCGTAAAGGTCAGCCGTCGCTGACGGGGCTGCCCCCTCGTAATTGAATTTGCCCAACTCCGCATCGAAGCCGGTTTCATCTTTCCCCAGCAATATCGAGCAGATCGCCGTCGAATGCGGTGAAATCCCCGCTTCCATCCTTGCTCCATCATTGAAGCCGAACTGTTTTCCTCTGAAACAGTCATGTCGGGCATTTGGCTGGTAATCGTTTTGCGGCTCCCCTTCCGCATAGGTCATGCTTCGGCTGACCAGGGCGACCCTCACGCCCAGTCCCGTCAAGTTGGGGTCCATCTGCCTCAACGCATGAATTCCGACGTAACTCAATCCCTCCGGCTGAAGTGTCTTGTCGGTTAGACTGGCCGCTTCCGCCTGGACCGTCGCCGCACACGCTATCAGGCACGTGAAGAACACTTTTCTCGCACTTCGCACCATCCCATTCCTCCATGGTGGTGGTAAAATCCGGCAGGCAGAAAGACACACTCCGGTCGCCCTTCAAGAGGCGTCAGTCTTCTGCCCCCTTAATTCTTGCCCCTATCATACCAAAAAACACAGTTGTTTTCAAGCAAATTATTCCCGGTTTGTTCCCGAAAAAAGGCTGTTTTTAACATTGTAAAGGCCGGTTTTCCAAAGTAAGAGCACAAATCTTGCGGCGTTCGAGCCCTATTGTCGCACCGAGGCCCGAATGCTCATTCTGACCCAAGACGAGCCCACTTGTGCTTCACTTGAAGGTCCTATAACAGCACCGTGTACCCTCGTTCACCCTGCCGTCAAATACGGCAAGACCCCGCATGCAACAAGGTCTGCAAATAATACCGATTTGGAAATCTTGCGTTTGAAGCCCGGCGCTGCTATATTGACAAATAAAATGTTACTATGTACCGAGGCTGAGCCGCTATTATGAAGGTAATCCTTAATTCACAGCAGATTGACCGGATTCTCGATGATTTGGCCGAACGTATTGTCACCGAGAACCCCCCGGACTCGGATTTTGCCGCAATCGGTATTCTCAGCCGGGGCGAGATTCTCGCGCAGAGGCTCTCGGCGCTCCTGGCGAAAAAGCTCGACAGGGACATTCCCTGCGGCACTCTCGATATTACGCTTTACAGGGATGACCTCAACTCCCCGCAGACTTCCAACCAGCCGCAGGTCCGCATCACCGACATAGGCTTTGGAATTGACGAGAGGATAATCGTGCTGGTGGATGATGTTCTATATACAGGACGGTCGGCCCGCGCGGCCATGGATGCGCTTATTGACCTCGGAAGACCAAAAGCTATTAGACTCGCCGTGCTCGTCGAACGAGCAGGAAGGGAGTTTCCGATTCAGGCGGATTACGCCGGTTACAAAGTCGATGCCGAGCCGGGAAAATTGGTCCAGGTGAATCTCGTCGAGTCGGACGGAAAAGACGAAGTCGTTGTTGAATAGAGAATCCCGCGCCGAACGGCAAATCAGTTATTGCCGGGGCGCCGGAAGACGGTTATGGCGCTCATAAGAAAAAATAAACACTTCAGGTGGCTGCACAAGCATCTTCTCGGACTGCGGAATCTGTCCGCCGAGGAGATTACGCACATCCTTGATACTGCCGAAGGATTTGAGCAGATCAGCACACGCTCGGTTAAAAAGGCGCCGCCGCTCCGAGGCAAGGTCGTCGTCAATCTCTTCTTCGAGGACAGCACCAGAACGCGAAACAGCTTCGCTCTGGCGGCAGGCCGACTGAGCGCCGACATCATCGAGTTTACCAAAAAGGCCAGTTCCGTCAGCAAAGGTGAAACCCTTCTCGATACCGCCAAGAACCTCGAAGCCATGGGTATCGATATCGTCGTGATTCGTCACAGCGCCGGCGGCGCCGCCACATTCCTCAGCAGAAATATCGACGCCTGCGTCGTCAATGCCGGCGACGGCTATTGCGAGCACCCCACCCAGGGCCTCCTGGACGTCTACACCATTCGCAAGAACAGGGGCACTCTTGAAGGCCTGAGGATTGCAATCGTAGGCGACATAGCCCACTCGCGGGTCGCCCGAAGTGACATGTGGGCAATGACAAAACTTGGCGCAGAAGTCATCTTCGTCGGCCCCCCCACGCTTATGCCCCCCCAGGTGAATCGCCTGCCCGTCAGCGTCAGCTATTCCCTCGACGACGTCATCGAGAAGGTCGACGTCATAAACATGCTGCGCATTCAGTTCGAAAGGCTCGGCGGAAATCCCTTCCCCTCCATAAGAGAGTACTCGCACTACTTCGGACTCACCGTCGAGCGAATGAAAAGGGCGAAACCCGATATTATCGTCATGCACCCCGGACCAATCAACAGGGGACTCGAAATGGAAAGCGAAGTCGCCGACGGCCCCAACAGCGTCATACTCGACCAGGTCAGGAACGGACTCGCCGTCAGAATGGCGGTTCTCTTCCTCGTGAACCAGGCTGCCGCCCTCGACCAGCAGGCAAAGAAAAAAACTGATAAGAAAGCGCTCAGGAAACCTGATCTCTTGGACTCAGATTGATTTGTTTTAATCTATGCAATCCCTACTAATAAAACACGGCCGCGTAATCGACCCCGCAAACGGCATCGACCGAAAATGCGACATCCTCATCGTCGATGGCAAAATCGCCGAAATAGGAACCAGCGCAGAATCCGCCGACACCGTTATAGACGCCTCCGACAAGTTGGTTACACCCGGCCTCATCGACATCCACGTCCACCTCAGAGAGCCAGGCGATGAGGAGGAGGAAACCATTGCCAGCGGCTCCGCTGCGGCCGTTGCAGGGGGGTTCACCTCCGTCGTCTGTATGCCAAACACAAACCCGCCCATCGAAAACGAGACCGATGTCGAATACATCCATCGAAAAGGAAGGCAGGCACGCAAGACCCACGTCTATACGATGGGCGCCATAACCAAAGGCAGGCAGGGCGTCGAGCTCGCAGAAATGGGCTTCATGGCCGAGGCCGGCGCCGTCGGCTTTACAGACGACGGCGGCGGAATTCAGGACCCCGCCGTAATGCTCCGTGCCCTCAAATACGCCGCCATGTTCGACGTTGTCATCGCCCAGCACTGCCAGGACAACGGCTTCGCCGGCGACGGCGTGATGAACGCCGGATACTATTCAACAATACTCGGACTGCCCGGAATTGACGCCCTCGCCGAGCAGGCCATGCTCTGGCGAGACATCCAGTTGATAAAGAAAACAAACGTCCGCTACCACGCTCAGCACATATCCACCGCCGGCTCGGTGGACCTCATAAGGGCCGCCAAAAAGGAGTCTTTGCCCATCACCTGCGAGGTCACGCCCCACCATCTGCTCTTCACCGAAGAGCGATGTGCCGACTACGACACCAACTACAAGGTAAATCCCCCGTTAAGAACGGAAAAAGACATTGAAGCCTTGAAGCAGGCAATCGGCGAGGGCCTCGTTGACGCCCTTGTCACCGACCACGCCCCGCATCTGCAGAGTGAAAAGGAGCTTGAGTTCCTCACCGCTCCTTTCGGCATCGCCTCTCTCGAATGCGCCCTGGGCCTTTATGTCAAGGCCCTGATCGAGCCCAGAATCCTCGATTGGCCCGACCTCGTTCGACTGATGTCCGAAGGACCCGCAAAGATTATCGGCATCGAAAAGGGCACACTCGGCAAAGGCAGACAGGCCGACGTCACCGTTATCAATCCGGATGCAGAGTACAGGATTGACGTCCACAGATTCCACTCCAAGAGCAGGAACTGCCCCTATCACGGCTGGACCGTAAAAGGTAAAATCGAAAAGACTATTGTGGGCGGCGAAGTAAGGTTCTCTGCCGGTGATTGACTAAATGCCCATTATTATTGACGGTTACAATCTGCTCTGGGCGGTTCAAAAAGTCGGTCACACCCACGAGGCAATCACCGAAGTCCAGCTCTGCCACGTTGTGGGCAGGTACATAAGGGCGACCGGCGAGAAAGGCGAGATCGTGTTCGACGGCGCCGGACCGCCCGAAAAGACGCGATTCGATAACATAACCCACCTGGAGGTCTCTTTTTCAGGTCTCGCCGCCGATGCAGACAAGGTAATTGAGGACAAAATCAAAGCCAGCACCGCGCCCAAAAACCTGACCGTTGTCAGTAGCGACCGCCAGGTGCGTGCCGCCGCCCACGCCAGAAAGGCACAAACGCTCAAGTCCGAGGTCTTCTGGCAAAAGCTCACCGCAGAGCTGACCCGCACCAGGCCGGCAGAGGAGCCGCCCGCAAAACGCTGGGGGCTCACCGACGTCGAAACCGAACATTGGATGAAGTTTTTCGGTATTGAACCGTAGAGACCCCTACAAATTCTGCACGATATTTGGTAATATATGCCGTACGGGCCGGCAATCAGGATGGGGCTATGGACGACGCCAAAAAGACCAAAAACGTGCTCATCGCAGAGCTGCAATTGCTGCGCTCGCGGATTGCCCAGTTGGAGCAGGCCGAACAGCAGCAGGCCCGCGCCGAAGAAGCCCTCCGACAGGCCCACAGCCGCTGCGGCGAAGCCGAAAAGATGGGCCATTTCGGCCATTGGGAGCGAAATTTTGTTGACGACAATGCTATTTGGTCTCAGGGTTGCTACGAGATTTGTGGCGTCCAGCCCGAAAAATTCGAGCCTTCCTACCAGAACTTCCTCAACCTCATTCATCCAGACGACAGGCGCCTCGTTGAGGACGCATTTGACGCCGCCATTTCGCATAATAAGCTTTTTGACGTCGAGTATCGTGTGGTACACCCCGATGGTACCCACCGGATTGTTCACTCCGTTGCTAAATTGCATCGTGACAAGCAGAGCCGCGCCGTAAAACTCGTCGGCACCGTACATGATATCACAGAACAGAAGCAGGCTCAGCGGGAGCTTCAAGCGGCCCACGACGAGTTGGAAAATCGAGTTGAGCAGCGCACTGCTACAATCGAACGGGCAAAGGCGCTGCTTGAAAACGAGGTCGCCCAGCGAAAGAAAGCCCAGGAAGTCTTGCGGCAAAGCGAGGAAAAATATCGTATTGTCGTCGAGAATACACGCGACTTCACCTACTCCATAACGCCGGATGGTACGGTGACCTTTATCAGTCCGCAGGTTGCAGCCTTCGGATATTCCGTTGCCAACGTCCTTGGCAGAAATATAGCAGAGTTCATCCACCCTGATGACATAGACCATGTCCTCGCCAACCTGGCACATACACTGAAAACTGGCGAAGCGCCTCGGTTGGAGTTTCGGCTAATAAAAAGGGACGGCGATTACATCTTCGTCGAGGAAACCGGAAGCGCCGTTTATCAGGCAGACACAATCGTACAGATTACCGGTTCCATAAGGGACATTACAGATCGAAAAAAGGCCGAGCAGGCCCTCAGAGAATCAGAACATAGGTACAAAGCCCTCTTTGAAGGCGCCGCCGAGGGCATTATTGTCGCAGACATCCGGACCAGAAACCTTAAATATGCAAATCCTGCCGTCCGTAAGATGTTGGGTTATACTGAGCAGGAGCTCAAGCACATGACTTTGTCCGATGTGCACCCGCCGGAGTCTTTCGACCACGTTCTTGCCGAATTTGAGGCACAGGCCCGCGGCGAAAAGACCCTGGCGCCGGACATCCCCTTCCTCCGAAAGGACGGAGAAATACTTTATGCCGATGTCAACACAGCCAGGGTCGTTATAGACGGCACAGAATGCAATGTCGGCTTCCTCACCGACATCACTGACCGCAAACTCGCCGAGCAGGCAAAGCAGGAAGCCGAGCAAAAGTACAGGCGAATTGTCGAAAGCCTCAGGCAGGAGTACTTCTTCTATAGTCACGGGCCGGACGGCGTCTTCACATACGTCAGTCCTTCCATCACCAACGTCATCGGTTACTCACAGAAGGACTTTCTCACTCATTATACAAAGTATCTCACCGACAGTCGTATCAACACCGCAGCCGTTTACCACGCAAACCTCAGCATTCGCGGCGAGCAGCAGCCCCCTTACGAGGTTGAAATCTACCACAAGGATCGCACCATCCATAGGTTGGAAGTCACCGAGGTCCCCGTATTTGATGCCGACGGGGCCGTCATTGCCGTTGAGGGCATTGCCCACGACATCACCGAGCACAGAAAGGCTCAGGATGCCCTGCGAGAAAGCGAGGAACAGTACAGAACTCTGACGCATAACATTCCGGGCATGGTTTATACCGGCAACCCTGACTGGTCAACGACTGTTGTCTCCAACAGTGAGGCCGTATCAGGATATTCAGTTGACGATTTCAACTCTCGAAAAGTCAACTGGCTGGATCTTATTCATCCTGACGACAGGCAGCAGGTGGTAAAAGAAGCTTCAAGGCTCGGTCTCAGTCGCACGAGTATCGTACAGGAGTACAGGATCATCGATAAGGGCCGACACGTCCGTTGGGTCGAAGACCGCAAAACTCCCCAGTTCACGCGAGAGAGAGACTATAGGGGCGTCCACGGCATCGTCTTCGACATCACTGAGCGAAAACGCGCCGAGGAGGCCCTCCAGAGCGCCCGTGATGAGCTGGAGATGCGGGTCCGGGAAAGAACTGCCGACCTCGCACACGCCATCGAAGAGCTGCAAAATGAAATCGGTGAGCGCGAGCGTGTCGAAAAGGCCCTCCGCGAAGCAGAAGAACGATTCAGAACCATCTTCGAGAATACCGTTATTGGCATGTACCGTACTACACCCGACGGCCGCATACTTATGGCAAATCCCGCACTCGTGAGAATGCTGGGTTATTCCTCTTTCGAAGAGCTGGCTCAAGTGAATCTCGAAGAGCAGGGCTTCTACCAGACCTACCCACGCTCCCTCTTCAAGCGGCGAGTGGAAAAACAAGGCAAAATCATCGGACTGGAGTCCGTCTGGATGAGACACGACGGCTCCAGGCTGTTTGTCTGTGAAAGCGCCGTCGCCATCAAAGACGATGCAGGAAATGTCCTTTACTACGAAGGCACCGTAGAGGATATAAGCGAGCGAAAAAAAGCAGAGGAAAAACTCCTGGTCTATCAGGAGCGCCTCCGCTCCCTCGCCTCGGAGCTCTCCCTTGCTGAGGAGCGCCTTAGACGACGGCTGGCAACCGACGTCCACGACCACATCGGCCAAAACCTTGCAATGTCCAAGATCAAGCTCGAATCATTAAAGCAATCGGTGGACTCGCCCCCGCTCGTCGATGCCTTGGACGAGGTCAGCAGGATGCTCGCCGAAACCATTGAGAGCACAAGGTCCCTGACCTTCGAGCTCAGCCCGCCAGTCCTTTATGAGCTGGGTTTTGAAGCCGCTGTCGAATGGCTGGTCAGAAAAACACGGGCCGAACACGGCATTACCGCCGTCTTCAGAAACGATGGTCGCCCCAAACCTCTCGACAACAACGTTCGCGTGCTGCTGTTCCAGGCCGTCCGCGAACTGCTCATAAACGTCGCAAAACATGCAAAAGCCCACAACGTGACCGTCTCCGCCCGCAGACTCGCGGATGAAATACAGGTCACCGTCGAGGACGATGGCGTCGGATTCAACTCCTCAGAGCTCGGCTCGCGCGGACGAAAAACCACAGGTTTCGGACTATTCAGCGTTCGGGAACGCCTCGACCACATCGGAGGCCGCCTCGATATAGACTCCAGCCCCGACTCCGGTACGCGTGTTACTTTGGCTGCACCAATCAATCATCGAAACAAACCTTCAAGGGAGAAAACAAAATGAGTACAAGAATTCTCTTGGTCGACGACCACAAGATTACACGTCAGGGACTGCGTTCCCTGCTCGAGAATGAGCAGGATATGGAGGTCGTCGCCGAGGCTGAAGAAGGACGCACCGCCGTCCGCCTCGTACGTGAGCTGCTGCCTGACGTCGTCATCATGGATGTCAGCATGCCCGACCTCAACGGCATGGAAGCCGCACGCCAGATAGTCGGTGAGTCTGCCGACGTCAAGATCATTGCTCTTTCAATGCACTCTGACGCCCTGTTTGTCACCGAAATGCTAAAAAGCGGCGCCTCCGGCTATCTCCTGAAAGACTGTGCCTTCGAGGAACTCGCCCGCGCCATCCGAACCGTCGCCGCAGACAAAACCTATTTGAGCCCTTCCATATCCGGTGTGGTGGTGAATGACTATGTCCATCTCTTGTCGAAGGGTGAGTCTGTTGATGCCGAGGTATTAAGCAGCAGGGAGCGAGAGGTCCTGCAACTGCTCGCCGAGGGAAAGTCAACCAAGCAAATTGCCCTAAGACTGCACATAAGTGCCAAGACCGTCGAGACCCATCGCCGACAAATCATGGAAAAACTCGATATTCACAGTGTCGCGGAACTCACTAAGTATGCGATCCGCAAAGGGTTTACGTCTCTTGAACCCTGACTATTTCGCAGCCGCAGGCCGGCCGGGAACGCCTCTGCTCCTGCCCAGCTAAATTTTGCCGTCTAAGGTTTTTCCCTTGCCAAAATAAGGAATTCCCCTATCATCACTCCCCGACCGCTTTAGTAGAATAGTATAAGAAGCCCACAATTAAGTACCTTTTTGGAGGAGGATGATGATCCTCCTAAAAAGAGGAGTATCAGTTGGGTGTTGCTTGATGGGCACGTGGGTGTGGGTGTTTATCGGCGGCCTCGACTTGATACTCCTTTTTTGATTTCCAACATTTGCCCGCCCCCGGCTCGTACTGCGTCAAGGTCGAAGCAGTGCGTCCGATTATGAGCGAGGTCGCCCAATCTCTATTTAGCCTGCGGCTTTGCCCCAGGTTCCGACCCACAGAATCAAAGTTGACCCACCACCAATAGCCCCAAAATCCGTCCCTCGTTCATAAGAGCTCCTGGATAATAAGCGCCCGCCAAAGACCCTGGTTTTTTGACTCAACAAAGGCCAGCAGCCCAATCCTGCGAAAATATTGCACACTTTTCTGCTTTCTTCTGTTAGTATATCAGCCGGTCGTATTACTCCTGCAAGGCGATAGTTGTCGCCCATCGACAGTAAGACTGTAATTGTTATGGAGCTACTCGGTTGGCTAAGCTCAGAAGACAGCTCGGCCTAGTCGACGTTTTTGCCGTCGCTTCCGGCGCCATGATTAGCTCCGGGCTCTTTGTGCTGCCTTACATCGCCTACCAAAAGGCCGGCCCCGCCGTCATATTGTCCTACCTGTTTGCCTCAATCCTGATTGTGCCCAGCACACTCTCCAAGGCAGAGCTTGCTACCGCTATGCCCAAGGCGGGGGGCACCTACTTCTTTGTCGAGCGGAGCCTGGGCTCTTTCTGCGGCTTGTTCACCGGATTTGCAAACTGGTTCGGCCTCGCACTCAAAAGCGCCTTCGCCGTCGTCGGCATGGCCGTCCTTGTCGAGGTCCTCGTCCACCACCTCTTCGATATGAAAATGACCGATGTCCATCTTAAGGAAATTGCCATCCTTTGCTGCCTGGCTTTTACCGCCCTGAACGTGGTCAGTGTGAAACACACTAGCAGGTTCCAGGTCCTCCTCGTCGCCGTCCTGCTTTTTATACTCGTCCTGTTTGTCTTCCTCGGCGCACCGGCCGTCCAGCCGGTTAGATACAGCCGCTTTTTGCAAAAAGGATGGCCCGCCGTCTTCGCCACCGCCGGACTCGTCTTCATAAGCTATGGCGGACTTACAAAAGTGGCCAGCGTCGCGGAAGAAATGAAGAATCCAGGCAAAAACTTGCCCCTTGGAATGATTCTCGCCTGGTTCGTGGTCAGTGCATTGTACGTCGCCGTTATCATCGTCACCGTTGGTGTGCTCGATGGACCGGAACTCGCTGTAAGCCTCACCCCTATCTCACTCGCTGCGTCGAAGTTCATGCCGCAGACAGGTTTTACACTCCTGGCCGTCGCCGCTGTTGCTGCTTTTGTCACCACCGCAAACGGCGGTATCCTCGCCGCCTCACGGTATCCTATGGCCATGAGCAGAGACCGATTGCTCCCGCCCATCCTCGCACGCCTGAACAGCCGCTTCAGAACCCCGCACATCAGCATCATCCTCACCGGTGCATTCATGACCGCCGCCATCGTCCTGCTCGATATTGAAAAACTCGTCAAAACCGCCTCGACCCTCATGATAATCCTCTTTATCCTCGTCAACGCCAGCGTCATTATAATGCGCGAGGGCAGAATACAAAGCTATCGCCCCAGATTCAAATCACCGCTCTATCCCTATATGCACATCGCTGCCGTTATCACATACAGCTTCCTCATCATCGACATGGGCAAAGTGCCTTTGTTGATCACCGCCGCCTTTGTCGTCGCAAGCGCCGCCTGGTACTGGCTCTATGTCGCCAAACGAGTCAGCAGGGCCTCCGCCGCAATGCACATAGTCGAACGTGTCACCGACCGACAGCTAAAGACCGTCACCCTCGAGAACGAGCTCCGCGACATCCTAATCGAACGCGATGATATCATCGAGGACCGCTTCGACAAGCTGATAAAAAATTGTGAAATCCTCGACATAAAGGGCAAAAAATCTTTCGATGATGCCTTTCGCCGCGTCGCCAAAATCCTCGAAAAGCGCCTCGACATAAGCGAATACGTCCTCTTCGAGCAGTTCCTCCACCGCGAGGAAGCCGGCGGCACCGTCGTCCAGCCCGGCTTGGCCATCCCGCACATCGTCATTGAGGGCCAGGCAAAATTCGACGTCGTCCTCGTCCGCGCAGTTGACGGCATCGAATTCCCGAGAGTCCCGGACCCGGTCCGCATAATGTTCGTCCTCGCGGGCTCAAAGGACGAGCGAAACTACCACCTCCGCGCACTTATGGCAATCGCCCAGATCGTCCAGGAAAAGAGCTTCGAGCAGCGATGGCTCACCGCCCGCGACCCCGCCTCAATCCGAAACCTCATCCTCCTGTCCACCAGAAAACGCGACACAAAGCCCTGAACCCCTCGATTGCCATCCCTGCGCCCCACCCTCCCCCGTCCACCACCCGCACCACGCCCAACACCACCCCCAACAATAAAAGCACTTCGCCCTACTCCCTCAAACACTTACACCAGGCCAAACAACAGAGGCTCGCAGTTCTTCCATGAAAACGCTTGTCAAGATTTTCGTGCCGAGCTTGTTCATGTTTATAAGGACCCTTCGGTGAATTATTGGCACACCGCCGCACTGTTACCCGCTGTCTTCGTCTGAGTGATTGGGTGACAAGAAACTTGAAACGTGTTTTTGCGTACTCTAAAATAATACAAGGCTCATGCAGCTAAGAGCCGAAGGAGCGATTGATATGACAAGAAAGCAAAGAAGGACCACCGTCCTTGTAGTTGGCCTGATTGTGGTAGCTGTGTCGGTGTATCTATTGTGGCCAACGCCACCCGCGCCTACGCCAACCCCCGAGCCGCCCGAAAACACAGCGTCACCGGCGCATGCCCCGGTTGAGGCCGCCAATGCCCCGCTGAGCCTCGAACCGGTTGCAGGGTTGACCCGCACGGGCGAACTCGACCTTCCCCCCGAAGACCGCGTACGCCTCGTTGACGAATTGATCGAGGCACGCCTGCCCATAGAACCACCCGATAGAAAGGTTGTAAAGCAGCGGATCAAAGACAAATCGGTCGAGCAATTAGTTGAGCGAATTGGTGACCAGTGGGCGATTCCGCATACCGGCGGCATAGCCCCTGACAAAACGAACATAGTCTGGCTGGCTCACACCTTCGAGGGAAATCTGCTGGTAAAACGGCTCATCCTCGAAGGCAGAAAGGACCCCGAGCGGGTCGGTGCAATGGTTTCCGCCGATATGATCAAACGCATGAGCGAATGGTTCGATACCTGCAAGGCCTACGAAAAGGAATACGCCGACCGCGGAAGCGCCGGAGCCGCCTTCGGCCATGATGGAACAACGGTCGGAAGTTCCGCTTTTATCAAACGGCGTGAAGACGGGTACGCCATTCCCGCCGAGGTGTTCGTCTTGATGAACATAGATTATTCCAAGGGCCTCGATGCCCTCGCCGAATTAACCTATCGCATCGCCAAATGTGGCATAAAGCAGGAGGTCGGACCCGACGGTAAAATCCGCACCTACAGGGACTTCCTCTGGACCCGCCTTCAGCCAGGAGAACAATTCAGCAACGACATAGTCTATTTTGCGGCCGCCGCCCTTATTGAGCGCAGTACCGATCAAAAGCACGAACGACTTCGCGCTCAATTGCAGCGCTGGCTCACCGACCAGCCGCCCATCTACACCGAGATAGTCACAGACAGCCCCGAAGCCCTTTGGCCGCAGGGCGGGATCCCATTTACTGACTACGCCGGCATAGACACCTCCTCAGAGCCCAGGATGACGCTCCGTATGCCAAATTTCCAGTCGGATCCATCTGTCTTCCGGCATATACGAGGAAATCTGCAGGGCATACTGTACTCCGCCCACGAGAAGACTCTTGTTCCCAACGATCCAAATAGTTGAACCGTAGCCCTAACTAAAACAAACCTGCAAAGAAAGTCTCTTCGACGGACAGCCCCTCACCACCCACCACCTGCACCGCCCCCTCACCCCTCGCGCGCCCACACCCGGCGGAGCAACATAAGCTCGTAGTCCTTTTGATTAATCACAAGGACTATAACAAATTTTTTTCAATTCAGCAATTCGCAGAGCGTTTACTGTAAACTCGCCGCCCACCACGCATTCCTCCCGCACCACCACAAAAACCCCACCATCCGAAACGTCATCCTCCTGTCCATAAGAAAAACAGCGACCACTGTATAACGTCGTGCCGCCACCACCCGACCGAACAACAGAAGCTCGTAGTCCTTTTGATTAACCAAAAGGACTACGAGGCTCGACGCCGACCGACATCATATTACTACTTGCTCCTCATTGGCAGACAACCGCACCCTAAATGCTGCCTCTCTGCAGGGTCTTAATGAGCTCGAGAATCAGATGTGCCTTGCCCCGGACTCCCACCTTCCGAAATATGTTCCCCAGATGCGCCCGCACGGTATTGTACGCCACGCCCAGCTTCCTGCAAATCTGATCATTATCCAGTCCCCCGCAAACCAGCTTCGCAACCTCCACTTCCCTCGGTGTCAGGTGCCAGCATTTCCGCAAATAATCCCACTGCTTTGCTTTTATGACCATCCCATATCTCCCTAAGACCGACTACCAATTCTCTGCTCGCCCATACCAAGTCGAGCAACGAAGGCTCATAGTCCTTTTGCCTAATCAAAAGGACTATAACAAATCTTTTTGAATTCGCCAAGGCCTAACCCACAAATTCACAAACCGCCAATCTTCAGACCGCCGGTCGTAAACCCATCCTGCCCCCCCCTCTCAAACCAGTCCTGATCGCAATAGAGGGATTGACTCCTGCCGCGTGCGCCCGCATTTCTTTGACGGGGGCCGTTTGGTAAGCACCGAAAAGACCAACAAATGGCAAAAGCCGCCCTCACAATCCATGAACGATGAACCACGTCCTGATTATGAAATTATCTGACAAATGACCGTCCGCGTCCTCGCTCGCGTATCGAAATCAACCAGGATTATCTGCTGCCATGTCCCTAACGTCAGCCGGCCCTCAACAATTGGCACGCTCAGCGATGGTCCCAACAGCGACGCCCGCACATGTGCGTGGCCGTTATCGTCGTGCCACGTCTCTTCGTGCTCATATCGCCCGTGCTGAGGCGCAATCTTCTCGAACGCCGCCTTGATATCGTAATTGACCAGCCCCGGCTCATATTCCGTCGTCGTAATACCCGCCGTGGAGCCGACATTAAACAAAATCACCGCCCCCTCGCTTATCCCCGACCGGGCCGCCGCTTCAGTTACCTGCGGCGTGATGTCCACGATATCGCAGTTGCCTTTCGTCCTGACTTTTATTTTCTCTGTCTTCACCATAACCCCTAACATAACACCAAGCCCTGGCCCCCGCAACCATAATGCCGTACTTGCTTCCATGTAGGCTCTCACACGTGCTCCGTTAGCTGCCAGGCACTGTCCCGACCAATCAGCACAATTGAAAAATTCTCGCGCACGTAAATTTGGAGCCTTGCAAAAATCGCAAGGCCAATGTACAATGGAAAAGCGAGGTGTGAAATGGCTGTCAAAACATACATGCGTTTGATTGCCATATTGGCGCTCGTCGGCTTAATGTCCGGCGATGTAACGGCAAGACACGGCCGCGCTGCCGGCGGCACAAGAGACGCCGCCGGAGGCGGTTCCTTCAGAGGCGGTGCTTCCAGGGCCGGCCGAAGCTCAGCAAGCGCGCGAAGCTCCAGAGGGCGTTCCCTTCGCGCCACGCCGCATTCAGCAGGGCCAGGTAGCTTTAGAGGCGACTCCTTCGGTGCGGGCCGAAGTTCTACGAGCGCACGAAGCTTCAGAGGTGGTTCTTCTGGAACCCGTGCATACGAGGGGCGGCGAAGCTCAACGGAATCCGAAAGTCACCAAGGCGGCTCTTTCAGGTTCTCCCCCAGCACTCGTCTTTATCACACCGGCCGTCACAGCAGCGGTTCTGCCCGTAACGGAACTACGTACTACACCTCCGGCGCGTGCCGCGGGGACTATCGCTATTACGGCCGTGACCGCCGTTATCGCTGCGGCTCTTACTTCTATATTGGCCTGCCTTACTTGCGATACTACGGTTGCGGCTATCCGTACTATTACTCCGCTTGGCCGTACTACTATTACAGCATCCCATATTACCAATATAATTACCCGTCCCCGCGCTATTACTATTACGAGTACTATCGAACCTACGACTACCCGCCGCGCACCTATCGGCAACGCCAGCCCGGACCCCCGCAAGACTCCAGCACCGGCGAGCCGGATAAAACCTCGCCGCCGCAGACGCAAACCGAAGACGCAGCCGAATACGTGGGGATTGACCCCCGTTTGGAGGATATAGCCGATGCATTCGCCGCCCGCGATTATGAAAATGCCGCCCGGCAGGCAAATCAGGCCCTGACCGATGAACCCGAAAATGCGGTCCTGCCTTTCGTTTACAGTCAGGCCCTCTTCGCCGACGGAAAATACAGCCAGGCCGCTGACGTCCTGCGAGAGGCCGTCAGGAACCTCGACGCCGAAAAGCAGGAACTCTTCTACCCGCTCGGCTTCTATCCCGACGAAGATGTTTTGAAGGACCAGATTAGCAACCTTAGCGAAGCAGCCGCGGCGCAGCCTTCGAACGCCGACCTCAAGCTTCTTCTGGGCTACCAGCTCCTTGGCGTCGGCAGGTACGATGACGCTCTTGACGCCCTGCAAAAGGCGCAGGCCGACTACGTCAACAGAGAAGCCGCCGCCATAATGACAGACATTCTCGAAAGAGCCCGCTCCACTTCGCCCGACACATAAAGAACCACGCGGCGACCACAGGAGGGTTTCGTTCGTTTGAAATTGGGTTTGTTTGGTCCCCGGCTTGAGGATTTCGAGAAGCTCACCCGTAGGGATCTGCGCTTCGCTTCGAGTTCGATTGGCTTTGTTTTGGGTTCGTTTGAGTTTGCTCTGTGGGAGGGGCAGGGCCGTTTTATGTTCGTAATCCTTTGTGAAGACAGAAATTGCGTTCATTTTGTTAGGCATACGGAAATTGGGTTTGCTTTGGGTTCGTTTGGGTTCGTTTTGGCTTTGGGGGCCTCTGACGGGCCAAAAATTGGGTTCGTTTTGGGTTCGTTTGGGTTCGTTTGGGTTCGTTTTTGGGTCCCGCCGAAGGCGCTTGATTTCCGTAATCCTTTGTGGGAACAGGGTTTGCGTTGATTTTGGGTGTTTTGGGAATTGGGTTCGTTTGTACAAAAAAGGGTGAATTTGTAGAGGATTCTCGACACTTGTCGAGTGCCTTGTAGGCCATAAACAACCCGATTTTCTATGCTTGAGGGTCGATTCTTGCGTGTATGGTGCTGGGTTGGCAAGATGGGCAATCCCGGTGAGATAGGTGCGATGAGATAGACCCCGATGAGATAGCTAACGCATCTCATGGGGTAAAGAGTCATCTCACGGGATAAATTTTGGGCTGGGGTCGTAATTAATTGGGTTTTCCGCATTATTCCACGCTGTTCCATTTTGGGGGGTATTATACTCGATTTTGGGGCGGAAGTCAACGAAAAAGGGCGAAAGAATTGGCCACGAATAGACACGAATACCTTGGGCACAAGTTGGCACGAAGAGGGTCTGCCACCGAGGGCCCGCCAGAAGGAGCGGCGGGCAAGCGCCGAGAGCACAGAGAGGAAGGATGGATTTGAGAGACTGGCCCGGATTGTTGGGTATCAGTCAGCTTTTGTGGGCTCCCGCGGCACTTTGCTCGATGCGGGCATCTGCGAAAGTGGCCTTTGCTCGTCCACGGCGAACTTGGTTCGCCCATTGTGAAGCTGACTGAAGGAGGACGGGGAGATGCTGGGTCCCTGCTTTCGCAGGGACAGGTGGAAATTTTTGTTGACTGTTGGGTGGGTATGTCTATAATTGGGGGGCAGTTATGCAGCGGTGTGATGGTTCCTTGCGTTTACGGGAATGCCTATTTAGTGCCTATACGGGTGGCAGGAGAGAAATTTGCAGGAAAATTGCGGAAAGTGGGATTTTTTTAATCAACAGTTGGAGGGTGAGAAACGCCTTTCTTGTAGATGGGTGAATCCCCGCCTTCGCGGGGACAGGTGGGTAAATGCGTGGCCCGTGAGCCGCCTGCGGCGGGCAGGCCCGTGAGGCGGAAAGTAGGGATGATTGATGAATGATTAATGGTGGTTCGTTCCGCCAACAGGATGGCGGGCAAGCCGGTGGCTCGCAGTTGAGCGAATAGGCAGAAGCGTTGGCGCTTTATGTGAAGTGCAGAGGGATCGTAATGAGTATCCTATGATAGGAGCCATACCAGTACTGCAGATTTAGAAAAAGGTTAGGTTTATGCACATAAAGAAAATGAAGATCGAAGGATTTAAGACCTTCCGCAAGTTTGAATTGGCACTGAACAAACATTTCAACATTATCGTGGGGGATAATGAGACAGGAAAGACCACACTGCTGGAAGCAATCAACCTTGTTCTTTCTTGCCAACTTGATGGTCGCAATATTCAGTACGAACTAAACCCGTACATTTTCAACGTCGACATGGTTAAAGACTACCTTAAAGGTCTTAAAGAAGGTGAGAATTTATCTCCTCCACAGATTTTTGTAGAAGCATATCTCGAAGATGATGAAAGCAGTGAAATGGCCAAGGTAAGGGGATCTAATAACTCGGAAGGAGAAAGCTGCCCGGGGCTGAGGTTGTCCGTGGAATTAACTGAAGGCCTCGCTGATGAATTTAGGGAATACTTCAAAGCATCTGAAACCCCCGACATCATGCCGATAGAGTACTACACGGTTGTTTGGCATGATTTTGCAGGTAACCCAGTAGCGACCAGAAATCTTCCGTTCCGTGCAAAAATAATCGACACAAGTCTTGTGAGCGGATACTCAGGCCCGAACAAATACGTCTCAAGAATTATTGCTGATGTCTTGGGAGAGGATCAACGGTTGCTGTCCATAGGTTACAGAAAGTTGAAACATTTATTTATGAAGGAGGCCGGTATAGAAAAAATAAATAAACATCTGGCAGACAAGAAAGGTGATGTAACTAACAAGAGGCTTACTGTGTCGATGGACATGTCCGCACGTTCGAAGTGGGAGAGTAGTATAACGGCTCACTTGGATGACATACCTTTTGATTCCGTTGGGAAGGGAGAGCAATGTCGTGTCCAAATGAAGCTTGCTATCGAAGCTGCTGGTGGTTCAAACGTACTGCTCATTGAAGAACCCGAAAATCATCTGTCACACTCCAATATGAACAGGTTGCTGCAAGAGATTATACAACGAGGTGCTGACAGACAAATCATACTCACAACCCATAGCAACTTCGTTCTCAATAAGCTTGGTATAGACAATCTGAAGCTGCTGTCCGTAAGCGGGGACACCATGACTCTGGAGGACTTGTCTGAAGAGACCAAAGAATACTTTATGAAACTTCCTGGCTACGATACGTTGAGGGTGATCCTGTCGGCCAAGACCATTCTAGTGGAAGGACCGTCCGATGAGTTGATTGTTCAAAAGGCTTACAAGGTGAAATACGGAAAACTGCCACTGGAAGATGGTGTCGATGTGGTCTCTGTCCGTTCCCTTGCTTTCAAGCGATTTCTCGAGATTGGCAAACTGCTGAAGTTGAATATCAGGGTGGTTACGGATAATGATGGTAATGTTAGAGGACTGAAAGATAAGTACAAGGATTATATCGATGGGAAGGTAGAGAGCATAAGGATATGCTACGATGACGATGAAAACTCCGCAACATTGGAGCCTCAGTTATTAAAGGCAAACTCGTTAAAGGTGCTCAACGCGGTGGTGGGCAGAACTTTTCAGAGCGACGATGAGCTTCTTGACTACATGGGCAAGAATAAAACAGATTCTGCTCTCAAAGTGTTCGGCTTCCAGGGAGACCTCACCTTTCCGCAGTATATCAATAATGCAATCCAACGGTAACAAAATAGTCATAGCTTCTGCAGGTTCTGGCAAGACAACTTTCTTGGTCGATGAAGCGTTGTCGCGGCCAGCGAAAAAGATCGCAATCCTTACCTATACCCACAATAATATTAGTGAAATCAGGAAGAAGTTCTACAAAAAGCATGGGGGAATTGCTAAGGGCATCGACGTACTGACCTGGTTTTGCTTTCTACTTCGTGAGTGTGCAAGGCCCTATCAAGCGGCAGTTTATCCAAAGCAACGAGTTAAGACGGTATATTTTACAAAAGGTCGTTCGCCATATTGGGAAAGCTATTCTGATACTGACCGGTACTATTTTCGGGACAGTAACGAGATATATTCGGACAAGATTTCACGGTTTGTCATCGATTGTGATGCGAAATCGAATGGGCTTGTGACCAAAAGATTGTCTGATATTTATGATGAGATTTTTATTGATGAATTCCAAGACTTGGGTGGTTGGGATCTAGCTCTATTAGAGCTCTTTCTGGAAAGGGGCATTCGAATGCTCGTAGTGGGAGATCCCAGACAATGCACTTACACTACAAATAACGCAGCAAAGTATAGTCAATTCCGCGGCGTGCGGGTTCTGGATTTGATTCGCGAATGGGAACGGAAAAATCTCTGCCAGATTGAGAATCACGCAAGAAGCTACAGATGTAACCAAATAATTTGTGGATTTGCCGATAATTTGTGGCCTGGTATGGCAAAAGCAGTATCCTATAACAGGATTAGCACTGGTCATGATGGGATTTTCGTGGTGTGCAAGAATTACGTTAACGAGTATATTGAACGTTTCTCACCTGCTGTTCTTCGCTACGATAGGAGAACTACGCACACATACGGCTATCCAGCTCTGAATTTCGGGAGTGCCAAAGGGCTGGAGTATGAGCGGGTTCTGATTCTTCCACACGGCCCGATAAGGAAATACCTCAAAAGTGGTGATGTAAGTGATGTCGAGGGCTCTTTGGAGAAGTTCTACGTTGCTGTAACAAGGGCAAAACACAGTGTTGCTTTCGCGTATGATGGAGAATGTCGGGTTGGATGCCGAGAATGGCCCGTGCGGGGAGAGCCGTAAGGAAAAAAGAGAAACCAGGATGCCGGATAGAGACGTCAAGACGATACAGGATTTGATTTATTATCAGTATGCGAAGGTGGATTAGTGGTCAGTCGTTAGTATTCAGTATTTAGTGGGGAATGAGAGGTGCGTCGCCGGGACGGCGACGGGTAAACGGGCGGGGCGAAGGGGACCGCCGGCAGTCCACCAGACAGCGAGGCGGATAAATGCCGGCGGCTAAGAGATGCGGAAGCGACGCGTTGGGTCGCGTTTTTTTTTAACAGATTCCTCCGCGTTGGTCGGAATGACGTGTGGGGGTGTGCGGTTTTGGAGTGTGGTCAGTCTTTGTTGAGTTTCTTTATGATTTTTGTAATTTCTGTGAGGCGGCATTCGAGCGAGGAGAGGATCCAGAACTCGCAGTGGTTTACGCGCATCCGGCAGTGAATGAGGTAGATTATTTTTGCCGAGAGGGTGATGGCGGGCAGCTCGACCATCAGCAGGCGGAGCCTGTCGCCGGTGAAGATTGAAATCACAACGGAGGCGGTGATGATTACGATGAAGACGGCGTTGATGAGTCTGGTGCGGAATCTTGGCACGGCGCCTGGGTTTGGTATAATACGGTATTATGATCAATCGGCTACGAACGGGTCATTGAGAAACAGGGGGCGCCGTGTACAAATTTGCTCGCATCATGATGTGGACCGCCCTGGCAGCCATCTGCCTGTTAGCCTTTCTGAGCGTGGTGGGGGCCTTTTGTGGAGCGGCGCAAGCAAAGGTCCTGTTTAACTCTACAGTTCTGAAGGTTTACTGGGGCGTCCTGTCGGCGCTTTTGTTGGCAGGGCTTGTGGTCTACCGTGGGCTTATCCGCAAACCGGGACTGCTTTCGATCCACGCGGGTTGCGTTTTGGTGCTGGCCGGCGGAATGTGGGGTTCGGAATCGGGACATCGTCTCGCCAATCTGCTGCTCGGCAGACAGAAGATTCCCAAAGGCTATCTTGTTATTTACGAGGGCGAGTCAGAAAGGCATTTGTTGGGCGAAGACCTCCGAACATTTCTGGGCGAGCTGCCGTTCAGTATAAGCCTGAAGGACTTTCGTCTGGAGTACTATCCGGAGGACGGGCCGTCTGTCGGACTAATCAGGCTGGAGGCCGAAGACGGGGGGTATTTAGAGTTTCCGGCTCGTGCGGGGCAGCAGTTTTCTGCGGGCGAGGGTAAAGGCAAAATCACGGTTGTTCAGAGCTTCACGCATTTCAAGATTCGAATCGAGAACGGGCAAAGGATAGTGACCGACGATGAGGCCGATGTGGTGAATCCCGCGGTGGAGGTTGAGATTGAGAGGCCCGATGGAACGCGCTCCAGACGTTACGTATTCGAGCGTTTTCCGGGCTTCAGCCACAGTCAGGATGATCTGCGGTTGAGCTATGTATCCGACAGGCCGCGCGCAATACAGGATTTTTATAGTGACCTCGTGGTTATGGAAGACGGGCGCGAGGTCATCAGCAAAACCATTGAAGTGAACCATCCGCTTCACTATGGCGGCTACCACTTCTATCAACATTCCTATGATTCGGCAGGTGGAGAATACACCATTCTCTCGGTGACTTCCGACTCCGGTTTATATGCCGTCTTCGGGGGGTATTGGATGCTTAGCCTCGGGCTGTTGTGGCATTTCTGGCTGAGGCACGCGAGGCAGCGATGGATGGAGTATGGCGGGCCAAGGAGGCAAAATGGCCATAAAGTTTAGCGTGCAGGGTTTGCTGATATACGTAGCCATCGCGGCGTATCTGGTCGCCTTCTTGACGGGTATTCTGCGAAAAAAGAGGGTGGCTGAGTATATTTACCAAAGCGGATTTGTGGTTGCCGTGATTGCCTTTGCTTACCGCTGGTACAGTGTTCGTCACGTGCCGCTGCAAAACCTGTTCGAGATCTTTCTCGGCATGGCGATGTTAGTTTATCTGCTGTCAGTGTTCTCGCGCAGAGTACTTCGCATTGGCGGCGAGGCGGCGGATATGCTGATTGGAGCTGTACTGCTGGTGCCGCCGGGCTTTGTTTTTGATGCTGCCGCGCGCAAGCTGCCGCCTGCTCTGCAGTGCTGGCTGTTCGGACCGCACGTCGCGGTGTACCTGCTGGCCTACGTGATAATGGCCAAGGCGACCGTTCAGGCATTTCCTGGACTGATTGGAAAGACCAACTCCCAACAGAGCCACCTTGTTCCCTATGAAGAAGGCACGTACAGACTGATTTGCTTCGGTTTTCCGCTGCTTACGCTGGGGCTGATCATGGGAAGCTGGTGGGGGAAGCTGGCCTGGGGCGACTACTGGGGCTGGGACCCGAAAGAGCTGTGGTCGCTGGCCTCGTGGCTAATATATGTCGCATATTTTCATTGGCGATATATGTTCGGGAAAAAACATGCCCGTGTTAACAGCCTTCTGGCGGTTGTCGGCTTTGTTGCTATTGTGATAACGCTGCTCTGGGTGAACCTTTCGAGGTTGTTTGCGGGTCTGCACAGCTACGCTCGGTGAGGTGATTAAGGTGGCCGACTTAAGAAAAGCAACACCGCAGGTCCAGGCGGTTGACTCTTTGCACCGCCCCTTAACAGAATGAGTTTCTTTGTGCTTGACGCCGGCATGGCGGAACATCTATAGTTAAGCGCTGCCGGATTTTAAGAACAAAAAGGTAAGGGGCCGAACGGTGGGCCACGTATTCAAGCGGGCTCATTGGCACGGAGTTTCTAATGTGAGAAAAACAAATGTTTTTGGGTTTGTTCGAAAATCTCTATTCTGGTGAGGCGACATGTCACAAGGAAAGGTTTATCTCGTCGGTGCAGGTCCTGGTGACGCAGAGCTGATAACTTTGAAGGGCTATAAGCTGATAAGCCGGGCCGATGTCATTCTTCACGACCATCTGATACCGTCTGAACTGCTGCGCTTGGCGAAGAGCGGGGCCGAAATAATATCTGTGGGCAAGTTTGCGAGCCGGCACACGATGCCGCAACCTGAGATAAATGCGCTGTTGATAGAAAAGGCAAACAATAACGGCGTCGTTGTGAGGCTCAAGGGCGGCGACCCGTTTCTTTTTGGACGGGGAGGCGAGGAAGCTGAGGCCTGCGCCGATGCCGGAGTTGATTTCGAAGTTGTCCCCGGCGTGACCAGCGCGCTGGCGGCGCCGGCCTACGCGGGCATACCGCCGACGCACAGGGACTACACGCCAAATGTTGCGATAGTGACGGGACATCGCAAAGGCGACGAGCAGCTGGAAATACCCAAAGCAGGCACAATTATTTTTCTGATGGGTGTAGCCAACATCAGAAAGATCGTTGCTTCACTGCTGGATGCCGGCTGGCCGAGCGAAGCTAAAATCGCAGCCATTGAAAACGGCACCTGCTATAACCAAAGAGTTGTCACAGGGATTCTGGAGAACTTCGTTGAGACAATTGATAAGGCGAACCTCCAGACGCCGGCTGTTTTTATCGTCGGCAGGGTGGTCGAGCTGCAGGAAAAGCTCAAATGGTTTGAGAGGAAACCGACTATTCTTGTTCTCGGAATGCACCCCGAGAAGTACAAACATCTCGGTAACATTGTTCACCGGCCTTTCATTGATTGCGTCCCTCTCGAAGACTATGGCTGCGCCGACTCGGCCCTGGGGCGTCTCAACATATTTGACTGGATAGCATTCACCAGCGCCAATGGCATCAAGTTCTTTTTCGAGAGATTGCAGGCAATGGGTCTCGATGCGCGTGCTCTCTCCTCGGCCAGGGTTGCGGTTATCGGCAAGACGTCGGCCGAGTGGCTTGCCGAATTTGGAATAGCTGCGGATATGTGTCCGGATACCGAGTCCAGTACCGGCATGCTGAAGGAATTTGGTTCTATCGGCGTGAAGGACAAGAAGATGCTGCTGCCGCAATCTGAAATCGTGTCGAACGAATTGCCTGATGGACTGCTACGTATGGGGGCGGTCGTTGAGAGGCTGCCGATATACAGGACGGTGGAGGTGGATCCCGGCGAGATCGACTTCGACCATATCGACCGGATACTGTTCACCAGCGGCTCGACCATTCGGGCCTTCGTAAAGAGGTTCGGCGCTGTGCCGACGCACATCAAGGCGTACTGTCTCGGCCTGCCCTCGCTGGCGGAAGCGAAAAAGCACAATATAAACGCCGAAGTCCTGGAACAGTCCGACGACCCCTCAGAAGGTAGTAAGGAATGATTAACAAGAAGAACTCAAAATTATATCAGCAGGCGTGCAAGGTAATTCCCGGCGGAGTGAACAGTCCCGTTCGGGCGTTCAAGGCCGTGGGCGGCAAACCGATCTTTATCGAAAGAGCAAAAGGCGCGTACCTGTACGATGCCGACGGCAACCGCTACATCGACTATTGTCTTTCGTGGGGGCCGATGATACTGGGCCATGCGCATCGGCAGGTGCTCGCAGAGGTTAAAAAGGTCATGGGCAAAGGCACAAGCTTTGGGATACCGACGGAGCTTGAAATCCGGCTTGCAGAGACGATTGTTCAGGCGATTGACTCTGTGGAAAAGGTGCGTCTGGTCAGCTCCGGCACCGAGGCGGTGATGACGGCCGTTCGGCTGGCGCGCGGCTGCACGGGACGGGACAAAATCATCAAGTTCATCGGCTGTTACCACGGCCACGTTGACCACCTGCTCGTACAGGCGGGCTCCGGCGCGATGACCTTCGGCGCGCCGAGCAGTCCGGGTGTGCCGAGGGACTTCACGAAGCATACTATACTGCTGCCTTACAACAGTATTGAAATGCTGAAAAGGGCTTTCCGTAAATACCAGCGCAAAATAGCGGCGGTGATTGTTGAGCCGATAGCGGGTAATATGGGAGTGGTGCCGCCGAAGCGCGGTTTTCTCGAGGCGATAAGGAAGCTGTGTTCGAAGAACGGCAGCATACTCATATTGGACGAAGTGATAACCGGTTTCAGGGTCAGGTACGGAAGCGTTCAGGAATTATTCGGCGTGAAGGCGGACCTCACCTGTCTGGGCAAGATAATCGGCGGCGGCTTTCCCATCGGCGCTTGCGGCGGAAAGGCCGAAATTATGGACAATCTGGCGCCACAGGGCAAAATATATCAGGCTGGCACTCTGTCGGGAAATCCTGTGTGCGTGGCTGCCGGAATCGCCACGCTCAAGTTACTCAAGAAGCAAGACCCGTATGCACGTTTGAATTGTCTGACGGCGCATCTCTGTTGCGGCATCGGCCAGAGGCTCAGGCAAGCGGGGGTCGAGCACACCATCAACCGGATGGGCTCGATGTTCACAGTGTTTTTCAACCCGGGCCCGGTGACTGATTACGATTCAGCCGCCAGGTCGGATACGACGCGATACGCCAAATACTTCAATGCGATGCTGAAAGCCGGCGTTTATCTGCCGCCGTCACAGTTTGAAGCATGTTTTCTTTCGACGCAGCACGCAGAACAACACATCGAAAAAACCATGGCGGCAGTTCGCAGGCTTTCTTTTTGATGGTTCATGGCAGCACAATTCAGTCTGTGATTTCCGGCCAAGGTAATTCAGGTGATACATGCATATCGATCTTGAACGAGTTGAGCGGCCTTAACAAGCTCTAAGGAATCAGCACGATTTTTCAGCAATGACTTGATTCTATGATTTCGTGGTGGGCCCGTGCGGCTTCTTTCAACGATAGTTCCAGCCCGACAACCGGACGCAGGCTGCTGTTCTGCAGGTGGCCGAGGCTATTGAGGCATCTGAAAAACTTCCCCCATACGTGCCAATTCGGCACTTTTTTCTGCATCCAGACCTATTTCTTCATCTGTTAAATAGCAGGCTGGTTCCGGGGCCCAGGGATCGCCGAAATGCAGGTCGGCCCGGACCCTGAGGCTCCCGCCGCAGGCATCGAAGAACTTACACAGCCGGCATCTTCCCTTGACGTACTCTCGACGGCTCTTTAGGCCTTTCAGCAGCGGGTCGGTGGTGTCCATCCAGATACTGCTGAAGGGTCTTTGGCGCACGTCGCCGAGGTCGTAATGCCGCCAGAACTGGTCCGGGTGGACTTTTCCGTGGAAATCGATACATCCGATACCAACGCCGCTGCTGTAAAGCCCCCCACCATTCCAGGTGAGCAGCTTCCAGACGGCATCGGCCCGCGCCGCGTCCTCGTCCAGCAGCTTCAGATAAACAAACACGCCGTCAACATGATTGTCAACAGTGAGAATATCCGTCTTCCTGCCTTCGTCTTTGAACTGTCTGGTCTTGGCCAGAATTGTCTCGACGGCCGCGCGGGTTTGGAGGTGAGTAAGGTCCTCGGCGCTGATGGCACCACCTCGACCGCTGGGCACCAGATGGTAGAAACAGGCCCTTTCAATTCCCTCTTTTTCGAAGAAGGCGAACAGGGCTTCCAGGTCCTGAACATTCCTCTGCGTTAAGGTAAGCCTCAGCCCGATACGAGCGCCCGCATCCTGGCAGTTTTTTATTCCTCTTACCGCCCTTTCAAAGGCGCCTTCCACTCCTCTGAACCTGTCGTTGACCGGTCCCACCCCATCAAGGCTGATACCGACGTAAGAAACGCCGCACCTGGTTATCTTTTTTGCGACGTCGGAGGCTATAAGCGTACCGTTGGTCGAGATGACTGTGCGCAGTCCGAGTTGGCCGGCATATTCGAGCAGCTCGAAAAGGTCCTGTCTCATCAAAGGCTCGCCTCCGGAAAACAAAACCGAGGGTACGCCGAATTGAGCCATGTCCCGCAGCACTTCTTTGGCCTGTTGCGTTGAAAGCTCGTCATCCGCTCTGGTGCTTCCACTGTCGTTGTAGCAATGGACGCACTTCAGATTGCACGCCCGCGTGATATTCCAGACGACTATCGGCCGTCGTTCAGAGGCCTTTTGGGGTACAATGTCACCCTCTCGCTCGCCAGAGCCTTTTTTGCCGTAGCGAATCCAGTCGCCCGGCGTGACCTGACCGCAATAGAGCTTACTGATATTTATCACAAAGCCATTCCCCAAAAGCGGCTGTTGTCGAAGATGCTAACCGCTGCATCAGGATTGGGTCTTCCTGCCGTTATCCGGCGCGGCGGCTATTTCTTCGGCCTGCCTGACAATACTATCTATCAGCTTTGCCGCCTCGGCCGGGCCGTGCTCCTTTGCTACGGCATTAACGTTGCTGATGACGCAGTGGAGCAGCTTATTGACGATGCGCTTAACCATCGGCTCCATAACATCGCGGCAGGAAGCGTCCTGCCTGGTCCCGACGAAGAACCGCTCGAGCTCATCCTGCATTATTCGGGCAAACTGCTCTTTCATCTGCCCTATGAGAGGACCTATCTCGCGCGCCCTGAACCAATCCATGAACTCGGTGACACTCTCATGGACGATGTGCATGCCCTGCGCCATGTCCGCTTCACGGGCCTTGAGGTTTTGTTCGACAACCGCCGAAAGGTCATCGACGCTGTAAAGATATACGTTCTCTATCTGATTGACGGCCGGTTCGAAGTTTCGCGGCACGGCAATGTCGATGATAAGCAGCGCGGCCTGTCGCCGACGCGTCATTATTTGTGCGATGGCGTCTTTACTGAACAGATAATCCTGGGCGCCGGCCGAGCCAACGACAATGTTGGCGCCGATTAGCTGCTCTTCAAGGTCCTCCCACTTTCGGGCCTCGACGCCAAGACGTTGGGCCCTTTCAAGGCCTCGCTCATAGGACCTGTTGACAATTGTCACCTTCTCACAGCCCTCATGCAGAAGGTGACGCACCAACAATTCGCTCATCTCTCCTGCGCCTATCACCACAACCTTTGCCGAAGCGATATTCGCAAAAAGCTGGCGAGCCAGCTCCACTGCAAAACCCGCGACACTGACCCTTCCGCCGGCGATTGCGGTATTTGTATGGACCTTCTTGCTGGTGGCGAACGCGCAGTGAAACAGGCGATTCAGGACCTTGCCCGTGCTCTTTGCCGTGCAGGCAAGTCTGTAGGCCTCTTTTACCTGACTGATTATCTGCACCTCACCCACAACCAGGCTATCGAGACTGGAGGCCACGGTAAGCAAATGTCCAACGGCCTCCTCATCCCTGTGAATATACAAAAAGTAGCCGAAGTCCCGCGCAGGAAGGTCGTGAAACTCCGCCAGGAACTTTATCAAATTTTCCGGCTCGACGCCTTCTGTGCGGCCGCCGGCGCAGTATAGCTCAACACGATTGCACGTTGATAACAGGACAAATTCCGCCTGCCTATACTTGTCTTTGAGCAGCCGAAGCGCTCTGATAGTCTGGGCGGGGTTGAACGCGAGCTTCTCGCGAACGTCCACCGGAGCCGTCTTATGGTTGAGTCCGAGCGCTATGATCTTCATTTCTGCGTCATGTCCGTTACAGGCGCAACCGAGTCACGCGGGCGTGAAAAATTATGTTTGGTCACACCGAGAACGGCCACCCCCAAAATCGCAAACAGAACCAGCAAAAAAGCTCCCACTGTCATTCCCGCCCTTATATTCGCCTTTAGAAGCAGCAGGCGGTCTAAGACCAGTATCCCGCCGAGGAGCCCCCAGGCTGCGATGGTAGAAATTACTTTCGGGTCGGTGAGCCATGTGACCAGACCTGTTCGCAGCATTGACGTAAGGCCGAGGCCGCTGGCCAGTCCGATTGTAATCAATACAAAAGCGACCCTGACCGCGAGCAGGTTCATTCGTTCGAGCTTCTCAATATTGGGCACCCGGCCGAGGACCTGCATGACCTCTTTTCGCTTCAGCTTGCGCCTGCCGAGCAAATATAGCGCTGCGGTGCAGGTCGCAAAAGCTATCGAGGCCCCGGCAAGAACCATGGCGACACCATGGGCAACAGCCCAAGGCGTCGCCGCCAATCCGTAAGGCTCAGAGGCGGGTGCGGCAACGATGCCTGCCATCAGGACCATGACCAGGATTATCCATGTCATTATCGAACCGAACCACACCTGCTGGACCGCAATGCTGAAGAACAGGTATATCAGGGCAAACACAATCGTAAGAACAATCATCGACTCGAACAGCCCGGTCAGGGGGACGGCCCTTAGCGTGACGGCCCTGAATATCAACATCACAGCTTCCAGCACGACCGCCAAAGAGACAAGAGGCGAAAGAAAACGCCTATATTTCTCGCCCCTTGACAGCAATTGGACAACTCCAACTATCCCCGCCACGAGGTAAATCACCACCACCGAAACAAACAGCGCTATTTCTCGTGTCGGTAATCCGGCCATTTTCGTCCCTCAGCTTACTCTATAACAGGCTGCCATTAGATATAAACGGCGAACACATGTGTTTTCCACCTTCTTCAAGCCTTCGGCTTAACGCAGCAATACTACCATTGCCATACTCACCAAGCAAGGTTTGGCGTGGTTCGTTATCGCCCCTGCTCTGAGGGACCTTCTGGCACCTTTTGCCTCTGAGTCGCTTAAAAGACCTGCCCGACACCGCCGCAATAGTACAGCATTTCATAAATCATGCGACTACGAGATAAGCTATAAAACCGGAGGCTCCTGCGGCAGGTTATGATTTACGGGATCATTGGTTGTGCCAGTTTTTTACGTGGTCGTGGTTAAACGCCACAATAACCTTTTTTACAGGAGGCTCGATATGGACAAGTATATCGGATTCGACATTGACAGCAAGAAAACAGTGGCCTGCGTGGTGCAAAAAGGCAAAAGAGACAAGTGCACCCGGCTTGGGACGGATATTGAGCAGATGCAAAAGTCTCTACAAAGGCAGCGAAGGCCCGGGGGAAACTTGCACCTGACTTTCGAGATCGGCGGACAAGGGGTGCGATTCACGTTTGTAGGTGGATTCTTTGCCCGTATCATTGCCCCCGTTTCTTCCCGAATCGTTTCCCCCCGTTGTCATTCCCGCGAAAGCGGGAATCCAGCCCCCCTCGAAAGGCCTGCACGACCATACAAGCCCGATAGCCTGCCTTCCTACCTACAAATATGAAGTGCACCCGCGGACAAGTCCGGGGGCGGGGGACAGGCAGGGGTGCGAGGAAAGGAATATCGAATCCGCCTGCGGCCAACAGGCATCCAACAAAGAATGTGGAATGTTGGGGCGGCCGGTGCGGAATGCGCGCGGTGGGTATAAAATAATGCGGGATAAGAATAAGGGCGGAAATTTCATAACGGCTTGTGGGAGCTTGAATTAGGGGTTTGCGGAGAAGGTCCTATAATAGAATTTTGAAAAAAAATTAATAAAAAGTGGGATAGATGGTTGACATAGTGGTAAGAAGTGGTTAGTTTTCCCTATGCTGTATGACTTAGTGGGGCAGAAGCCATGTTGTTATTAACAGGCGAATACGAGCACGTGATAGACAACAAGAGCCGAGTGCTGATTTCGAACAGGCTTCGGAATCAGATCGACGCGGAGGAACACGGCAGCAATTTCTACTTAGTGTTTGGTACGAACGGGATACTGTGCCTTTATCCGGAGAAGTATTTCGAGCAGATAGCTCTGGCAGCGGCGCCAGAGGGGCAGCCTGCGGACGAGACGGTGGCGTTCGAGCGTATAAGCTTCGCATTGGCGAGCAAGGTTGAGCTTGACCGGCAGGGTCGGCTGCTGCTGAACGAAAGGCTTCGGGTGCGAGCGAGGCTGAAGGAGCGTATCACGTTATTGGGAGTACGGGACCATATTGAATTGTGGAACAGCGAGGACTGGGAAAAGTACCTCGCGGATCATATAAGTCAATATCAACAACAGGTGTCTCAGGCACGACAGGTAGTGCTTCAGAACGAAGGCCGGGAAGGTCTGACACTTGAGAGGAGGCAACATGATTGAAATGGATTTGGATCATTGTCGGATAGTGGAGCAGAGCCTTTGCGGGCAAAGGAGCGTTGACGAGCAGACGTTTGCGTCGCTGGCGGTACTTGGGGAACGGCTGGAACGGCTAAGGAAGGCCAGCGGAGTGTTTGCAGAGATCGGTTTTTCGCCTGCCGTCAAGAAGCTCAAACGTGAGAAAAGCGTGTTGGCTGTGGGTTAAGACGTGGTTGGTCGCACGGTCGTGTTTAAGGATGTGAGAGAGTGCCGAGAGGCGGCGTGCGACGGGGCATAATAAGCGAAAAGTGAATGGTTCGACGATAGAACACATACCCGTTCTTGTAAATGAGCTGGCCGAACACGTAAACTTACCACCGGACGGGGTAGTGGTCGATGCGACCATAGGACAAGGAGGTCATAGTTTACTGTTCGGCCAAAAATTGGGCCCTGATGGTGTCGTTGTTGGTCTGGACGTTGATGCTAAATCTATCCGCAGGGCCCATTTTATTTTGAGGGAGCTTGGGTGCAAGGTCATTCTGATTTGTGCGAACTTCTCAGAAATCGCTGAGAAGCTCGTCGAAAAGGGCATAGGGCGGGTGGATTTTATCTTGGCGGATTTGGGGTTGAGCTCGGCCCAACTTGGAGATGCGGAGCTTGGGCTCAGTTTTCAGTCAAATATGACTCTTGACATGAGAATTGATAAAAGATTAAAGCGGAGCGCAGCCGATATAATTAGAGAAACGGACGAGAAATCGTTGGCTGATTTGATATATCGCTTCGGGGGGGAGCGTGGATCGCGGCGTATTGCGCGTTTTATCGTGGCAGAGCGTGGGAGGCGTTCGATTCGGACGACGGGTGAGCTGGCGTCGATAGTGAGTCGGGCGCTGGCCAGGGCGGCGCCGGGCGGAAGGGGTCGGCTGCACCCTGCGACGCGGACGTTTCAGGCGCTGCGGATAGCGGTGAACAATGAGCTTGAGAATCTGGAGAGGCTGCTGGCGGCGGCACCCGGTATACTGAAGCCAAAGGGGCGCATAGCTGTTATCAGCTACCACAGCCTTGAAGACGGTCTGGTGAAGAAGAATTTCAGACAGAATGAGAAGAGTGGGAATTATAAGGTTATCACGAGCAAGCCGATCGCTCCTTCGCGTGGCGAAATCACCGAGAACCGGCGGGCGCGCAGCGCGAAGCTAAGGATAGCAGAGAGACAGTAAGAGAAAGGGGAGTTTGTGTTATGACTTCCGACGCGAAGATTGGATTACTTTTAGGTTTGGTTTTCATATTCATCATAGCGTTCATCATCAACGGACTTCCGCGTTTTGGCAGCAACCGTGAGAACAATGATTTGACGAACCGGATGCTGGAGACTCAGAACCGGCAGCTTGGTCTTGCAGCAGAGGAGCGGAAGGTTATCGAACAGAATGAGCCGATAATAAGATACAATGGTCCGCTGCCTGTGGGCATGTCTGGCGACGCATCGTATGCGCGGTACTCAACACCGTTGCCGGGTGGCGCCTCGGGGGAGGTGGAGGGTTCAAGGCCGGGGATGTTGAATCCGCCGGAATCAGTTCAGGCACCGCCGCCGAGTGTGGATGTGGTGCGGGAGGTGTGGCCTAAGGTGTATACTGTCGGCGAGGGCGATATTCTGGCCACCATCGCGCAGAAATTCTATGGGCCCGAAGAGGGCAACAAAAGAGTGAACGTGATGCGGATATTCGAGGCGAACCGCAAGATTTTGAAGTCGGCGGACGAGATTCTCGTGGGGCAAAACCTCCTGATTCCGGCGCTGATGGGTCCGAGTCAGCCACAACAGGCGGGTATTTTCGGCGGGTCGATGTTCGAGACGCGCAGATCGATCGGGGAGATACTTCTGGGCGGCTCGTCGGCAAAGTCGGGCACAGAGTATGTGGTCAAGGAAGGTGATAACCTTTGGAAGATAGCGGCGCAGCAGTTGGGGGACGGCAATCGCTACAAGGAGATATTCAAGCTCAACCAGGACAGGCTGAAGAATGAGGACGAGGTTGTTGTTGGGACGAGCTTGAGAATACCGGCGCGGTAGGCTGGCATATTTGTGCCGTGCGGCGACGCGTACGACAAGAAGTGATAGATGACATCTCGGTTTCGGTTTATTTTTGTTACTTTTTTTGTCACGGCGGTATTAATCCTTACGGTGCTGGTGCGGAGCGCGAACCATCGCATTTTCTATCAGCTTTGTGCGGTGAATGCGGAGCAGGGCCGGCTGAAGCAGCGGCTTTGGCAGAAGCAGCTTCAGGTAGAGAATTTGCTTAATCCGGCGGCCATCTCTGAGCGGGTGGACCGTTGAGAGGTTTGGGGACCGGCGGGCGCGTTTGTCGTGACATCCATTATTGGAGTTGTGCCGGAGCAGTAGTAAGACCAGTAGACTCATTTGCGGCGCATAGGTCAAATTGAGAATCGTTCGCCTCACCATTTTTCTGTTACTGCTATTGATGACGGCCTTTCTTGGTCTGGGTGGACGGTGTTTTTATTTACAGTACTTCAAGGGGGGGCAGTACCTGGACATTTCTGTTCGCCAGCAGCGGAAGCTGGTGACGCAGAAACCCCATAGGGGTGCAATACTCGACTGTCGCGGCAGGGTCCTGGCGGCGAGCAATAAGGAACAGATGATTTTTGCCGAGCCGCGGGTGATCAAGAATCCGGAGGAAGTATCGCGGAGGCTGGTCCCGATAGTGGGCATGCAATCTGAGGACATTTTGAGGGTAATTACCGAGAGCGGCAATCCTGGTTTTGCGAACCTGAAGGAGGGCGCGAGTGAAGAGGAGTGCCGGCAGGTGCGCGGCATCTATGGGATCGGTGTGGAGTCGGAGTGGCGGCGGGTGTACCCGATGGGGCGTCTGTCGGCGCACGTGGTGGGCTTTACAAGTCTCGACAACCGTGGTCTGACCGGGCTGGAGCTGGAGTACGACAAGGAGCTGGCGGGGCTGCCGCGGCGGAATATATTCTTGGCGGACGCGCGCCGGCGGCCCCTTGTGCTGAAAGAACACAACGGCGAGTACAGCGACGGTGTCGGAATAATACTGGCGCTGGACGCGACGATACAGCAGTTTGCCCGTTCGGAGCTCAAGTCGCAGTACGAGAAATATGAGGCGGAGGCGGCTATCGCAGTTGTGGCCGAGCCGGTGACCGGTGCGATACTGGCGATGGTCTCGCTTCCGGATTTCGAGCCGAATGACATTCGTTTTTCTGACCCGAATACGTTTCGCAACCGTGCGCTGAGCGACCAGTTCGAGCCGGGCAGTATTATAAAGCCTGTGGCGGCGGCGATTGCGCTGGATGCCGGCATTGTGAACAGGCATGAGAAGATATTCTGCGAGAACGGGCATTATCGGGGTCGTGGTTTCGGCAGCATCGGGGAGTACAGAGAGGGTTTCGGAAACCTGACGGTGCGTGAGATTCTGATTAAGTCGAGCAACATCGGGATGGCGAAGATCGGTCAGCGGGTGGGCAGGGAGAAGCTGCACCGGGGCCTGGAGCTTTTCGGGTTCGGTCGGCGGACGGGAGTTGATTTGCCTGGTGAGACCGAGGGACTTTTGCGTGGGCCTGGGCAGTGGACGGGCTACAGCGTGACGCGTATACCTTTCGGGCAGGAGATTACGGTGACGGCGATACAACTGGTTCGTGCATTCTGCATATTGGCGAACGGCGGTCACTCGGTTCGGCCTTATGTAGTTCGTGCGGTGGTGGACAATGACGGTAGGATAACGAAGCTGCGGCGGCCTGAGAACACGGGCGTGGGTTTTGTGGTCAAGCCGGAGGTAGCCATGTGGATTGTGAGTGACGCGCTGGTTGGGGTGGTCAATGAGGGGACGGGCAAGCGGGCGAAATTGGAGAAGTGGCAGGTATTCGGCAAGACGGGGACGGCAAACATCGCCAAGCCCAACGAGAGGGGATATTCTGATGACGATTATATGGCGTCGTTTATCTGCGGGGCGCCGGCGGAGGCGCCGGCGGTGGTGGTGCTGGTTTCGATTCGCAAGCCGAAAAAGAGCCTGGGCAAGGGCTATACCGGCGGAGCGGTGGCCTCGCCGGTGGCGGCGAAGATTCTGGAGAGGACGCTCATGTATCTGAAGGTGCCGCCTCGAGCTGAGCAGGCCGGAACAATAGCAATGGCACGGTAACACACCGAATAAGGTGGCGGGTTGGAGCGTGGATGCGTGGATGAGCAGGGGGGGGCAATTAGAAAGGAAAATGAGGGTATCGGGACATCAGGGTATCAGGTGGGAGGTGATGAGGGAATCAGGAGATGAGGGTGTTGGGTGGCCGGGGCGGCGAGGGCTAAACGGGGTCGTCTTGGGATTGGGGGGGGTATAAATGTATTTGGCGTCTGTGTGCCGGGCTTGTCCGACGTTGGTTTGGCGGAAGTAGCCGCAGATGTTGATCTCTATTAGGATGTGCCATGGTGCGAGGGCCGTGCGCTTATGGGGTGCGGGTACAGTTAGTGGGGGCGGACGTAGTGGGGGCGCTCTCCGTTTGGGTCGGGTGCGAAGGCTTCTTCGAGAATCTCTCGCCCTTCGGGGCTGTCGGCCTGGACCCATTCGGCATCTTCAAGTCTGCGAATGAGTCGGGCGTGTCCCCATTGGCGTGCGCCGCTGTTGGCGTCAGCGGTGCCGGCGGATTGTGCGCGGGGATTTGCTTTTTCGAGGAAGCCGACGAAGCGGTTTGATTGATTGGTGGGGTCTGCGTAGGCGAGGACACAGGCCTTGACGCCGGCGGGCTCACCGCTGGGCAGCGGGCCTGATGGCGTCTCGATCGGGGGGATGAGGGTCTTGTCGGCGGTGAAAAGGTTGCCGGTATTGAGGTCGTAGAACCATTCCTTTGTCTGGGGTTTGAGGCTTTTGGGGGTGTGGGGCCAGAAACAAGTAATTGCTGTCACCAGCATCAGCACTATGGGTAGAAGGGCGGCTACCGTGACGAGTCGCCGGTTGTCGTTGATCCATTTGCCGGGGCTCAGCCGGTAGAGCTTTTCTTTGACTTCATACCCCAGCCAGCCTGGCAGCCTCATCATTTCGTTATTCTCCAATCGGTTGTGAGCCGAAGGGACGCCTTCGAATGGAAGCAGCGGGTCGGCTCTTATTGTTCCTTGCCCTTTAGGGATTCAGCCATTCGCTGAAGGTCCGGGTTGTCAGGCGATGCTTGGGCGGGGTCAATCTGCCATTTAGCCAGTTGGACCGTGCGCGGGTCCTCGTATTTCCAGTATTCCCAGTGGCCGTCGGCGAAGGACAGGTTGCAGCCGTCGGCGTGTCTTGCGGTTATGTTTCTGCTCGGCGAGCAGTACCATTCGAGAGGGTCGGCGTCAATCTGTGTGAGGGGGACGAACGAGCCTTCTATCCACCGGTCCTGGCTGTCTGCGTCAACGAATACCATTTTGGCGGCGGTGCGCGAAATGCCGGCGAGGGTCTTGAAGGGGTTTATGTTGTCGTGCTCGCAGTTGCACTGTTTGCCGTTCATCGTTCGCGAGATGCAATAGCTTCGGAGCATGGGGCCGCGGTCGCTTTCGCACTTGTACGCCGCGGCGGTGGTTACGTAGGGCCAGAGCACGCCTTCTTCGAGAGCGTCCTGTGTGCCGCCCACGTCGTTGCCGGGCATCAAGGGTCCGTCGGCGACCCAGTTGTTTCCGGGCAGGTTCCACTGGGTATCCGCCGAGCAGAGCCTGCCGTCGTAATCGCCGCCGTACATGTACCAGGCGTAGGTGAGGTTTTTGAGGTTCGCCGCGCAGTGCATCCGTTTGGCCTGCTCCCTTGCTGCCGAGAGATTCGGAAGCAGGATTGAGATGAGCAGCGAAATGATCGACATTACAACCAGTAGCTCGAGAAGTGTAAAGGCGAGGTTGCAGCGACTGCGCGTTTTGGGACCAGGATTTGTGGACTGTGCCGCCATGATTTTTGCCTCCTGTCTATTGCCACGACGATACTATGCCCATAACCGTAATCTATTGTAAGGCAGTCGGCTGGAACAAGCAAAATTAATCCTGATTTTTTTTCAATTTAAGAGCCTATCCTGATAACCTATATGTAATTGTCATGTTGAGCGAAGCGAAACATCTGGCTGGCGAATGGGAAAAGAGCCTATCTGGGGGCTTGAGATTCTTCGCTGCGCTCAGAATGACAACGACTCTCTGGTTTACAGGGGTAATTCGGATAGGCTCTAAGTATGTTTTTCGATTGTTAATGGGACTCCTAAGCGGGCAAGGGGATGCGGGGCACAGCGGATGGGGCAGGAGAAGGGATGGAAGCCGCGATTATGCAAGGAGAGGCGCTGAGAGCTTTGGCCTTTGTTCGCTGTCAGCGGATGATGTCCCAGTCTTTCTGCTCGGCCATCCATTTGCGTCGAAGCTCGATTGTCTCTTTATCGCCGCCGATATCCTTCCTGCCAGGAAATCCACGGAGCATCTGCGCCAGCGCCTTCGCCGCATGTTGGGCATACGTGCCCACCACGGTGTCAGGCCCCTTGGATTCCCTGACCTTCTCGCTCTTGAGGTATCTATACAAGTAATCCACAATTTCCGGTTGGCGGACATATGACAACTCCTCCAATAGCCATGCCACTCTGTAGTCCTCATCCGGATGCGATTCCACCAACTCAATGCAACGTGCAATATCTTCCTTAACGCCCATCCTTGCCCGCGCCCGCAAGGCCGCCCAAAGAAGACTACTTTGCCAGTATTGCTTCATCAGTTGCTTTTCGTATCTCTTGCGCCTGGGAAGAAAAGCCGGCATATTGTTTGTGTCCGGCAAGCGTCCTATTGCCTCTCGCCACTCTTGGACGTGCTTTTCGTTTCTTTCTTTGAGTATCACCTCCCTTGCGTCCATGAACCGCTTGAGTCGCGGCAGTTCTGATTTAAGGTCCGCGACACCCGCCAAGAGTATAATATCTTCTCGCGGGTTTGTGTTTGCGTCCGCCAGCGCCCGCACGAGCATCTCCCGCACCAACTCTCTTGATGGCTCCGAAAAGTCAGCGGAACTGAATTGGAGTAACCAATGCGACAAGTGTCCAGTGTTGTAGGCATCATCGCGCACTCCCATCAGCAATCCTGTCACGATCTTCTGTCGAACTTGTAGGTCGTTTGCGTCAAGCCCCATTCTCCAGAGAAGAACGTATGCGTGCCATCTCACCCTTGAGCAAGGATCAGCTACATACTCTTCAACGTAACTGACCATAGCTGGCCCATATTCTCTGCACATCCTGTCAAACTGGTCACATTCACGATCGGTATAATGCTCCCTGACCTGGTCCATACAGGTGGACAAAATCTCTCTTATCTCTTGCTCGTCCTGCGATTCCAGGGTGAATACGGCGCCAGAGAGTAATAAGAACACGCAAGCAGCCAATAACGGCTTTGGGGGCAGCGTTCTGTGGATTTCCATAATCTTATCTCCTTTATGGATATAGACACCCTACGGGTTGCAGTTGTTCCGCCGATTTTTCCGTAGCGGCATGGGCTTTGCAGCTTAGGGGGCAACGAGGCGCTGGAGATTGAAGGTCCTGATAGGGCGTGAAGGGCGTGGAAGGTTTATTTTGAGGTGTTGGTTTGCAAAGACTTGAAGAACGGGTATAATGCCGGTGGATGGGGGGTGGAAGGTAGTATTGTTGATGGATTGAGATTATGTTAAGAAACGGCAGGTTGATATTATTGTTGGCGGCGGCGTCTTGGCCGGTGGGTTGGGCGGCGTCGGCGGAGACGTGGCATCTGGAGGATGGGCAGGCGTGGCAACAAATATCGGTTGAGGCCAAGCAGGCTTATGACAAGGCCAACGATTACCTCCGGAAGGGCAAGAAGATCAAGGCGGCCAGGAGCTTCGACGCGTTTTTGAAGGAATGCGAGCCGACAAGCGAGCTTTATGCGGCGGCGCTGGAGAAGCAGTTCTCGATAGGGAAGGAGTATTTAGGAGGTCGCAGGAGAAGGGTGCTGCTGCTGTTCAAGATAAAGGGGTACGCGACGGGGGTGAAGATGATGGAAAGGATCAGCGAGCGAGCGAGCAGCGGTGCGGTCAAGGCGGGCGCGGCGGCAGAGGGCGCCGCAAGCGGCGAGGAAAGTGAGAGGCTGAGGAATATGGAGGCATATCTCAAGAAGCTGTCAGCCAGAGCAGCGGTGGAAGTGGCGCTACACTATGAGGCAAGAGGCAGGTCGGACGCGGATTACTATGAGCTTGCGCACCAGAAGTGGCTGGAGATTTTGGAAAGTTATGACAATCAGTTGAAGGTATCTTCGTCGCAGCCGACGGGGGAAATCGGCAAAGACGCGCTTCTGGGGATGGGTCGATGCAAGATGGTTCTGTATGGCGGCCCGGCGTATGATTCGACGGTGCTGAGGGGCCAGCCTTTTACAGAAGAGGGCGTTTACGGCGGGGCGGAGGGCTGTTATCGGGAATTCATTTCAAGGTATCCGCAGGAGGCTTCAAGATTCGGCTTAGATGAAGAGCTGAAGAAAATAGAAGAGGAGCTTGCGGGCAAGGATTTATTTACGGGCAGGTATTATCAGAAAGTGGGCAACAAGCAGGCGGCGAACCTTTACTATCAAATGGTCGTTCGCGACTGGCAGGGCACGGCGGCAGCCGGAACGGCGCAGGAGCTGCTGGCGGCAAATATGGAGTCCGAAAAGTAAACATGGGAACCGGTAAAAACAGTGGTGGACACACAGTGTGGTTTGTGAGGAGTGTGATTTTGGTGTGCTGGGTGGTTTTGTGCACAGTGGTTAACGGGTGTGGAGGACTGCTGGGGTATTCCGACAAGCCGCTGTTTCCCAGCGAGATAAGCAGCGTGTACGTTGAGATGTTCGAGAGCCAGAGCTTTTGGCGCGGTGTGGAATACGATCTGACCGACGCGCTGGCCAAACGTATCGAGGCGGACACGCCGTACAAGATCATCACGAGCCGGGACCGTGCGGACAGTGTTATCAGCGGTCAGATATTGTCGGTTGGGCAATCTGTAATCAGCATCGAGCGAGAACGAGGGGCGGCGCTGGAAAGAGATTTGGAGGTGCGAGCGGTGGTGAGCTGGAAGAACCTTAAGACGGCGGAATTGCTTATAAACAATCAGCCTGTCAGCGGGTCGGCGACGTATTCGGCGTTACAGAAGCAGGACTTCAAGTACGCATCCAGCCTGGCGGCAAACAATCTGGCGATTAATATCGTAGAACTCATGGAAAAAAATTGGTGAGAGTTTCAAGGTCTGGAAGTCAGAAACGAGATATGGAACATGAACGACGGTAGGAACAGAAAGGTAAACAGGCGGCGTGGGAGTGGAGGTGATCGTGAGGGGCGCAAGCCGGCGCTGCCGAGCTATGGACGAGGTCCGCTGGGCTGGCTGCTGGTGGTGATTGTGGTATTCACGGCGATGATGGTTGTTCAGCAGTGGCAAACGATTGACAAGATAAAATGGAACACGTTCGAGCAATACCTTAAAGACGGTCACATTGAGAGCATAGAAATCGGTGAGACGGAGATTACGGGCAAGTTCCGGTCGGATATTCCCGGCAGGGACAAGAACGCGCCTGTATCGTTCACGGTGGATTACAAGCCGGAGGTGGTGGGTGACCGTCTGTTCAAGCTGGTGGACGAGAGCAAGAACGCTCCGGAAGTGGTCAAGTTTTCGAAGCAGCATATCTGGCTGATCCTTCTGATTCAATGGGTGCTGCCATTGCTGCTTCTGGTGGGTTTTCTGTATTTTCTGTTTGCGCGGAATCTTCGCAGCGGCGCCGGCGGGATGCTTATGTCGTTTGGTCGCAGCCGGCATCGCGTTCAGAGCAAGGACCGTGCGAAGGTGACGTTCAAGGACGTAGCAGGCGTGGAGGAGGCGAAGGAAGAGGTGGCGGAGATAATTGAGTTTCTGAAGAATCCGAAGAAGTTCCAGCGTCTTGGCGGTCGGATACCTCGCGGAGTCCTTCTCGTGGGTCCTCCGGGGTGCGGCAAGACGCTGCTGGCCAAGGCGATTGCGGGACAGGCGGATGTTCCGTTCTTCAGCATTTCGGGGAGCGATTTCGTGGAGATGTTTGTCGGGGTGGGCGCATCGCGTGTTCGAGACCTGTTTCGTCAGGCGAAGGAGAATTCACCGTGCATCATATTCCTTGATGAGGTTGACGCGATTGGTCGCAAGCGCGGTCCCGGGTTTGTGGGAGGGGGCCACGACGAGCGAGAACAGACTCTGAATGCGATTCTGGTGGAGATGGACGGGTTCGATACGAACGACCAGGTGATAGTGATCGCGGCGACGAACCGAGCGGATATTCTGGACCATGCGTTGACCAGGCCCGGCAGGTTCGACCGGCAGATATATGTGCCGTTTCCGGACCTGAAGGGTCGGGTGGATATTTTGAAGGTTCATGCGAGGAAGGTAAAACTCGGGCCGGACGCGAACCTTGAGCGGCTGGCGCGTGGGACTCCGATGTTTACGGGTGCGGACCTGGCGGCGATAATCAACGAGGCGGCGCTGATGGCGACCATGGCAAACAAAGAGGCTGTGGAGATGTCGGACCTTGAAGAGGGACGTGACAAAGTACGCTGGGGCCGGGCCAGGAAGAGTCGTGTAATGGACCAGAAGGAGAAGGAGATCACGGCATTTCACGAGGCGGGTCACACGCTGGTACAATCACTTCTGGAAGATGCGGACCCGCTGCACAAGGTGAGTATAATTCCCCGCGGCCCGATGGGTGGAGCGACGTTTGCGCTTCCGGAGAAGGACCGGACGATATTCACCAAGCGCTACTGCATGGCGCTTTTGCAGGTGTGCTTCGGGGGTCGGATTGCGGAAGACTTGTTCTGTGACGACATATCGAGCGGGGCGCAGTCTGATATCGAGCAGGCGACAAAGATTGCGCGGCAAATGGTGTTGACATGGGGGATGAGTGAGAAGCTTGGCCTGATCAGCTACGGTCCGGATTTGGGCAGTCGAGAGCAGACATACGTGATACCCGGAGAAAAAGAGTACTCGGAAAAGACGGCCGAAGCGATCGACAGCGAGGTCAAGAAGCTGACGGACGAGGCGTACCACAAGGCGAAGGAAGTGATCGTGGCGAATAAGGACAAGCTGGAACGGATAGCACGTGCGCTTCTGAAATACGAGACGCTGGACGCGGAGGACGTGAATGTGATTCTGGATGGTGGGAGTCTGGATAAGCCGACGGTGACGGAGCTTCTTGCGGCGGAGCAGGCGAAGGAATCACAGGAGGCGCAGGAGGGTAAGGCGGAGCCGGACAAGCCGAGCGAATAGTTTTTTGTGTTCCAACTCTGCGGGAGGTTCCAATGTGGAAAAAGGCGGGCGTGATATTTTGGGGGGCGCTGCTTTTGATGGGTCCGGCGCTGGTGTGTGGGGCGAGCACAGCCTCGTCGGGTGCGGTCGAGCTGGCAAGGTCGGGCAAGGAGTATTCGTCTGCGCGGATTGAAGGCGCCCGAATGGAAGGCACGAAGGGGATAGCGGTCGTATTCGAGGGGACGAAGGACCTTCACTATTATGCGAGGTCGGAGACGGCGGGCGCACCGGGCTTTCAACTGAAGGTTAGAGCGGACTCCAACGATTTTGAATTCGGCAAGGCGGTTTTCCCAAGGTGGACATTTTTCCAGGACCCGGCGGTCGGCAAGGTGGAGGTGTACGTGGGGAGTTTTCAGGTCTTCGTGCCGATCGAAGATGTAAATACCACCGGGCCTGTCGGCGAGGTTGAAGTCACCGTCTCTGGTCAGGCCTGCACGAGCATGATTTGTCTGCGCCACTTCACTACAACATTGAAGGCAACCATAGATTACGGTCAGGCGGATTCGTGGAAGGAAATCAGCTTCGAACCGCGTCAGGAGGCGAGCGAAGGGGGCGCGGGGCCGAGTTATTCAATTTGGTTTGCGCTGGGCCTTGCTCTTTTGGCGGGTCTGTCGCTGAACATTATGCCGTGCGTCTGGCCTGTGCTGCCGCTTATCGTGATGCGGATAGTCGAGCAGGCAAAGCAGAGCAGGGGCAGGTCCATGGCGATGGGGCTGGTTTTCTGCCTGGGGATACTGTTGTTCTTCGCGTGCCTTGCGGGGTTGAACATCGTCCTGCAGGTATTCTACGGAACTGTGCTGCAATGGGGCGACCAGTTTCGCAATCCGGTGGTGGTGACATTCATGGCGCTTTTGATGGTCGTGCTGGCGCTGTTTATGTTCGGGGTCTTTAACGTTACCGTCCCTTCTTCAATCGCGAGCAAATCCGGTTCCGGCAGGGGTTTTGCGGGTTCTCTGGGGATGGGGTTTCTGGCGGCCGTGCTGAGCACGCCCTGCAGCTTCGGGATATTAGCGGCGGCGTTTGCGTGGGCCCAGGGTCAGCCTATGGCGCTGGGGACATTGGCGATAATGGTAATCGGGGCGGGGATGGCGCTGCCGTATTTGATATTGACCTCGGTGCCGGGACTTCTGGGGCGAATGCCCAGGGCGGGGCGATGGATGGAACTCTTCAAGCAGACGCTGGGCTTTGTTCTTCTGATTATCGCGGTCAAGATGATTAAGGCGGTGCCGGATGAAAACAGAATCAGCGTCCTTTACTTTGCGGTGGTTCTGAGTTTCTGTATCTGGATGTGGGGAAGCTGGGTCGCCTACGGCACAAAATTCTCCCGCAAATTGTTGATTCGAGGCTTGGCGGTGGTCCTCGCGTTGCTGGCTTTCGGGTTTTTCTTTTCCAAAGAGCGCATTGAGTGGCAGCCATACGATGCGAAAAAGATAGAGACCGCCAAAGCCGAGGGCAGACCCGTTCTGATAAAGTTTACGGCCGACTGGTGTATGAACTGCGTGGTGGTTGACAGGGTGGTTTACCAGCGCAAGGACATTGCCAGTCTGATTGAGGAGAAAGGCGTTCTTGCGGTCAAGGGTGACACGACGCGACAGGACCAGCCGGCGACGCTGGCGCTGAAAAACGAGTATAACGAGCCCGGCGTTCCGGTTACAATCGTTTTGCTGCCGGGGCGGGATGAGCCTGTGAGATTCCAGGAATTGTTTTTCGCGGATAAACTTAAGGAGCTGTTGGAAAGCCTTCCGTCCGGGCCGAAGTAGCGCTATGGTGAGAAAAGCAAAGACAGCAAAGAAACGCGTGGACAATGCCGAGGCGGCCGAGAGAGTCAGGAAGATTTGGCCGATACTGAAAAAGACGTACCCGGAGGCGAAGATAGCGCTGACCCACCGCAATCCGCTGGAGCTGCTGATTGCGACTATTCTGTCTGCACAGTGCACGGACGTCCGAGTCAATATGGTGACAAAGGATTTGTTCAAGAAGTACAAGTCCGCAAAGGACTGGGCAAAGGCGGAGTTGGGGCAGATCGAGTCGGACATAAGAAGCACGGGCTTCTACCACAACAAGGCGGTGAGCATCAAAGGTTCGTGCACAGCGATAAACGACAAGTGCGGCGGGAAGGTGCCGGACACGATGGAAGAGCTGGTTGAGCTTCCCGGTGTAGGCCGAAAAACTGCGAACGTAGTGCTGGGCGGGGCCTTCGGCAAACCGGCGATAACCTGCGATACGCACGTTATTCGGCTGTCGCGGCGGCTGGGACTGTCCGATAACAGTGATGCGGTCAAGTTGGAATTCGATTTGGCCGAAATAGTACCTGAGAAGAACTGGATGCAGTTCAGCAATCTGCTGATATTTCACGGGCGGAATATATGCAAGGCCCGCAAACCGGACTGTGGCAACTGCCCGATTGCAGCGTTCTGTCCGGCGGCGGGCGAGCCGGCCCTGTGGTAGAGGGCATGTTTGCCCGGGAACGGCAGAGACGGTGACATTAAAGGAGTGTGTTTGGATGTTTGAAGTCGACAAGCCGGTAAAAGACCTGTGGCGGATATTCAGGATAATGGCGGAGTTCGTTGAAGGCTTCGATGAGTTAGCTTCTATCGGGCCTGCGGTATCTATTTTCGGCTCGTCGCGTGCGAAAGCTGACGACCCGTATTGCAAGCTCGCCGAGACAACGGCGGCGGAGATAGTCAAGGCCGGGTTTGCGGTGATGACCGGGGGCGGGGCCGGGATTATGGAGGCGGCCAATAAAGGGGCGAGAGAAGCGGGCGGCAAGAGCATCGGGCTGAACATCGAGCTTCCGATGGAGCAGATTCCAAACGACTACCAGAATCTCTCGCTGCACTTTCGGTACTTTTTCTGCAGGAAGGTGATGTTCCTCAAATACGCACACGGCTTCATCGTCTTTCCCGGCGGCTATGGAACGATGGACGAGTTCTGCGAGGCCCTGGTTCTGATTCAGACTTTGAAGCAGGCGTCTTTCCCGGTGATTCTGATGGGCAGCGACTACTGGGAGGGACTGATCGAGTGGCTGCGCGAGAAGATGCTGAAGCAGCATCACTATATTTCGCCGGAAGATTTGGACGTGTTCACAATGGTGGATGAGCCCGCCGCGGCCATTAAGGAAATCGTGAACTTCAGGAAGTCGGAAAAGCGAGAAGGCATCTATCTGCCTTCCGGTATGAGAAAGAACAACCACAGCGGCTGGTGATTTCTGTAGCCGTCACAGATGATGACCGTAGGGTTGTAAGAAGTAAGGTCAAAGCCTACCTTCTTCCATTCTCAGAGTTCAGCGTTCGTCACGATTGGCCTAATCGCCGAACAGCATCGAGATTTTCCCAGTATTGAGCCAAGGCTTTGGCGCCTTTTTGTGTAAGTTGATAGCTCGTATTCGGAATTTTGCCGTTGAAGGACTTTTTGACTTTGAGATAGTCTGCGGATTCGAGTTTCTCCACATGCCGGGACAGGTTACCTCTTGTCAGACTAAGGGTCTTCAGCAGGAAATTAAAATCCGCCTGTTCAACTCCGGCCAGAATCATCATGATTCTCAATCTTGCCGGCTCATGGATAATCTTGTCAATCTCCATTAGCCGCCTCTCCTTCAAGATGTGTGAGGCCTTTTAGCTTTTTCAATGTGTATCGGCTGTAGAGATGGCCAATTAGATAAGCCAATAAATTGTATATGATCGGAAGAAGCATATTCAATGGGACAGCAAAAAGCCCTGTGAAAAAGATCGGTAGGCCCGCAATGATCAATATCGCGTGAATAGCATAAAGTATCGGGTAGATCAAAAGTACAGGGCCGAATCGTGGCCACAGTATGAAGTATTGATAGACGCCAAATGGAACGACAAACAGTGCCATGAAAGGCAGAAGATATTTGACTGGAATGTAACCTATCATGGCCAATTCCATACTGCCTAAAATGCAAACCATGTATACAATTCCAACAAAAATACCCAAGCATTTCTTTTTCTTTGACAATTTCGGTTGGGGCGTTGATACGGTTCCTTCTTTTCCGTATATCCGTTGATCTAACAACCGGTCTAAAAGACCACGATTTTTGCCGCCAAACTTTCGGTTGAGAATAAGCAGACACTTAAAATAAGCAACTAATACAGCAACTAAAACAGCAATACCAACACAACCTAAGATAATATTGCCTTTCCGGAACCCTGCTACTGCTAAAGCGAATGGAAATCCAACAAGAACCGCGAAGAACATTCCGAAAAGCATTGTCATTACCATAAGCACGAGAATAGTCAGCGTCCGGTTCTGTGCATACCTGCGTGTCCATTTCGGAATATCTTTGAGCCTTTCCGTATTCTGGTTATATGGTTGATTGTTCTCTTCACGGTTCATTATTATTCTCCTGTAAATGTGCTGTGGTTTTCAGTCTCTTTAATGCGTATCGGCTGTAGACATGGCCGATCAAGCCACATAGAATTCCATACCCTGCTATGGGTATAAGCATGTTTAGGAATACCAAAGATCCGCCGAATTGAATCGGTGCGCCTGCAACGACCAGGATAGCGTGAATAGCGTAAAGAGTTGGCCAAAGCAGTGCTAAAGGACTAATTATGGGCCTTTGCCAGAGATACAGAAAGACAAGAAACGGAACAACATACAGTGCTGAGACCGGCTGCATATATTTAATCGATAGGTAGCCAAGAAGTCCTAATATTACTGATGTAAGAACACAACTGCCAAATACCATTGCAACAACATATCCAACCCATTTCTTTTTCTTCATTGATTCCGGTGCTGATATTAATATTGACCCTTCACCAGCGTATACTCGTCGAGTTATCCGCTCGATAATTCTACCTCCCCATTTTGGCACACTAATAATAATCACACATATCATCGAAATAATTAACACAAAGATAGAAATGCCGAACAGAACCATATTTCCACTTCGATAAGCGATACCTCCAAAATATGAAGGGATTGCAATGCCTGCAAACAGGCATAAATTGATCGCGAGGAAAATCAGAAAAGGGATGGTTCGGTTCTGTGCATACTTGCGTGTCCATTTTGGAATTTCTTTCAGTTTTTCCACATTCTCCGGCACTTGATTTTGTTGTGTACTCACAATACTGCTCCTTTCTGGTTCGAACCCTTTATTTCTCATGCTATATGCTATGGCAAACTTGTTTGCATTGCAAACAAAAAAATTCAAAAGAATTAATATTTTTTGTTCAATCCCTGTTTTTGGGCCAAAAACGAGGACAATGCCACATTTTCTTGTAGATACGGCAAATATGGCCGGGTCTGACCTTAAGATAAACCCGCCTCGAACGCACCCCCCTCGGCTCTGTTGTTCTTCTAACCTTGTCGCTGCAACCAGTAAGCTCCAGCCGGTGAGAATAAAGGTAATGTGTTAGAGCTTTGCTCTGTTGAAAACGGAAAGAGGTGTCATTCCGAGCGGAGTCCGCCAAGGGCGGACGAAGTCGAGGAATCTATTTGAACAGATTTCTCCGCTATTAACTCGAATCAGCAAACTGTTCACATCATGTATCCAGTTTTCATTTTGGCGCACCGCCCTGACGAATCCGGGTGCATCGATGGCGGCCAGTTCCCTGTTGGTCCTGATTCTTTCTATCATTGAGAAGGTTGCAGCCATGATGGCAAGGGATACGCCCACGCAAATCAGCAGGCGGTATAGAGTTTCGTTCGGTGGTGATTTGCCATTTCCCATTTCTTCCACTGCGTTTCTCTCCAAATTCATTGGCGCATTTTACCATGATGCACGGCCTTATTACAAGGGATATTGCACGGCCGCTGGGTATAAAGCGTGCGGCGAATGTTGAGAGAGGAATACAACGGTGCGGTATGATTGAGTCAGTCTGTCGGCGCTTGAAAGTGTTGGATGCCGTTGGTTTCAATCTTATAGACGACGGCCATTTCCTGAGGGGGCGACGAGGGTGACGTGACCGCCAGGCCGTCTTCGCGCAGAGACCAGGGAATTTTCTCATCCGAGCCTAACATGGTGACATTCTTAATTTTCAGGCTGTCCAGCCGGTGTTTCTTAGAGAAGGATTCCAACAGCGTCTGGTGGTTTGGGCCGGGCCGACCGAGCTGAATCGCATAAACTGTGTCGCCCTTTGTAGTAAACCGGATATCCTCGGGCTCATACTGCAGCATCTCTCGTGCAAATTCGCCGCCCGTCTTAAGGCGCGTCGGGCCTTGACCGAAGACAATGAAAGGACGGGTGTCATAGATGGCCTGGCCATATTTGCCGAGCCATGCACCGATGCCGAGCAGCACCTCACGCTGATTCCCGGGAATAGTGCCATCTGATTTCGGTGAGATGTTCAGCAGCAACTGGCCGTTCTTGCTGACGATATCAATCAGCATGTGCAGCACATACCTGGTGCTTTTGATTTTCAGGTCGTGTGTGTAGCACCAACTGCCAAGGCTGATAGTATCATCAGTCAGCCATACGTAGTCGGTGATGCGGTTCTGGCGGCCCCTTTCGAAATCCTGCACGCCGATCTCTGGCGGAAGATTCTGCTCTTGCGCTTTGTACGTAACGACCACTTCGGCGCCCCATTCGTCTGCTTTATTGAAGTAATACGCCAGAAACTCGGTCCGGTATTTATCCGGAATCAGGTCCATATGGCTGTCAAACCACATAATGTCCGGCCGGTACTTATCCATGACCTCTATCAGCTTTGCCAGCCACAACCGGTTGAATTTGTCGGCCGGCATGTTGCCGTAAAGCATCTGCAATTTGGGGTCGTCGCTGGTTGTCGGCCAGCCTTCGACGCGTGGATACCATGTTCGGTTGCGGGCGTGGTGGAACGTGGTGATGAAGCGCATGCCGTGTTTGCGGATTGCTACGGCGAGCTGGCCCGTGATGTCTCGTTTTGGTCCCATATCGGCGGCGTTCCACGGGGTGACGTCGCTGTCCCACATCGAGAAGCCGTCGTGGTGCTCTGCAACGGGACCTGCGAAACGGGCCCCTGCCTGCTCAAATAGTTCGGCCCATTCGTTGGCGTCGAACTTTTCCGCCTTGAACATCGGCACAAAATCGTGATAGCCGAACTCCGACGGGTCGCCGTAAGTTTCGACGTGATGCCTGTATTCGGAACCGTCCACATCCTTTTTTCTGTGCATATTGCGAGGGTACCACTCATCGCCGAATGCGGGGACGGTGTAGACGCCCCAGTGAAAATAGATGCCGAACTTTGCGTTACGGAACCATTCGGGCGCCTCGTTGTGTTGTTTCAGGGATTCCCAATCGGCCTTATACCTTGGCCCTGCGCTAACCTGTATCTCGCCGCGTGAAGAGCTCGACAAGAGGATGCAAAGAAACACACTCATCGAACAGATTGTTCCTGCAAACATTGGTCATCCTCGATCGGGACAGTTGCCCACAATAAGGTCGGTTCCTGCCTTGTGCCGGTGCACACGGTTTCAATAGAATATCAGGCCCGTCGTGAAAAATCAAGTTTTCCTGTTGGCACACTCTGCGGACCGCAGGGCTGCAGGGAGTCAGGTCCAAGCGCTGAGGAAAAAGGCAATGTGTTGGAGCCGTTTGGCGGTCCTTGTTCTTTGAGAAGGCTGTGCTTCATCAGAATTATTTTCTAACGACATCGTCGATTCGGTAGATGACCTTCTCCATCGGCTCTTCCGTGTTCGGCAAGTCGGGATTCGCTTCGCCCGCGACCTTGTCCCGAAACTCGCCCGTCCGAAAGCTAACGGCATAAACCATCGAACAAGGTTCTGCCGGCGCCGCATCTTTCAGCACCGCCTTGCCGTCACGCACCAGCGTGAATCGACCGTCCTTAATCCTGATAGTAAACTCGCTCCACTTATTCGCTTCATAGGTTCCCACGTCCACAGTCTCTTGCCCGTTCGTGGTCTGGACTTGCCCTTTGTCGTTCAGGATAAGCCGCACCGGACGCGCACCACGATCACCGAGCAAGTCGATCCCCAGCCGCCCGCGGTCAGCCTGGCCTGCCGCAATCCGGAAAGAGACATCTGCCGCAATGCCGGCTGGAAACGTCCGGATCCCGCGGGCGTAGTCAACAGGCTCACGGTCTTCCAGTTCAAGGTAGCGGTTATCACCGGCCGGGTCCTGAGCAATCCGCACTGCCGCCCACATCGGCGAGTAAATGTTCCACCCCGGAACGCGGGGACCCGTCTGGATGTTGTCAAAAGTGTCATTCACCGCATCCTTTGTATCGGCCACAATCGGCAAAGGAATCCGGCTCACCCAGATGTCCTCCTTGTGCACGCTGTAAATGACCCAGATGGCGCTCTTATCCACGCTTGCAGCATCGCCGGCCCACTCGCTGACCCCGCGAACGTACTGAGCACCGAGGTTCTTGTCATTTCCCGAATAGCGCTGAGGCGGCTCCTCGCCATGGACTACGCGCATGTCCCGAAATGTGATCCCGTCGTCGCTCGTGATAATCGCCAGCGGATATCGCTCGCCGCGCTGCGGGTTGTAAAGCATCGCATAGCGACCGTCCGCAGTCTTCTGCGCCCATACCTTCGCCATGCCCGTCACTATCCCTTTTGGGACGACCGGCAGCGACCAGCTCTGCCCCTCATCGAACGATTCGGTCACGAACCCCATCTTGCAGATGCCCACCAGCGCGCCGTCCTGGCGGTGGTAGAAGCAAAAGGCCTTGCCGAAATCCCCGGGCTTATCGCCATTAGGCCAGTTATCGTCCTTGTGCCATTTCATCTTCCTATCGCCAAGGAGATTGCCGTAGTCCTGCTGTTCCAGCAGCGGCTTATTATTATAAGCCTCTCTGCAGGCCGCCACGAATCCTGCATCCTTCGACTCCTCAAATGACGCCGGATAGTCCGGGCCCGGCTTGATCAGCGTATAAATCTCGCCCAGTTTATGGTCGGCCGTAATCTCCCGAACGAGCAGTACCGATTTCATCTTTTCCTTCATCCGCTTGACGTTCTTCCTCGGGCCCGCCGCAAACACCAGCATCCGGTCGTTCGAGGCACGGAAAAAGTAGAAACGAAGGTTCCAGGCCTCGTTGGGAGGATACAAATCCTTCGGCTCCGTCCAGTTGAACCCGTCGCTGCTCGTCGAGTAAACCAGCCGGCAGGGGAACGTGTCCTCGTCTACTGGGCTCATGTCCCACACAGCGTAGAAACGTCCCTTCCAGCAGGCAAGGTCTATGTGATGATGATATGTATAGCCCGGCCCCCCGTCGAATAACGACGAAGGCTTGCGGTTGCCCCGGTAAACTTGGATGTTCTGCACACCGGGGCTGTACATAAGACGCCCATCAGGCGCCTTGCTGTCCGGCAGCCCCGGGCCTATGTATTGAACGGGCATTTCCGCGCTGCCAACTGCCGCCTCAGACGCCCATCCCGCGACACTGAAAACCATACCCGCGAGCATTGCCAACAATGCTCGATGTAATGATTTCTTCATTTCAAACCATCTCCACGACAATTCCAATACCTCTTTCGTTGTCAAATGAACCTTAACATTTAATTTCCACGTGCAATTGCCCGCATCGAGCATGATGCCTCGCCTTGCTCATTATTTGGTAACTACGTCGTCGATCCGGTAGCTCGCCTTTGCCACAGGCTCTTCCGAGTTCGGAATATCATCATCGGCACGCCCGTCCGGTTTGCCGCGATACTCACCAGTGCGGAAAGAAATTGCATACACCATCGGCGATGGCTCCGCAAACCCCGCATCCTTGAGCACCTCACGGCCGTTTACCTTCAGTGTGTACGTGCCGGCACCGCAATCAACTCCGATATTACAATTAAGCCATTTACCCGGCTCGTATGCCGTCACTTCTATCGGCGCGATCCTCGCCTCCTCCCTGTAGCTCACCGCCGAAGCAGGGACGATAGTCGCGCTCTGCCCCGCCCAGGACCACGAAAGAACCAGCATGGCTTTGCCTTGCTCGGAGGTGAACTCAATAGTAATGGGCATCCTCTCCCCCTTCATCATTGCGACTTTTCCTTCACGGGCGCCTCTGGCCGATAACCCGTCGATGACAATCTTATCCCCTATCAAAAGACGCAAACCATCCGTCGCGTCGGCGGTGAAAGTCACCTCCCCGCTGTACGGACCTTCGATAACACCCGTCCACCGGGCGCTCCAGTCATTGCCTTTGCTATCACCCCAGTTCTGCTGCAGATTCCCGAGCACATCAACCTCATCATCCGGGTCCCGAAAATCCACCTTATTGAAATATTTACCGCTCAGCCCCGGCGAGTATGATTCCACCGCCGACCGTCGCGCGTCAACAGCCTGTAATTTATCCTTGTCGTTCAGTATCAGCCGCACCGGACGCGAACCCAGTTCACCGAGCAAATCAATCTCGCACCTGCCGGTCCCGGCCTGCTCGGCAGCCACCTTGAAACTCACATCAACTTTACTGCTCTGCGGGAAAACCCTGACCGCCCGCGCATAATCCGTCGGCTCGCGGTCCTCGAGCTGCAGGTAATGATTCTTCCCGCCTGCTTCTGCCGCAATGCTCACCGGCGCCCAAAGCAGCGAATATGTATGCCACCCCGGCACGCGAGGCCCCACCGCCATGCCGTCAAAGTTGTCATTAACATGCCCCTGCGCATCGGCAGCGACCGGAACGGTGACACGGCTCACCCAGATGTCTTCCTTGTTCATGCTGTAAACCGTCCAGATGCAGTCCTTCTCATTACGCGACCCGTCGCTCCCCCATTCACTTATCCCCCGGAGGTACTGCGGCCCGATGTCTTTAGCCCTACCCTCATAACGCTGCGGCGCAACCTCGCCGTGCACCGCTCGCATATCCCGGAACGTAATACCGTCGTCACTCGTGGTTATGGCCATCGGATAACGATGGTCCATCTGCGGAATATAAATCATCGCATAGCGCCCGTCAGGCGTCTTCTGCGCCCAAAGCTTCCCGCCGCCGCCTTTGATTCCGGGCGGAATTACCGGAAAAGACCACGTCTGCCCCTCATCTTTCGATTGCGTCACCCAGCCCATCTTGCAGGTCCCGACTAACGTGCCGTCGGCGCGGTGGTAGAAACACAGGGATTTGCCGAACACCCAAAGGTCTCCGCCGATAGAGGGAACCTCGCCCCCGGGCCAGTTCTTATCCTCGTGCCATTTCATCTTACTGTCGCCCAACAACAGCCCGTAATCTCCCTGCTCCAGAAGCGGCTTATTGGCAATCGCTTCCCGGCACGCCTGAAGAAAACCGGCGTCCCCGCTCTGTTCGTATGAAAGCGGATGACCCGGCCCCGGCTTGATCAGAGTATAAATCTCACCCAGCTTGTGGTCAGCCGTAATCTCGCGAACATAAAGCCTGTCTTTATTCGATTCACTGATATTGTCCGTCGGATACCACCCCGCCGCAAAGACAAGCATCCGGTCGTTGCTCGAATGAAAGAAATAGAAGCGAAGGTTGTAAGCCTTGTTAAAAGGATAAAGGTCCTTCGGCTCGCTCCAGTTGAAGCCGTCATCGCTCGTCGAGTACACAAGGTGACACGGCGGATTATCCTCCCCCACGTGAGTCATATCCCATATCGCGTGAAGCTTGCCCTTCCAGCATCCGATACCGATATGATGCTGATAAGTCCACCCCTTAGAGTTCTCAGGGTCGTTGGGAAAATTCGGCGGGTGTTTCCGGTTAGCCCGGCTGATCTGAATGTTCTGAACCGCCGGACAGTACATCAGCCGACCATCCGCCGCCTCGCCGTCCGGCAGATCCGGCCCCACATATTGCAGAGGCAGTTCCGCACTTCCCGGCACCGCCTTAGCCGCCAGCCCCTCCCGAGAAAACCCCGGCAAACAAAGCACAAATAACAGTATCGAAACCATACTTGCTCTCTTCATACCAAATCCTTTCTATCGGCTGTTTTCAGTGACCAATCAGTTTGAACTGCTTGTATTCGAACAGGGATTCGCTAAAGTGACGTGTCAAACCCCGGTTTTTATGCAAGGAAAAGCCGACGATCACCTTTTTCGTGGGGGGAGCCGTGTTCGTCCTATCAAGAGCCGGTGACAAAACTGGCTTTGTAGCGAGGTCGAGCGAAAAGGTCGGCCACAGTACCGCAGCCGGCAAATGCCCAGAGGCAACTTGCACCTGGTCGGCGAAGACGTATGACGCCGAGAACGGCGGCGCCGATCTCGCCAGCCGACCGCAGTAGAAGTCAAGTCGAAGATAGCATTATCGACAGGGTCATCCGCCCCCCGGCAAATCACGGGTTTGCCGGCAGCGCCTTTTCAGTCGTCAATTATCAAACCCTGTGCCCTGAATTTGTCCCCCAGAATATCTTCCCAGTCGTAATCTTTCATCCTGTATTTGTTGGCCGCAATTGTTGCAATCCCGGCCAGCCTCTCCTCCTCCGAATCCATCTTCCGGATTTCCGCAAACATCTCCTTCAACTGCAAGCCGTGATTAAACGGAATATCTATCATATCGAGATTTGCGCCGCGGCTAATCTGCTTGGCCCCGTACCTCGGTACGCTCGTCTGCAAACCGATACTCTGAAACAGCGCCTCGGCCATTTCGAAAACCCGCGCGCGAAGTTCGGAATTCACCCTGTAATTATCGGCCTTGTCCAGCACCGCCTCTGCCGCATCAAGCGCCTTGGCCGAACCAAGCTCACCGGCGCCTCTGAGAACCTCGAGCGCTTCTCTCTCAAGTTTCTGCTCGTATTCGAGCCGGGCCTTGATATACGCATCGTAGTAAGCACGGTAAAGTCCCTGCTGAAATCGCCAGTTCAGCTTGTCCTGCGGCGTCGCATTCTTCTCCATCGACTGAAACAGTTTCAGCGTCTCAAAGACGCCGTCGTTGTCCCTCAAAGGACCTTTCCAGTTGCGCTCAAGACCAAGCAGGCCCATCGCGAAAGTCTGCTCGTATTCTTTACTGATAAAGTACCTGCTATATTCAACGAGGATATCATCGACCTTCATCTCGGGGTCCCAGCCAAGACAGCTCCAGACAACCTTGTTCAAATCGTCGTTGCAGCCCTCGCTGTAGCTGATAAAGCCGATCGCATACTGCTGCAGGTCCCTGAATATCTTCGCAAAAGCGCGTGGCCGCGGATTAATCGGCTCACGCCCAAGAGTATCCTCAAACGCGCCATCCCAGTTATCCACTTCGTACTGGCAGCTCTTGGAATGAGTTATATCGGGATAACGCCGTATCGGAAATCGCTCCGGAACGTCCCTTCGCATCTGAGGCAGACTTGTCTCCGTCGCCGGACCGAACACCACGCCGGCGAGCCAGTCGGCTTTTCCGCTCCGCAGCGTATCATAGAACACCTTCGTCCAGCCCATACTCCTGCTCTTGTCGTCATAATTCTGAATCGAACTCCAGATTGTAGCTTTTGGATGATAACGGTTCAGGATTTTCTTAAGCCCTTCCATGTGCGGGAAAAGGTATTTCGGATCCATTTCACTTGGGTCTCCGCTGGGGACAAAGACCGCGTCAACGCGAGGCAGCCTGCTGAGCACATCGTCCCGATTCTTCAGCGCACCTGCCATAATCTCCGGGGTGACCTCGCCTTTGATCCGGAACTCCATCACAGGATACCATATCCACACATCCAGACCATAATCGTCCGCCAGCTTCGACTGCGCGATCATCATGTCCATAGGCTTTTTGGGCATCAAAGGACTGTCAGGAAGGTCGTCCGTCACAGGCGGAACAATTTCAACCGCGTTCATTCCGAAAACTATCATGTCACGCAAGTACTGCTCCCACTTCTCAACCGTCCACGCGTCATAAGAATTCGTCTTCGCCCGGTAGCCCATCTGATGTCCCCGCAGAGCATACTTCGGCGCCGTCGCGACCTTAATTGCGCCATCGACCAGGACCTTGTCCCTGCCCATCTCCAGCTCCCGAAGGAACCTGCCCACCGCGTACAACGCGCCGCGGTCGTCGTGACCCGCAAGGCAAATCACCGGCCTGTCCTTGCTCCTGTCAATCCATATCGCATAAGCATCCGCTTTTTGGGGGACCGACAAGCCCTGGGGCGGCTCACCGACCACGCTGCCGACCTCCTTGCCCGTCCCCATTACGATGGCCGGCGCGTTGGTGGTGGGCATTCGCCTGACAACCTCAAGGCCTATCCGCGTCCGCTTCTCAATCTCGTCGTGCAGCATATCAGCGGCGCTCGCCTGTATCCTGCTCTGTTTATTCAACGCAACGACCTTTGCCTTCGAAAGATCGATTTTACCCACAGCAGAAACGGCCTTGGCGGCCGGCCCCTGCTGAGAAAATCCCGCCAAACAAACCACAAACAATATTATCAAGCCCACACTTGTTCTTTTCATACCATAGTCCTTCCTATTAGCTGCTTTTAGTGACCAATCAGTATGAATTACCTGTATTCGAACAGGGATTCATTAAACTGACGTGCCAAACCCTGATTTTTGTGCAATGACAACCCGACAATCACCTTTTTCGTGGGCTACGGGCCTGTTTGCCCTATTCAGTCAAAATGCCCCTTCCCATTCGCCGTTTCAGGCAGGGTTTTCGCCCGTCCGTTACGGTTTTACGCCGGAAGTCCGGAACTCGTCAATATCGAAAACAGCATTAACCACAGGGTCATCCGCCCCCGGCAGGTCTCCCCCGCCCTTAAGGCACCCATTGTCACCCGAACCGTATCTGCTAAAGTCTGTCATCCTGTAAGCCCCGGTGCGAAACTCGATGCGTTCAACCGTCGGCACCCGGAACCTTGACGGATAGGGCTTATCGGCAAAGGTCAGAGCTTCGGAAAAGGCCGCATCGGAAACCACCACCTTGCCGTTCAATTTCAGGTCGTACACACCCGTTACAGTGTCAAGGGCGATATCGAATTTGAGCCACTTGCCGGCGGCAAATGTCCCGACGTCTGTTAATTCGGCTCCCTTGTTTGCCTCGATCCTGCCGCCCTCGACCTTGATTCGGACAGGTCTTTGGCCCTTATAGTTGAGAACTTCGATCTCAACATCACCCTTGTTCTTCTGATGCGGGCGCAGCTTGAATGACAGATTCGTCAGCGTCGCCTCAGGAAATACCCGAACAGCCTTGGCATACTCATAAGGGTCCTTGTCCTGGAGCCTGAGGACCTTATTGCCTTTGTCCGCGACAACAGCTATAGGCGTCCAGATGCCGCTGTAAATATTCCAGTTGGTCACGACCTGTCCCGGTTCCATGTTTTCAAAATCGTCACTCACATCCTTATCAACGATCCCCGTAATTGGAACCGGAACCCGCGAAACCCAGATATCTTCCTTGTTGCAGGAATAAGTCAGCCACATCCCCTTATCGGGAGGCATTCCGTTGCCCGGAATGATCCCGCGAATATACCCGCTTCCGCCGCCGTCCTTCGAGTGTCCCCCGAAACGTGTGGGAGGGGCTTCCGCATGCGCGTTGAGGAAATACGTATTGAAATTTAGACCATCGTCGCTCGTGATTACCGAAAGCGGGTGACGGCCCTCCAGAACCGGATTATAGACCAGTGCATATCGACCGTCAGACGTGCGCTGTCCCCATATCTTGGCACTGCTGTAATAGATGTCCCTTCCCATCCCCACAACCTTGATATGACCTCGCTCCCATTTATCAGCCAGCGCCATCCACCGATTTTTCCACATGCCGACTATCCGTCCGTCCGGCAGGGTGTACCAGTTAAAGCCCTTGGCATCGAAGTCACCATCATCGGGCACCACGGCACAGGAGCGACCGCCGTCGTCGCGCTCCTCCTCGTACCACTGCTGGACCATCAGGTTGTTTGCGAGCAGCTCGTCAACGGCCTTTACGAATTCCTTGTCCGCGGCTTCCTTGTAGAACGAAAAATGCGGCGAGTCATCCTTGCTGAACCTTTGGTGCTTGTTGTAGCGCACCCAATAAATCGGGCCGTATTTGCCCGGAGCATAAATTTCTCTGATGACCCTTCCGACACCGTTGCCGTTATTCGGTGAGGGCGGCATCCCGTAAAACCCGCTGACCAGCAAACGCCCGTCCTTTGCGACGTAAAACGCCATCCGCTGATGGGCGATGCTGTACTGCACCTGGTCGCCTTTGTTTCTGTTGCGGAACCTTTTCGCCGGAAAGATGGTCTCAGGCTTCTCCCAGTTCCTTCCATCCTTTGACCACGTTATCAGGTCGTAACACGGCTCTTCGTGTTCGTTGGTAGGTCCGCTACGATAGAAAAGCCAGAACATATCCCGCCAGTAACAAAGCATTGGAGCGTGATTGTACATGAAGCCTATCTTCTCATATCCATCCTCAGGATAGTAAGGAACATCCTTGACCGCAAGTTCCGGCTTCGTCCGGTTGCTTCGCATGACCTGAAAACTGTGCGCACCGACAATCGGCCTCAGCCGCCCGTCATGATACTCCAGGTTCACCACTGATGGCTGACCGCCGGTGAAACGCGGCAACAGGGGCGATACCTTTGCATCTTCATCGTCACGTCTTTGGTCCTCCAGGCCACAACCTGGAATATCATCTTCGTCATACTTTAGTTCGTCATTAAACACAATCGCCTTTGGCTGTCCCGGCCACTGCCAGTAAATACGCAGATACGACGGGCTTTCGAGAGCAACATATTCAATCTGAATCCAGTCTCCACCGTCCTTGGCCATCCTCGTGGCAGCAGTAAGGGGCCCGGCTTTGGTTATCGTGTCGATGACCACATAGCCCGCAATCGTCAGCCGAATCTTACCGTTGGTTTCGGCGGTAAAAGTGACATCGCCGAAATAAGGCCCGTTGACCCCGCCGTACCATCGGGCCGACCACCCTTTACCACGCTCCGGGCCCCAGCTCATATCCAGGCTGGGCAATACATCCAGACCGCTCCGAGGATTCGTAAAATCCATACTATCGAACAATATCCCCGCAAGCACGCCCCCCTCCGCATAAGCAAAGCTCGACATTGCCAAAATACAAAACCAAATCAGCCCAAAAGATACTTTCATTACCTTGTTCATCCTGTGTTCCTTTCGAATGTTTGCTAATTTCAACGGCTGTCAATAAACGCCCAAAACGCACTAACATACTCTATTGAGTCGGTTCCAAATTCCCGGTCATCACGTCGTCGATGCGGTAGGAGATCTTCACCAATGGCTCTTCCGTGTTGAGCAGGTCCTGCGTGGAGACCATACTGCGATACTTGACCGTCTTGTCGCCCGTACGGAACGAAAGGGCGTACACCATAGACGATGGTTCCGCGAAATCGGCGTCCTTGATAATTTCCCGACCGTTCACGGCGACCCTGTACTTGCCGGTCGAGCAATCAGCATGGATCCTGAAATCGTTCCAGATATTAGCTTCGTAAGGACAGACGTCAACGGGTGCAATATAGCCATCAGCATAGCGGTGCCTGAAATCGAAGATATTGTACTTTTCAGGCATCGCAGCCGGGTCATGGCTCAAGGCTTCGGCTGGAACAACGGTTTTCGGTTGTCCGTTCCATTGCCAGAAAAGCTTTAGCCTGGCTTTTCCAGAGGACGATTCGAATTCGAGGGTGATGGGCATCTTTTTCCCTTCGGTCATGTTGATTTTGCCCGAGCGGTCAGCTTTTTCTGATAGCCCGTCGATAACGATGGTGCCCCCGATTTCCAGACGGATACCATCGATCGCCAGCGCCTCAAAACGAACCTCCCCGGTATAGGGTCCCTCGATGAAACCTCTCCACCTCGCGCTCCAGGTGCTGCCTCTGCTCTTGCCCCAGTCCTGATCCACGCTCAGCAGTGGATCGACGTTCATCATGTAATCAAGACTATCCTCCGGGTCATCAAAACCCACGTTGTTATAATAGGTGCCTACAAGCCCTGCTCCCGGCGCCCGCAATGTTTCCACCTGCCTGGGTGCTTGTCCCTTAACGGCCTGTATCCGTCCCCGGTCATTGAGAACGATACGTACCGGACGCGTGCCCAGATCACCAAGAAGTTCGATATTGAGTTTTCCGCGATCTGCCTGCCCGGCGTTGACCCTGAATGACACATCTACCGTCTTGCCGGACGCAAACGTGCGGATAGCACGCGCATAATCTGTCGGCTCACGATCGGCCAGTTCAAGATACTTATTGGATGCGCCCGGTTCGGATACTACGCGTACCGGCGCCCATATCGGCGAGTACGTGTTCCACCCCGGCACCCGCGGCCCGGCCGAAAACTCGTCGAAGGTATCGTGCACAGGCCCCTCGGTCCCCGCCGCAATCGGTACGGGAATCCGGCTCACCCAGATGTCCTCCTTGTTCACGCTGTAGATTACCCAGATGGAGTCATTGTCCAGACTCGGCGCGTCGCCCCCCCATTCGGCGACCCCGCGCAGGTACTGCGGGCCGCCGCCCTTGGCTCTGCCCGCGTAGCGCTGCGGCGACACCTCGCCGTGGATTACTCGCATGTCGCCGAACGTAATGCCGTCGTCGCTTGTAGTAACCGCCATCGGATAACGCGCGCTTCGCTGGGGAATATAGATCATTGCATACCGGCCGTCGGGCGTCTCCTGCGCCCACAGCTTTCCGCTGCCGCCCACCACTCCTTTCGGAATCACCGGCAGCGACCACGTCTTGCCCTCATCAGCCGATTGTGTCACAAATCCCATCTTGCATAGACCAACCAAAGTACCGTCCTTGCGATGGAAGAAACACAGGGCCTTGCCGAATACCCAGAAGTCACCCACACCGCCGATGCTGCCCCCGGGCCAGTTCTTCTCGTCGTGCCATTTCATTCGCCTCTCACCTAACAGCACACCGTAGTCCGCCTGTTCGAGCAGCGGCCTATTGTTGACTGCCTCACGGCAGGCCTCCACGAAGCCCGCGTCCTTGCTCTGCTCGAATAAAGGCGGATGACTCGGCCCCGGCTTTATTAACGTGTAGATCTCCCCCAGCTTATGATCGGCTGTTATCTCGCGAACCAACAACGTCTCTTTCTCGGCTTCAAGGATATCGTTGGTCGGGTAAAAGCCCGCCGCAAAGACAAGCATACGTCCGTTGCTCGAATGAAAGAAATAGAAACGCAGGTTATACGCTTTGTTGAAAGGATACAGGTCCTTGGCTTGTGACCAGTGAAATCCGTCGCTGCTCGTCGAGTACACAACGTGGCACGGCGGTATGTCCTCATCTTTGTGCGTCATGTCCCAGACGGCGTAGAGTTTCCCTTTCCAACAGCCGATGCCTGGGTGATGCTGATAGGTCCAGCCCAAACGATTCTCCTCGGCCGGCGGCAGATTCGGAGGGCGCCTGCGGTTGGCCCGGCTGATTTGGATGTTCTGAACCCCCGGACTGTACATAAGATGCCCGTCAGGCGCCCAGCGGTCCGCCAGCCCGGGGCCCAGGTATTGCAGGGGCAGTTCGTCGCTGCCCGGCATCGGTGCACCGGATGTGCTCACCGCCAAAGTATCACCCCCATCGATTCCCGTAACATAAGCTGCAACAAAACCATGTTGCACAGCTTCCTGAACAACCGACGGAATACGCGAAAGTGAAAGACCTTCAATAGCATAAACAAGGTTCGATGTCCCTGCCACGCAAACACAAACCAATATGATTTGCGCCATCCTCCTAATCATACTGTTCTCCTTTCTCACGAATCGACGGCGCCATGTTCTGAATTTCCACGCTTGCGTATATGACGCACAAGGCCGTGCTTCTTATGCACTGAGACCGGGCGGATTATACCACACCTGTTTATTTTTATCCCATCAGATATTTCGCGTCGGCGAACGAGTTGCCGACCCTCCGGCTGTTTCGACGTCACAGTTGCGCGGAGGAGTTGCGGCAGATTCCGAAACGCTCAATTCTGCTTCATCTGCCGGTTGGGGGGATGGAGAAGGGCTTGAAGAGACGCGAGCGTTTGCGCTGGTAGTTGTCGAACTCGATGGTCCAGTCGGGCCAGTTCGCGGGGCCCGTCCTGTTCTGGCGGGCTGCTAATTTTGCCGAATACTCCGCTATCGCCTGGGTAATCTTTGCGAGCATTTGCTGCTCTGAACGGAGCCTGCGTATCTTGTCGAAATTTTCTTTCATATCTTCACTGTCGTTGAGCGGCTCGTCGATGTCATCGAGGTTGGCGTAACGCTGCGAATGATGCTTCTTGACACTGTGCTGCATCCGGATGCTCTGGAACAACGCCTCGGCTAGCTCAAAGACCCTTTGGCGCAAATCCGCGGCCACCGGTTGCCTTTCGGCCCTATCGAGTATCGCCTCGGCCTCGTCAATTGCAGCCAGCGAACCAAGCCGTTCGGCGTTCTTCAGGACATCCATCGCCTGGGACTCAAGCTCCATCTCATATACCAGCCTGTGTCTGATGTAGGCATCATAATATGCTCGGTACAGAGCCTGCTGGAATCTCCAGTTCAGCTTATCCTGCGGTGTTGCATTCTCTTCCATATCCTGAAAGAGTTTCAAAGTCTCATACACACCGACATTATCATTCAGAGGCCCGACCCAGTTTTGCTCAAGAGCAAAGAGGCCCCGGGCGAACTTGTCCTCGTATCGCCGACCGATAAAGTACCTGCTGTACTCTTTGACGATATCCTCGACGTTCATGTCCGGGTCCCAGCCGAGGCAGCTCCACAGGATTTTGTTGAAGTCATCGTTGCATCCTTCGCTGTAGCTGATAAAGCCGACGGCGTCATCCGCGGTGGCCCTGAAGATCTGGGCGTAAGCGACCGGGCGTGGATTGATAGGCTCCCGGCCCAGCGTTTTATCGAAGGCTTCGTCCCAATCCTGCACTGCATAGGGACAACTGGTGCAATGCGTAATATCCGGGTACCGTCTTATGGGATACTTTGCGGGGACATCCTTTCTCAGGTCGGGCAGGCTCACCGGTACGGTAGGCCCGAACACGATGCCGTCGAGCCATTCCGGTCTTTCGTTTTGCAGGATGTCGATAAATGCCTTGTACCAGCCAGCGGTGTCTTTGCCGTTGCGGTCGAAGTTCTGAGGCGAGACCCATATCCGGGCACCGGGGTGGTACTTGTTGAGGACCTTCTTTTGCTTTTCCATGAAAGGCAGCAGTATTGCCGGATGCGTATTTCCAGGGTCGCCGCCGGGAACAAAAACATCGTCGATCCTCGGCAGCCTGTGAAATATCTCGCCCCATTCTTTCAGAGATTCGTCTATGGTTCTTTCGTCAGCATAGTCAACCTTTTTGCCGTCTTTTTCGTCGAGGGCGGTAAACCAAACCCAGACGTCCAGTCCGTAATCTGCCGCTAATTGCGACATCAAAACCATCATCTCGAGTTTGGGCTTTGGAAAGTACGGGCTGTCCTCGGCATCGTCGCTGGTCGGCGGAATCAGTTCGATCGCGTTGGTTCCGAAGACGACCAGGTCGCGGTAATATTGCTCCCACATTGCGACATCCCAGCCGTCGTAAGAATTGGTCTTGGGCCTGTAACCGAGCTGATGTCCCCGGAGCGGATACCTCGGCGCGGTGGATATTTTGATGTCCCTATCAATCTTTAATGCGTCTCTGTGCATATCGAGGACGCGGAGCAGCCTTCCGACGGCGAACAGTGTCCCCCTTTCGTCGCGGCCGGCGGGACAGACCGTTGCGGCCGGTCGCTTCGACGTATCTATCCAGAGAGCATAACCATCTGCCTTTTGCGGAACGGGGCATGCCGGGTCGGGCTGGAATGATTGTTCGGCGAGTTGTTTGGCGGTTGCGATTAGAATTACGGTCTGGTTATCGTCCGGCATCCGCGCGACGATGCCGAGCCTTATTCTCGTTCGCTTTTCTATTTCGTCGGCGAGCATATCGGCTGCGTTGGCCATCATCTTGTTCTTGGGATTGAGCAGGACGATTTTTGCGTTGGAGAGGTCAAGCCGGGCGGCCAAAACAGTGGTTGAGATTGTTGCAACCAGCGCCAGTAGTAGACCACCTTTCTTTTGCATGATGTTTTCCTTACAGAATCTGCAATTTGGCCCTTGCTGTCGAAGGACTTTTTGACTTTCCTCTCAGCATCATATATCCTCCCGTCCTTTTTCAGTGCTGTTCGGCAGCCGACGAATTGATTGGCGAAGGATTGATGCGCTCGTCAATCACTCTGACGCCCGGCTCGAACTGCATCTCGAACAGCTCGTCAGGTAATTGCTCGTTGACACGGACCTCAGTCACCTTCAGGTCGCGGCGGGAATCCTGATAGACTGTGAGCCATTTGCGGTTATACAATTCACAGCCCTGGGTCATTGGATACCAACAGCCCGGTGCGACCTCTTTGTAGTCCAGGGTCCAATACTCAAAGGTTTTCCCGCCGCCGCTATCCAGAAGCATATTGCCGTACAGCAAGCAATCCTTTATGCCAACGTACCAGCGTCTAACTCGTCCTCTGAAAGCCGGCGGCTCGCACTCGAGGACGTAACAATCAACCCCCCGATAGGCTTCGCGCCCGACACAGGCAAAGCCTTCGGCTGGGCCCCATTCATTGAGCATCTGCTCATTGCTTATCGGGGCCGACCAGAAGACATGCGCTTGGGCCCTTGGCCAGCTCATGTCAAGAAACAACTCGCAGGCAATGTTATTGGCATCGTTTATCAAATAGAACTCGTTTGGTGGAGTGAAGTACTTATTGTAAGAGAAATGTTCTTTGCCACTGAAGATCTCGAGCAAGCGCATTCTTCCTGGTGTGTCTCTGAGCAGCCTCAGGCACTTCTTTTCGCCTGGTTTTTGTCTGACGGCGAATTCAAGGCTGTCGGTAAAGCCGGATTTTAGTCCCCAGTCCCGGTTGGGGTCAATTTTCTTGTTAGGGTATTGCTGTTTCAACTCTTTGCGATAGGCAGCGATACCTTCGGGTGTTTTCGTCCAGGTGCTATTAACTCGAATCAGCAAACTGTTCACATCATGTATCCAGTTTTCACTTTGGCGCACGGCCCTGACCAACCCAGGTGCGTCGATGCCGGCCAGTTCTCTGTTGGTCCTGATTGTCTTTATCGTCCGGAACACTGCGGCCAGGACAATAAGAAACACACCCAGCCAAATCAGCAAGCGGTAAGCCGTTTTCCTGGGCCGCGATTTGTTATTTGCCATTGGTTCCACTGCCTTTCTCTCCAAATTCACCGGCCTATTTTACCTTGATGAACGGCCTTATTACAAGGGATACTCCACGGCCGCGCGGTGTAATGGGTGCGGGTCATGATTCTGGTGTGCTTTCTCCGGCGTCTTTGATCGCTTCCTCCAGGTGACGCAGCAGGTAGTCTTTGGCAGGTCCGCCGAGGTGCTGCCAGGGGAGAATCTCATCGGGGGCGAACTGTTTTTGGGCGAGGGCGTCGAGTCTTAAGCCGAATTTTTCGAAGCCGTTTTGCCAGATTTCGTAATTGAAACATTCGTCCCAGAGGTCGAATTTTGCGCCGTCCCGCCAGGCGTGTTCGATCACATCGCACAGGCGTCTGTCGCCGCGGCCGACGGCCGATTCGAGGATGCTGCGGTCGATGCGATGGAATTTGAACTGGAGGAATCTTGCGCGGAGGTTTCTTTTCTCATCGAGAATCAGCTGCTTTGCGTGCTCGAAGTAGCTGAGCGGTTTTTGTGCGAGCCAGCCGAAGGGCGTATGAGGTTTGGGGACGAGCCAGCTTACGGTAACGTTGATTTGGCCGGTTTTGTTGTCAATTTCTTTGCGCAGCCTGGCCAAGTCATAGCACAGCCTTACAATTTGTTTGATGTCCTGCTCGGTTTCGCCGGGCAGGCCGACCATAAAGTAGAGTTTCAATTTCTGCCAGCCGGCGCGGTAGGCGGCCTCGACGCCGGCGAACAGGTCCTCGTCTTTCAGGGGCTTGTTGATAATTTGTCTTAGTTTTTCGCCGGCGGCTTCGACGGCTATGGTCAGGCCGCTCTTTCGTACGGATTTGACGAGGATGGGCAGGAGCTTCAACTGCTGGTCAACACGCAGGCTGGGCAGTGACAGGCCGACGTATTTGTCCTGAAAATATGCGTGCAGTCGTGAGACCAACTCTTCGAGGTGAGGATAATCGGCAGTTGATAAACTCAACAGGCTGACGGTGTCGAAGCCGGTCGCGTGGTAACAGGTTTCGGCGATGTCGACGATTTTTTCGACGCTTCTATAGCGAATGGGTCTGCGGCAGAAGCTTGCCTGGCAGAATCGGCATCGGCCGGGACAGCCCCGCATAATCTCGACCGTGACACGCTCGTGCACGGCCTCGGCGAACGGCACAATCGGACGCAGCGGAACGGGCGCGTTTTCAAAATCCTCTACGACGGCATTTTTGAATTGCGCGGGCAAATCGGGCTGAGTTGGCTCAAAAGACTTTATCCTGTCACCGTCATACTCGAATTTGTAGAGGGCGGGGACATAAGCCCAGTCAAACTTTTTCGCGGCCTTTAGCAGCATTTGCCGCTTTGTGCCGCCAGCGTCTTTTTCGGCTTTGACAAGTCGTATCAGCTCGACTATCGCCGCTTCGGCTTCGCCCAATACGAACAGGTCGATGAATTCGGCGACGGGCTCGCAGCAGTTTGCCATACCGGCGCCGGCGATGACCAGAGGGTCGTCTTCACCGCGCAGACTGCTGCGAACATTGAGGCCGCCAAGGTCGAGCATGTTCAGGACGTTCGTATAGCAAAGCTCGTTTGTCAGGCTAAAGCCGATGATATCGAAGCTTTTCAGGGCGGCTTTGGATTCGAGACTGAAAAGCGGAATGTTTTTCTTGCGGAGCAGCTCCTCGGCGTCGGTCCAGGGCGCAAAGACGCGCTCGGCGGCCGCGCCTTCGATGCTGTTGAGAATGTCGTAGATAATGGCGAGGCCCGTGTGCGACATTGCCACCTCGTAAACGTCAGGAAAGCACAGGGCGACAGTGACGTCGCACCGCCCAAGGTCCTTTTTGATTTGGTTTATCTCCCCGCCAATGTATCGGCTGGGCCTGCGCACAAACGGCAGGAAGTCCCCGTCGATTACCTCGTCTAATATTGTCACATCTTTCTTGGTCACGATAAGCATTATAGGTTGATTGTGGGCTTTTGAAAACCAGGGAGATTGTGATACCCAGCGCGGGAAACCTCTCTCTTCCAGTTTGGCCGCGGCGAGAACGTGTCCTTCCAACTTATTTCGAGCAAAGCGAAGCGAAGTCGAGAAATCTATTCCAACAAACTTCTCACCTCCCGACCGCTTCGCTGTCCTTCGGTCGAAATGAAGGTCGGTGCTCCGGCACTGAGAATGGAGCAAACGGATTATTTTCTATTGATTATTGCAGGGCTATGGGCTATCAAATCGCATATTGGGAAAGGTTTTTTATGAGTAAAAACAATGTTCGCATTGTGATTGGCCTCGTGGTTGGGGCGGCTGTGGTCGTGGCGGTGTTGGCTCGGCCGAAGGCGCCGGTCGAGGCGGACGGCGGATACCGCGCGGTCATGGGAACATTCGCCCGCGTGGTGGCGGTCGCAAAGAATTCGTCCGGCGCCAACAGCGCCGTTGAGGCTGCGTTTGCACAGCTGCGCAACGTGGACGCGCTGATGAGCGATTACAAGAGCGATTCGGAAATCAGCAGGGTGAATCGCGATGCTTACGAACGTCCGGTCAAGGTGAGCGAAGCGACTTTCGATGTCCTGCAAAAAGCGATTTACTTCAGCGAGCTTTCGGATGGCGCGTTCGATGTTACGGTGGGGCCGCTGGTGGACCTTTGGCGGCAGGCGGCGGAGGCAAACTCCGCCCCGACCGAGGCCGAGCTGAATCAGGCCCGCTCGAAGGTTGGCTATGAGAAGCTGCTGCTCGATGCGAATCAAATGAGCGTGCGATTTGCCTTCGATGGTATGCGGCTGGATTTGGGCGGCATCGCAAAAGGATACGCAATCGATAAGGCGATTGAGGCGATGTACAAAGGCGGCGCTCTGGGCGGGATGGTGGATATAGGCGGTGACATCCGCTGCTTCGGCGTGCCCACCAAAGGAAAAACACACTGGCTCATCGGCCTGCAGGACCCCAATAGAGCTGAAGACTGGCTCGCTACGGGCGAGACCTCGCTGGTTCTGAAATTGACCGACGATGCCATTGCCACCAGCGGCGACTATCGCCGATTCGTTTTAATCGACGGGGAAAAATACAGTCATATCGTCGATACAAAAACCGGACGCGGCAGCAAGGGCCTTTCCAGCGTGACCATCATTTGCAGCAATGCAATCGACGCCGATGCCCTGGCCACCGCAGTAAGCGTCATGGGACCGCAAAAAGGCCTCGCCCTGATTGAAAAATTGCCCGATACCGAGGCCATTTTGATATCTCCACCGCCGGAATATAAGCTCACAAAGAGCAGCGGTGCGGCTGAACATATACAATAGTCTTGGATTTTGGAAGACATTTGGTACTCTAACAGAATTATTGTCCGAACTACGGCACAAGGCAGTTGCGACCAATGCGTAAAGTCAACCGAACGAAAAGTAACCTGGCCAGGCTTACGGGTCTGCTCAAAGGCAAGAGCAGTCTGCTAATCGTGATGCAGGACAATCCCGACCCGGACGCCATCGGCGCGGCCGTCGCCCTTAAGGAGCTTGCAAACCGCACGGCGGGCCTCAGTTGCTCTCTTGCTTACGGCGGCGCCATCGGGCGGGCCGAAAACCGCGAATTAGTGAATTACCTGGGCCTCAATTTTCGCCCCTTCACGGAAGTCAAGCCCGAACAGTTCGACCTCGTCGCCCTGCTCGATACTCAGCCCGGAACCGGCAACAATCCGCTGCCCGCCGGGATGCTGCCGCACATCGTTATCGACCATCACCCGATCAGCAAGATTACTCGCCGCGTCGCTTTTACGGACATCCGCAGCCGATGCGGCGCCACTTCAACCCTGCTCTGGCAATATCTCTGCGCCGCCAGGGTCGTGCCTGATATTCCAACCGCGACGGCCCTGTTGTATGGAATTCTCTCCGATACTCAGGATATCGGCAGAGATGTCACGCAGGCGGACATCGAAGCGATGGAGGCCCTGTATCCGCTGGCCAATAAGCGGATGCTGCGGCAAATCCAGCACGGCAGGGTGCCGGACGCTTACTACCAAATGCTGGCGGCAGCGCTGGCCGGCACAAGAACCTACGCCAATTGTGCGGTCTGTGACCTTGGGGACGTGGACAATGCTGATATGATGGGAGAGGTCGCCGACCTTCTGCTTCGGCACGAGCGGCTAAGCTGGACGCTCTGCTACGGGGTTTACGCCGGCAGGATGCTGCTGTCGCTGCGCACCCAGGATACGCAGCGTCGGGCGGATGAGATTATTCGCCGGATAGTGCGCGGCATTGGCACGGGCGGGGGCCATGCCAGTATGGCCGGCGGGCAAATACCGCTCGACAAGCGTGCGGCACCGAGCAGAACCCGCTTAGGACGAATGGTCTGCCGACGGTTTCTGCAGGCGCTTGAGGTTGCAAATCGCAGGGGAAAATCACTGATTCGCACGCCCACCCCCGAGCGGACAAAAGCAAAAGGGCGGTAGCCGCGGGCGGAACTGTCACAAGACACGGTAGTTGTCACTCATAGGAATTGCTCGAAGCCTTTTCTTATCAACATCACCGCAATTGCGGCCAGCAGCAGGCTCGTCACCTTGGACAGGGCCTTGGACCCTGCCTGCCCAAGAAACTTCATCAGCACGAAAGAAGACCTGAAGATCAAACCGGCGACCAGAATATTTGCCAGAACCGACGCCATGGTCGGCAACAGTCCGTACTCGGGTATGATTACCAGTGAGGTCGTCAGGACCGCAGGCCCCACTATCAACGGCGTGCCCAGCGGAACCGCTCCAAGCTCCGGCCCCGGCAGGCGCCTTTTCTTCGTGGGGTTGGCGATATCAATAATCGCCAGAGAGAAAAGTATGGCGCCGCCCGCTATCATAAAATCTCCGAGCGTAATTCCGAGAACCCGGAAGACGAGCTTTCCGATGAGGATAAAGCCTACGGCCAATCCGCAAGCCGTGACCATCGACTGAACAATAATTCTCGATTTCTCCCGCTGCTCCAGCCCCTCCGTCAGCGAGACGAATATGGGCAGTACTCCCACGGCATCGACCGCCACAAAGATTGGTATGAACGACAATAAGATGTTCTTAATCATGACAGAGTCTCCATCAATCTCCAGCCGAAATCATCATCTCAGGCCGCCACAAGGAACGCGACGTAAGCGGCATACAGGACAAGAAAAACAACCGCTTCCCATCTGTCTAACATTTTCCGTTTTCCCGTGAACATAAAAAAGAACAGCAGCACGCTCGCAAAAACCAGCGCGCCAATATCGAAGTTGCGCTGCGTCTCGAAGGGAAGCGGCCTGATAAGCGAGCTTACACCCAATATGAAGAAGATATTGAATATGTTCGAGCCGACCACGTTGCCCACGGCAATTTCGGGGTTTCTCTTGTATGCGGCCACTGCTGAGGTTGCCAGTTCCGGAAGAGAGGTACCGACGGCGACAATCGTCAGGCCTATGGTCGCCTCGCCTGCGCCGACCGCCTTTGCCAAACTGACGCCGCCGTCAACGACAAACTTGCCGCCGAGAATCAGGCCTGCAAGGCCAAGTAAAACAAAGAGGATTATTCTCGCAGCCTTGTATGGGCCTTTGGGCAGGCAGGCGTCGGCTCCTTCGACCGGTCGGGCAATGCCCCAGGAATAAAAGAGGAATATGATGAAGAAGCTCAGAAGGACCAGCCCGTCGATTCGGGTGAGTGCGGAAGTTTCGGCGCCGTCGATGAGCCTGTCGTTGGCGAGGATGCCCACCACGGCCGCCGCCAGCAGGCTCAGCGGTATCTCCCTCCAAAGGGTGCCCCTGCCGACGGCCAATGGGCGAATTATTCCTGATATGCCGAGAATCAGCAGAATATTTGCGATGTTGCTGCCCAGTATGTTGCCGACGGCGATGCCCGCGCTGCCTTTGGCGCTGGCGGCGATGTTCACGAAAAGCTCCGGCAGCGACGTGCCGAATGCAACAACCGTCAGGCCCACCACAAGTTCGGATACCCGCAGCCTCCGCGCCAGCGCTGAGGCCCCATCCACCAGAAGGCCTGCGCCCTTGATTACGAGCACGAACCCCACCAGCATTACAAGCGAGTCTCGCACCATCTGCATTCGCCCTCAAGAACAATGGAGAATCAACCGAGATTCTCAACTATAATGATAGCAGCAAAATGCTCTCAGGCAACGATTGGCTTGCGGAAATTTCAAGAAGTGCGTCCTGCACTGTCGCCAACCGGCCAGAACCGGTTCCCAGGCCAGTTCGAGAAAGTGCTGATTGCGTTGCAGGCGGGGTATATAGCTGTCGAGATAACACGGGTCGCGGGTCGGGGAGATTCGTGAAATACCTTAGCATTTCAAAATAAATCTGCTATACTGAAACGCTCGATAAAGTAATGGTTTCCGGGGGTAACTGGTGACATGAACAAATCCCTATACGCAGCAGCAGTGACAGTGCTTTTGTTGTTGTCGGCGGTAGGCCAGGCGGGCGACTGGCCGCAGTTTCGCGGGCCGAATCGCGACGGCAAATCGACCGAGACCGGCCTGCTGAAAGAATGGCCGGCGGGCGGGCCGAAGCTGCTGTGGTCGTACGAAGGGCTCGGCGCGGGTTTTTCGACGGTTATTGTTGTGGATGGGACGGTTTATACCAATGGCGTGGTCGGCAAGGGGCCGAACGGGAGGCTGTTCGCGTTTGACATCGAGGGGAATCTGAAATGGAAGAAGGAGTACGGGCCTGAGTGGCACGGCAGGACCCCTGGTTCGCATACGCCGCCCACGTATGATTCCGGGCGGCTGTATCATATAAGCGGCGAATGCATCATGTCCTGTCTCGACGCCAAGACTGGTGACATCATCTGGTCCATCGATACGGCGAAGAAATTCGAGGGCGAGAATCTCAAGTGGGGTGTGGCGGAGGCGCCGCTTATTGACGGTGATAAGGTCATCTGCACGCCGGGCGGGTGGGATGCCACGGTGGTGGCGCTCGATAAGAAGAGCGCCGAGAAAGTAGTGTGGAGGACGAGGGGTCTTAGCGAGCTGAGCGCTTACTGTTCGCCGGTGGTTGCAGAGTGGGCGGGCAGGAGGCTTGTGCTGACGATGGTCGCCAAGTCGATTGTGTTTGTGGATATTGAAACGGGCGAGGTGGTTCTTCGGATTCTGCATACCGCAAAGTACGATATTTCGGCGGTGGCGCCGATTTTCAAGGATGGGATGCTCTATGTCACCAACGGCTACGGGTACGGCGGGATTATGTACGAGATAGCGCCGGACTTCAGCGGCTATACGAAGAAGTGGACGGACAAGAAACTCGACTGCCATCACGGCGGCGTGGTCCTGCTGGACGGACACATCTACGGGGCGGGGTCGAAGGAATGGGTGTGCCTTGAACTGGCTACGGGCAAGATAAAGTGGCAGGCCGAAGGCGTCGGCAAGGGGTCCGTTACTTATGCCGACGGAATGCTCTACTGCTACGGCGAAAAGAAAGGCACCCTCGCCCTTGTCGAGGCGACGCCCGCCGGCTACAAGGAGCACGGCTCATTCGATGTCCCGATGGGAACCGCCCAGCACTGGGCACATCCGGTGATAAGCGACGGCCGATTGTACATCCGCCACGGAAACGCCCTCATGGCTTACGACATCAACGCCGAGCAGAACTGAAGCGGGTATTATGTTGTGTTTTGGTTGCGTTGACGGTCTACTTCAGCTTGCCTCAGCACGACAAAAGCAATAGGCGATTCGATAAATAATGTGACTGCGAGATTGCCAAGGCCTGCTTTGCAGGCCTCGCAATGACGGCAGGGTGTTGGGTTATGCTTTTGCTTTTTCGGCGGGTGTTTTGGGTTGGCGGGGCGGGGGGGCGGTGGGGCCGCGGAAGACGATGACGCCGGTGGGGCATTTGTTCATGGCGGTTTCGGTCTTGTCGTCGGGCTGGTACTTTACGTGGTCGAGGCGGGCGAGATTATCCTCCACGGTAAAGATGTCACTTTGTTTTGCGCAGATGCCGCACCCGATGCAGCCGACCTTACACATCGAGCGGGTGACTTTGCCGGCCTCTCTGCTTCGACAGGCCACGGTCATCATGTTCTCGTGTGCAAAGGGGACCATTTCGATTATGTTGCGTGGACAGGCCTTGGAGCAGGCGGTGCATCCGGTGCATTTTTCGTAATCGACGGTTGCCAGGCCGTCAATGACGTGCAGGGCGTCGAACTTGCAGGCCCTTGTGCAGTCGCCGAATCCGAGGCAGCCGAACTTGCAGGCCTGAACGTTGGGCAGCGCGTTGACGGCGGTGCAGCTCGGTATCCCATGATACTCAGCGTAGTAGGTTCTGTCTTCCGTGTGTGCGCGGCAGTGCACGATTGGCCTTCGCATGGGTCCGGAGTCGCTTATATGCAGGTTCAGAACGGCGGCAATTCCTTCGGAGGTTTTTGGTCCGCCGGGTGCGCACTTGCCGATGAGCTCGGGATTTGCCAGCACGGCCTTGGCGTACGAGCCGCACCCCGCAAAGCCGCACGCCCCGCAGTCGAGGTTCGGAAGTGCCGCGTGTATCTGCTCCACCTTCGGGTCCACCTCGACCTTCAGCTTGATGCTGGCGATCAAAAGCACGATGGCAAAGCCCGCGCCCAGGCCCAACATTGTCAGGCCTGCCGGCCACGCACTGCTCCATAATTGAAAAATGTCCGATAGAATCATCTTATCATTCCGGCAAAACCCATAAAGGCCAGCGTGAGCAGGCCCGCGGTAATCAGCGTAATCGGCGCGCCCTTGAGGCACTGGGGGACATCGGCCAGGTTCAGGTTCTCCCTGATGCCGGCCATAATGCAAATCGCCATTGTAAAGCCGATGCCGGCGCCGAAGCTCAGCACCACCGCCTCGACCAGGTTGTCGATTTCCCACAGGTCGATGAACAGGCACAGGCCCAGAATCGCACAGTTTGTGGTTATCAGCGGCAGAAATATGCCAAAACTTTCATAGAGCGACGGAAAGAATTTTCGCAGGTACATCTCCACCAACTGCACGGCCCCGGCGATAACCAGGATAAAGCAGACGTAGCGGGTTACTTCGAGGCCGTATTGCATCAGAATCAGATGGTTAATCAGCCAGGTCAGCGTCCCGCTCAGTGTCACCACGAATGTGACGGCCAGGCCCATACCCAAGGCCATATCGATTCGCCCGGACACGCCCAGGTACGGACATATACCGAGAAACTTCGTGAACACAAGGTTGTTAATCAGGACGATAGAAATAAAACCCAGAAGCAGAACGGTAAGCGTGTCCATTGGTCCTTTCTCCTAAGCCTTCTTCTTCGTTATCGTGTTGACCAGTCCGAGCATCAGGCCCAGCGTTATGAAGGCCCCCACCGGCATGCTCATCGCCGCCCATGGGACAAATGCCTCGGGCATTACGCTCAACTCGAAAATCTTTCCCGTAGCCAGCATCTCGCGCACCGACGCCAGCACGCAAAGCGTCATGGTAAAGCCGAGCCCCATTCCAATCGCATCGACGAGACTGACGGCCAGGCCGTTCTTGCTGGCGCAGGCCTCTGCACGACAGATAATGATACAGTTGACGATGATGAGGGGGACATAGGGGCCGAGTCTTTCGCTCATCTCGGGCAGGAACGCCTTTAGGAACAGGTCGGCGATGGTGACAAAGGTCGCTATGGCCAGCGTGAACATCAGGATTCGCAGGTGCGGCTTGAGCAGCCTGCGCATGAGACTCACCACTATATTGCTGCACACCAGCACGAAGATGACGCTGCATCCCATAGTCAGGGCGGGCTTTACCGCCGCGGTGACCGCGAGCGTCGGGCACATCCCGAGCAGCAGCCGGAATACCGGGTTCTCCTGCCAAAGACCGGTAATGAATGTCCGGCTCAACAAAACTGTATCGGTTTTGCCGCTTGCCATTATTTCGTCAACCCCTTCGCCCGCAACTGCTCTTTCACATTGCCGATATACGTGTTGAATGTCTTCACCAGCGCCTCGCTGCTGACGGTCGCGCCGCTGATGGCGACGATTTCGGAGTCTATTTTTTTGTCGTCGCCGGTCTTTATCAGCTCCAGCTTGCCCGCCGGCGCACCTTCGAACTGCCCGCCGAGGTAATCTTCCTTGATCTTGTCACCGAAGCCCGGCGTCTCGTTACTTGCCAGCACCTTGAAACCAAAGAACTTCTCGCACTTCGCATCGACCGCGATAACTAACTTGATTTTATCTGCGAACCCAGAGCCGACGGCGATAAAGGCAAAGCCAACGGTCTTGCCGCCTCTGTCGAGGGCCCCGTAAATATCTGTCTTTATGACTTTGCCTTTTGCGGCCGGTATCTGGGCCGCTTCAACCGCAACATCAAAACTGTTCGCATCGGCAATGAGTGCGGTCATCAGGCGGTTGCGCTTGTCTATCTCGTTCTGCACGATTCTGCCGGACCAGGCAGCGTTCGTAACAGCGATGAGCAGGCCGAAAAAGAACGACGATACAATCAGCAGCCAGCTTTGTTCGAAGAAGTGTTTCACCTTAGACATGCGGCTTGCCTCCCGCCGGGATGAGCTTGCAGAACCGGTCAATCAAAGGCGTCACCGCATTCATCAGCAGAATCGAATACATCACGCCTTCCGGGTATTCGCCGACGACCCTTATGAGCATTGTGATTGTCCCCACGCCGATGCCGAAAATCCACATGCCTTTGGTGCTCAGAGGCGCCGTGACAGGGTCGGTGGCAATGAACAACGCGCCTATTAGCAGGCCGCCGGCGCACAGATGAAACACCGGTGAGGCGTATGCGTCGCTGTTTATTAAATAGGCCGCCCCTGCGAAGACAAAGGCCGAGACCATAACCGCCAATGGAATGTGAAAGCTGATCGTTCGTCTTATGAGCAGATAGAAGCCGCCGATTATGAGCGCCAAAGCGCTGGTCTCGCCGAGGCATCCGCCGACCTCACCGGTAAACGCGCTTTCCAAATTCGCGTCAACCGCTTGTGCGCTCGTTTGCGCCAGGGCCTTGGCACGGTCGTAAGCCTGGCGTTTTTGTTGGATTTCGGCGGAGCGCTGACTTGGCTCAGCCATATCAATTACCGTAGGTATCTCCCTGTCGTAAGCTCTTGCCTGCTTATCAGCTTTCATTTGCTGCTTGCTCCAGGCAAGCGGCGTTGCCTGGGTCCGGGCGTCGAGCTTGTTCTCGGCGGAGATTTTGGGCATTTGGGCGTCGATTGTTCCGGGCACCGTCCAGGTCGTCATTAACATGCCGAAGGACGCTGTCAAGAAGGCCCTTCCCACCATTGCGGGATTGAAGATATTTGCGCCGAGTCCGCCGAAGACCATTTTGCCGATGGCGATGGAAAAGGCGGCGCCTATTACAGCCGCCCAGATGGGCAGCCGAGGCGGAACCGACATCGCAAGGATTATGCCTGTGACGACCGCGCTGAAGTCGCCGAGCGATTCCAGCGGGTCGGGCCTCTTGCGGATTACATTGCAGAGCCATTCGGTTACGACGGCCGAGATTACGCAGGCGGCGATAAGAACAAATGCGCGGAGACGGAAGTAATAGCCCGCCGCTGCCATCGCCGGAACCAGCCCGATGATGACGTCCACCATTACGCTCCGTGTCGAAAGCTGCTTGCTGATATGCGGTGCAGGCGAAACTGTTATTTCACTAAGCATCCTACCTCTGACCGTTGCAAACTTGTCTCAATTACCACTGCTGCTCTTTGACAGCTAAATCGCTGGACGTCATTGCGAGCGAAGCGAACCAATCTCAACTCATCGAAGTTGCGGGATTGCTTCGTCGCTGAAGCTCCTCGCAATGACAACAGCTCAAATCATACCTTTTAGAACACGCCATTCACTCCGGCATTCTCTTCTTCTGTCGCGCCAAAAAGATTTTACCCGTTTTTATGTACCCGGTTATTTCAATCTTGGCCGGGCAGACGTAACTACAGCACCCGCACTCCATGCAGGCGTTGATGTAGTAGCTTTCCGCTACGTCCAGCAGATTGTTCTTTACCGCGTGCGCAATCCTCGTCGGGTTGAGATGTTCCGGGCAGACCTCCAGGCATCGGCCGCAGCGAATACAGGGCGTTTGCCGCCCGGCGAATTTGGCGCTGCCGATCTGCTTTCTCGTCAGTACTGTGACCGCATTCGTGGTTTTGGTTATGGGCGTGGTCAAATCGGCAATGGCAATTCCCATCATCGGCCCGCCGAGCACAACCTTAGCCGACTTCTGGGTGACGCCGCCGCAAAAGTCAATAAGGTCCGATACCGACAGCCCTATAGGGACATAGAAGTTGCCCGGATTGGCGATGGCCTCTCCACTGACGGTGACCACACGGTGCGTGAGCGGCTGTTTGCACACCACCGCCTCGGCAATGGCTGCGGTCGTGGCCATATTCAGCACCACCACCCCGATCATGGGTGGAATGCCGCCGGTGGGGACATTCTTTTTGAGGATTGCCCTTATGAGCTGTCGTTCGCCGCCCTGCGGATACTTTGTTTTAATGGGGACAACCTTAATGTCGTCCACGTTCTTGTGAGTTCGCAGCGCGGCGTTAATTACGTCTATTGCTCGCGGCTTGTTATCCTCTATGCCGATAAAGACCTCCGAGCAGCCGGATGCCTTCTTAGCCAGTTTTATACCCGCGATAATCTGGTTCGTCCATTCGAGCATAATCCTGTAGTCGCAGGTAATATACGGCTCGCACTCGCAGCCGTTGATTATTAGCGTGTCCTTTGGCAGCCGTGGATTAGGCTCTATCTTGACCCTCGTCGGAAAGCCCGCCCCGCCCATGCCAACGAGCCCTGCTTCGCGGACCGCCCCGCATATCTGCTCTATCGAATATGCGCTGTCATCGAAATCGCCCTCAAACCTGTCGCACACGGGTTGCTTGTGCGGATTATTGTCGGGGTCGGCTTCTATAACCACCGCCGGAGCCCGACCGAGCACCGCATGGGACTGCAGGCAGATTTCCTTCACTTTGCCATTGACAGGCGAATGAACCGGTGCCGAGACAAACGCGTCGCTTTCACCGACCTTCTGACCGGCGTCGACCGCATCACCCTTCTTGACCAGCGGTTCGCAGAAGGCGCCGAGGTGCTGGCTCAGCATTATTGCGACTTGTTTGGCGACCGGGCCCGGCCGTATCTTGGCCTCCTCGGCAAGATGTTTGCTTTCCGGCGGATGCGCCCCGCCGGGAAAAGATAATTTGGCCCTGGTTACAACTTCCATGTTAACCACCTAATCGTCCAAGTGCACTTGGCTTTTTGTCAAGCCGTTTATCTATCAGTCCTGTAATAAGCACGCAAATAAAAGTCGCCGCCACAGCCAGCACAATGCCCAGCGCCGTCTGCGCTTCCTGGGCCATTGCCGCTGGGGGCATAGTCTTCTGGAAGACCACCAGCGAGGTGATGAAAACCAGCATGGGAGCCAAAAAAGCGAGCACAACTTTGCGCGCCACCGAAGGCGCCTGCGCGCTGCCCAACTGTCGGTAAATCTCCCGACATTCATGTAGCTGCTTACAGCCCTGACAAAGGTCATGGTTCTGCATATTTTCCTACCAGACAGAACAAATCGTTCTTATAATAAATATCAGTCGTGTTTTCAAATAGAAATCGCACCAGGGGTAATAATTTATGTGCGGCAAATTTACACTGCTGATATTGGGCCTGATTTACTGCCTGTGCACCGGCTGCGCCATCAATCCGATAACCGGCGACGAGGAGCTGATGTTCATCGGCGAGGAGCAGGATATTGAAATCGGCAAGCACTACGCCCCGGAAGTCGAGAAACAAATGGGCGGCAGGATCAACAAGAATGACCTCCAGGAGTATATCGACAGCGTGGGGCAAAGAATCGCTCGCGTCAGCCAAAAGCCTAACCTCGAATATCATTTCGTCGCTTTGAATCACAAGTCGGTCAATGCCTTTGCCCTTCCCGGCGGATACATCTTCGTCACGCGCGGGATGCTTGAAAACCTCGAAACCGAGGCCCAACTGGCTGCCGTCCTCGCCCACGAGATCGTCCACGTCGTTGCCAGAGACACAGCGAACACGATGAGCAAAGAGATTGGAATCAACATGTTAATGGTAGGCGCAGCCGTCGTCAGCAGGGCGTCGGGGGAGGTTATGACCTCTGCACAGGTTGCCCACATGATAGTGGGCCTTCAATACAGCAAGCAGGATGAGCGGCAGGCCGACCTGGGCGGTTTGAAATATATGGTCCGTGCCGGCTACGACCCGCAGGGTATGGTCGAGACGATGGAGATGTTCGAGGCTCGCGAACGCGACACGCGGGATGACTTTCTCTCGTCTCATCCGTCGCCCATAAACCGCGTCGGCTATTTGAAGCAAAGGATTCACATCAGGTACTCCAACCTCACGGACCTCAAAGTCGGCAAAGAGGACTACGAAAAGTCCGTGCTCGGCCGTCTGCCCAAAAGACCCCTGTGACGCCTGGGCGATGCAGCATCGCGAGTGGTTCCCGGTTAACGTTAATCGCGCGTCCAGGTTCGAACTTCTCAGGGCGCCGGGGCTCGGCCCGATCACGGTAAATCGGATTCTCCAACGCCGAAAAAAGGGCCGCCTGAGGCGCATTGGGCACATCGGAAAGCGGGGGGCAAGGCCTGCAAAAGCGGCCAAATACCTTGTCTTCTGAGCCGTTCGTCGGCCCTGAAAAGACACAAGTTCCGTCGATGTTAAAAGCCTCTAACCCGCATATTTCACAGGATTTTCGGATTTTTTGATAGACAAATGGCCTAACTGTCTGTAGTATAAGTAGTTATAACAACAATCATACTCAAACAGAAAGGCCATTTCTATGACAGACTGTAACACACAATCGATATT
>DATKZT010000085.1:0-52803 GCA_035527845.1 Sedimentisphaerales bacterium | reverse complement strand
AATTTGCTGATAAATTCGTACGTAATCCTTCGTACATTTTCACTTTCGGGGCAGGATTCCTGGGGTTTAGGCGGCTTGTAATTCGTGACTCGTGGCTGGTGGCTCGTGACTCGTAATGACTTGGCAAGATGGGCGGTCCCGATGAGATAGCTGCCTTATAGGCACATAAGTAACTGGATTCTCGATCCTTGATGCTCGATGATGGTAAGTGGCGGGATGGGCGATTCTCGATTCTCGTAAGTGGCAGGATGGGCGGTCCCGGTGAGATAGCTGCCTTATAGGCAGGTAAGATCATCTCACGGGATAAATTTTGGGGTTCGCTGGGCATTTTGAGGGGGTCCGCATTTGGTATTTAGTATTTGGTATTTAGTATTCAGTATTCAGTATTCAATTTTGGGGGTATTTTAACATAGTCTTGAGCAAAAGTCAACGGAAAAGGGCAAAAGAATGAGCCACAGAGATCGCAGAGGACGCAGAGGTAGAGCGAAATCCCAAGGTTGAAAAAGGGTTCGGGGATTGGTGGTTGAATTTTCCCGGCAGGTCTGCGGGGGACTTGTCTCGTATTTTTCTTTTACATCGTTATCAATTGTTTTGCGTCTGTTGTTGGAGCCATTGCACAGCGGTCTTTTTATCTTTCTCTATCGACACCTCGACCGCCGAAGGGGGCGCCTAAACCTCGGCGCGTCTTCGCTCCGTAGTGTGGCAGGCGCTTGTTGGACGTGTTCTGATCTACCCTGATGGTGGTTGAACGCGCTGGTCTGGTGTGCCTTTGGTATCCTCGCCAGACTGAGGCGGAGAGGATTCTGGGGAAACTGCTTTGTGAGGAGGTTCGGTTGGGAGAGAGACCATATTTCCCCATGCAGCAGCTTGTGACACGACGTAGTCCAGCCAGTTGGCTTCTGTCCACTCGACGGATTGCTGCTGCATTTCATTGGGCAGTTGCGATTTCAGAAGTTGGGTCCATTGCTTGGGTGAGCCTCCAGCTTTAATGAAAGCTGGGTACAGCGCCTTGCGAAAGGTCTTCCCCGCGAGAAGTCGCTTGAGGGTTGGGAGGTATGGCCGTGGAGCAGAAAAGCGTCTGCCGTGGGTGAGCGAAGCGACTGAAGCCCGCAGGTCTCTGAATTCGTTAACCAACGCGGCGAGAAGCGAGTCTTGGCCGAGTGATGTGGCAGCGAGATCGAGGGACGCTGCCCTGCCCACTGCTTCCATGGGGCGATAGTAGTACCCCGATGCGGCCGCACGGATGAAACTAGTGAGTCTCCCCTTGTTGACTTCGAGATCAAGAAAGTCACGGCTCTCCATGATGACTCGTTGGTTTCCGACGTCGAAGGGCAGTCTCTGGCCCTTCCACGCCAACATCACCAATGGGAGACTCAGCGCATGGCGTATCCCTAGTTCATACATTACATTCGGGTTGGGGTCGGCATCCGGACTGAGGCCGCCGAGGTCGACAACGACCATCGGGTCAAAAGCCAAGTGGGACCTGATTTCGTCATTTATTGCACTCGGTCGTTCCTCAGCTGAAGAGAGGATGGGTTCGTATCCGGCAGTTATGACAGCAGGACGGATAACCACGTCGAACCAGCCCTTGAACCAACGGATTTCGGGCGGCGTGCGGCCAAAGGGCATGACAACGAAACAGTGCCGCTCATGTCCCGCCGGGACAGGGACTGGTGCCGGCTTAAACTCAGGCGCCGGTGGGTCTTGTTTTGCTTCTCCACTCACTTTTCATGCTCCCGTCTAACTACTGTTTATATGGTTTGCAGATAAACCCGCATTCGGGTTTTGCTTCCAGATAACACGCTGATGGCGCGTTCCGATAACTTATGTATTTCCAATGACTTGTGGAGACTAATGCCAAAAGTCGGCGTATTATATGGTTTCCGTATAATACGGATCGTTTTCTTCCTCACAAGTTGTCAACCGGGGTTTTCACGGATGTGGCTCCCCAGTTCAAAACATGAGTGTAACTCATGGTGGTTCGCAGATCGCTCTGGCCGAGGAGTTCCTGCGCCTTTGGGGACTGGCGCCATTAAAGGCTTGGCTATGCAACATTATTTTTTCTCAATAGGTGTTAAGTTGACGTGTACGTTGTCAGGACTTAAGTCCCCAACACTTCCGTTTATTGAGTCTATAATCCAGCCGGGTATTCCACCAAATCCAAGATTGCCAAGCAGGAACCACATACTCATACCTTCTTTAATTTGTACCTCAGCGGTCTCATAACCTTCTTTTGTGAATCGAGCTGTGTTTTTTCCTCTTCGGGGAAGTATTATAAAAGCGGGCGTTGTAGTTTTGTAGCTGGCTACCTGAAGGGTTGCTCCTGTTGGATCACTGGTAAAGCCAATTTGTTCAGTGTTGCCGTGAATAATACTGGCACAACCAGAGACCAACAACATTAGGAAACACAATACTTTTTTCATTTTTCTCTCCTTGCAAAATTGTTTATGCGACACTTCCCATATTTATCCGCCGCAGGCGGATAGAACGCATAGATATGCAAGCAAGCCTGCCGATTCCACAATAATATCAAAATGTTACTCGAATTACCTTTTATTTTTTCAATATTTCCTATCCGCCGGGTTAGAAGGCGTTTTTTCAAAGGTCTCCGGTCTGCCGTTCGTCGTTGAAGCTTGCTTTGCCATATTTTTCCCCGCTTATTGGTAACCACTTCACTAATTATGGGGGCATTGTACGCGCTAAGGATTGTTGTGTCAAGGGTTTAAAGGGAAAAAAGCCAGCGCATCGCGTGGACCTGAAGGTCCACCCTACATTTTGGATTCCGCGACCCGCAAGGCAGGCTTGCGGGCTAATCATGGAGGAAGCGGGGCTTGGCGTGGCGGCTTTTTTGAATAGATCCTTCGGACTCGGCCTGTGGCCTGGCTCAGGATGACCCGCCTCCCCGCCAGAGGGCGTGGCGGGTAAACGGCGGACAAGTGTCGAATTTCGAAGTGTGGATTCCGCATGCGGCCGAAAGGATGGCGGGCAAGTGGGGGGGCGACAAGAAGTGAATATCGAATGCCGAACAAGGAATGTCGAGTGTTGAAGTGTGGATTCCGCATCAAGTGCGGAATGACCCCCGGTTTGTGAGTGCGCAGGAGCCCACCCTGGGGGCAGGCGGAGGCGGGGAAAAATCCTCTGACGGGGGGGTAAGAAGGACCCCGCCCACGGACCCGCCTGCCCGCCAAACAGACGGGGGGTAAACGGGGAAGAAGGATGACCCCCAAATAAATTTGGGGGATAAACAGATTCTTCACTCCGTTCAGAATGACAATGGGGTGGGTCCGCCTTCGCGCGAGGCTTCGGCGGATCTTCGCTTCCATCCTCCGCCTTTGGGGGCTTCGGAGGACAGGTCGCTACGAGGGGTGGGGGCTATTTTTCTGCCATATAGGGATAGCGGAAGTCCCGAGGTGGCAGGAAGGTCTCCTTGATTGCGCGTGGCGAAACCCATCTTTCGAGATTGAGCCAGCTACCGGCTTTATCGTTGGTACCGGAGGCGCGTGTGCCGCCGAAGGGCTGCTGTCCGACTACCGCACCGGTGGGCTTATCGTTGACGTAGAAGTTGCCGGCGGCGTGGCGCAGCACGTCCATGGCCTTGACAATAGCGCCGCGGTCCAGGCCGAAGATGGCGCCGGTAAGGGCGTAGGGCGAGCTTTGGTCGCAAAGCTCCAATGTCTGCTCATACTCTTTTTCCGGGTAAACATATATTGTGAACACGGGGCCGAAGATTTCTTCGACCATGAGTTTGGATTTGGGGTCCTTGCTCACGACGACGGTCGGCTCGATAAAGTACCCCTTCGAATTGTCGCTGCCGCCGCCCGTGATGATTTCCATGTCGGGCGAGTTCTTGGCCAATTCGATATAGCCGGTGATTGTCTCGAAGGCCTTTGCATCGATGACAGCGCCCATGAAGTTGCGGAAGTCGGTGACATCGCCCATCTTTATCTGGCTGATTTCGCCGAGCAGGCGGTCTTTGAACTCGGGCCACATCGAATCCGGTACGTACATTCTGGAGGCGGCGGAGCATTTCTGGCCCTGATATTCGAATGCGCCGCGAACGGTGGCCGCAACGAGCACATCGATATCGGCACTGGCGTGCGCGAAGATGAAGTCTTTTCCGCCGGTCTCGCCTACGATTCGCGGATAGGAGACGTACTTGCGGATATCCTTACCGACGGCAAGCCAGATGGTGGAAAAGACGTAGGTGCTTCCGGTGAAGTGAATGCCGCCGAGCCTGACGTCGTCGAGGGCGGGCGGGGCGACGACGGGGCCGGGACCGGGTACCATATTGATGACTCCGGCGGGCATACCGGCTTCTGCGAGAATCTTCATTATGAAATAGGCGGGCAGAACGGCGGCGGAGGCGGGTTTCCAGACGACGGTGTTTCCCATCAGTGCCGGGGCGGTGGGCAGGTTTCCTGCTATGGATGTAAAATTGAACGGCGTCAGTGCGAGGACAAAACCATCGAGCGGGCGGTGCTCCATATAGTTGAGAACGCCGGGGGTGGACATGGGCTGGTCGCCGTAAACTTCCTCCATAAAGTGGGGGTTGAAACGCCAGAAATCGATCAGCTCGCAGGCGGAGTCGATTTCGGCCTGATGCGGGGTCTTGCTCATGTTGAGCATTGTGGCGGCGTTGAGTGTGGAGCGGTACTTGCCGGAGAGCAGCTCGGCGGCCTTAAGCAGGACGACGGCCCTTGACTCCCAGGGCATTCGGCCCCATTCGTGCTTGGCTTTCTGGGCGGCATCGACCGCCTTTATGGCGTACTCGGCATCGGCCTGGTGGTACGTGCCGAGGACGTGCCGATGGTCGTGCGGGCAGCGTATGTCAGCAAGTTTGCCGGTGCGGACTTCCTTACCGTCGATAATCATTGGCACGTCAATGCGGCCGGAGAGCATTTCCTTGAGCTTGGCGGACAACTCTGTGCGTTCGGGGCTGCCCGGAGCATACTGGAAACAGGGCTCATTTTTCGGCTGAGGAATGTGAAAAATACCGTTAAACATTTTTAGCTCCTTAACAAATCGTGCATTTGAAAATCAGGGCCAAAGCGAAAAAGCGTATTTTGCAGCTTTGGCGGGGAAAAGTCAACAGTTTGGTCCAGGAAATTCGGCCGGCCTCACAAAGGTGCTGCGCTGGTATTGCTGATTGGCGCGGCCGTGCGCGGCGGTTTAATCTTTTGCATTTTCGGGTCTTTGGGCGTAGAATAAATTGCTTTGGTAGTTGGGCCGGGAACAGAAGGCCGGTACAGGGCCAAGGAATGGGAATATTCAAACTGAACAGCAGTTTCGCGCCTGCGGGCGACCAGCCTGAAGCCATAGAAAGGCTGTTGGAGAGGCTGCGCGCGGGCAGGCGATTCCAGACGCTGATGGGGGTGACGGGCAGCGGCAAGACGTTCACGATGGCGAATGTGATAGCGCGGCAGGACTGCCCGGTTCTGGTTATTTCGCACAACAAGACTTTGGCGGCGCAGCTTTACGAGGAGTTCAAGGAGCTTTTTCCGGAAAATGCGGTGGAGTATTTCGTGAGCTATTACGATTACTATCAGCCGGAGGCGTACATCCCGCAGCGCGATATTTATATTGAGAAGGACGCATCTAAAAACGCGGACCTCGACCGGCTGCGACTTTCGACCACGACGAGCCTTTCCACGAGAAGCGACTGCATCATCGTTGCGTCGGTCTCGTGCATCTTCGGCCTGGGGTCGCCTGAGGACTACAAGGCCTCGGTCGTGGCGGTAAGCACCGGGGACCGCATAGAGAGAAATGAGCTTCTGGGGAGGCTGGCGGACCTGCAGTACGCACGCAACGATATAGATTTTCAGCGGGGGACGTTCAGGGTCCGCGGCGACGTGGTTGAGCTTCATCCTTCGTATGAATCTTTTGCGGTTCGCTTCCAATTCTTCGGCGACCAGGTGGAAGGGATAAGCTATATAAACCCGGTGTCGGGCGAGACCCTGGCGGATGAGGAAAAGGTCTTCATATACCCGTCGCAGCACTACATGATGCCGGCGGACAGAATCGATTCGGCGTTGAAAAGCATAAAGGCGGAGCTGAAGGAGCGGCTGCAACAGTTCCAGCAGGAGGGTAAGCTGCTGGAGGCGCAGCGTTTGCAGGCTCGAACGATGTACGATATCGAGATGATGCAGGAGGTCGGTTATTGCAGCGGGATTGAGAATTATGCGAGGCACCTGTCGGGTCTGCCTGCGGGTTCGAGGCCGTACACGCTGATTGACTATTTTCCGAAGGATTTTCTGTTGTTTATCGACGAGTCGCACGCGACGATACCGCAGGTGCGGGCGATGTGGGCGGGAGACAGAAGCCGAAAAACTGTCCTGGTGGAGCACGGTTTCCGATTGCCGAGTGCACTGGATAACCGGCCTCTGCGGTTCGATGAGTTCGAGGAAAGCTGGGCGAAGGTGATTTTCGTCTCGGCGACTCCGGCGGCCTTCGAGATGGAAAGGTGCAACAACGAGGTTGTCGAGCAGATCATCAGGCCCACGGGCCTGGTGGACCCGAAAATATTCGTGCATCCGGCGACCAACCAGGTCGAGCACCTGCTGGGCGAAATCGAAAGACGAGCCGGAGCCGGGGAGCGAATGCTTGTTACGACACTGACCAAGAGGATGGCCGAAGAGCTTTCACGTTATATAACAAATAAGGGTGTGAGGTGCCGTTATCTGCACAGCGAAATTGACACGCTGGAAAGGATTGAGATACTGCGGGATTTGCGGCACGGTGAGTTCGACGTGCTGGTGGGCGTAAACCTGCTGCGTGAAGGTTTGGATTTGCCGGAGGTCTCGGCGGCGGCGATTCTGGATGCGGACAAAGAGGGGTTTCTGCGGAGCCAGACGTCGCTGATACAGACCATCGGCAGGACGGCACGAAACATCAACGCGGCTGTCTTTTTGTATGCGGATACGGTGACGGAATCCATGCAGAAAGCTATTGACGAAACGAACCGGCGGCGTAGAATTCAGTTGAAGTTCAATAAAGAGCACAATATCACACCCGAGACGATACGGAAGGAGATCCGGCGTGGTCTGGCCGAGGAGGTGAAGGCGAGGAAAACGGCCCGGCGGGCGGTCCAGTTCGGGCATGGCGAGTATGAGAAGGTCGAGCTTGCCTCGCAGATTGAGAAAGAGATGCTGGAGGCGGCCGAGGCGCTTGATTTCGAGCGCGCGGCATTTCTGCGGGACCAGCTGCGCGAGCTGAAAGAACTGCCCGAACTCGTTCTGATCGAGTCGAGCAAGAAGAAAAGAAAGGCAAGAGGAAGATGAAAGAGCTCAACATTGAAAAGGCGCGGCCGCTGATTCGAATCGCCATCGAGGAGGACCTCGGTCGCGGCGACGTCACTACGCAACTGCTGTTCACGGACGATACCATCGCCAAGGCAAATATCATCTCGCGAGAGGAGATAGTCGTATGTGGAATGGAGGTCGTCAGAGAAATCCTTCGCTGCTATGATGAAAGACTTAAGCTGAAGGTTCTGGTGAATGACGGCAAGGCTGCCTATGTGGGCTGCAAAATGGGAACGATTGAAGGACCCCTGTGCTCAATGCTGAGCGCCGAACGGGTGATGCTCAATTTTCTGCAAAAGCTCAGCGGCATTGCCACCACGACGCGGAAATACGTCCGGGCCGTGCAGGGTACAAGGGCCAGGATCTACGACACAAGAAAGACGACGCCGGGCTGGAGAATCCTCGAAAAATATGCCGTGCGCTGCGGTGGCGGCTACAACCACCGGCTCGGGCTGTACGACGGAATTCTTATCAAGGATAATCATCTGGCAGAGCTTGGACGAAACTTCCAGCCGAAGCTCAGGAGAATAATCGAACGGGCCCGGAAGGTTAGGGGCGTCAAATTCATTGCCGTTGAAGTTGACCATGTGGATGATCAGCTCAACTACGTGCTGGAAATCCCGGGCATTGACATTGTGCTTCTTGACAACATGGGCCAGTGGCAGTTGAAGCACGCGGTGGACATGCGAAACGCGATGCGCGGCAGGAACAAGAAGCCGCTGCTCGAGGCATCGGGAAACATAACGTTGAACAACGTTTCGGCCATTGCGCAGTGCGGCATCGACAGAATAGCCGTCGGCGAAATAACCCATTCGGCAAGGGCGGTGGATATCGGACTCGACAGATGACCAGAGCAGGGGAGGGGTCTGACCTGCTTGACCCCGACAAAATAAAGGCGAACCTCAAAACGAGGCGCATCGGCAAGAAAGTTCTCGTATACAAGAGCACTTCGAGCACCAACGACGTTGCCGCCGAATACGCGAAGAACAAGAAGAATGACGGGCTGGCGGTTTTTGCGGAGGAGCAGACCGCGGGTCGGGGGCGGGCCGGCAACAAGTGGGTTGCGGGGCGCGGCGACAGTATTCTGTGCTCTATCGTCCTGACGGACTGCAATTGCAGCGGCGAGCTGCTGCCGCTCACATGTGCGGTGGCGGTGGCCGAGGCCATAGGGAAGGTTGGCGGCGGCGAGGCGAGGATCAAGTGGCCGAACGACGTGAGGCTGAACAACAAGAAGGTGGCGGGCATCCTGGTCGAATCGAAGAAACAAAAGGGCGGAAATGTTTATATCATAGGCATCGGAATAAACTGCCATCAGAACAAGGGCGCCTTCGGCGGCGAGCTGCGCACCACTGCGACGAGTATCGACCTCGAAGGCGGGGCGGTGTGCGACCGCATTTCGCTGGCGAAGAGGCTGCTGTGCTCGATGGACCACTGGCTGGATGTGGCGGAGAAGGACAGCGGGAAGGTAATCAGGCGATGGAAGAGACTGAGTGTTCTGTTGGGTCAAAGGTTGACGGTTGTTCTCAAGGGCAGGGAGTTTGCCGGCAACTGCATCGGCATCGACCCTGAGGAGGGGCTTATCGTTCAGCTGGACAGGGGCGGGGTGCGGATGTTCGACGCCGCTCATACAACAATCGCCAAATGAGGTGTTTAATGACTTAAGCCCCCTGTTCCTAAATCAGGTTCGGCCTGCTCGACGGCCAAAGCTTCCATTATTTGCTCTCTATAGGCGGGCCAAAGAAGCTCGGCGCCATAGGCATTGGCGTAGACGGGGCCCCATCTTGAATTGCCCCAGAATTCTCCGACGTACTTTTGATACCGAATCCGCGATTGTTCAGCATCGAGGAAGATGAAAATGGACAGGCCGAACCTCCCGCCCATGGTCTTTATGCCCTGTCGGCCAATCAGTTGAATGCCGAGGCGCCTGCCGAGGCGGTGTGGGCTGAATGGGTCCTCAGTAGAGACCTGTCTTGAAATTTCCCAGCCTTCGGGGAGAATCGGCGTGAGGATTTGTACGACAGTTTCCATCGGTGAAAGCTCGCCGGGCTTAATCTCAATCTGGACTATGTTCGAAGGTTTTATCCAACATTTGAACTGGAAAGTGTATCTGCCGGGCCTGGTAATATCGTACTGTGAGGTTACATCATAACTGTCGACAAGTGCGATAGTCTCTCCCGGCTCGATGAAATCAGACCAGCCGGCCACCTGGGCGCCGCCTGCCATATAAGGAACATCGATGCCGTTCGGTCCTTTCACGACCATCGGATCATTTGCCAGCCACGATGTGCACGGGTACTCGATGGTATCATTGCTCACATTTGCCAGTTCTATCCGAAATAACATCGGCTGTCCGATTGAAAACTCGCTGCTGAGAGGCAGCAGACGAACCTCAACACCATCCCTCAGTTGCTCCCTTGTTGTGTAGCGTTCCCCCAACTTACGGCCGGATTTAATCAGATAGTGCTTCATGCAGACCTCAAGCGGGTAGGGCTTGAAATCGATAAACCAGGCTGCACGTGTTCTGACGACTGACCACTCCCATTCATAAGCAAGGTCCTTCTCCGGGACCCGCACAACAACATCATAATTATATCTGGTGATTTCTCCACCGCGACTGCTCCTCCCGCGGACGCGGAACTTGGCGAGGGATATTAGGTCCTTAACCGGCAGTACACTCTTGAGAAACGTCTCCGCCGAGTCCCTTTCTTCGGCCTTTTGCCTGATTTTTTCCGAGCAGAAGGATAACGCCTTTGCCCAATCGGAGTCCTTGAGCGCCTGCTGGAACCGGAGCATCACCGCTTGTGCCTCTTCAGCAAGCTCGGGTGCGTTGCTGACCTTGTCAACGTCTTGTGTCCATAGGCTGCTGTCGTGGAGCTCGTACACCAAACGAATACAATGTTCATCTTTGTAAAAGGTCGCGGAAAGCACGCCAACGTACTTGTCTTGGTCGGGAGTGCTTTTGTCCGGTCCGCAGAACCATGAATAAGTCCATCCCGAAATATGGTCCGGCGGCCAGAGCAGATGGAGAACCTGCCAGCGTGACAGCGCTATCTTTGGTGCGTAATAACCCGGAGGGCCCGGCTGTGCCTGGTATTGGTCAGTCCGTGAACCCAAATCGGACTCGAATATCTGCCGCGCATACTCCGCGCGGTCTGTTGGCCTTGTCCTCAAGCGGTCGCAGAGCTTATCCAATTCCGCAGGCAGCTCCGGCAGGGCCGAGTATGTGCCAGGCATGTTCTTTCGAAAGGCGTAAATCGCCGTCTTCTGATATGCCCGCATAGCGACTTGCTTCAAGTCTCTGAGGTTTGTCTTGTCCGAAATACCTATCTCGACCGCGTGGTCCGTGTCAGCGAGGGAGATCTGATAAGGGGCCGGCTTTGTGACAAACAGAGCGTAGGTATGACCGGCCTGTAGAGGCGTATGTTGCATACCACGTACAGCCAGCTCCAGCGTGCCTTCAAGGTCGCCTGATGCCACATCACCGAGGATAAGCGGCTGCACAACGTCGAGTTTGTAGAGAGGGGAATTCGGTGCCTGCCCCTGGCTTACCGAGAGCACCTTCGCAACGACAAGTGAAGGGCCTTTTTCGAGTGTATCGATCAGGACGGCTTCCGAAAAGATATTCGGCCCAGGGGAGTCGGCTGAGAAGACGACGGTGCCCGCGAGAAGAGATACGGCCAACACTAAGATAGGAAACCTTTCCATTTTCGGACCTCCCACAGAACGCTCATATCCAATACTCATTATAGCCTCATTCTGAACTTTTGAGAGTAAATAGTTTGTAAAAAAAATTGATTTGCGGCGGACTGCCCACACGGTGGTTGGTTGAGTCGCCTGTGGTTTCGTGTTATACTGTTACTCTGTGTGAATCCATGGTTTGCAAAGGATTTCCGGAGTATTTTGAGAAGGAAACAGCGATGAAGCGACAATTTCACGGATTACCGGTTTTGGGTGTCATTTTGATGTGTTCGGCGGCGTTGGCGGGGGACCCTGAGTACTACGTGAAGAAAGGGACGTGGCAGGAGACGATGCGGGCATCGCGGCAGGCACTGATTGAGTTCGAAGCGAAAGAGGCCGGTGAGCAGGCTGCGCGAATTAAGGAGCTTGGCCTTGAGGCGGGGCCGTGGTATTCGGTGGGGCCGTTCGGCAGTCCGAATCGTGACCCTTACGGCGTGGAGTTCGGGCCTGAGCTTGAGACGGACCTTGAGAAGACTTACGCCGACGGAACTCTGAGATGGGCGAAAAGGGCGGAATGGCAGGATGGTGTAATTCATGAGCTTCCGGGCGATGCGCCGTCGGGTGAGGGCAAGGTGGTGGCCAACTACGTGTTCAGGAACATCGCAATAGCGAAGGACGCAAAGATGCCGGTTTATCTGGGGAGCAATGACGGCATCCAGGTGTGGTTCAACGGGGAGAGGGTGCTTGCCAGGGACATCGGGCGAAAGGCCGCTGCCGACCAGGACGTGGTGGAGCTGAATTTCAAGGCTGGTGACAACAAGCTGCTGATAAAGGTGAACAACAGGGCAGCGGGACATGCGTTTTATTTCTCGATGAGTCCCGGAGGCGGTCTTCGGACAGGGCGCAGCGAGGGGCTTTGGACGCTGCTGCGGAGGGACTTTGCCGACCGGACGGCACAGCGGCAGATGCAGTGGGAGCAGCAGGATAATATCTGGGCGGCTAACCTCAGTGACGATGACCCTGTGGCGATGGCGCAGCGTTACGCCAAGGCGCTGGCAGGTTTTAGCAGCCTGGCTGAGCAGACGAAGAAACTTGCCGAGAGTGTGGACACCTGGGGCGACCTCAAATCGATTCGCGAGCTTTATTGTTACGCGAGGAACAGTCAGCAGCTTATCGGCGATGTCGAGCAGAAGGTCGATTTGATGACCGCCCAGTTCAAATACCTCAACGACAAGTACGGCTCGCAGAAGAAGGGGGATGCCGCATGGCAGGATTACGAAGGTAAACTGGAATCCCTTACGAAATCGAGCAAAGGCGCTCTGGCCCAGGCAAAGCAGGGTGATTTTGCGGTGGTCGAGGAGCTTGGGAAGATAGAGAGCAGCCTGGAAGAATTGGAGAAGACACTTGCTTCTCAAATTCCGCAGCCATCACGCACGCCCAAGTGTTCGGCGTTCGATTTGAAACAGGTGCGTCTGCTGGACGGGCCTTTCAAGAGGGCGATGGAGCGGGACCGCAAGTATCTGCATGAATTGGATTCGGACAGGCTGCTTCATACGTTTCGTGTGACTGCGGGGCTGCCGTCGTCGGCGGCGCCTTTGGGCGGATGGGAAAAACGTGAGCTTCGCGGGCACACTATGGGTCATTATCTGACTGCGTGCGCGCTGATGTACTCGAGCACCGGGGATGAGAAGCTAAAGGCCAAGGCCGATACGATTGTTGCGGAGCTGGCGAAGTGCCAGAAGGCGTTTGGGAACGGGTACCTGAGCGCGTATCCGGAGGAGGGCATCAAGAAGGTCATTTACAGCACGGGCGGGTATTGGGCGCCGTGGTACACGCTGCACAAGATATTTGCCGGCCTGATAGATATGTACACGCACTGCGGCAACGAGCAGGCGCTGAAGATTGCCGAGGGAATGGCGGCGTGGGCGAAGGGCCATCTGGATAACCTCAGCGATGAGCAGACGCAGCAGATGCTCAAGGTGGAATTCGGCGGGATGAATGAGGTGTTGTGCAACCTTTACGCGGTGACGAAGAATCCGGATCATCTGGCATTGGCCAGGAAGTTCGACCACAAGGATGTCTTTGAGCCGCTGGCTCATTTTCAGGACAAGCTCACCGGACTGCATGCGAATACTCAAATCCCGAAGATTACAGGTGCGGCGCGCGAGTTCGAGATTACGGGCGAGCCGTATTACTACAATATCGCGACGTTCTTCTGGGACCAGGTGGTCGATGCCCGCTCTTACTGTACCGGCGGTACGAGCAACCACGAGCACTGGCGGACCGAGCCATATAAGCTGGCGAGTGAGCTGAGCGTGGCGACGCAGGAGACCTGCTGCACGTATAATATGCTGAAGCTGACGCGGCACCTTTTCTGCTGGAATCCTGATGCGAGGTATGCGGACTATTATGAGCGGGCGCTTTTCAACAGCATCCTTTCCACGCAGGACCCGGACACGGGGATGATGATGTATTTCGTGCCGCTGGCGTCCGGGTATTGGAAGATATTCAATACGCCGAACGACTCTTTCTGGTGCTGCACGGGGACCGGGCTGGAGAATCACGCCAAGTACGGCGACAGCATTTACTTCCACGATGACAAGGGCGTCTTTGTCAATCTCTTTATCGCGTCGGAGCTGAACTGGCCCGAAAAGGGTCTTACACTCCGGCAGGAAACCAGCTTCCCGCAAGAGAGTTCCACCACCCTTACGTTCAATACGAAAGCGGATTTGGAAATGGCGCTGCGGATACGCGTGCCGTACTGGGCCCGACGAGGGCTGATGGTCTCTATCAACGGCAGGCAGCAGAGAATGCGGAGGAAGCCGGGTAGCTACCTTACGCTGGAAAGAACCTGGAAGGACGGGGACAAGGTGACTGTTGAGATGCCGATGAGCCTGCACCTGTGCCCGATGCCCGATGACCTGACGCTGGTCGCGGTGATGTATGGTCCTCTGGTTCTTGCCGGAGAGCTGGGAACCGACGGGCTGGACCCCAAGACCCAGTATTCAGAGAATCAGGGGGTGCTGCGCAATATTTCGGTGCCTCCGGCGCCAACGTTCGTCGCCGACATCCAAAGCCCCGAGGGCTGGATAAAACCAGTGGAGGGAAGAACGTTGACGTTTGAAACCGTGGGTGCGGGCAGACCCGCAAACGTGACCCTCGTTCCATATTACAGGCTCTTCAGGCAGCGCTACGCCATATACTGGCGCGTGAGGCCCTGAGAGAGGGGGAATCATAATGTCCGTGACAGGCCCAAATATTGATAACGCGACGCTTGTCATTCAGGATCTCGGATTGGCCGACTATCGGCAGGTGCTGTCGCTGCAGCACAAACTGCGCGATGAGCGACAACGGAATGAGATTGGCAACACGGTCCTTATTGTCGAGCATCCTCCGGTCATTACCTTAGGTGCGCGGCGAAGCGCCAACAAGCTGGTTGCAGATGCAGAAGGGCTATGCGGAGATAAGATTGACCTCGTTCAGGTTCGGCGGGGCGGCGGCACAACCGCTCACAATCCGGGACAACTGGTGTTCTACCCGATTTTTTATCTGCCGGACTTCGGCCTGGGCATAGGTGAGTACGTCAGGGCGCTCGAGGCGACAGGGATTGAGCTGCTCGGCAGGCTGGGCGTGCAGGCGGAGTGGCGAAAGGGTTTTCCAGGTTTGTGGGTAAACGAGAAGAAGATTGCTTCCGTTGGCGTGCGCGTATCCAGACAGGTGACTTATCACGGCATGGCCATAAACATACGGAATGACCTGGCGATTTTCGATCTGTTAGTACCGTGTGGGCTGGAGGGGGTGGAAATGACTTCCGTCCTGAAGGAAACGGGCAGGGATCAGGATATGGACGAGGTAAAGAAGGAGCTGGCCCGGCTGCTGACGGGTGGGTTTTTGGTGCGGGGGTAACGATGAATTCGGAATCGGGCAATGGTGCGCGAGTCACCGCTGAGAAGGGGGGGAGATTGCCGGCGTGGCTGAGGCGGCCTTTGCCGGCGGGCGGGGAGTATGAGCGGACCCATGGCGTTTTGGACCGGCTGGGACTGAAGACGATATGCGAGAATGCGAATTGTCCTAACAGGGGAGAGTGCTGGCGAAAGGGGACGGCGACCGTGCTTATTCTGGGCAATATCTGCACGCGAAATTGCGGATTCTGCTCGGTTGCGGCGGGAAGGCCCTCGCCTGTTGACCCAACGGAGCCGGCGCGAATAGCCGAGATGGTGGGGCAACTGAAGCCGAGGTACCTTGTGATTACCAGCGTTAACCGCGACGATTTATCCGACGGCGGCGCGGGCCATTTCCGGGATTGCATTGCCGAGGTGAGGCGGCAGTGTCCCGATACGGGATTCGAGATACTCACGCCGGACTTTTTGCACTGTCAGGAGCGGGCGGTTGAAATTCTGGGAGAGGCGTTGCCGTTCGTGTTCGCACATAACGTGGAGACAGTGCCGCGGCTGTATCCGATGGCGAGGGCCGGCGGCGATTACCGGCGGTCCCTTGATTTGCTCAGGAAAGCCAAAGAAAGCTGGGCGGCCATTCAGACGAAATCGTCAATCATGCTCGGATTGGGCGAGACGGACCCGGAGGTGGAGCAGGTCCTCCGGGATTTGCGGCGAGTCGGTTGTGACAGAATAACAATAGGGCAATACCTGAAGCCGGATAAGAACGCGCTCGATGTGGTCGAATATATCGCGCCTGCGGGATTCGACCGGTGGAAAGAAAGGGCCGTTGGGCTGGGATTTTCCTGGGTCAATTCCTCTGTCTTTGCCCGCAGCTCATATCTGGCTGAGCAGCAGAATATCTGAGCCAGGATTTTCCAGGTAGTTTGTGACAAACGAAGAGGATTTTGAAAGCAGAATTTTGATAAAATGACCATCCGAAACCTTGTTCCTGCCAGGTTGAATAACGTTCTTTAGGGTTTGGCAGGGAAATTCCGGATTAGGGGGACTGATTATGATGCAAAGACGGACCTTTCTGCGTACAACGACCCTTGGTATTGTTTCCTTTGTACTCAGTCAGAAGTTTTGTGCTGCCGACACACCTGACCGGCGCCCCAACATCGTGTATATCCTTGCCGATGACCTCGGGTATGGTGACGTGCGCTGTCTCAATACCCAAAGCAGCAAAATTCCCACTCCGAACCTGGATCGATTGGCATCAGAAGGGATGCGTTTTACCGACGCACATAGCGGTTCGGCCGTTTGCACGCCGACGCGATATGGGATTCTCGCGGGGCGGTATGCCTGGCGTACTCGGCTTCAGAAAAGCGTGCTTTTCCCGGGCGATAAGCCTCTGATCGCAAAGGATAGAATGACGGTACCGAGCCTGTTGAAAAGGCACGGATACACCACCGCTTGTATTGGCAAATGGCATCTCGGTATAGAGTGGTCCGTTGAAGGAGATTACAGCCGGCCGCTCATAGATGGTCCTACGTCTCATGGATTTGATTATTACTTCGGCACAGATGTACCGAATTTTCCTCCATATTGTTTTATTGAAAATGACCGAACAGTCGGGTTACCCACCGCGAAGAAAGTTACAAAAGATCTCGACGGTCTCCCGGGCGCCATGCTTCCGGGCTGGCGCTTCGATGAGATTCTGCCCGGGATCACTGAAAGGGCTGTTGAATACATTGGTCGGCGTACGGCAGATGGTCGCCCATTTTTCCTTTATTTCGCCTTAACTTCCCCGCATGAGCCTATCGCCCCTTCGCCCCGTTTCAAGGGCAAGAGCGGCATAAGTGAGATAGCTGATTTCATAATGGAAACTGACTGGGCCGTTGGAGAAGTAATCAAAGCTATCGACAAAAACAGCTTCAGGGACAACACGCTCGTGATCTTTACTTCCGACAACGGGCATTCGAGCTATACCGACTTGGAGTCTCTGCTGAATCACGGGCACAAACCAAGCGCCCAATTTCGCGGGTATAAGTCCAATATTTGGGAGGGCGGTCACAGGATACCGTTTTTTGCCCGCTGGCCGGGCAGAATAGAGCCTGGCTCGCAAAGTGACCAGCTTATATGTCTGACAGACCTTATGGCCACCTGCGCCGAAATTGTCGGCGCCAAATTGTCGGACAATGCAGGTGAAGATAGCGTAAGTAATCTGTCCGCCCTCCTGGGGACGGCGACCGAACCACTTCGTGAAGCTGTTGTTCATCATTCAAGCAATGGGAAATTCTCTATTCGACAGGGGAAGTGGAAATTGTCGTTCTGTCCCGGATCAGGGGGATACGGATCTGCACCAAGCGATGATGAAGCCCGGAAAAATGGACTGCCTATGCTCCAACTATACGACTTTTCTTCCGACATTTGTGAGTCCAACAACTTAGTGGCAAAATACCCCGATGTAGTAAATCAACTGACGAAACTTCTGGACAAGTATATCGCCGATGGTCGAAGCACCCCCGGAATTCCTCAGAAGAACGACGTCATAATAGAAAGGTGAATTTGGAATTAATATTTGTTACGTCATTCCTACAGTAAGGATAGACGGATACCGCAGTTGATTTTATGAGAATCCTCAACCCACTTCACTTCGTGGATATGGTTCCTGGAGTCTGATATCGGTTCGCAGCGGACGCATTTTTTCGGACCATTGGAGGCAGGCGGGGGGAATTGCGGCTTCTTGATGAAGTATTTTTGTCGCATCAGGTAACATTTTTTATACTTTTATTACGGCAACAAGCAAACGTTATCGTGGGGTGCATTTTGGAGGGGAAGAAAATGAAACCCACAGTGATTACAAGCTGTTTTGCGGCCCTTCTCATTTGCAGCTCGGCATTTGCGGCTGTTCATTACGTACCACAGGATTATGTAACCATCCAGGCCGCGATCGATGCCGCCCAGGACTCGGATACGGTAATTCTCGCCCCACAGACATACACGGGCGTCGGCAACCGCAACCTAAGCTTCAAGGGTAAGAAGATTACCGTCAGCAGCACAGACGCTCAGGATGCGCAGGTTGTCGCCGGCACTGTTATCGACTGTGAAGGTGCGGCCCGCGGCTTCGAGTTCTATTACGCGGAGGGACCGGATTCGAAGCTCGCCGGCCTGACCATCACGAACGGCTATGCTTTCCTGGGCGGCGCAATCTACTGCCACAACAACAGCAGCCCGTTGATAAGCAACTGCGTGATTGTGAGCAACTCGGGCGGATTCGGCGGCGCAATAACCTGCGCAAATCCCGGGAGCAATCCGAGGATTGTCAACTGCCAGATAAAGGCAAACTCGGCGCTTGTGGGCGGCGGCGGCATATACTGCAACGGCGCCAGTCCGACGATCCAGGGTTGTATAATCAGCGGCAATTATGCGGCGCAGGGCGGAGCGGTTTACAGCCATAACCCCGGCAGCCCCGCTCTGCTCAATTCGACGGTAGCGGCCAACAACGCCTCGCAGCGGGCGGGTGGGCTCTACTGCTACAGTTCGAGCAATCTTGCGACGACCAACACAATTCTATGGCAGGACGCGGCCCAGTACGGCGCGGAGCTTCTGGTTGCGAACATCGGCACTGCAACCGCCGTGGCCGTTGCCTACTGCGACGTGGAGAACGGCAACGAGAGCGTGATTGCAGAGAGCGGCTGCACCGTGACATGGGGCGCGGGCAATATCGGTCTGGACCCCTGCTTCGTGCAGATCGGTTACGCTTTGGATGGCAAGACGTCTGGGGCAGGCGACTATCACCTTCTGAGTGACTCCCCATGTATCGATTCCGGCGACCCTGCTTTCTCGGCGGCGCCGGGGGATGTGGATATAGATGGTGACAACCGGGTGTCCGGCGGCCATGTAGATATTGGGGCCGATGAGCGAGCGGGGGCGGCGGTATTGGCGGCCAACCTCGACGCAAAGCCGGAAAACCTGAATCTCGGCAGCAACGCCAAGACAATCAACTGCATCGTTACACTTCCGCAGGGCTATGATGTGGGCAGCGTCGTGCTTACGACGCTGAGACTTAACGGTGATATTCAAACGGTTGCGGTCACAGTCGAGACGGACCTTCAGCAGGTCATCGCCAAGTTTGCGCGGGCCGATGTGGAAGCACTAATTGCGCCCGATCAGGGTTCGCTGCCTCTGCTGATCACCGGTAAGCTGATTGACGGGACAAACTTCGAAGGAAGCGACATCGTTTCAATATTGCGTCCCGGCGGCAACAATGGCAACGGCAACGGTAACGGCAACGGCAACGGTAATGGCAATGGTAAGGCCAAGGGCAAAGGCTGATAAGCCGCAGACAGCGGCGCCACGGACCTGATGCCGAATTCGAATACGAGTTATGCGGCGGGGATGGCAGAGCCGCTCATCCTGAAATTCCAAGGGCCAAACCGGCTGGTTTGGCCCTTTGTTTTATCCATTCTCAGGGCGTTTAGTTCTCTGCGGTCCATCATTTGCCTGAGGGTGGGCAGTTTTGCAGGCGCGAGCAAACCCTTCAATACGGGATGTTCCGCCGTGGCGGGGCCGGAAGACGGATTTGGACCGGGTGTACTTCATGTTTGCAGGTAGAAGTGGAGATTGTGCGGCCGTCCAGCGGGTATGAAAGAATGGATTCCTGCTTTCGCAGGAATGAGAAACAGGCAGTGGAGACCTTTCGGCGAGGAAACAACCTGCAAACGTGAATCGCACCCATTTAGAGCCGCACCAATTTTTATTGTTTGACAGTTCGAAGGGGATATTGTTTAATCCGCAGCTAAACTCGTGCCTGGTGCGCAGACGGAGCACTTCTTGTCTGTGCCGTGCAAGACAAGTATGGTGAAACAATTAGGAGAGTTCACTATGCCAAGACGCAACGACATAAAGAAGGTGATGATAATCGGCTCGGGCCCCATCATCATTGGGCAGGCCTGTGAATTCGATTATTCCGGCACTCAGGCGTGCAAGGCGCTTCGCAGGCTGGGCTATGAGATAGTTCTGGTCAATTCCAACCCGGCGACGATAATGACGGACCCGGGTATGGCGGATGTAACCTATATTGAGCCGCTCAATCTGCAGACAATGACAAAGATCATCGCAAAAGAGCGGCCGGACGCGCTGCTGCCCAACCTTGGCGGTCAGAGCGGTCTTAATCTCTCATCCGAACTGGCCGTTGCGGGTGTTCTGGACAAGTACGGCGTAAAGGTAATCGGCGTGCAGATTGACGCCATAAAGCGAGGGGAGGACCGGGGCGCATTCAAGGAAACGATGAATCGGCTGAATATTGACATGCCGAAAAGCGACCTGGCCTTCAGCGTGGAGGAGGCCGAGAGAATCGCCGATGAGCTTGGCTATCCCGTCATAATCCGTCCGGCCTATACCATGGGGGGCACGGGCGGGGGGGCCGTGTTCAACGTGGAAGAGCTGCGCACTGTGGCCGCCCGCGGTCTTGCCGTTAGTCTGGTGCACCAAATCCTGGTGGAGGAATCCGTGCTCGGCTGGGAAGAGCTGGAGCTGGAAGTGGTTCGCGACTCCAAGGGACAGAAGATAACCGTTTGCTTCATAGAGAACGTGGATGCGATGGGTGTGCACACCGGAGACTCATACTGTACCGCCCCCATGCTTACTATCGATGCCAAATTGCAGGAGAGGCTGCAGAAACACTCGTATGATATTGTCGATGCCATCGAGGTCATCGGCGGCACCAACATACAGTTTGCGCATGACCCGGATACAGGACGGGTGGTGGTGATCGAAATCAACCCGAGAACTTCCCGCTCGTCGGCCCTCGCGTCAAAAGCCACTGGTTTTCCGATAGCGTTTGTTTCTTCGCTGCTGGCCGCCGGCGTAACATTGGATGAGATACCCTATTGGAGAGAGGGCACGCTGGACAAGTACACTCCTTCCGGTGACTACGTGGTGGTGAAGTTCTCGCGGTGGGCGTTTGAGAAGTTCAAAGGCGTTGAAGACAAGCTCGGCACGCAGATGCGTGCGGTCGGCGAGGTGATGAGCATCGGCAAAAATTACAAGGAGGCCTTTCAAAAGTCGATTCGGTCCCTTGAGATCGGGCGGCACGGCCTCGGATTTGCAAAGAACTTTCATCAGCTTTCGCTCGAGGAGCTTATGAGCCGCCTGACCTATCCGTCGAGCGAACGGCAATTCATTATGTACGAAGCGCTGCGCAAGGGCGCCGACATAAACGCCCTGTTCGAGAAGACCCACATCAAGCGCTGGTTTATTGGGCAGATGCTGGAGCTGGTGCAGCTCGAGGAAAAGATACTGAAGTACAAGGGCAAGAAGCTTCCGGATAAGTTGTTCATAGAGGCCAAGAAGGATGGTTTCGCCGACAAGTATCTTTCGAAGCTGCTGGGCGTGCCGGAGCCCGACATCCGCAAGCGGCGTATTGGTCTGGGCGTGGTTGAGGCGTGGGAGCCCGTGCCGGTCAGCGGCGTGGAAGACGCGGCATATTACTTTTCGACGTACAATGCCCCCGACAAGGTGGGGGTCAGTAAGAATCGCAAGATAATGGTGTTGGGCGGGGGGCCGAATCGTATAGGCCAGGGCATCGAATTTGATTATTGCTGTGTTCACGCGGCGTTTGCACTGCGGGACGAAAACTACGAATCAATCATGGTCAACTGCAATCCGGAAACGGTCTCGACCGACTACGATACCTCCAACAAACTTTACTTCGAGCCGCTGACGGTGGAAGATGTTTTGAGTATTTACGAGAAGGAAAAACCCGACGGCGTCATTGTGCAGTTCGGCGGGCAGACGCCGCTCAATATTGCCGGCGAGCTTGCGCAGGCGGGCGTGAAAATAATCGGCACGTCGGTGGACGCAATTGATTTGGCTGAGGACCGTGACCGGTTCCGGGCAGCGATGAAGAAACTGGGCATACCCATGCCCAATTCGGGTATGGCGAGCAACCTTGAAGAGGCGCTCGCGGTTGCCAAGGACATCGGATACCCGCTGATGGTTCGGCCGTCATACGTGCTCGGCGGGCGCGGCATGGAAGTGGTGCACGACCAGGAGATGCTCAAGCACTATGTAGCGGCGGCGGTGGAGGTGTCACCGGAGAGGCCCATATTGATAGATAAGTTTCTCGAAGATGCCATAGAGGCCGAGGCCGACGCCATTGCCGACGGGACGGACGCCTTTGTGCCCGCGGTTATGGAGCACATAGAGCTTGCGGGTATCCACTCGGGCGACTCGGCCTGCGTCATTCCGCCGGTCAGTCTGCCGCAGAAACATATCGACACCATTTGCGAATACACGAGAAAGATTGCCGTGAAGCTGAACGTGGTGGGGCTGATGAACATCCAGTATGCAATCGCGAATGATACGGTCTATGTGCTCGAAGCGAACCCGCGGGCGTCGCGAACGGTTCCGATAGTGTCAAAGGTCTGCGGCCTGTCGATGGCGCGGGCGGCCACTCAGATTATGCTTGGCAAAAAGCTTGCGGACCTCGATTTGAAACATCGCAGGATTCCGCACTTCGGCGTAAAGGAGGCGGTGTTTCCGTTCAACATGTTTCCGGAGGTCGACCCGATTCTCGGACCGGAGATGCGTTCAACAGGCGAGGTGCTGGGCCTGGCCGACAGTTTCGGTTTGGCGTTCTACAAGGCCGAGCAGGCGGCGAAGCAGGAGCTGCCGGCCAGTGGGACGGTGTTGATGACCGTAGCGGATACGGACAAGAAGCAGGTTGTTAGTGTTGCCGGGGAGTTTGCAAAGCTGGGCTTCAAGATCAAGGCGACCGAGGGCACGCATCGGCTGCTGGCGGATAAGGGAATTGCGTCGGAGCACATTCTCAAGATGCACGAGGGCAGGCCGAATATTGTAGATGCGATTAAGAACGGGGAGATTCAGTTGATTATAAATACCCCGGCCGGCAAGCTGAGCAAGTACGATGATTCATATATCCGCAAGGCGGCCATTAGATACGGCATACCGTACATCACGACCACCGCCGCTGGCGCCGCCGCCGCCAAGGGGATTGCCGCGCGCCAGGCCGGTGACACGGACGTAAAATCCCTCCAGAGCTACCACGCCGGCATAAAATAGGGGGGCAACAATAACTCGTTGTGTGAAGCTGGTTGCCGTTTTTGCGGCGCCGTGCCCTGATCCGTACCGCACACATCATTCATGCTAATCCTCCGCGATAACATGCCACACGTCAACGGTCCGCCGTTCCTCGGTAAATACCAGCGATGTTTGGCGTGCAAGGTTCTCTAACAATAGCTTCAGTTTTGCATCCCTCTCGGGCCCATCCGGCATTTTGCACAGATAGGCAGACATGTGAGTTCCATAAGTGTGTACCTCGTCTTCAGATGGTTGGGCCAGATTGACTACCTGCTGGTTCAGTTGAGCTGCAAGGCGTTGGTTGAGGAATCTGTCAAGTGTTGAACCGGACGTACCGCCGCCCCGCTCGTCGGGATCGAGTTTATCCGAAAAGACGTGTATCCAGGAATCATCGTGCGTTCCGTGCATTGGTTTGAACTGGAATTTTCCGCGTGCGACGATTACGTCGCGTTCGAGCGGCTGTTTCTCGAAGCGTATGGGTCGCTTCGTGTAATCCTGTACGACCTTCTCGAAAGTCCGCAGCTTCTGCTCCTTGGAGGCTCCTTTTCTGACAACCCAATCGCCGGGGATTTCTATGGCAAGAAGATTATCGGGAATATCATATTGGAAACTCGACAGCCCGATTATCCTTTCAAACGCTGTCTTCAAAGAAACAGGCCCTGAGAAGATAGGTCTGGAATCTACAATCATTAATTTTCCATCCCAACGGAACATGGTGTAGTACTCATCATTGGTGTTCTGTTTCGTTCGGCAGCTCGCTTTACACGTTAGGATCTGGCTTCCTGCGTACTCTATTTGTCGAATTCTTCTATTTATACAGTCTATTTTGCGCCGTGGCTCGATGAGTGACGGCGGTATATGCCTTAAGACCTGCCCCTCATCCAAGCGATACACCTGGTTAAGCCGCTGCTCATAGACGGCCTTATCCTGCAAAAGTTTCTTTTTCTCATCGAACATTTGTTTCGAGGCCGCATCATAGACTACCCTGGTTGACCTGGGAACGCCGAGGTCGTAGATGTCTTGTGGAGCGCTTTCGGTGAAATCAAAACTGATAATCTGGTCGAACCTGAGATAACCCTTCGGTGTCCAAAATTTGCGTTTATAAATGATAGGCAAATGAGTCTTTTGATCAACCGTGAGTTCAGCCTCCACTTTCTCCTTTCTAAAATCGCTGGGTATTGTGAGATAATATACGTCCACATCCTGCCCCTCACGTTGATCCTTTTCATGTTTAATAATCCCCTCCTCTCGTTCAAAGTCCTTTATATAATCCTCCACCAATGACCATGGAGAAGTTGGAAGAGAATCAGCGCTGACATCTACGCGATACACAACCTTGATAACATCAGCGTTGGGGTCATAAACAACGTTTTCCATGGTATCATAATTCAAAGAACTGATTTTATAGCATTTACCGTCGACAGCGTATTTCGACAGTGTTGTTCTTGACTCAAAACAGTGCCACATTTCTGTGTGGTGTTTCTTTCCGTCCGTATTCGTATCGAGGATCTTGTGTATAAAAGGCATTTTGTCCACAGCTTTCTTCATATCTCCAAACGCGACAGATTCAACAGTGATCCAGCCTGAGAACTGACGTATGCCTATGAGCACAGCAGTAATTATCACCGCTGCGGCGGCAAGTTTCCTGATAGGGCGTTTGGTAATTGTTGCCCATAGGGAACCAGGACTGACAACTTTCCCTGAGAGCCTGCGATTGAGTAGTTCTGTCACTTGGTCTTCAAGCCGCACGATGGTGGGCTGCATCGTCTCTGTGAACTTAGTGAGCAGTCTGTCATCGCCATGGAGGGCCAGGAGGTACCGCTCGCAGGCGGCGCATTGAGTTATATGACGGCGCAATTCAGCGGCTTTTTCCACTGACAATGTCTGCGCGAGAAGATCGGGCATCAGTTCTTGAATATGCCGGCATGTCTTTTCCATTATATGTCTCCTTCGGCTTCCAACAGTTCGCGTAGTTTCTTCCTGGCCCGGCTCAGCCTGGCGTTCACGGCCATTTCGCTGATCTGGAGTGTTTCAGCAATGCTCCTGCCGGTTTTTCCATCGAAATAGTAGAGCAGCAGAGCGATTCTGTAATCATCCGGCAGTCCGGCCAAAGCGGTCTCAAGCTCTCCAACACCGTCCCCTCTGCCTTTATCACTTGGCGCCACCCGAAGCAGCGCTTCACTGCCGCGCCGGCGTTTTCGCACAAGATCAATGCACAGATTTCTCGTGATTTGGCACAGCCACGGTCCAAAGCGCTGACCGTCGCGTAACTGGTTCATATCTGTCAAGGCCTTCAATAAGGCCTGCTGGGTGATGTCCTCAGCGTCGTGAGTGTTTCCGAGGATGCCGAGCGATAAGGCAAAAACCCGGGCGGAGTAGGCCTTCACAAGCTCGCCGCAGGCCGATTTATCGCCGTTGCGACACAAAGCAACAAGTTTTCTCTCCAAAACGCTGTCCAATAAGAGCTCCTATTGCCGGCTTTCGAATATTATGACGAATGAAAGCTTGAAATCTGACAGGTTTTTTGAGAATTTAATGAAATTGGACGCCCGTTGCGTCCGAAAAGTACTTAGAGAGCCCGAATCGACCAGACAGCCCGACAGAGTCGGCGTTTTATGATTGGCGGCTCACGACTGGTTGTCGGCCTTAACCGTATTTAACTTACAGTGAACGGGACATTGATAGAATGGCAAGCGAGCTTAGATATTCCTTTTTTGCCGGCGGCGGCGAACACGACAAACCGGGCCCGGATGAGACACCGAGCCTGGACGAGTACATCCACGATGAAGACACGGACCTGCCCGAGCCGGGGCGCGATTTCACGCTGCCGGATGTAATCGGGATTCTGCCGATACGCAATGCGGTTGCCTTTCCGGGCACGGTGACGCCGCTGGCAATCGGGCGTGAGCGAAGCCGGCGGCTTCTCGAAGATACCAAAACCAACGAATCCATCATCGGCCTGGTAACTCAGAGGAACCCTGAGACCGACAAGCCCGACTTCAATGAAATTTACTCTGTGGGTGCTGCGGCCACCGTCCTTAAGGTCGTAAAGATGCCGCAGGGTCCCGCTCATATTATTGTCCACAGCATTGCCCGCCTCAAAATCATCAAACCGTTGGAGACAGACCCATATCTCAAAGCAAGGGTCAAGCTGCTTGAGGCAGGCGTGAGGATGACCAAGAAGCTCCAGGCCCTGATTGTGAGCGTCCGGCAGACGGCCAATCGTGTCATCGCGCTGAGTCCAAACGTGCCGGAAGAGGCGTCCGTTCTGTTGGAGAATATCGACGACCCGTCGGCGCTGGCGGATTTTCTGGCGGCCAATCTGAGCCTGCCGCTCGCCGAGAAGCAACAACTGCTCGAAGACCTCAATGCCCGGCGCCGTCTGGAGACGATATCGGTGGCTCTGGCCCACCAGGTCGAAGTGCTGGAGCTGAGTCACAAGATTCAGGGCCGGGTCAAGGAGTCGATTGATAAGAACCAGCGGGAGTATTTTCTGCAGGAGCAGCTCAAGGCCATCCAGTCGGAACTGGGCCAGGAGGACCGGCGAACCGAAGAGCTCAAGCAGCTCCAGGAAAACATCAAGAAAGCGAAGATGCCGGCGGGAGTCGAAGAAGAAGCTATTCGGGAGCTGGACAGGCTCAGCAAGATGCCGCCGGTCTCGCCCGAATACAGCGTAATCCGGACCTACCTGGATTGGGTCTGCGAGCTGCCGTGGTCCGTTCAAACGGAGGACCGCCTCGACATAAACCGCGCCCAGCGGATATTGAACCGCGACCACTACGACCTGAGCAAGGTCAAGAAGCGCATCCTCGAATTTCTCGCCGTGCGCAAACTGAACCCGACCGGGAAAAGTCCGATACTGTGTTTCATCGGCCCGCCCGGCGTGGGCAAGACCTCCCTCGGCAAATCCATCGCGCGAGCCCTGGGCAGAAAATTCATTCGCATATCGCTCGGCGGAATCAGGGACGAAGCCGATATCCGGGGACACCGCAGGACCTACATCGGCGCCCTGCCGGGGCGAATCCTGCAGGAATTGAGAAAGTGCGGGACGAAAAATCCGGTCTTTATGCTCGATGAGCTGGACAAAATCGGGGCGGACTTCCGCGGCGACCCGGCCAGTGCGCTGCTGGAGGTGCTCGACCCGGAGCAGAACTACAGCTTCACCGACCATTATCTCGACCAGCCTTTTGGTTTGTCCAGCGTGATGTTCATCGGTACGGCGAACTATGCCGAGCCCATCCCGCCGGCACTGCACGACCGGATGGAAATCATCGAGCTGCCCGGCTATACCGAAACGGAAAAGCTCAGCATCGCCAGGAAGTATCTTGTGCCTCGCCAGCTTAAAGAGCACGGGCTTGCCAAAACACAACTGACCATAAAGGACAGTGCTCTGCACGCGATAATTACCAGCTACACGCGAGAGGCCGGCGTGCGAAACCTCGAACGAAATATTGCCGCTGTCTGCCGCGCGGTTGCAACCGAGATTGCCAAGGGCAAGAAGAGACGCGCTACTCTCGACAAGGGGGGCCTGGCAAAAATCCTCGGTCCGGCGCAGTTCGAATCGGAATTGGCGCTGCGAACGGGCATCCCCGGGGTCGCAACGGCGCTGGCCTACACGCCGGTAGGTGGGGAGCTGCTGTTTATCGAGTCGGCCTCCATGCCCGGCAAGGGACAGTTGCAGCTTACCGGACATATCGGCGATGTGATGAAAGAAAGCGCACAGGCGGCGTTTTCCATCGTTAAGGCGAACGCAGCCAAGCTGAAAATCAACCCCGAGCAGTTCAGGAAATTCGATTACCACATACATGTCCCCGCGGGCGCAATCCCCAAGGATGGGCCCAGCGCGGGTGTGGCAATGTTCACCTCGCTGGTCAGCCTGCTTCTGGGAAAATCGACGCGTCCCGATGTCGCGATGACCGGCGAGATAACTCTACGAGGCCTGGTCCTGCCTATCGGTGGCCTGAAGGAAAAGATCCTGGCCGCCAAGCAGGCCGGAATAAAGACCGTAATCCTGCCCGCCAGAAACAAGAAAGACCTGCCCGACGTCCCCAAAGAGGCCAAGAAAGGCCTCAAATTCGCCTTCGTCAAGAACACCAGTGAAGCACTGAAAGTGGCCTTGAACGACCATTGAACCTGCTGAATTTCGAGCGGCGCATGGGCATGGGCGATGGAATCCCCCCGTTACGAGGTCCTGTCTTGCGCACTTATTACCTGTTGAATCTGTTGTTTCAGTTCCGGCAGGTCTTTTTGCAGGATTTGCCATATAATCTCAAGGTCGATGCCGAAATATTCATGGACAATCCTGTGGCGCAGTCCCACTACCTTGTGCCACTCTATTTCCGAATATTTCTCTTTTAACTCCTGCGGCAGTCGCTTTGCTGCTTCTCCCATAATCTCAAGATTTCTGACAACAGCGTCAGCAGACTTCTGGTCGTCTGAAAAGCCATCGAACGACAGATTTTCGATATATTCTTCGATTCTGTCAATGGCCTGACGGATGTCATTGAGCAGTAAATCAATGGGTCTTTTAGACATAAATCAGTTCCGGCTCAATGAATTTAAATGCCTGCGGAGTAACTGCCCGGCTTGAGACGAGGTCAACGGGTACCTTGAGTGATTTTTCGAGGCTTTCGGCAAGGGTCACGAACTCCAGGCCTATTGACGGGTCAACATCGACGAGTATATCCACGTCGCTGTCCTGGCGCTGGTCGCCCCTTGCGTACGACCCGAACAGAGCCAATTTGCGGACTTTGAATTGTTGTCGCAGTCGGGGCTTGTCTTCAGCGAGAGTTTTGAGGATTTCTTCTTTTGTTATCATAGCCTTGTATTCTCAGAATTTTCGTGCCATTATAGGTTCTGCCCGTGGATAGTCAACGCTTTTAGCTTTGAATTCTTAGCTTATCGGCTATCTTCACCACGTCCACCATTTCTGCGACGTCGTGGACGCGGACTATGGAGGCACCGGCGGCGACGCACAACGCCACCGTCGCTGCCGTGCCGAAGATGCGGTCGGCTGCATTCTCTTTGCCGGTTAACTTTCCGATGAAGCTCTTCCTGCTGGGGCCCACAAGCACGCGATAGTCGGTCGCGACGAACTTATCGATATTCCTCAAAAGCTCAAGGTTGTGCTCTAACGTTTTGCCGAAGCCGATGCCGGGGTCGATGAAGATCCTGTCTTTTGGCACTCCCAATTTCTCCGCTCGCCTCGCTCTTGCCAGCAGGAAGTCGAGGACCTCAGTGACCACGTTATTGTATTTCGGCTCAACCTGCATTGTCCGGGGCGTACCCTGCATGTGCATGAGGATGACCGGCACCTGGTGCTCAGCGGCCAATCGGCCCATCCGCTCGTCACTCAGGGCAGTTATGTCATTTATCATCGCTGCACCGGCTTCGAGGGCAGCATCGGCAACCTCGTAATTGTACGTATCGATGCTTACGGGTATGTTGATGCTCTCGGCGAGACTCTTTATGACCGGAATGGCCCGGCTGATTTGCTCATCGGTCGGCACGGATTCGGCCCCGGGCCGGGTCGATTCGGGGCCAACGTCTATTGCGGCGGCCCCCTCGGCTGCCATTCCTATTCCCTGCTCGACGGCCTTTTCGGCGTCGAGGAACTGTCCACCGTCGCTGAAGGAATCCGGCGTGACATTCAAAATACCCATCACGATACAGCCCGCCGAAAAATCCAGCCTCCCCTTCGGCCATTCGAGTATATCCGGTTTATCGCTGTTCTTTGTCATCTGATACCCTAAAGCCAATGCCTCTCAATTTGTTGGCAAGGGGCCGGCAAGGAGTCCTTAGGACAACCTCTGTATTCTCGAACTCCCGCCGCTCAGGATAGTTCTTGCGCAAATCGTCAAAGAATTTGCCGCGCTCTTCAGCAGCGACCATCGCAATTTCCCGCGTGTTGAAATCGTCCCGGTTGATGCAATAGACCTGCTCTACGGTTTCGTGCAGAATTTCCTGTTCGTCTTCGGCTGTGCTGTCGACTGTGATGCGGCGCACTTGAGGCTCAGGGAGAAAGTCCTCGATCGTTTTCACAGGCTCAAGCCCGAAATACTTGCAGGCAGCGTTATATATCATAATCATGCCGGCGATCTTGCCGTCCAGCGAATAGCCGGCAATATGCGGAGTTGACAAATCAACCATACGGAGCAGTTCCACATCGATATTCGGCTCATTTTCCCAGACGTCCAGAATAGTCCCGCCCAACTTTCCCGAATTTACAGCCGTCTTAAGGGCGCCCGTATCGGTTACTGCTCCGCGGGCCGTGTTGATGAAAACACAGCCGGGCTTGAGTGACTTGAAGAACTTTTCAGCGGCCAGATGGAACGTTTTATCGATTCCTTCGAATGTCAATGGCGTATGGAGCGTTATGAAGTCACAGTCGAAAAGATCTTCAATTGGCAGGTACTTCGGGTCGCCGGTTTGTCTTTGCAGCGGCGGGTCATTAAGGTAAACCTCCATCCCCAGGGCTTTTGCCTTTTTCTCGACCCGGCTGCCGACATTGCCCACGCCCACAATGCCGATCGATTTACCTTCAATTTCGATACCCTTCTTCTGTCCCACCGAGAGCAGCGCAGCAACAATGTATTCGGCCACGCTATTGGCGTTAGAACCCGGCGCCGAGGCGAAGGTGATGTTCTTCTGCGCGAGGTAATCGACGTCCACATGTTCGAAGCCAATCGTCGCGGTACCCACAAACTGGACTTTGCTCCCGGCCAACAAATTCGAATCCACCCTTGTTATGCTGCGAACCACAAGCACATCCGCATCCGACACAAGAGTCGGCGTTATCTCTCGGCCCTTCAAGGTTCGAACTTCACCGATGGTCGAAAAGCACTCGGCCACAAACGGAATATTTTCATCTGCGATTATCTTTACCATATTGAATCCAGACTGAGCCAGTTATGCGTATTTTAGCCTAATTTTGGCCAACCGCACACACTTTACCAGTTTCTAAGAGGGTTTCTAAAGCTCGCAGGGAGAGCGTGAAGCCGTTTTTTTTCACTTTTTTGAGAATTTTTGTTGAACTATTATGGGCATATGCCCATAATATATATGGGCGTTCTGAAGATTTGTGCAAAGGTGAGAACGCGAGTGTAATTATGAGAACGTACTTTGACTGTATCCCGTGTCTTATCCGGCAGACCGTCGACTCGGTGAGACTGGCAACCGAGGACGAACAGATCCGCGAACAGGTCATTCGTGAGACTCTCTGCCTCATTGGCGGGATGGATTTCCACCAAAGCCCCCCGGCGATGGCACAGAAAATCCATCGTGTCATCCGCAGGCTGACCGGTGCTCAGGACCCATACCGAGAGCTGAAACGCCGCTTCAACAGGATGGCTCTCGATATGTATCCCGAATTGAGGCAGCGCGTTGCGGCCTCTGCGGACCCATTCGAGACGGCGGTGCGATTGGCCATTGCGGGAAATATAATAGATTTGGGCGTCAAAACAGGGTTGGCAGAATCCCAAATCGAAAAAGCCATTACCCAGTCGTTCACCGCGCCATTTCATAGCGACGCCGTCCGGGAGCTGAGAAACGCAATAGCCTCTGCACAAGACATTCTCTATCTGGGCGACAACGCCGGAGAAATTGTCTTTGACCGCCTCTTGGTTGAGTACATGCCACGCGAAAAGGTCACTTTTGTCGTCAGGGGCCAACCCGTTATAAATGATGCCACTCTGGAAGATGCGAGGATGGTCGGCTTGACCGATATCGTCAGCATTATCGACAATGGCTCAGACGCACCGGGGACCATTTTGGAGAATTGTTCGCAGGAATTTCGCAACCGATTTGAAGAGGCCGACCTAGTCATTGCCAAGGGACAGGGAAATTACGAGACCCTGAGTGATATAGATAAGGACATATTCTTCATTTTGAAGCCTAAGTGCCTGGCGGTCGCGCGACGTCTGGACTGCGAAATCGGCAGTCTGATTCTATTAAGCAATAAGGCCGAACTGTGTAGCAATAAGGAAACAGGTGAAGGGAGCTGATATTATGCCAAGAGGAAATGGAACAGGCCCGGCCGGTTCGGGAGGCGGCCCGGGTCGAGGAATGAGGCGAGGCCAAGGCAGAGGTCGAATGGGTGGGCCGTTTGCCGCCGGGCCGGGCGGAAATTGTGTGTGTCCCGCTTGCGGCTACGAAGACACCCATATCGTAGGGCAACCCTGCAATCAAAAAACGTGCCCGAAGTGTGGTGCGCAAATGACAAGACAATAATCTTATTTTCACGAAAGGAGGCTTATTATGCCACGTGGAGACGGAACTGGTCCCGCAGGTATGGGACCAATGACAGGAAGAGCTGCCGGTTATTGTGCCGGCTATCCGGCGCCGGGCTTTATGAACCCTATTGGCGGCAGAGGCTACTGGGGCCGGGGCAGGGGCAGGGGCTTCTGGGGCCGCGGCGGCGGCCGAGGATGGCGCCATTGGTATTATGCAACAGGTCTGCCTGGCTGGGCGAGAGCGGGCTACGGCTATCCAGCCGCAGGCGGGCCCGGCTACCCTTACGGACCTTACGAAGCGCCGGCGCCGCCGACTCCAACAGCCGAGCAGGAGCTCACCGGGCTCAAACAGCAAGCGGAGTATTTCCAGAGCGCCCTTGATGAGATCAAAGAGCGAATGAACGAACTTGAAAGCGAAAAGGCCGGCAAAGAGTAAGAGCGACTATAAGCCTCGCTACGCAATGGATGCCAGTATAAGCTGAGCAGAAAATGACGTGCTTGCGGCAGGCAGTAGTGCCTGTCCATTGTTCTGTGTCGAGCACTGTTTGGGAAACTTATCTGCAGGAAGGAAGATTATGCCGGAATTTGGAAATCCATTTAGCGGACTTGCGAAGGAACGCAGGCTCACAGACACCGAGCTTGTGCGAGCCATTCGTTTCATTGTGGCGGCTGAGTATGAAGCCGTTCAGTTGTACATGCAGCTGGCAGAGTCCACCGACAATGAGCTGGCTGTGGATGTGCTCCGCGACATAGCAGACGAGGAACGCGTTCATGCAGGTGAATTCTTGAGGCTGCTCCACGACCTGGCGCCCGACGAGAAGAAGCTGTATGACGAAGGCGCCGACGAAGTCCAGGAAATTATAGACAAATTAAAACCAAAGTAAGGCTTCGTCCCGGATTTGCGACCAGCCTGCAAAATCCAGGCGCTGGAAGCTGAGCTTCCATGCTCTTAGGGACTGCCGAAACCTTTCGCAGACCCTACGCATTGGCCTTTTGTTCTTCTTCTTGGGTCTCCAGAAAGGAGTTATGGCGATGCCAATATTTGAATACAAATGCAGGAAATGTGGGCATGTAACTGAATTCCTGGAAGGTACCGGCGGCAACCGTAAGCATGTTTGCGAAAACTGCAAGAGTTCGGATATGCAAAAGCTGCTGTCGAGTTTCGCCGCCGGTAGCAGCAGCAGTTCGAAGTCAGCAAATGGTTCGTGTCCTACCGGAACTTGCCCTCTGTCTTAGAAAGGACATCTTATGAAAATTGTAGTTACGTCCACCGGAAAAACCGTGGATTCGCAGGTTGACCCGCGTTTTGGCCGGGCAGCTTGTTTTGTCATCATTGACAGCGACACGTCGGATTTCACCGTCATCGAAAACGAAAATGCTGCTTCTGCAGGCGGGGCTGGAATCGGCTCGGCCAAGCTCGTAATCGATGCCGGCACCCAGGCCGTCCTGACCGGAAATTGCGGGCCGAAGGCCCAGAGTACCTTAAGCGCCGCCGGCGTCAAATTATACACCGGCGTGGCAGGTACCGTTGAACAAGCGGTCGAGCTTTTCAAGAGCGGCAGGTTGACCGAGGCTGCGAGCCCAAATGTGCAGTCGCATTTTGGCATGGGCAAGTAAAATGCAGGACAAATTCGTTATTGCTGTTGCCAGCGGCAAAGGCGGCACGGGGAAAACGACGGTCGCCGTCAACCTTGCCTATTATCTGGCGGGGCTTGGTCGAAAGGTTCAATATCTTGACTGCGATGTCGAAGAGCCTAACGGCCACATTTTTCTAAAGCCGAAGATAACGGATAGCCGCCCCGTCAGTGTCGATATACCACACGTCGATGCGCAAAAATGCACCGCGTGTGGAAGGTGTGGCGAAATCTGTCAGTACAGCGCGATCGTCTGCATCAAAGAACATGTATTGACCTTCGAGGAGCTTTGCCACTCCTGTGGCGGCTGTCGGCGCATCTGCCCCGCGGATGCAATCGAACCGAGGCCGCTCAATATCGGCCAAATTGAGCTTGGCAGCGCCGGCGGCGTACGCTTCGTCGGCGGCAGACTGCGCATCGGAAGCGTCCGAACAGTGTCCCTGATAAAAGAAGTGAAAAAACACATTCAAGACGGCTGTGTGACAATAGTGGATGTCCCGCCGGGTACGTCCTGCCCAGTGGTTGAGGCCGTCAAGGGCGCTGATTTCGTTCTGCTGGTTACCGAGCCGACCCCGTTCGGCTTGAATGACCTGAAGCTGGCGGTGGGCCTGGTCAGGGAAATGAAATTAGCTTTCGGCGTTCTAATTAACCGTGACGGCATCGGCAACGACGAAGTGGAGGAGTATTGCAAAGCCGAAAACATAGAAACTGTCATGAGGCTGCCCGACGACCGGCGTATAGCGGAGGAATACTCGTCCGGCCGGATGATAGTGAACATATTTGGCGAATACAAAAAGCAGTTTGCAGAACTCTGCGAATATCTGCAAGCCGCAAAGGAACAAATTGATGAAAAGAGACGATTACGAATTCGGAGAAAGAATATCTCGTGACCTGCGGGCTCGCAGAGCAGCACGAAAAATCCTCGGAGTCACAGAGGAAGCCGGCGAGCAAGACCTCAAAAGAGCGTACAGGCAGGGGTCACTAAAGTACCATCCGGATCATAATCCGCACGACGCAGATGCAAAAAAGAAGTTCCTGCTGGTCAAATGCGCGTATGAACTCCTGGCAGAAGATAAACCATCTCAAATGGTGTTGGACGAAATCAGATCCTGGTCGGGCGTCCCGGAAGACGAAAGATATCAACTCGATAATCTCTGGGGCCACTTCCTGTGGTGGCGCGACAAGTTTTTCGGGTAAATACGGGGTCGGCTGATATGGATAAGTATTTGCAATCCTGCGGGACCGAATTCTGGCAGAACGTTTTTAGAGCTGAGGCGGATTATATCTTGAAAGAGTTAACGGACGCTGAAAACATCTTAAGTGTCGGCTGCGGCCCCGCTATTATAGAGAGGGCTCTAAGCCAGCATGGTTTCAATGTCACCGGCCTGGATATTTCCAGGGAGGCCCTAAATCAGGCGCCGGACAGCATAAGAACTGTGGTGGGCGCGGTGGAAAATATGAGCTTTGCAGACTGCTCTTTTGATGCCGTTATCTATGTCGCCTCTTTACAGTTTATTGATAAATATAGGCAGGCTATTAAACAAACTGCGCGTGTCCTCAAACCGCACGGAAAACTCCTGGCTATGCTGCTCAACCCCGCTTCCAAGTTTTTTGGCGAGAAGGCCCAAAATTCCGGCTCTTACGTAACCAGGATTAAACGTACAGACCCCACAGAGATTGCGACAGCAATTGCAGAGTATTTTTCCGTGCAGACCGAATATTTCTTGGGAATTCAGGGCCGCGAAATCTTCAACACCGTTGAACCGAATTTGGCAGCCCTTTACGTCATAAAAGGAAAAAAGAAGCAATAGCTGTGAAGGAAACAGAAAGTTGAAAGAGATAGTGGTCATAAGCGGTAAAGGGGGCACAGGAAAGACCAGCATCGTTGCCTCGTTTGCCGCGCTCGCAACCAACGCCGTGCTTGCCGATTGCGACGTTGATGCCGCAGATTTGCATCTCGTATTGCAGCCGGATATAAAACAGACGCACGATTTCAGCGGCGGCAAGCTCGCTTCTGTTATTACGGAAAAGTGTATAGGCTGCGGCAGGTGTGAAGAGGTATGCAACTTCGACGCTCCTGTTTTTGCCGGCCCGGCCAACGATGTGGTCGGAAAGACGTATGTTATTGATTCCATCGCGTGTGAAGGATGCGGCGTATGTGTGCGGTTCTGTCCGGTGGACGCAATAGAATTCAAAGATGCCGTCAATGGTCAGTGGTTCGTGTCGCAAACACGGTTTGGACCGATGGTTCATGCCAGGCTCGGCATCGCACAGGAGAACAGCGGCAAGCTGGTTTCCGTCATTCGTAAAGAGGCCGGACGGTTGGCCGGCGAGCAACAGAAAGACATCATAATCGTAGATGGCGCCCCCGGCATCGGCTGCCCCGTTATAGCGTCCATCGCCGGCGCGGACCTGGTTCTTATTGTGACCGAACCGACCGTTTCAGGAAGCCATGACCTGAACAGGGTGCTCGAACTCACCAGGCATTTCGGAATTCCAACGGCGATTTGTATCAACAAGTACGACCTCAATCCTGCGATGGCAGGGACGATTGAAAAGCATGCGCAACAGGAAGACTTGAACGTGGTCGGGAGAATCAACTATGATAACGTCGTGACAGAGGCTCAGGTTGCCGGCAAAAGCATCGTAGAGTACGCCGACGGACAATTGAAAGAACAAATAATCTCGCTTTGGGAATCTTTGCTTGATATGGTGAAGGAATAGTCAATAAGGAGCATTCAAAATGGCGCCGAACACAACCTATAAGGTTCTGGTTCTGAGCGGCAAAGGTGGCGTCGGCAAAAGCAGTATCGCCGCGAACCTGGCTGTGTGGCTCTCGATGCAGGACAGAAGGGTCGGTCTCTTGGATATCGACATACACGGACCAAGCATACCGAAACTCCTGAATCTCGAAAGCCGCCGAGTGGAGGCCGATGGAAACACAATTAAGCCCGTCTCCTACAGCGAAACACTTAAGGTGCTGAGCATAGGCCTTCTGCTGGGCAGCGATACCGACGCCGTCATCTGGCGCGGACCAATGAAGCACAACCTTATTCGACAGTTTATGACCGATGTCAACTGGGGCAACCTGGACTATCTGATTGTCGATTGCCCACCCGGTACGGGCGACGAACCGCTTTCAATTGCGCAGTTACTGGGCGTCATCAAGCCGCATGGCGACCAGACAGAGACCCGCCAAACAGGCCCCACTGCGGCGGTTATTATTACCACACCTCAGCAGCTCGCCGTAATAGATGTCAAAAAGTGTATTACATTCTGCAGACAACTGAGCTTGCCCGTCCTGGGCGTTATTGAGAACATGAGCGGCTTTGTGTGTCCGCATTGCAATCGCAAAACGGACATATTCAAGTCCGCGGGCGGCGAGCAAATGGCAACAGACCTCGCTGTGCCGTTCCTGGGAGCCGTTCCCATAGATTCGGCTATGACCGCGGCCGGCGATGCGGGTCAACCCTTCATCTGCTCTGAAAAACAAAACCGGGCTGCAGAGGCCCTCGCAACCATATTTCAATCCCTCTTTGCGAAACTGAAAGAGCTTGAACCTGCTATGGAGGATAAAGATAAAATGAGAATTGCAATTCCTATAACAAACGGAAGACTTTCAGCACATTTCGGACATTGTGAACAGTTCGCCATCGTTGACGCCGACCCTGATTCAAAACACGTAACGAATACAGAGCTGCTGACACCACCGGCCCACGAGCCCGGAGTGCTTCCCAAATGGCTGAGCGGGCTGTGCGTCGATCTGGTTATTGCCGGAGGTATGGGACAAAGGGCGCAGCAACTGTTTGCACAAAACAACATTGACGTAGTGGTCGGCGCAGCCGATAATCCACCTGACGAGTTGGCCCGGCAGTACCTGACAGGCCGGCTTGAGTGTGGACAGAATATCTGCGAGCACTGACAGTAAAGATCAAACGGAATTGTCACTATGCCGAGACCGCGACATTGCAGACGGGTAGGATGCCTGCCCCAAAGCACGTACTACAAACCGAGAGGAATCCCCCTATCCGTTCTTCAACATGTCACGCTGACGGTTGATGAGCTCGAGGCCATTCGCCTGGCCGACCTTCAGGGGCTCTATCAGGAGCAGGCGGCGGAGAAGATGAAGATTTCACGCCAAACGTTCGGGCGAATTATCGAATCCGCACACAAAAAAATTGCCGATGCCCTGGTCAACGCAAAGGCCCTTGCCATCGAAGGAGGCCCCTTTGAGATCGACCCCGCTGCGAAAATACCCGAACCCCCACACCGCTTTCGGCGCGGTTTCGGCGGGCGCGGCGGCCGCCGAAGAGGCCATGGACACAACCCGCAGTCATAACCCAAAGTGGGCTACAAATCAAAGCCCGCTATCTTCGCGCCGCAGTCGGGACAGCAGGAATCCTTAATATGGTTGGCGGCGATGCGATAGCCAAACCGCTCAATCAACATCCTGCCACAGTTGTAGCAAAACGTGCTCTCTGACCTTGCCCCCGGCACGTTGCCTGAGTAAACGTAATGCAGCCCGGCTTCCCTGCCAATCTGCTCGGCACGCTCGAGGCTGCTGACCGGCGTAGGAACCGAATCGAGGTACTTGTACTGCGGATGGAACCGGCTGATATGCCATGGGACATCCGCACCGGCTTCAGAAACGATAAACTCCGCCAGCTTCTTTAGCTCATCTTCGGAGTCGTTTTCCCCCGGCACCAACAGCGTGGTAATCTCAAGCCAGATGTCGGTTTCTTTCGCAATATACCTGATTGTCTCAAGCACAGGCTGCATTTTTGCCTTACACAGTCTCTTATAGTAATCCTCGCTGAAGGCCTTGAGGTCGACGTTAATTCCGTCGAGCCATTCGGCCGCAAAGTCAATGGCCTCGCGGGTCATATAGCCGTTGCTGACGAAGACGTTTGTGAGTCCGTGCTCTTTGGCCGGCCGGCCGCAGTCGGCGCACAGTTCCATAAAAACGGTCGGCTCCGTATACGTGTATGCGATGCTGCTGCACTTGCTGCGAACAGCCGCCGCCACAATCTGCTCCGGCCTTATTGCCTGACCGTCGATTCGCCCATCCTCGACGGCCGCCTGGCTTATCTGCCAGTTCTGGCAGAAATCACAGCGAAAATTGCAGCCCATCGTCGCAATGGAAAAGCTGCTTGTCCCCGGCTGAAAATGAAACAAGGGCTTCTTTTCGACGGGGTCGGGATTGGCCGAGCATACCTTGTAGTAATTCAGCGAATAGAGCACCCCATCGAAGTTTTGTCGCACGCAGCACCGGCCGAGCCTGCCGTCGGCAATCAGACACCGATGCGCACAGAGGTTGCACCGAACCTTCTTGTCATCGGCCTTATCCCACAGCACCGCCTGCTTCAGATTATCCTTGCTCGCTTCCATGGTTGACTTCTTGATCGAACCTGGTTTTGTTTTAGATGATCAAAGATACAGAAAACACGCAGAAAAATCAACGAATATCTCAGACTGTCGTGGTACCGAGCCGGGCGTTCAGAAGCAGTACGAGACTTCTGAGTAGCGAAAGCGTTGAGCGTATTGTCAGCGGGGATGGAATTATTGTTGGAATAAGAAGCGGCGCAGCCCTGGCAATCTCATATCTATTGGTCATCATTATCCTTGTATCCGGATATGAACTGCGTGATGTCCATAGACGGAACTCTCGTATTAAGGTTCTTTATGATCGGCCTGGCGCGAGCAGGATCCAAACGATACAATGCGCAACACATGTCTTTAACATAGGAAGCATTTTGGTCACTGATGTGCTCAGGTACCGCAGCCACTATCCTATCAAAAGAGTCCATGTCTTCTAACCAGGCAAGAGTCACGGCCGCCTGAGCGCGCACCTGCATGTCCCCATCGGCCAGAAAAGGCCTGACGAAATCGATGGCGTTCGGATCGCGTGTGGTTTGCAGGGCCGCCAGAATATAATAGGTGGAAGTACGAGATTTCTGCTTGAGCATCCTCACCAGATACGGAGCGGCGGCCTTAGCCGGTCTGCCAATATCGTATACCGTCAAAACGGCTGTGTTTAAGTTATAACCGGGCTCGGATTTCGCAAGGAGATCCACCAGGGGCTTCACCGCAGATTCACCGAGATCTCGAAGGTGCTTCCTCACAAAGTAGTCATACCGTCTCCTGTAATTCCCGGGCGCCGTCGTGGGCGATAGATAACGCGACAAGTTAATAGCTTTCTCATTAGGGTCCGCTATACTCAGGACCTGCTGAAATTCCCAATAGAGCAGGTAGTCCCCGACACGCTCTGCGAGATGTGGCTCTTTTTTGAGCTGCTCCTTCACAGCCTTTTCCGGCTCATCGGCTAAACATGCGAGAAAATAGGTTTTCATTGATAGCGGCTGAAGGTCCTCCGGGTCAGCAATGCCGAAGAGCCCATTTTGGCTTTTGTGATCATAGTTTTCACCTGTTCTGTGAAGAAACCAAATGTTGTCCTTGCCCGCATCTTCCACGAGAGGCACGGGACTGAACCCGCTGTTGCCGGTATCCAATATCTCAATTCTGTCCTTCGGAAAGTCCTCTTGGCCGGCATGAATATCTATCTTGCCGCCATCCTTTGGACAACGACCACCAATATACGGGTCAAGGCCATAGTGAATGACGATCGGTATCTCTTTCTCATCAAGATTTCCTTTCAAAACCTCCGTGATGGCAAGCGTGGCATGATGCTCCCAGCTGCGGCCCCGATTATTCTCCCTCTCGTGCGGAACATACTTGACAGAGTCGGCCTCCAGATGGCCGACAACAATATGTTCCGAACGCGCAACCAGCACCGCGTCTTCGACGTGCATGCGAAGCCACGCATTGCAAACAGAGTTCGCAAACACGGTGTAAAACGCACACACTATGGTCAACTTTGCCAAATGCTTCATATTGGTGCCTGCCAACACAATTCTCCCTACATTATATCAAACCTACAGCCGAGGTCTCCAACACAAACACCTTCTTCGTCTTAGTAGTATCTTTCATTTTGCAGGGTAAGTTGTCAATAGCTGCTTTTTGATGCCCGGCGCGATTTTAATCAGGGAATATCCTGATTATCTTTGATTCGCCAGTAGCCATCCAAGCCGTTATTCTTGACCAGAGCGCCGGAGGGAACGTGCTTCAAGAGCAGATAGATGGAGGCCAAATCCATGCCGGAAAGCAGGAAGTTCAAGTATGAGACGGCGATGATGATAAGCGGTATATGCGGCCTGACGAAAGCGATCAGTAGAGGCAATATTGAGAGGACCAAAAGCGGGCAGGCACAGATCAATATGTACCTGTTTCGCGGGAGGACGCCTTTGTAATACACATACGGCACCACCATCTTCGGCCAGAACCCCACGATCGACTCTTGATTCATCCCAAAGCCTGGAAGAGACAACAGATGCAGCAGTTCGTGAAAGGGAGCAATGGCCACTATTATGGCCAGACCAATCGGCGCATTTCTGATGTCCATTAACGGCTTTACGTTCGCGCCTGCCAGCCAATACATCAAATGAGACAACAGGCCCAGGACCACCATCAGGGGTAGTAGTATCAGCAGCATCCTGGGCAGGGGCGGCTCAGACACCCGCATCCATCCTTCGCGCTCCGGCTCAAACGCCGGATCCCTCGGCATTGGCCCAAGCCTGAACTTCATAACGCAACCCGCCAGGCCTCTGCGAGAACTTTGATCGGGTGAGTGACTACGCAGTTGCTTATATGTTCGATCTGCATTTTGCAGGCGCTGCACTCGGTCAGGACATATTTCGTGGAGGCGGATTCCAGTGCATCCGCGAGGCGTTCTGATATTTTCGAGGATAGATCGTAGTTTTTCTTCTGCATACCGAAGGTTCCGGCGATGCCGCAGCATCCGCTGTTGAGGTCAACCACTTTGACGCCGCAGACCTTCTCCAGAAGTACAATAGTCGCCCCCGCGCCGCCAATCGCAGACAAGTGGCAGGGACAATGATACGCAAAATCGCCCGCCTTGTCACTGCGAGGAGTGTAGCGACGAAGCAATCTCTCCCTTTCCGCTTGCCCAACCGCCTTCAACTTCCCCTCTTTGAATAGCCCTAACAGATAACTCATCAGCTCAATAGTGTTCTCCGACACCAGTTTGGCATCCTCGCCCGCCACGAAATGCCGCAATTCCTGCTGCAGACAAAGCGCCGCGCTCGGTTCCGAACACACTATCTTGTAACCTTGCCGAACAGCCCTGGAAAGATGCTTGACGTCGTACCTGATGTCGCGCCGGGCAGTCTTGACGTCACCGTACACTATCGCCGGCAGGGGGGCGGGCCTCTGTTTCGGCAAAATCACCTCGACGTCATTTTGCCTGAGCACCTCAAGCACGGCGAACCCCAGCTCGTGGTCGTTGTAATTTGCATACGTATCGACGAAGTAGGCCACTCTGTCAATGGGCTTGTTTATCGGCCCACACGACTCCAAATACTCCCGCCCGGCCTTTATGAATGACCTGCTCGCAAATTCCGGCATGTCCCTTCGCTTATCCAGCCCCGCCGCCTTGTCCAAAAACCACTTCGTAACGGGCAGTCCCGTCACGAAATTCGAAACAGGCCGGAACAAACTTCCAACCATACTCAGATAACGGTTGTGACTCAGAACAAATTCCGCCCTGCGCAATCGCCGACGTTTGACATAAGCGGCCCGCGCCGCCGCAATCAGCTTTGAAACATCGACGCCCGAGGGACATTCGACGGAGCACGCCTTGCAGTTTACACACAAGTCAAGGAACTTGCGAAACTCGGCGGATTGAAAATCTTTGTCATCCAACCGGCCCGTCGCCCAGAAGCGAATAATATTCGCCTTGGCCCTGGAGCTGCCCAGCTCGTCACCCAGCGCGCGAAACACGGGACACATTCGCAGACTGGATTCCGTGCTCAGACAAACTCCGCAGCCGCTGCACTGCTCCAGTTCGAAGCGCAGCTCATCCTTTTCAAAGATGAGGTCTGACTTTATCCTTTCCGGCAGGACCTGATGCGCCGCCCGCAGATTTTTAGTCATAATGTTCACGTCGGCGCTGATTATTTTTCCCGGATTCATCAAATCCTCCGGGTCGAAAATCTTCTTGATTTCGCACAGCAGGTCGTAGAATTCGTTGCCATACTGTCTTCGTATGAATGCGGCCCGAACCAGGCCGTCGGCATGTTCGCCGCTTATCGTGCCGCCCAGCGACCATGCCAGTGAAAAAACGTCGTTTGCAATCGACCGCATCTTCTCGACCTCTGCCGGGTCGCTCAAGTCCAAATATGGCCGCACGTGCAGCTCACCGTCGCCCGCATGACCGTAGAAGGACATCGAAATCCCGTAGCGCTGTGCAATCTGCTTCATCCCCGATATGTACTCGACCAGCCTGGTGTTTCCGACAGAAACATCCTCGATAAACGGCACCGGGTGTTTGCTGCCCTTATTGCTGTCCAGCAGGGGAACCGCATCTTTGCGCGATTTCCATAGCCGCTGCTGCTCAAGTGCGTCAACAACGATTCTCCGCCCCGACGCAATTGCGCCGACCGCCGAGTCCGTCCGTTCCATCGCGCCTCTCACCTCATTCTCACTGCTGCCCGTATGCTCAACCAAGAGAACCGCCGCAGCGCCGGCGGGCAGGATGTCACGGTATTCGGGCAGTGCCTCGCGCGCCATACCAAGCAGAGTTCTATCCATCAGCTCACAGGCCGATGCGCCGCTATCGACGATAATCGGGACCACCCGTGCGGCCTTTTCAAGCGAGTCAAACTCAAGCTGCAGCAGACCTTTTGCCGGCGGCAGCTCAACGGTTCTTAGCGTGATCTCTGTGAAAATCGCAAGCGTCCCTTCCGAACCCGCCAACAGTCGCGCCAGATCAAGCCGACCGTCATGGCAAATTCCCGCGACGGTGTATCCGCTGCGATTTCGCCTCGTTTCGGGCAGCGCGTTGCGTATGACCGCTTCTTTGTCTGAAAGAAGCGACAGACATTTGCCGGCGAGGTTGGCCGCTCTGTCATCTTCCAGCTGCGCCGGGTCGACATTGTTTTTGAATTCCACGATGGTTCCGTCGGCGAGCACCGCCTTGATACCTTCGACGTAATCCGCCATATAGCCGTACAGCAGCGAATGAGCGCCGGTCGAATTATTCGCCACGCACCCGCCCGCTGTCGCCCGATTGCTCGTCGAAGGATCGGGACCTATCTTCCTGCCAAATCCCGACAAACACTTGTTCAAATCATCTAATACGACGCCGGGCTCACAAACCACCCTTTCTCCGCCCTCGCTCACATGCAGAATCCTGTTCATGTACCGCGCCATGTCGAAGACGATGCCGCTGCACAATGACTCGCCCGCCACTCCGCTGCCCGCCCCCCGCGCCGCCACCGGTATCTTGTGGTGCCCCGCATACTTGACAACCGCCACGACGTCCGCCGCGTCACGCGGCGCCGCCACGATTGCCGGAACGATTTGGTAAATGCTCGCATCGGTGCTGTATGCCGCACGGTGCAGCACATCCGTGTAGACATCCCCCCGAACAACATTGGCCAACTCGGCAGCTACTCTCTCCGGCTCTGACAACATCGCTCGGTCTATTCCTCAAAATCGCATGGCAAAAACTGCGCCTGAGCAATGCTGCCGGTCGCTCGCAAAACCGCAAGGTCGTCCTCACCGACCTGACCTCGAATGAACTGCTGGACTACCGGATGTGGATGGTTGCGAATATGGTCGGCATCGCCGTCGGCTATAATCCTGCCGTGATGAAGCATAATAATGCGATCCGCAATCTTGTACGCGCTGTTCATGTCGTGAGTAACCACAACCGTCGTCTCACGCAGCTCACGCTGAAGCTTCAATATAAGCTCGTTGATTATGTCCGAGCGTATGGGGTCGAGACCCGTCGTAGGTTCATCATAAAGAATGACTTTCGGGTTCAGCGCAATCGCCCGCGCCAGCGCTACCCGCTTGCGCTGGCCCCCGGAAAGATTCGCCGGATAATAATTCTGATAGCCGTCAAGACCGACCATCGCCAGTTTGGCCTTGACAATCTGTTCGATCTCACGGCGCTGCTCTATCGTGCAGTGCTGCTCTATCGGAAACATTATGTTTTCAGCCACGCTCAAACTGTCGAACAACGCTCCCCCCTGGAAAAGAAAACCGTAGTTTATCCGTATCCGGTTTAGTTCGTTCTCGCTCAGATCGTCGATTCGCCTGCCCTTAAAATAAACCTCACCCGAGCTCGGCCGCAGCAAAACGATCAAGTGCTTTATTAAAACGGTCTTGCCGCACCCGCTCGGACCAATCACCACCGTGGTCTTGCCCTCCTTTATCGTCAGAGAAATATTGTCAAGCACCACGTTCCTGCCGAACTTCTTGGTGACATTCTTCAGAACAATGACGCCATCCTCCGGCGTTGCCGGCTGATGTTCTGTCTCGTCGGCCTTTTCCATTTCCACAGACACCCTTTGCCAAAAGATTTAACCGCTCTCAAACCAGACTCTTGACCGGCCAAAAAATCGCGTATATCGCCTTGAAAATCACCACCAGCGCGAAATCCAGCGCCAATATCGATATGAAGCTCGCCACAAACGCCTGTGTGCACGCCTGCCCGACGCCGTGCGCTCCTTCCCTGCACGTAAAGCCCTTGTAACAGCTAATAATCGCAATCGCGCCTCCAAAAAAGAACCCCTTTATAACGCCGATGCCGACGTCCCACAGCTCCACCCCATACGCACTGAAGTTCCAATAGGCCCGACTGTTTATCTCGAGCTGGAAGAAACTCACGAAAGCGCCGCCGAGAACACCCATCAAATCCGCATAGATAATCAACGCCGGCGTCAACAACAGGCACGCCAGCACACGCGGTGCAACCAGATGTTGAACCGGGTCCGTCCCCATGCTCCTGACCGCATCAATCTGCTCGGTCACGTTCATCGTTCCAAGCTCCGCCGTCAGCGCTCCTCCGATACGCCCCGCCAACATCACCGCCGCCAGCACAGGCCCCAGCTCCTTGACCACAGAGATGTTGATCAACACCCCAAGGTGCTCCTCCAAACCTATACCCGCAAGCTGGTCGTACGCCTGCACCGCCAACGTCATGCCCACAAAGGCACCGGTTATCATGATTACCGGAACGCTGCGAACGCCGATGATATTCATCTGAATCCAGATTAACGGATACGTCCGGCTCCGAAGACAGCTCCTCCCCGATGCAACTATCGACTGCCATACGAACCTGCCAAAACGCCCCAGATTACCCACGTCCTCAATCGTCCTGGCTCCCAGCGCCGCAAGCATAACCTCGTCTCCAAAAAAGACTGTCAAAAAATGCTGTACGCTATCCTCCCTCTGCCGTCAGTGTCCGCCTGCCCAACCGGTCCATATTGAAGATCGCCGAATCCGTCTTGCCCGTCAATCAAAAAAACAACCTCTTTCTTTCGTAAACAGCAGCCGTTCACTTCAATCCCAGCTTGCATTTCTTCACCTACAGATTCTGCTGCTTGTCTTCCAGGCATTTCGCTATTTGCCTCAATTGCTCGTTCATCTGCTCGGCCTGCCGCTTAAGCTCCTCTATCTGCTTATGCATCGTTCTGAAGCCCAGAATGTTCGGCAGGAAGACAAAGAAGAAAACCAGCGCCAGCGTCCCGCCGATGGCTATGAAGCTCACCCAGCACAAAATCTTTGCTACCAGATCGTGCATGCCAGCATCCATCGGCCACAGGCTCCTCAACCATTATTACTTGCCCTGCGTCAGCGGGGTCATAAAGGCTCACTACAATATATCACCCCCCGACGCCGATGTCTAACCAAAATACATGCCTCCTGAATCTCCTCTTAAAGCGCACCTCATCTGACGCCCGATACGTGCACCGGATGTGCGCCCCGTCCGCTGAGACTACCTCCCATCTTGCCCGCCTGTTGTTAGAGCCTATCCGAATTACCCCTGTAAACCAGAGAGTCGTTGTCATTCTGAGCGCAGCGAAGAATCTCAAGCCGACAGATGAGCTCTTTTCCCATTCGCCAGCCAGATGTTTCGCTTCGCTCAACATGACAATTGCATATAGGTTATCAGGATAGGCTTAGTCTAATCCCCCGGCCGGCATTTCTCTACTTCTCATCCGCCGCCCACTCGAACTTCGGATGCTGCCCGATCGCCGATACAATCAACTCCTCCAGCTTTCCCTCCTCCGGCGCCTCGGCGATAATGAACCTGTACGATGCCAATAATGATAGAAGGGCCTCTTTGCTCTTTTCCGCAGAATCAGACCGAACGATTATATCTTGCCATACGTTCGACTCTTTGGAATATACCTCTGCGCTCAGTTCGCCGCCCCTCCCTGCTCGCTCAAATCGGACCAGCCCCCTCACATACCTGCCTTCAAAAATCCCTGCACTGCTTGCCCTGACCGAAAGCACCGCCTTGGCGATAGACAAGATTAAGTATTCCTTGAATTCATCAGGTTCAGCCGTGAAGACCTCAGAGTACTTCATCGGCATCGTCCGGGCAACTCTGACGCTCCAGGCAAACCGGTCCTGCATCATCTCCCGCGCCACGCGGCGTGCAACAGGATGTACCTCCGACCTTTCCCACAAATAAGGCTCCCTCACCGACATGCTCAGGTCTTTCGACCAGACGTCGAAGTCAGCCGCCAGGTCATTGACGTCCACTCTCAGATCATCGTAATTGCTCGAAAATGGCCGAAGAAATCCTAACCCCAATCCCTTGCTCTCAATAGTCACCCCAATCCCGTAGCACTTTATCGAATCCACCTGCTCAGAAGCAAACGCAAACCTCGAATAACCCAACGAGAAAGATGCCTCTTGCTCATTGCCCGGCAGTTCGATGTTACTCGCCGGCACGCTGAGTCTTTCGAATATGTCTTGGTCAGAAATGAGTCGATGATATGAATAACACCGCCGCAGGCCCGGCAGCACAAGCCAAATAAGAACCGCCAGCGCCGCCGCAACCGCCCAGCCAATCCACTTGCACTTCTTGCTCACTACAAACCAAATGCCCCAAGTGCCTGTCTGCCCACTGCAACCCGCCTGCCGCGCAAACACCCTCACCAATCAAATACGGACACAAAAAATATACCGCGAAATATCTCCAGGCCGCAGCAAAACTCGGCACTACCGCGGATATGCCTCCAAATGAATCACCTTCGCCGCTTCTCCGTCCGAAACAACCTCAGCCGCACCCACAATTCTCGAACCAAAAACTCTGTAAGTCTGAGGCGATTCCTTCTTGCACTTCTTGAATTGCTTGAACTCCTCAAGGAACCTTGCCGCCTGGCCCTGGTCTACAACCTGCCGCGTTTTCTCATCCGTTCGATAAGCTCCCAGCGCCGCACTTTGCATCAACCGCGGGACCATCTTCTTGAACAGCTTCGGCGATGTATAAACGTCCGCACACAAAATCCTGCCGCTGTTCGCCACCACCATCCCGGCCAGTTGCTTATTCTGGCTCAGTATCTTATTGGATGCCGTCGCATAATACTCAATAACCTTCTGAATGTCTTCGTCCTTGAAAACATCAGCCAGCGCCATCGTTCTACTGACCACGCCGAGCCTGCGAAGTTCAAGTTCAATTGCGATATGTATGTTCTTTTGATTCGCAAACGTGACAAGCTCCTTCCGTATCGCCGGACTTGCCATCCCAAGATAAGCGAAATACTCCGAGTCGCCCATCCGTCTCGATTCCTCTATCAAACGCCACTTCTCGAAGCAGAACGCCTTAACATCAAGCTCCGGCTCTTCAGCCTTTTGCTGATTCTCCTCGCCCTCAACAGCTCCTGGACCACCCGAACCAAAAGCCCCGCCTGCTGAAACCATAGTCCCCGAGTCGCCGTTCACCAAATCGTCCCCGCCGGCATCAGATTTCCCGTAGCCGCCGAATCCTCTCGAACTGCCGTATCCACCACTGTAGCCACGGTAGCCTCCGTACCCACCACCGTAGCCGCGGGAACCTCCATACCCACCGCCGTAGCCGCCGTACCCGCCGCGGGAACCTCCGTACCCACCACCGTAGCCGCCGCCCATCATACCACCATATCCCAAACCTCTGCTCTGGTAGCCCCCTCCAAGCATAGAACCGCGAGAAGAGTATGCCGAGCCGCCGTAACCGCGCGAACCGTAACCACCCCCATAGCCGCCGTACCCGCCACCGAATCCGGAGCTCCGCCCATAGCCTAAGCCGCCACCGTAACCGCCGCCCATGAATTGCGCCACGATATCGTAGCTGCTTGGGGGATCCTTCTTGTTTGCACTGCGATTCCCTTGATTCTCCCTGAGTATCACACGGTTGTTCCTGACCGCCTCCTCTAAGGTAACATAGTCCGTCTCCATATCCGGCTCGCTTGTTATCAAAGGAAACACGTGCATATCAGCCACGCCGTCGCCGTCGTGATCGAACTCGTATGTCTGTTCGGCAAGCTCCACCGAAGACAGAAACTTGCTTATCCCTTCCTGTTCCGAGCTGCCTTGGGCTTTTCGCCTCGCTGCCGACGCCGTACCACCCTCGAAACAAACCAGACCAACCAATAAGGCCCCCAACACAACAACCCACGCCGTCCTTTTCTTGTCCGTTCTCATCTTTACTCACCTCTTTCAATCAGCTTTCTTGCCCGATCCTGCCGCGCTTCGAACACTATGTTGCGCTGCTGCTCACGGGCGCCACACGAACGATAGTAAAATAGGGGCTTTCTGCACAAGGATTGGCTCTGGCAAAGTCTGCAAATCAGGTCTCCTCGGTGCCTCGAAAGCACTCCACAGCAATACCCAAAATGCCACGGTTTAGTATAGCACTCCTCCCGTAAAAGGCAATAACAAACCCGAAAGTAACGCCAATCCCATTTTTCTCCACTTTTTTTCCATTTACCCCAAAAAACCCCCTCTTCCACCCCCCGGCAAGACTTCACACCTCGACACTTGTCCGCCTCCGGCGGATTCCTTGTTCCATACTTGTCCGCCGTAGGCGGATTCGATATTCGCTTCTCAACGCGCGATTACCCCCCCCACGCCTTCTGGCGGGCCTGTCTTCGGGGTGCCCCCCGCGTCGTAGGGTGCGATCCCTCGCACCACCAAATCTTCGTTTCACGGCTCAAGATATATTCTCACATTTGCACCCAATTCGATGACCGACACGGCCCAGCCTTTTTGGGGTAAGATTTTCTCCTGAATGCGACGAGCGATTTTATGGGGATAAATCTCAAGCCGTCTTCTATATCGTTGCAAAGTCTGCCGGCTGATAAGTTTTTTTGTTTCCAATGGGAGCAAGATGGCCTCTAGCAAGAATCCCATGCCTTCGCCAGCAACATTCGCAGTGAGCGTAATAGAACTGTCCAACATTTTTCTCTGTGGGTTCAGCACCCATCCTATTCGGTTGAGATACTGTGTGAGTTTCTCTTGAAGGTTCTTAACACACTTCTCTCTAGTATCCGTATCGCAGTTATCTGGCAACTTTTGAAGGGCGTTCCACGCATTTTTGAAGTACTCGTATTCGTGAGACTTTCGAAGCTTCTCAAGTTGGTCTGCACTCATCCCCAGTATTGCTTCTTTTCCAATTATGCACAAATCCTTCTCTTTGACGGTCAGCAATTGCTCTTTGTCAGCTGCTTCCAACCCATCATAGAGATAGCGTTTTGTTACAGGAAGAATAGTATCAGAATAGTCAGGCGGCATCAGAATGTTTAGCTGGTATCCCTCCTTGAAGAATTCGGGCGAATCATTGGCAAACCGACCCTTAAGCCTGTGCGACACCCAGTCCACTCCACAGAGAAAATCGTGCCGGATGTCAAGATATTCTGCTGTTATATCCTTAAATGCCTTTGCCAAAGGATGAGTGAAACCGTCTCTGTGATAACCAAAAAGAGTATAATAGAAATTCCGGCCATAGCCATAATTCTCTCCGTGAGCTCGCTCTTCTATCTCCGAAAGGCAGCGAGCACACTTTTCTACGACATTCTTCAGACTACCTCCAGCCAGGCTGTTCTCAGCGGGGTTAAATACCTCTTCGCGAAGCTGCTTAATACTCTCTTCCCGGTGAAGGTCTCTATTGTTGCTAAATCGTACCACCCTGTCCTTGAGGTACTTTTCACACAGAAGCGCAGATTTCTCGGTCTTATCCGCCATTCTCTGGCTAACGTCATCCTCTCCGATCATAGCGCGCGCAAGCTCGAGAAACGAGTCTTGCTCGAAACGCCGTGTGTTCCATGAGAACAGGACAGGTTTGTACTCAGAACGCAGGGCGGATTTCGGATCGCTAATATTCAGCAATTCAAAGACCTCCGGCATCCATTTCAGGTCGGTAACGAAGTTCACCGGTACAAATAGATGGTCGTAGAAAAGCGTGTAAAACTGCGTCCAAAACGCCAGGTCGCGCGGTTCGTAGGTCGGTCTATCGAAGATACCGAATTTCCTTCCATATTTCCGACCCTCTCTGAAATCTACAAGTTCTTCATCCCAGTATAAGAATAGTACATCCATGGGACAATCCTTTCAGTTCTCCAATTGCTTTGCGGGTACCCTTCTTATCTTTTCACGTATAACAAACCGTATCTCCTTTGTTCGCCCTCAAACCATGTACAAGTCTTTAGACTGGGTCCCTTTCGGGCGGTGCGCCTTGTTCCTCGCGGCCCGCGTCCTTCTCCTTCCTCTTGAGTCCTTCGTCTCACGTCTTCGGCATTGGCTCGCCAATTCATAACCACCTTCTAACCGCTCACCATTCACTCACAAACCCCACGCACCCATGTTTCCCCATAGCATGTCCCCTCACCCACTATGTAGAAACCTTGACAATGGCGAAACCGATGAGCTCTTTCAGTATGTCCATCGCTTTGGCTTCTAGCTTACCCTTTTCGAATGAAATATACCCTAAATCCCTGAAGTTACTCGGAAAATCTACCCCCTCCTCTTTCATGATTACTATCCTGTTATCATACAGGTACCCGCTGGCGCCCAACTCGTAGACCACGTTTTCGCTGGGCCGCCAAACAACTTCATCGCTCTTGGTTCTGAATTCCTCATCCGCCGTGAATATTAGTATCGCGCAGTTGCAACTTTTCATAATCTCCCGAATCTTTCCACTGATCGGCCGGCCCAGATTGGGTTCGTCTATAGCGACCTTATAGGGGATCCTAAACTGGTCCAAGATCTTCTTCAGTTGCTCCAACGCTTTCTTGTTTTTCCCATGACCAACAAATATGCCCTGTCCCAATTGCCCACTTTCATACACCTTTTCCGAAATGGGTGTTTCCCCTTCCTCTCTCAATTCCTGAGGGCCTCGGCCTTCCCCTCCAGCCCTCTCCTCCTCACCCACTGCCCCAGCCCCCACCCCTTTCCTGCCAATAAACTCGTCTAGTGGCTCGACACTAAAACTGAATCGTGTTTGCGCGCCCTTCCTCCCCAGTACAAGCGTTCCCAGCTTTGCGCCATCCGCAACCTGAAAGAAACATACCGCTTGCTCTTTTAGTACCTTATCATTGTCACCTACCTCCTCCGGAAAATGCTCGTGCCAATGAGCTGCAACATCTGTCGCCGTCAAGGAATCCTCTTGCCGAATGGCAGCACGCTCGACCATTGCGAAGTACGCTGGTGTATTGCGTATTACCTTCCTCAACACCTTCACCCGTCTTTCATCGGACTTTCCAAACTCTCTACCGTCACCCGTAAGCGTCAAGCGTTCTCCCCGCTTTTCTATCAGACCCCAAGAACTCAGAGCGCTAAGCTTGCGTGCATCCAGCCTCTTTGCATCAAGCACCGCTTTAGCCTCTTTAATAGTTGCACCGGTTGGCTTGTTTGCTAAATAGCCTAACACCTCTTCAATATCTCTCTGCGTAGTTCTTACTGGTAACCCCATGCGATCCTCCCTTCTCTAACCCGCATATTTCACAGGGGAATCAAAATCAGCGGCGACGGGTAATTTTGGCTGAAAGTTGGTTCAGCAGGCTTGTTTTGACACATTCGGCGCACAACAGCCCCTTACCCCCATACAGCAATCGGGATTTTCGGGCTG
>DATKZT010000084.1:0-52088 GCA_035527845.1 Sedimentisphaerales bacterium | reverse complement strand
AATTTGCTGATAAATTCGTACGTAATCCTTCGTACATTTTCACTTTCGGGGCAGGATTCCTGGGGTTTAGGCGGCTTGTAATTCGTGACTCGTGGCTGGTGGCTCGTGACTCGTAATGACTTGGCAAGATGGGCGGTCCCGGTGAGATAGGTGCCTTATAGGCAGGTAAGTAACTGGATTCTCGATTCTTGATACTCGATGCTCGTAAGTGGTTCATTGGTAATTGGTTACTGAACATTCGCTAATTCTCATTCCATGACGATTATATTTTGCGTGTATCTGCTGATACGAAAACGTGCGGGTCTCCGCTATCCCCGCCAGAAAGACGGCGGGCAAGTCTTGCGCCCCTCATGGGGGCAAATCGGGGGGTATTATACACGATTTTGGGCTGGAAGTAAAGGAAAATTTGTTCGTGGATCGTGGTTCGGGAGATGCTGGGTCCCTGCCTTCGCAGGAACAGGGGGGTATTTTAACATAGTTTTGAGCAAAAGTCAACAGAAAAAAGCTAAAAATGCACCTTTTATGGTCATGCTGCCCGTTGGTCGAGGGCTTCTACCCATCGCAGAAGTTGCTCAGAATTCAGCGGAACGATCAGCATTGACTGAACTTATCAATTAGCTCGACGAGTTCTCTCATCTCGGGATCAATATCTGCAACCACAAATGAATCCACGATCAGCGTGGGGGTTATGGTGATTGCACAACTTTCTTGAAGGTGTGAGTTGAGAGAAGCGAGCGCGTCTTTACCGGGAACCATAAGAAGGCGTCGCTCAAGAGAACCCCACATCTCATCGTATTCGGACATGAGCCGTTCTGTAATCGTCTCGTCGGAAATATGCCTATCTCGTGACTTCTCGAACGGCTTTCGTCGCTCCAGATATTGTGCTTGTATCCTGTGCCGCATGGGACAGGTTAGTCTGTCGAGGAGAACACAAACATCTTCTGAGAACTCCTTCCTCTGTCCCGTCCGTTTTTGCTGCTCCGCAAGACGTGCTTCGATTGCTCGGTGAAGTGCAACCGGGTGCAGGAGGAAGTTCTCGATCTCCTTTCGACGGTGGATGCGTGCGAAGATGCAATCCTGCTCAAGTTCGGCTTGGATGGCGGAGCATTCGTCATCTGACCGGTAGTCACGATCAAAGACAACTGCAGAAGAAATGGGGGCGCCTAAAGTCATTTTGATTCCACCAGCGAAATCTTTGACTTTAGACGGGTTGAATCCCTCGACAGGAATGACTGCGAAGTCGCCTCGGTTGGCCACTCTCATCTTGCCGAGCCTTTTGGCAAAACGGGAAAGTATTTGAAAATCTTTTCCTTCCACAAAAAGAGCACGTTTTGTTTTGGCAAGTTGAGTGAGTGTGGGATTGAGATTTGAGCCAAGAACGTGAAAGACTTTCTGGAGTTCCGCCGGATGTCGAATTCGTTTTGCCGAGGAACCATGTTTACTGATAACAAGCAGGTCGTCTGGTTCGGCTTCGGTGATTATCTCCGTTGAGTGTGTTGCTATCAATATGTCAGGGCCTAGTGACCGAAGTATCCCAAAAAGTTGGCGTTGCAGATCAGAGTGCAGGTATATATCAGGCTCGTCTATCAGGAAAAGAGAAGATGTTTTACCACGGATGATGTAGGTGAGCAACTGGCACCAAACTTGAAACCCGAATCCAGCCCAGAAGATTTCTCGTGGAATTCGCTCCTCCGGACAGAACATGTGGAGGTGGGGTGGTGTGTATGTGTAGTCAACCTGTGGCTCTTCAATGTCCATGCCAGGCCAAGTCGATCTGACCAGAGCGCGGAACTCGTCAAAATTATCCGGGTAGTGATGCCAGATATTCCTGAAATTGCGTGCTGCCCGGATCGTAAGGAGTGCAAGCCTTGCCGCTTCATTTTGGTACAATGGCTCTTTGTGATCAACTGGTCCGAGTGTCGGCACGAATCCAATTGGGGCATTGTATGCCTGTTTGAACCCGATTGTGTTAAATATAGGTGTGTCCTTGGGGTAGCAGATGAGATTACATACACCGGCCGTAGGAAAGAAGAGCAACAATTCGTTCCCGTTGGAAAGACGAAACTTTATGGTCGCGGCTTCAGATTCATTGTAGTCGTGGAAGACGTTCTCCATCGCGACCGGCACATTCGAGAGGTCAACAAAGTAGCCAAGCATTTCGCCCTCGGGTCCGGCAACAGGTTCAGGATTGCGCGTCCGTGCCTTCCTCATAGCTTCCGATAGGATGCGGAAAGCACCTATAACTGTGGATTTTCCGCAGTTATTTGGTCCAACGAGCACATTAAACGAACGAAGAGCAATGGAATAGCTCTTGAACCCTTTAAAGCGGTGAAAGCGAACCGACGTGAAATGATGCAAATCTGTCATTCTCTTCTCATTATCTAACAATGATTATACAGTCTGTATAAGAAGTTGCCGTTGCTTCTTGCTTTTCTGCTCAATCTCTTTCATTGAATGATTCCACTCTGCGCGAGCATTAATAGGTCGGTGTCCCTAGTTTTCAGTTTTCTTAGTTTTCTCCCAGTTTTCCACTTTTCCCTGGTTTTCGAAGCCCAATCAAAAACTGTGATCATTTTACTTGACCCAAAGAATCACACCAGCAACTAATTGTTTTTCGGTTTTGTCGCTCGCATTGTGCTCAAATTCTTGATAGCCTGTATTAAGATAGTAACTACCCTTATCGCCAAAGAAAAATCCGCCTTTTCGGTCTACTGTCTTCGCCTGCATAAGATTGCCCGAAGAGCAAAGCATATAATATCTTCCTGACGGCTCTTTCATAATCGCAGCAGAAATCCCGGAATCATTCACCTTAGCAGCGCGAAGAACAACATCTACCAACACCTGAGGATATTTTTGCCCATGAAAGGTAAAAATGCCTTTTACGGCCTGAGCAAACGTAAACTCACCCTTAGTCATCAAGGTATCCCCTTGTGAAGTCATCCTGGCAATGACCGGCAAACCGCCGCTACTTGAACGGCTCGAACGCGAACTGCTCGACCTCCGCCCACTTGACCGAGACCCACTCTTTTTATCGCATCCAACAGCAGTGCAAAGGAGTACCAAGACACAACCAGACACAACAAATTGTCTGTACTTTCGCTCTTGCATGTTTCTTCCTTTCGAGAAACTAGAATTTATCAATTTATTAGGGACATTTTAGCTGTTTTTTGATATCTTGCTTTTAAAACATAATAATACCCAAACCCGGAATTCGCGCATTTTAATTCGTATGTCGTATCCGCCGGAGGCGGACAAGTCTCGTGAAGCATATCTCGTGTTGTTACCGCTCCCAGGTGCGTCGCATTCGGGGCAAGAATAGCAGAAAGGAAGGGGAAAGGCAAGGGGAAAAAGGCGGGGGGACGGGAAAAATGATAAAGGATTATTGATGAATGATTAATGGGGAGGATTGGCGTACAGGGGGGCGTAGAGCAAATGGGGGACGGGAATGTCCAATCCGCCACGGCGGACAAGTATTGAACAAGGAATGGCGAATTGGGAAGACGAGGTCGTTCGCTTCGCTCCCCCCTTCGCTAAAGGTTCGTCGGGCAAGGTGCGAAAAAACAGCGAGACAAATACAACCATCGTGGTTAAATTCTTCCGTATGTATAAGCATCAAACGATTGTGATTTGCGTTCTTCTGGCTGTCTGCACAGTGGTGGTTTACTGGCGGGTGCTCTCAAGCGATTTTGTGAACTTCGACGACCAGATGTACGTCACGGAGAACAGCCATGTGCAAAGCGGCCTGACAGCCGAGAACCTCGTTTGGGCTTTTACTTCATACGACGTAGCCTACTGGCATCCGCTGACGTGGCTGTCACACATTCTGGACTGCGAACTGTTTGGACTGAAAGCCGGCGGGCACCACCTGACGAGTCTCATTCTTCACATAGCAAACAGTCTTTTGGTATTCTGGGTCCTCAGACGCATGACCGGGGCGATGTGGAGGAGCGCGTTTGTGGCAGCGCTTTTCGCCCTTCATCCCTTCAACGTCGATTCGGCGGCATGGATAGCAGAGAGGAAGAACGTCCTGAGCACCTTTTTTTGGTTGCTGACTATGTGGGCCTATGTAAGTTATGCTCGCCGGGGCGGGGTAGGGCGGTACCTGCTCACGGTCGGGCTGTATGCGTTGGGGCTCATGGCAAAACCCATGCTTGTGACGTTGCCATTTGTGATGCTCCTTTTGGACTATTGGCCTTTGAAGCGGTATCAGTCTGCAATGGGCGGTGGTGAAAATGGAGCTGCCGAGACTGAAGCGGCCGGTCGACCGTTCCAGCGCGCTGCTCGCCTGTTGGCGGAGAAGATACCATTGTTCGCTCTTTCAGCGCTATCGGTTTTCTCTTTTTGTTGGGCGGTTGAACGACCCAGCGCAGCGGTATCGGCGGAGATGGTTCCTGTAAAGCTTCGCATCGCTAACGCGCTGGTTTCGTACGTTGACTATATGGCCAAGATGATCTGGCCGCGTGGGCTGGCGGTTTACTATCCGTATCCTACCCAAGTGCCGTCCTGGCAGGTGGTGACATCACTGCTGTTGCTGGGGTGCGTATCTGCTCTGGTGCTTCTGGCATTGAGAGGCAAACCCTATTTGGCTGTTGGGTGGTTTTGGTACCTTGGGACGCTGGTGCCGGTCATCGGTTTGTACCAGGCGGGTCTTTGGCCTGCTATTGCCGATCGCTGGGCATACGTGCCGTTGATAGGACTGTTCATAATGATTGCGTGGGGGGGCGGCGATGTGGCCAAGCGATTGCGACTGCCAAAGCTCGCGCCGGCTCTACTTGCCTGCGCGTGGCTGTCGGCCTTGATGGCGGCTACGTGGTTCCAGGTTGGGTACTGGCGCAACGGCGCGACGCTTTTCGAGCACGCCCTTGATGTGACAAGCGGCAATTACATTGCGCACTATAACCTCGGCAACATTATGCTCAGACAAGACAGAACAGCAGAGGCAATCGAACATTACAAAAAGGCGGCGGCCTTCCACCCAAAATACGTGGACGCATACTACAATCTGGGTATAGCTCTTTCGGCAGCGGGACGATACCCCGAAGCAATCAAGGAATATCGTACGGTGCTGCGGCTACGGGCAGACCATAAGAAAGTGTTTTCCCGTATGGGCGACGCCCTGGCGCGAAACGGGCAGATTGACGAAGCGATAGTTTATTACAATAAGTCTCTTGAGCAGAATGAGAAAGACGCCGAGGTGCTTAATAACCTTGCGCTTGCTCTGGTCAAAAAGGGGCAGACCGACGAGGCCGTCAAATATTACACCGCAGCTTTGGAAGTAAACCCTGATTCCGTCGAGGTGCTCAACAATCTGGGAAATGCTTTGGTCAAGCAGGGGAGATTCGACCAGGCGACGACGCATTATGAAAAGGCTTTGCGTTTGCAGCCGGGGTTTGCCGAGACTTCTTATAACCTTGCCAATGCTTTGAGACAGGCGGGCCGGTTTGACGAGTCCGCTGAGTACTATCGCGAGGCGCTAAGGCTCAATCCGGATAATACCGACGCCCATTACGGACTCGGGTTGGCGCTGGCAGAGCTGAATGAATATGATGAGGCCGCGACACATCTAAGAAAAGCGATCCAGCTGGACCCAAATTTTGCACAGGCCCACTACAGTTTGGGATTAATCTTTTTCCATCAGCAAAAGATAGATGAGGCGATTGAACAGTTCCGCCGGGTCCTGGATGTCCATCCCAACGATGCGGAGATGCACTGCAACCTTGGCGTCCTGCTTGTGCAAAAAGGCGATGTGGACGCGGCCATCGACGAATTTCGCACGGCTCTTCGGCTGGCCCCCGACTTCACAAAGGCCCGCACACACCTCGAGGCGGCGTTGGCCGCGAAAGCGGCCCCAGCCCCGCTTTGACGGGCAGAGAGGCACCCTCTGCAAAGCATCCGGCGATCCTTAGAGCAAGGTTGGTCTGCCAGGGTGGCAGGGGGCGAGTGTGCGGCTGCAATTTTGCCAGAGGGACAAATCCCGCACCTTTGGATATAACTGTATTTTTAGTAAGCACTTACATTTGGCGGCTCCCTGGCGGAGTCGCCTGGCACAGTATTTGCAATGTTATATTAGGTTATGGTTGCCAAAGGTACGAGACGTGAAGAGATAAATGTTGTGGCCAGTGAGGCGAACTGGGCCTGGCCGGAGGCGTTGCGCGATATATTCCGACCCAGAGACGTTAACCTGCTGGTCGCAAGGAGCACAAGCGATTTCGTCAACATTATCGGAACAAGGCGAATCCATACGACCATCGTGGACATGGAATCGGAAAGATGTGGCGGGCTGGCTACGGTTAAGATTATTCGAATCAGCTACCCCTTAATGCCCTGCATTCTCCTGACGAGCAGCGCCCGCGAGGCAATGCTGAGCCAGGCATTGCAACTGGGCGTTTTCAGTGTTATTGATAAGCCGGTCGATATGACTATCCTTCGGCAACAATTAGACCGGCTTTTTCTAAGACGGTACAACAGCTGCGTTTTCAAGTAACAAACGCAGAAAGACAAAGTAACGTAAAGCGTATAATTTGGTCCCGAGTGACGGGGAAAAACAGGAAAAGAAGTAATTGTGTTGGCAAGAATTTTCTGAAAGGAGTAAGGGCAAAATGAAGATTCGACCGTTGGCAGACAAGGTACTCGTTCAGCGTCTGGAAGCAGAGAACAAGACGGCGGGTGGAATAGTATTGCCGGATACGGCCAAGGAGAAACCTCAGCGAGGCAGGATTGTGAGCGTTGGCGAAGGCAAGCTGCTCGATGACGGAACGCGAAGGAAGATGCAGGTAAAGAAAGGCGACGCCGTGCTTTTCACAAGTTACGCCGGGACGGAGATAAAGATAGACGGCAAAGAATACCTGATCATGGATGAGTCGGATATTATGGCGGTGATTGAGAAGTAGGTAAGGAGAATCAGGGTCATTGGAAGTTGACGATAGATGATTATCCAACTGCAAACTAACAACAACGAAAAAGGAGATACAGATGGCAGCAAAAAAAATAGCTTTTGGCACCGACGCCCGTGCGGCCATCCGCGAAGGCGTTAAGAAACTTTCGAAGGCCGTAAAGATCACGCTCGGGCCTTGCGGCAGAAACGTGATTTTGGAAAAATCGTTCGGATCGCCGACGGTGACCAAGGACGGCGTTACGGTGGCCAAGGAAATAGAGCTGGAGGATTCCTATGAGAATATGGGCGCCCAGATGGTAAAAGAGGTGGCCTCGAAGACCTCAAGCGTGGCCGGCGACGGGACCACGACTGCAACCATTCTGGCGGAAAGCATCTTCGATGAAGGTCTGAAAAACATAACCGCCGGTGCGAACCCCATGCAGGTGAAGCGCGGCATAGACAAGGCCGTAGAGACGATCGTGCAGGAACTGCAGAAGATGAGCACGTCGGTCGATTCGAGCAGACAGATCGAACAGGTGGCAACCTGCTCGGCGAACCAGGATGTCGAAATCGGCAAGAAACTGGCCGAGGCGATGGACAAGGTCGGCAAGGACGGCGTCATCACCGTTGAGGAAGGTCAGTCGCTGGAAACGACGGTTGAGCTGGTCGAGGGTATGCAGTTCGACAAGGGGTATCTTAGTCCGCACTTCATCAACAACCTCGAGAATATGACGGTGGTGCTGGAGAAGCCGTACATTCTTGTGCATGAAAAGAAGATAAGCTCGGTGAAGTCGCTTGTTCCTCTGCTGGAGAAGGTTGCCAAGCAGGGTAAGCCCCTGCTGGTCATCGCCGAGGATGTTGAGGGAGAGGCGCTGGCGACGCTGGTTGTCAATAAGCTGCGTGGTGTGCTGCAGGTCGCAGCGGTAAAGGCCCCCGGTTTCGGCGACCGGCGAAAAGCGATGCTGAGTGACATTGCCGTACTTACCGGCGGCGAGGCGATCTTCGAGGACCTCGGACTGGAGCTGGAGAACATCGACCTCAAGATGTTAGGCAGGGCCAAGCGGATTACCATCGACAAGGACACGACGACGATTATCGAAGGCGCCGGCAGCACCGACGCCATCAAAGGCAGGATAGAGCAGATTAAGGCCGAGATTGACAAGTCCACCAGTGACTACGACATCGAGAAGCTGCAGGAACGTCTTGCAAAGCTGGCGGGCGGCGTCGCCCAAATCAACGTCGGCGCGGCAACCGAGGCGGAAATGAAAGAGAAGAAGGCACGCGTCGAGGACGCACTGCACGCCTGCCGGGCGGCGGTGGAGGAAGGCATTCTTCCCGGCGGCGGTGTGGCAATGCTCAGGGCCCTGCCGGCGCTCGACAAGGTCAAGGCAACCGGCGACGAGAAGATCGGGGTCGATATAGTTCGAAGGGCGTTATTGGCGCCGATCAAGCAGATTGCTGAAAACGCCGGCCTGGACGGCTCAATCGTTGCACAGAAAGTAATTGAGAGCAAAGAAAAGAACTTCGGATACGATGCTCTGCGGAAGGAATACGGCGACATGGTCAAGTTCGGCGTGCTGGTGCCGACAAAGGTGGAAAGAATCGCCCTGCAGAACGGCGCTTCGATCGCTTCACTGCTGTTGACAACCGACGCCATAGTCAGTGAAATTCCGGAAAAGAAAGAATCGCCTGCGATGCCGTCGGGCGGTGGAATGTACTAATGAATCGAACGTGGCGAAACGGTCGAACGCCTTGAATTGCGGCGTTTGACCGTTTGCCTGCCATCCAACGTAGGCTGCTCAACAAATAATGGTTTTTCGCTTCTACACAAACGCGGTCGCGCGGGCTTCCAGAAGGGCGGCGGCAGGGATATTTGTCACCGGTCTGCTGCTGATTGGTTTCGGACTTCTTGTGTATGTTCTGCGTGACCTTTTTGCAATAGTTGCGACGGTCGTGTTTTTCGCGGCGGGTATAGGGTGCGCTGTTACCGCAGTGAAGATCTTCTGGGTGCAGCGGAACTTCCGCAGGATGAGCGGGAGCGACACGGAGGCGTACCGGAAGAACGTTCAAATCCACATCGACGAGCATTACGACTTGTAACGTCTTGCTTTTCGGGTTATTTCACATCACGCGAGCAGTCCGGGGGTCAGCGAATCTTCAGCGTTGCCAGGGCGAGGGCGGCAAAAGCGGCGGCCAGCAGCCAGAAGCGCACGACCACCTGGGGCTCGCTCCAGCCGGCCAGGTGAAAATGGTGATGAATAGGTGCGCACCTGAAAAGGCGCTTGCCGCGCGTGTATTTGAAGTAGCCGACCTGCAGAACAACGCTCACCAATTCCATGATGAATACACCGCCGATAATGAGCAGGAGGATTTCATTTCTGGTGACAAGTGCGCCGTAACCCATGGCGGCGCCGAGGGGTAATGAGCCCACATCGCCCATAAAGGTCTGGGCCGGGTGCGTGTTGAACCATAAGAAACCCAGCAGGCTGCCTAATATGGCCGAGTAAAAAATGCTCAAATCCCCGGCCTTTGGTATGTGCGGAAGAAGCAGATAGCCCGCCCAGGTTATGGGGCTTGTTCTGGTCATTGTTTCGGAGGCGACATAGCAGAGTACGGCCAGGACGAAGCTGACCATTCCGACGCATCCGGCGGCCAATCCGTCCATGCCGTCGGTCAGGTTGACGGCGTTGCTTGTGGCCGACATGTAGAAAATGGCAATCAACACAAACGTCCAGTTGGCCAGGGGAAGTCCGTGCCTGTAGAAGGGCAGCCAGAATCTTCGGCCGTCGTCAATATTCACAAAATCATAAAACAGGAACGACGCTATCAGGACCGCGCCGCCGATTTGAAAGATCAGCTTCTCCCAGGGCTTCAGCCCGTTCCTGCTGCGGTGACGAATATGGCTGGTGAGCTTTAGCCAGTCGTCCACGCCCCCAAGAGCCCCGAACCAGACGACCAGTATGATAGCCTTCTGCACAAAGGGGTTGGTCAGATCTGCCCATAAGAGTGTGGAAGCAAGAACGGACAGGATAATTATCAGGCCGCCCATGGTGGGCGTGTTGGTTTTTTCCTTGGTCAATTCGTTGAGGGCGGCATGGTTGAACTCGGGGCGGTCGCCTATCTTTTTCCGCATCAGCCAGCGAATGATTCTGGGGCCGAGCAAGAGGGCTATCAGAAGGCTCGTCAGAACCGCCATCACCGCGCGAAACATCACATATTGGTACGCATAGAAGTGAATGCGATGCGTAAAAACGTCACGAAAATGATACAATAGATGATATATCATTGCTGCTCTCTTGTCCTGAACCTGCCTTCACTCGATGACGCGGGCTTCAGGAGAAAAGCTCTCTCAGTCTTTCAACGACCGTTTCCAGTCCGGTCACCCGTGAACCTTTGACCAATATTATATCGGACTGTTTTACGAATTTATCCAGATTATTGCAGACAGAGGCGGCATCATCGAAACATACCGTTTGCAGGCGGTCCTCGGCAGCTTCTTCTGCCGCCCCAGCGGTAACTCGGGCATACTCGCCCACGGCGAGAAGCAGCTGCACTTTCGTTCGCGCAGCAAGGGCGCCGAGCTGGGCGTGAAAATACCGGCTCTGTTGGCCAAGCTCAGCCATATCCCCGCAGACGAAAACGAGTCGGCGTTTTCCGGCAGGGTCAATATTGGACAATATCTCGAGCGCGTTTTGCATCGAGGCGGGGTTCGCATTATAGCAGTCGGCTAAAACCGTAAGTGTTCCTATCTGCAGCAATTCGGCGCGCATAGAAACAGGCGGGATGGACTCGACGGCGCGGGCGAAATCATGTGCCGTCAGTTCGAAATGACTGCAAACCGCCCACGCGGCAAGGGCATTTTCGACATTGCCGGGGCCCGGCAGCGGCAGATGAACCGGGACGCCGGCGATGGAAAAGGTGCTGCCGGAACCATTATGGACAATATCGACCGCGCGAAAGTCGGCGTCGACGTCGGCGCCGAAGCCGACATAGTCCAGTCTTTTGGCGCGGCAGAAGTTTACCAAAGAGTCACAATCGGTATTGATTATCAGGACGCCGCCGCGCACCAGTCCTTCGGATATGGAAAGTTTTTCCTTCACGATCGTTTGCAGATTTCCAAAGCCGGCCAGATGCGAGGGGTGGACGTTGGTTACAAGGGCAATATCCGGCAGGGCAATCCGTGTGAGGCCGGCAATCTCGCCCGGATGGTTGCTGCCGAGCTCTGCCACGACGATTTTGTCTTGGGGGCGGGCGCCGAGCAGGGTCAAAGGCACGCCGATATTGTTGTTGAAGCTCGCCGGCGCCTGAAAGACGGGCAAGTGCCTGCTCAGGACGTGGTGGATAATCTGCCTTGTCGTCGTCTTGCCGACCGAGCCGGTGATTGCGATGACCCTGAAGTTCATTCGGCGGCGATACTCTGCGGCGAAGTCACCGAGGGCCCTTATTGTATCATCGACCCGAAGAATTGTGCGGCCGGCAAGATGGTCTATATCCTCGCTGACCACCGCACAGGCGGCGCCTTTGGAAAAAGCGTCTTGGAGATAATGGTGACCATCGAATTTCTCACCGGGAACGGCAAAGAAACAATCTCCGGGTTTTATGGTGCGTGAATCGATGCTTACGCCGGTGAAAAAGCCTTTCGTGTTGCCCGACGAGGCGGCCCCTGTGATATTAGCCAGATCTGCGACCGAGACGGTTTTCATTGGCGTTTTTGAAGACATTGACAGGCGACATCTTTGTCGCTGAAATCAAACTTTTGCGTGCCGATTATCTGATATGTTTCGTGGCCTTTTCCCGCGATAAGTATGACATCGTCCTTGCGGGCGGATTCTATGGCCAGTGCGATGGCCTTTCTTCTATCCGGCTCGACAGCAACCGCCGGCGAATTCGGGTTTTCGAATCCGGCGACTATTTCGCTTATTATGTCCTCAGGGCGCTCGGTGCGGGGATTGTCGCTGGTAACGATTACTCGGTCAGCCAGCTCTTCGGCCACTCTTGCCATTCTCGGGCGCTTGGTTCGGTCTCTATCGCCCCCACAGCCGAAAACCACCGTGAGCCTGCCCGTGCACAGAGGCTTTAGTGTTGTCAGTACATTCTTCAGGGCGTCATCGGTGTGGGCATAGTCTATGAGGACGGCGAAGTCGCCATCCCAATCGACCTTTTCCAGTCGGCCGGGGACCACCTGAAGACACGACAAACCGGCCGCGACAGTTTTGAGATTGAGGCCGGCGGCAAGGCACAAACCGGCTGCCGCAAGGTGGTTACTTATGTTATGGCGGCCCAGTAAAGGAGTCGTAACCCTTTGTTTTTCGCCCGCACATTCGAGGACAAAAACCGTGCTGCTGGTGTCCATTGATTCAATATGTGCATTGAGGTCGGCGTCCGCCCCGATGGCATACCGGACTATATTGGCCCTTGTCTTTTCAGCGAGGGTGGCGGCGTGGGGCGATTCCTTGTTCAGGACCGCCGTCCCATCAGGGGACAGCCCTTCGAACAACAGGCTCTTTGCGGCCAGATAATCTTCTTCGGTTTTGTGGTAATCGAGATGGTCGCCGGAGAGATTGGTAAATGCGGCGGCCTTGAAGTCTATGCCTGCCAGACGCTTCTGAGAAAGGGCGTGACTGCTGGCCTCAATGACCATGTATTTTGCGCCTGCCATCAGCATCTGCGATTGCAGGTCGGCGATAGTGAGGTAATCCGGGGTAGTAAGAGGTGCGTCGCAGGCGGCAGCGCCGGTGTCGTAGGTGACGGTCCCGATGAGGCCGCATTTCTCACCGGCCTGTCGGATGCAGGAACGCACGAGAAAGGCGACGGTGGTCTTGCCGTTTGTGCCGGTAACGGCCAGATTGGTTAATTTTGAGGCGGGTCGCCCGCGGCCGGCCTGGGCCAGGGCCGCGGCAGCCGCTGCGGAATCCTCGACAATGATAGCCTCACACCGTACATCCTTAAAGTCTACGGCCTCGGGATTCCGGCATACAATGTACCTGGCGCCATTGGCAAGGGCCTGGTCAATGAAATGATGACCGTCGAAAACGGTTCCGCCGACGGCCACAAAGACATCTCCGGGTTCCACGAGGCGCGAATCGACACATACTCGTGGCCCCTGCGGTGAAGAAACCATTTCCAGCAATTCGTTCAGGGTCATAGAACACTCGGCTCGCACAGTTTTTTCACTCATTTTAGCCAAACCCGAAATCAAGGCAACGTCGAAATCATGGGGCGGACACGCAGACGGAGCCCTTAAGGAATATCGGGCATAAGTCAGCAGATAATCCATAATTATTCGAAAATTATTGCGGTGAAAAAAAGCGTCATTGGGAGTATAATTGCAGAGCTTGGACAATCTTATCGAAGTTTTCTACGGGTCAATTGAAGGGGCCGGATTATGAAGTATCTATTTCTGCTTGGTATGTGCTCATTGCTCGTAATGGCCGGGTTGCCCGAATTAGCGATCGGCCAGACGGAGTATTTCGCGGTCTTTATGGAAGGCAAGAAGGTCGGTCATGCGATACAGAGCCGAACCGTGGCCGAGGGCAAAGTCACCACGACGGAAGAGGTGAGTATTACTATAAGCAGGCTCGATATTCCCATCACTGTCAAGATGACGGAAACCGGCATCGAGACTGTCGACGGCAAGCCGCTCGCCTTCGAATCCCTCCAGGACCTTGGCTTGATGGCAATGAAGGTGTCAGGGACCATCGACGAACAAGGGAAGGTGAACGTGAAGGTCATGTCCATGGGAGGTGAGCAGCAAAGCACAATTGATTGGCCGAGCGGGGCGATTATGGCTGAGGGCCTGCGATTGCTGGAGATGCAGAAGGGTCTCAAGGAAGGTACCGAATACACGGCCAAGGTCTTCAGTCCGGGAATCTTGGGCAGCGTCGATGTCAAGATCAGCATTGGGCCCAAACGTAATGTCGACTTGTTGGGCCGGGTTGTGTCTTTGACAGAAGTCAAAACCACGACTAAGGTGCCGCTGCAGAACCTTTCTGTTCTTGGACAGCCTGCGGGCGAAAATACGGGCGAACGTATACCTGACGAAAAAGTACCCCAGTTTTATGATATTGTCAGCACTGGTTACGTTGACGAGAACCTTCGACTTCAAAAGAATATTACACCTGTGATGGACTTTGAAGTGGAGATGGTTGCGTGCACCAAGGAGTTTGCGCTGGGAGAGAATGACGTGCTGGAGCTGGTCAGCAAGATGTTTTTGCCGAGCCCGCAGCCGCTCGATAACATCGATTCGGCCAAGGCGGCTATCTACCACTTGCAGCCTGTGGCGGGCGCGAACGACCTAAAGATACCTGTGACCGACAACCAGCAGGTGCGGAGCGAGGCGGGACGCGTGATTGTGACAGTCCGACCAGTGGCGGCACCTGCCGGCGCCAGGTTCCCTTATAAGGGAAAAGACCCGGCGATTCTCGAAGCGATGAAGCCTACCCGATTCGTGCAGAGCGACAATAAAGAGATAATTAGGCTTGCCCGGCAGGCGGTGGGCGGCACGAGAGATGCAGGCGAGGCGGCGAAAAAGATCGAGGCGTTTGTCGCCGGTTATGTCGAGAACAAGAGTCTTTCGGTTGGTTACGCATCGGCGGCGGAGGTGGCGGCGAGCAGGCAGGGCGACTGCAGCGAGTTTGCGGTACTGACGGCGGCGTTGTGTCGTGCGGTCGGCATTCCCGCACAGGTGGTTGTGGGTGTGGCGTACGTAAATTGGGACCCGATGATGCGGCGTATCATCAATCCGCAAGGCGCAGATACGGCGAACGCGGAGCACGTCTTCGGCGGTCATGCCTGGGTGCAGGCCTGCGTCGGCGACAAATGGGTGGGTCTCGACGCGGCCTTTAAGAGTGCCGGGTTGGGTGGTTATGACCCGGGCCACATTGCACTGGCGGTCGGCAACGGCGACCCGGAGGATTTCTTCAATCTGCTCGGTACCATAGGGCAGTTCAAGATTGAAAAGGTTGTGGTCGGGAATTGACCCCGAATTTATGAGCCCTCTTTTGGCTTGTACTGCATTGATGTAGTTTCAATTTGAGCAAGATTTTGGTATTATCATCGAACTGGAAAGCTCGCTTGTGTTGACGAGCGTTTGATATGGAAAATGTCAGATTGAAGTGGAGGTATGTACTATGAAAGAGGGTAATCGAAAAATCGTTGGGCTTACTGTGTGCGGCGTCGTGATGATTGCGAGCTGCGGTTTGGCCCAGGACTGGCCTCAGTGGCGCGGGCCAAATCGGGATGGCAAGGTCAGCGGCTTCGCTGCACCCGAGAAATGGCCCAAGGAATTTACACAGAAGTGGAAAGTCACCGTGGGACAAGGCGACTCCACGCCTGCACTGGTGGGCGACAAGCTTTATGTTTTCACGTTGCAGGATGGCAATGAGGTAACGCTGTGTCTGAATGCGAGCGACGGAAAAGAACTCTGGCGGGACGAGTACGCAGCGCAGGCGGTGACCGGTGCAGCGGCGCGGCATCCGGGGCCCAGAAGCTCGCCCGCTGTGGCGGATGGAAAGGTCGTCACGCTCGGTGTGGCCGGAGTCCTCTCGTGCCTGGATGCCGGGACCGGCAAGGTTGTGTGGCGCAAGGACCCCTTCCCCGGCGTCGTGCCCAAGTTCTTCACGGCCATGTCGCCGATAATCGCCGACGGGATGGTCATAGCGCATCTCGGCGGGCAGGGTAATGGCGCGATCATTGCCTATGACCTGGCCGGCGGCAACGAGAAGTGGCGGTGGCCCGGCGAAGGACCCGAGTATGCCTCGCCCGCCCTGTTGACCGTGGCTGGCACCAAGCAGGTCGTGACGCTGGCCGAGAAAAGCATCGTCGCCGTTGGCTTTGCCGATGGAAAGCTGCTGTGGAATCTGCCTTTTGTGCCCGCAGGCAGGGCGTACAACGCCGCCACACCTATCATCGATGGGCAGACGGTAATCTACATGGGGGCAGGCCGGGGCGCCAGGGCCGTGAAGATCGAAAAGCAGGCGGATGGCTTTGCCGCCAAAGAGCTTTGGAGCAACCCGGATATCGCCCCGCAGTTCAATACACCGGTGCTCAAGGACGGCCTGCTGTTCGGCCTCTCCGACAGCGGCAACCTCTTCTGTATCAATGCCCAGACCGGCCAGACCGCCTGGACCGACGCGGCAAAGCACGGCGGCGGTTTCGCGGCCATCCTCGATGCCGGTTCGGTTCTCCTGGCGCTGCCGAAAACTTCCGAATTGATAGTATTCAAGCCCAGCGGCACGGCATACGCGGAGCTGGCCCGAATCAAGGTCGCCGAGACCCCCACCTACGCGCACCCCGTCGTTGCCGGCAACCGTGTGTTCGTCAGGGACCAGGACTCTTTGACGCTGTGGACAATCGAGTGAGCCGGGTGTTGCTCAGGTAAGAGCCTATCCTGATAACCTATATGCAATTGTCATGTTGAGCGAAGCGAAACATCTGGCTGGCGAATGGGAAAAGAGCCTATCTGTCGGCTTGAGATTCTTCGCTGCGCTCAGAATGACAACGACTCTCTGGTTTACAGCGGTAATTCGGATAGGCTCTAAGTCTTGTCGAATATCGTTATTGCGGGCAGGGTTCGTCGCTGAGGATGCCGTCGAGCAGAAGGTTTGCCACGAGCGGGCCGCCGTCTTTCATCGTCACCCACACGATGTGGTCGAACTTGCACTCATCCAGTCCGACAGGCTCGGCGCCCGCGCCCGTCTTGGCGAGGATGTAGTATCGCTTATCATCGTAAACAGACTTATCATAGGTGTGCCGATGCCCGGCGAAGACGGTGTATGGTCTTTGACCCAGCAGCGACACGAATTTTTGCCAGTATTCGAGCGTTTCGGGATTCCACCAGAGAGGTTTGTGCAGGAAGATCAGGGTCCATCGGACGCTGCTATTTGCTTTGATGACTTTGCGGAAGTAGTCGAATTGCTCATCGGTGATGTGACTGTGGTCGGTATCTTCGGTATTCACACAAAGAAACAGAACGTCGCGGTAAATGAAGTGATAGTAGCTTGCGCCGCGCCGCTGCCGCCAGACGGCGGCCATCGCATCGTTTCCGATGTCGTGGTTGCCGGGGACATAGAAAAAAGGCATGTTCAGCTTTGCTGTCAGGCCGTCGAATTCGTCCCACTGACTGTTCAGTTCTGCCTCATCCCGGCTGTAGCCTTCGATAAAATCACCAATCGACATAACGAACTGCGGATTCAAGAGGTTCAGCTTTTCGACAGCCTCGGCGAATACTCCGGGCCTGTGTTCGCCCGTTCGGTCGGCGACGATGGCAAACTGAAAATGGTCGGGATTATCCTGAAAGTTCAGGTCTGTCCAGGGAGCGGGTCCCTGAGAAACGTCTGTCTCGAAGGTGGGCCGGACATGTGTGCAACCGGTCAGAATGACGGCCAGAATTATACAAACAAAACCTCTTGACCTCATCGTGTTCCTCCTCAGTCAGGGCGGGCTTTATTCGAATTGTATATCCGCCAGGACAAATTCGACATTGCTGCTGCCGTTATAGTTATTTATCTGGGGCTGATAGGCAACGTCAAAGAAATCGTGTTCGAGCAGTTTCTTTTCGAATTCCGCAAAGCGAAAGCCGATGCAGCGGACGGCCGTTCTATCGTCTGTTATTGCCAGTTGCAGGTGTTCACTTTTTGCGCCGACTTTTCTGGGCGGCGAGGCGAGGCGAACTCCTTTGGTGGCAAAAACAGGTCTTGGATTGCCCTGGCCGAACGGCTCGAGCATTTGCAGCTCGGCGACCGTTTCCTTTTTGAATCCGCCCAGTGGCGCCGCGGCGTCAATATGCAGCTTGTGGACGAGATCATTTGCGTCGAGGCGCTGCTCGGCGTAGGCCTCGAAGGCGGCGACGAACTGCGGGATTTTTTCGCTTTCGATGGTCAGGCCCGCAGCCATTTTGTGTCCGCCGAAACTCACGAGATTTTCCGAGCAGGCCGAGATTGCATCGAGCAGAGAGAAGCCGGGTATCGAGCGCCCCGAGCCCTGAGCGATATGGTTTTCGGGGTCTGCGGCGTTAATCAGGATGGTGGGACGGTAGAACTTCTCTGCTATCCGCGACGCGACGATGCCGATTATGCCGGTGTGCCAGTCTTCGCCGGCAAGGACGATGGTCCGCCGGTCGGATTGGTCGAACCCACGCTGAGCTATCATCTCGCAGGCCTGCTCGAAAATCTTTCGCTCGCGCTGTTGTCGGCGCGAGTTTTGCTCTTTGAGGTATTCTGCGATTTGCATCGAGCGGGCCTCGCTGTCGCTGGTCAAGAGTTCCACCGCCAGCCTTGCGTGGCCCATTCGGCCGGCGGCGTTGAGCATTGGGGCCAGCCTGAAACCGACATGGAAGCTGTCCAGCCCCTGACCGGCAAGGCCGGCGGCCTCGATCAGCGCCCGGATGCCGCAGAGTCGGCACTGGGGCAGGGACTTGAGGCCGTAGCTGGCGAGAATCCTGTTTTCCCCACGAAGGTCAACGACATCGGCGATGGTCCCAATGGCGGCGAGCGTTGTCGCATTCAACATGAACTCTCGCAAAGACCGGTCGAGTTTCGCGCCCGCGGCGAAGGTGTTGGCTATTGCCCAGGCCAGCTTGAACGCAACCATCGAGCCGGAAGCATCCTGGTTCGGATAAGATTCGTCCAGCGCCGGATGGACGATGGCCGCCGCTTTGGGAAGTGCGGGGCCCGGCTGGTGGTGGTCGGTTATTATCAGCTCCAGGTGCAGTTGGCCGGCCAAATCCGCCGAGGCGAATGCCGTGGTGCCGCAATCAACTGTGATTATGAGTTTTGTGCCGGCTTCGGCCAGCGACAGAACGGCCTCCTTGTTCAGGCCGTAACCTTCATCGATGCGATGAGGGATGTAGTAATCAACATCCGCACCGAGCAGGGTCAGGAGTTGCCAGAGAATGGCGACGCCGGTAATGCCATCGACGTCGTAATCGCCATAGACGGTGATTTTTTCCTTTTCGGTTATCGCCCGTTTGATTCGCGCGACCGCTGGAGCAATGCCGGGCATTGATTCAGGCGGGATAAGTTGGGTTAGTTTGGGACTGAGGAATACAGAAGCGCTTTGGACGTCGGTCACTCCGCGATTGAGCAGGACCTGTGCCAGCAGAGGCGATATTTTCAGAGACCTCGCAAGCTGACCGGCCTTTGGGTCCTCAGGCCGGATTAGCCACTGCCTTGCTTGCGTCCTTGCAGTACGACGCATCTCAAACGCACTCCGTTTCTGTCTGTCTCGATTCGTTTCGCTCTTAGACTCTTATAACAAAATGAGCAAAGATTGCAAGCGCTTTGCTTAGCTTGTGGCATACAAAAACTGTTTAGCCGGATTTTTCCGCTTCCCGGATTGCCTGGCGCAGTCTTTGCTCTGCCTGTGGGCTCCAGTAGCCGCAGTCGAGCTGCAGGAAGACGGAGGTATAGGGCAATGTCAGGTTGGTTTTAAGGATGAGGATTCTGAAGGTTTTTGCCGCCTCATCCAGTTTGGCAATCAGCTCCTCGTGCGGGATCGATTTGGCCTCTCGCTTATCCAGCAGAAGCGCCAGCCGCCTGCGATAGGCGTCAATCCCCGGCGCATCCTGTTCGGCGACATACTTCATCTCGGCGTCAAGGTAAACGTTTGCACGAACGTGCGTTGCCTTATCGACGGCCCTGAGCACCGCCTCAACCACGGCGATCTGGTCGGCACCGGTGGCGATGGTTTCGATACCGGGGCGGCTCTGGGCGGGGTAGGCGGAGTCGGCTATGACAATCCAGTTGCGGTGGCCGAGGACGGGCAGCTCGTCGTTCACTTTGCTCTGCCAGTGATTTGCGGATGTTGTGGCGCAGCCGGCAGCCAGTATCGATGTCGCCAGAAGCGTTGCCAGGCCCGCGATCTTTATCTTTCTTTTAAGTGTTTTGTCCATATCCAAAATCTCCTAAAGTTTTTCAGGTTGAAATGCTTATGTCAAAATTCGATTTCCACAACGAGCGGGTTATCGGGCAGGACCATAACGGTCTTTTCCAACTGCACCGTTATCATTTTGTCGGCGTACCAGGATTCGTTCGCTGCTTTGTGCACCTTCGCGCTGATTCCTTCAGGGGCTGTGACGCGCACCGTCTTGACGGACTTATCTGTCATAAGGTTGATTTTTTCGACGGCAAATTTTCCCTTGTTTACGTCAACCTTCAAAGTCTGCTTGTTCGGACTAATCTGCTGAGACAATACGCCCCAGCCCGAATCTACGCTGAAGAAGGTGCGGAACCGGTTTTCGTAAACCTTTGGCGCGAGGCGCAGCAGTTTCTCGACGGCGGAATATCGGAAACCCGACAGGGCGAGCATGGCATTGTAATTGGCCATGGAACGGGCGTAGTGGTTGCCCCATTCGATTTCGCAGAACGGGTTACGTTTTTTGCCGTCGAAGCGGTCGCGAATCGATTTTATTACGGTGAGGCCTTCGAGGATATATCCTTCGTAGAGCATGTTTCCGGCGGCCTGATATTCATAGCCGATCTGGGTCTCGTCGCAATACAGAAGGGGCTTTTCGGGTCTTCCGCCTTTGGGCCAGCAGGCGATCAAGAGGCCGCCTTCGTTGCCAACCGAATAGACGCGGTTGGTATTGATGTGGTCGTAAGAGCTTTCGATATAGTTGTATTTGAACAGCGAGGCTGCGGCCTTGTGGAGATTTTGGCGGCTGTAGATGTCTTCGAGACCGAGCATGCGGGCGTAAAGCTGGCCGTGTATCTGCTCGCAGATACTGCCCGAACCCAGTTGATAGGCCCCGGGCGCCGGCAGCATCTGGTGGTAGTATTCTCCGTTGAAGAGTTTTTCATCGGAGAGCTTCTTGCCCGATTCGAACACGCGGCGGTATTCCTTTGCCGCATCTTTGTCGCCTGCGTGCATTGCCATGCGTTCGCCCGCCAGGAGCGCCGCCTGATAGAGGCTGCCGCACATCGTCTCGGGCGTTTTGAAATCGAGGTCCAGCGTGTTATGGTGGGACCCTTCGAGCAGGCCGTCGCGGTCCTTGTCCCATGCGACCCACGCGTACTCGAGGGCCTTTTTGGTTTTGGGCCAGATTGCGTCGAACCACTTCTGGTCGCCGCAAATCTGCCAATCGCGATAGACCTGACATACCTGCCCGAGCTGACCATCCGCGGCGGATGTGAATTTGTCGTCCTGCCTTACCTTTGCACCCGGACCGACCGGCATACGATAAATCACACCTCCATCGGATTCGCGCAGGCCGTTGAACATGAAGTTGTCCAGCATCGACCGCTGGAGGTCGCCGAAAAGATATGGAATCGCCTGCTGATAATTCCAGACGTGGTTGCACGTGCCGAAGCCCTGTCTCTTCTTGAAGTGACAGCCTTCCCAGCCATACAGCGTGCCGTCGGGATAGCGCGCGACGGTTGTCGAGCGGAGTATGGAAAGCTGGCTCGAAACAGCTTCCAGCACAACGCCGGGCAGTGTGCTCGAGAAGAACGTGTCCTGGAAAAGGCGCGTGTCGTGCTCCAGCCGGTCGAGGTTCGAAACGGTGTAGCGAGCAACGTCCAGGCCATTTTTCCACTGCGTCGCGTAGTAATTCCTCCAGAATACCTCGTCCGGCCCTTCCCAGGCGCTGGGCACGCCTATAATTGGAAAATACCAGCCTATTACAAACGGAACCATGTGTTTTTCACCGGGGCCAAGGGTCATTCGAACGCCGAGCGAGCCGACCTTCGAGTTCTCATCGCCGACGGGCCCGGCCTCGCTTGCCTGCGCAGAGTCGGCTTTTTCGGTCACTGGCTCTGCGGTGCTGTCGAAGCGTCCGTGCATTGCAAAGGTGTTCACGAAATGCTGAAGGCACATGAAGTTGTTTTTCCAACTGCCGCGGCCTCGCCAGTTCTGCTGCCAGGTGGTTACGGCGGCTGGGGTGGCAAGGACCATGGCATTACTGTCCTGTCTGCCGTCGTGCATGTACAGTGCGCAAAAGCCCGGCTCACGAATCACCTGATTGAACTTGCCTGCGTTGTTTTGCACGTTGGCGGCAAGCACCAGCTCCACGTTTTTGCCGGTGGTATTGGTGAGGGTGACATTGAGGATTGCCACAGGCAGAGAGGACTCGCGGGAGTTGCCGGGAATAAACGGGCTCCATCCTTCGATGGCGGCCGTGACCGGGAGGCTCTTGTCTTCGAGATATACCTTTGCAAAAGGGAACTTACCTTCGAAACGACACTGCCTCATTCGCGGCAGTCCCGGCGCTTCGGTCTGTTCGGGTCCTATGGGGTCGGCAAGGCGTCCTCGCCATTGGCCTTCGAGCACCTTGAAGACGGGCTCTTTGTCCTCTGCTCTTGCCCAGAGGGACAGGAACGTAAATCTGGGCTGATAACCTTTGTTCGCCTTGTTGAAAATCTCCCAGTCAATAAGTTTGCCTGTGCCGGCCAGGCTGATGCACCCGCTGCCGATGCCGCCCATAGGGAACGCAACCAAATTAAGGCAGTCCCCCTCGTAGGTGGTGCGCGGCTTCGTATCCAACAGCTCGGCTTTTGTGTAGGGAAGTTCTTTTACAGGCTCTTGTTCCGTTGCCTGAGCGACAGAGCCGGTCCAGAAGAAGAGGGCGCTGCTCAGCAGCAGGGCAAGTATTTTCATAATCCGGGCTCCTTTGGAACAGTCGGTTTACTTTTCAGGCTCTCATGTAGAAGCCGCCGTTGACGGCTATGTATTCGCCGGTTATGAAGCCGGCGGCCTCGCTGCTCGCAAGAAAAAGAATCACTTTGGCGACGTCCTCAGCCGTACCGTTTCTTCCCAGCGGTGTTTTATCGGCGAAGGCTTTGACGAGTTCCGGCGTGCTGAACTTTTCATGGAAGGGTGTCTCGATTACGCCGGGGCAGACGTTGTTTACCCTTATGCCGTACCTGGCGAAGTCCTTGGCCATGCCGATGGTGAGGGTGGCGACTGCGCCTTTGGATGCGCAGTATATTTCGGAACCATTGCCCCCGCCGGTGTGGCCGCCGACGGAGCCGATGCTCACAATGTTGCCTTTGCTCTGCTTGAGGTAGGGCAATGCTGCCTTGGTAACAAGCACAATGCTGCGCACGTTTATTGCGTAGATTTGGTCGTGGTATTCGGGCGCAGCGGTCTCGAGCGATTGTCTTTCAATCATGGTGCCGGCATTATTTATGAGCACGTCGATGCCGCCTGCCGCTTTGGCGAACTGCTCGACCATTTTCCGGACCTGCTTCTCGTCGCGGACATCGGCCTGGAGCAAGATGCCGTCGCCGTGTTTCTTGACCTGTTCGAGCGTTTCTTCGGCGCCGGTTTTGGAGGCGAAGTAATGGACGCCGACGAAGCAGCCCTGCTCTGCGAACATCATTGCCGCGGCGGCGCCGATGCCGCTGCCGGCGCCCGTGACCAGAATCTTCTTGCCTTTCAGGTCTTCGTAAATGATCATTCTCTACATACCTTTCATTTTTCTATCCGGCACTGTTTTCAACGGTGATTGTAAACGATTCGAATCTTTTTTTCCGGTTGATTCTCCGCGACCCAGAGTTTCAGCAGGGCCGCCATCAGGTCGTCGCCTCCTGTGATGGTCTCGTAGTGGTCGTGGGCGGAGCTGGCCCTGGGCAGGGGTGAGGAATCGTCGAGGAAAATACTGACGGCCTGGCGGGCAAAATAGTCGGCCCTGTCGAGATAGTACCTCTGGCCGGTCAGGTCGTATGCGGCGAGCATGTGGAAGATGGACTCGGCCATCGAGCCGGGATAAAGCGTGATATTCGTATCGGGCTCGGTGTAGAGATAGCGCGAGGCGGAATCGAGGACCAGCTTTCTGTAACCATCCATTTTCACCTGCTGATAGCGCAGGTAGCAGAGCATGGCGATTTGGGCATCGGTGGCTTTGCCGTAACCGGTTGCCCAGATGGCGGTGTCGGTCCAGGGGCCTTCGGTGAGGCGTTCGAGCGTGTGCACGTTGGCGCCGGCGACGAAACCTTTGCCGTTGGGGGTGAAATCGTGCGCGAGACTGAGGTAAACTTCATCGGTCCTGAGGGCCCTCTGGCGCATCTTGCGGGCGAGGTCGTCGGGGACCTTGTCGGCGCCGTCCCAGAGGTCGACGGCGAGCGAGAGGTTGCTTTCGGGCCACATAATCTCGAGGCGGCTTGGGTTTGTGGAGCAGGGGATGGCGCCGGTCTGGGGGCTGCTGTTCTTGTTAAAATAATCGACGAGGGTCTCGATGGCTTTCAGGAAGACCGGGTCCTTGTCGGCCTCATAGGCCCTGGCCCAGGCGGCGATGTAGAAGCCGCCGTGGCGGGGGTACTCGTTTTGCGTGCCGGGGGCGTGCTTTGTCCAACTGGCGTGGCGGGAAAATTCGCCGCTGTGCTCATTTATCTGGTGGTCCCAGAGTCCGTGGGCGAATCTTATGCAAGGTTGCGGTGCGAGATCAAAGGACTTATCCCAAAGGACCCAAGCACCGAAGAACTCGTGATTATCGCCTCTGGCAAAGGCGAGGGTTTCGGTCTTGAAGCCCCATCCGATGTGCTCGCCCCATGCCATCAGGCCGGTCACGGGGCTCTGGCAGTTCTCGAAGAACCACTTGAGCGCGTTGTCGGCTTCCTGAGCGTACTTTTTGTCGCCGGTGACATCTGTCAGGGCATAGAGCGTCTGGTAAAGATCCTCGTCGTGCATCGGGTTGGCGCCGTAAAGTGAGCGGTCGCCGTTGCGAATGCCTTCGATTCTGCCGAGGTCTCTGTCGATCAAGGTGAGGGTCTTTCGATCCAAGGCCGAGGCAATCAGCGGAGATTTAACCTCTCCGTATGTATCCCTTCCATGCTCGAGCAGGGCATCTGCGTATGACCTGACAAGTTTCAAGTAATCCGGCTGTTTCTCGGCGGCACTTCGAGCAGTATTTGCCATACACAGCAGTCCCGCAAGGGTAGCCACCAGCAGTATTCGTTCTGTTCTCATCACACACTCCTTTCAGGATTAGTTGAATTGTAGTTATACTTTCTTATACAAGCTGCGATTGACGGCAATAAGCCTGCGAGCAGAACTGCCGCGGCTGCGCCGACACCCCCGCCGGTAAGCGAAACTCTATTGTCTTTCAGGACTTTGCAAATCATCTCGGTTGCTGTGCAATCTACGTTAAGACGCGACTTGCCCCATTTTATCGTATGAGGCCTGCCTGTCAATGGCGTTTATCCACGGCCGTCATGCGTGCTACTGCGGGACAAAGGTCTGGACGCCCATGTGCGTTTCGCCCGTGAAGAGTGAATAGACGGTCCCGTCATCTGCGACGACGGACCAGCTTTCACGATGGTCGGGCTCTGAGAGGCTCCAGCCGATGATGTAGTCGCCGTTGTTGTTGAATTTCATTATGCTGAGCAGCCTGCCCGTTGTCTGCTTCTGGAGCTCGCCCTGGCCGCCTTCCTTGTTTCGGACCATCAGATAGATGTTGCCCCACTTGTCGCCGACCATAGTGTGGAAAAAGACGGGTCCGTCGGGCGGGTCGCCGTGTGCGAAGGCAAAAAGGAATTTTCCGTTGGGGTCGAATTTCTGGGTGGGGCCGTAGTAGCCGGAGACGAATACGTCGCCGCTGGGGTCGACCGCGAGGCCGTGCGGGGCGTTGAACTCACCGGCATCCAGGCCGGGCTGACCCCAACTATAGAGGAATTCGCCGTCGTGGCTGTAAACATTGATTCTGAAATTATCGACGTCGGTGACGAACAGGCGCTGGCGGGCGTCGAAGCCCAATCCGTGGGCACGATGAATCTGGCCGGGGCCGATTCCCTTCTCGGCGAAGATTCGGACGAATTCGCCGTCGTGGTTGAACATCTGGATGCGTGGTCTGTCGCCTTTGCTGTCGGTCACCCATATATGTCCGTGGACGTCAACCTGAACGGCGCGAGGCTGGGTAAATTCACCCGGGTCGCTGCCTTTGCCTGAGCCGACATCGCCGAGGTACTTGCCCTGGGTGTTGAAACGCATGACCCAGCCGCGCTGGTCGGCTATAAGGAGATTGCCGTCCTTGTCCAGGCAGATTCCGTGCGGCTTTTTCAGCTCGCCGGTGCTCTTTCCTTCTTCCGGCTCTGCTTCTTCCGACTTTATTTCCTGCGACCATGTGTGGACCAGCTTATATGAGGGCTCGCCCATAAGCACGGTGGCGAAAAGATAACGGTTTGCGGCCTCCGGGGCCTCGGCGCAGATATGGATTTCGCAGGGCGTCGGGACTTTTTTGGGGGCGGTGTATAGGCCGTTGGGGTCGATGGTGCCGAATTCCTTGTTGCCGCCGGGAATGCCGTTGACGGACCATATCACCTTTTCCGGTGCGGAGGCGGCCATAAGATATGTGGCCAACATTATGACCTTGAACCGCTGTTGACCGCGGGGCTCGAGCCTCGCCAGAGACGGCTTAATGATTGCCCGCCTGAAGTCGGGGTCGGTTTTTGTGGCTGCCGCCGGAGCGGCGAAAACAGATAGGCCAATCAGCACTATTGCCAGGATAAGGGAAAGAGGGGTCCTTTTCATCTCGAGGCTTCCTTATTGGGTTAATTCTTCTATCTTTTTCGGGATGCGGACGGGCATATTGTACACGGAGCGGGCTTTTTAGTCAATTGCGTTTGCCTTCGGGCCCTTCGACGGGCCAGAAGACCTGGTCTCCGCCTTTTTGGCCTTGTCCCCAACTGCTGGGTTTGCCGCCATCGTCGTCGAAATCAGCGCCGAGACTGTAGAGTGTGAAATCGTGGCCGAGGGATGTGTAAACAAGTGGGCCGCTGCTATACGGATCCATCGGCAACTGCTTGAGGTAACCGGCCGCCACAAGGTCCTCAAGTACGTCCGGAAATCTACCCTTATCGGCCTTATATCGCAGGACGGCGATTGATGTGATCAAAGCAGCGTCCTGTACCTTTTGTCTCTGCCACACTTCGATAAAAACCGTATGGACGGGCCCGCAGACGAATCCAAGGAACTCACAGCCTATTTTGTCACTAACTTCCGCAGCCGGCTGAATGCCTTCTTGACGAAGCTGCGAGGGAGTCCGGGCGCTGAGCTTCTCAAGATACTCAAAACAGTCTTCGATACCTTTTACCATTTCTCTTCGATCAGGCCCGAACATCGCCATAGAAACAATCCTGGTATTGACGGCAAAATCAGACGGTTCTTCATGACGGGCCAGCTCAGCATATTCTCTCAGAAAGCCGGGCAGGTTTTGACTTATAGGGGGTTGCTGATACTGAAGATAAGGGCGCACGAGTTTTTTGGCCGCCTCCGACGGGACGATATGACCGTTGCCTCGGCCGTTGTCCGTGCATATTCGCTGAACCGTATCGAGCATAAACAATTTAGCGCCCTCAAAATCAGGCTGCGGGTTTGTTGACAACTGCTGCTCGAGTTCCTGCTGCAGATTTTGCAGGCGGTCCGACTCCAGCGCGGTATTCGCCAAGATATAGAAAATCTGGGTGCCCATTAGTGCGTGAAGGGCCCTGCCCACGTTTTGAACGTACCATTTCTGGCCCGCAAAATGCTGGGCGAGCTTGTAGCCGACAGTACAGTCCTGCAGGGCGACATCAGGTCGTGCCTGCTCAAGCTCGATCCGCGCGTGCCAGCTGAGCAAGAGGCCCATTTCCCTGACGTGGAGAGGGTCTATAGCTGGTTTGCACCAAACATCATCACCGGCGGAGACTTTCAGCCACAGGTACGGCTTCGCCGAACCACGCTTCAGATAAGTCAAAGCTTCGCTGTTGGCGATGACCCATTTGTTCACTTTTTCCAATTCCTCCGGGTCAAGATTGCCCCGTCTAAAGGCCGATCCGGAACTGCTGAACAGGTCAGGCGGCATACGGACAAAGAGATCTGCGGCCTTTTGATAATCGAAAGCGGCGTCGTTGTTCGGGTCGTAGTCGGCGGGCTTTGATATCCGATTCAGTTCTGCAATGTAGTCAACAGAAATCGTGGGTTTGGCAGTCAGGATCAGGGTAATTCTCAGAACTAAGAACGCCAGCAGGACGCCAAGAAGTGCCAAGGCCACCTTCGGCACGGAAAGCCTTTTCTTCTTGCCTTCATTGCTATTCTTTTTCGGTGTGTGTTCGGGCATTCGTTACCTGCTTCTTGTCCGCGCTCTCCTTTGGCCTTTGTACGGGCCAGAAGACCATGTCGCCGCCCTTTTGGCCTTCGCCCCAGTTGCTGGGGGCACCCGAGTCGTCGTCAAAATCAGCGCCCAGACTGTAGAGCGTGAAATTGTCGGAGGTCTTCTTATAGACCAAAGGCTTATCGCCGTATGGGTCCATCGGCAACTGCTTGAGGCAACCTTCTGAGACAAGCAGGTCGAGCTTGTCGGGTAATTGGCCTTTATCAGTTTTGTAGCGCAGAACCGCCAGGGTCGTTATGAGGGCGTCGGCAGCGGCTTTGTTGCGCCAGGAGAGCTGCGTGACGCGGTCGGCGTCGGGCAGAAAGATCGGCACAAAAGGGTTGCCTTTCGTTATGCGCTGCGCAGTTTCTTTGATGTTCTGATTTTCTTTGTGCAACTGCCAGGGCGTTTTGCGGGCGGCCTCGCCAAAGTAATTGTACACCTTATCGGTAATTTCTATAGTGTTGGGGCCGTCCACTTGCTTGAGGTCCTGCACCTGCTGGTCGCTCAGCTTCAGCATGCCTTTCATTTTATCAAGCTGGGCCTGCGATATTCTGGGCAGGCCGGAGTTGTAATCGGTAAACGCCCCTTGGGCCGTGTCATACATGACGAACTTCTCGACGGCAAAACCAATGATGTGGGCGTATTCAGCAGACAGCTTCTCGAGCTGCTGCTGGAATTCCTTCAGTTGGTCGGCGGGGGCCTTTGTATTGTCGAGGATTCGGAAGGCGGCGGAGTTCGAGATGGCGGTAATTGTTATGCCCGCAAGCTGTTCAAATACGGGCCCGGTACCCGACCAATGCATACCGTATCGATAACACAAGCCAAGGTCGGAAAAGGCATCCTTGAACTCGCCCCTGGCCGCCTTTACCTTTGCCCGCCAACAAAGTGCGTCGGCCAGGCGTCTTGCCTTTAGCAGGTGGGGCGGCTTTATCTCCCACATGGAGCCCCCTTCATATCTGAACCAGCAGTGCGGTTTGTCGGCTCCCTTTTTGAGCTCGTCAAAAGCCGGAGAATTCTGCTGGAGCCATTTTTCCAATGCCGGCTGCTGTTCGGCGGAAAGCCCGGCCACCCATGTCTTCTGGTTCAGCTGTTTCAGCTGGTCCGGTCTTTCAACATACAGATCAAAGGCCTTTTTGTAAAAAGGGCCGGCGTTCAGCTCTTCGGACCTGTCCGCAGCAACCAGTTGGTTGATGGCGGGCACATAATCAATCGGTACCATCAAGTCAGTCCCGGGTCCCACCTGGGCGGCACAAAGGGCTGCCGTGGGTAAAACAGACATCATTATCGCCGGAAAAACATATCTCGATACTGTCTTCTGCCACTGCATGACTGTTACCTCCAATTAATCAGTTGTTTTCGGTTTGTTCCTCTGCGTCAGTTTGTATTTGTGTAAGCTGCAGACCGAAGCGGTCCAGCTTTTTCTGGCCTTCATCGTATTGGCCGTGGGCGTTTCGCAGGTGTCGGCCGAGCACTTCCCAGCTGCCGCCGAAATCTGCGAAAGATGAGTTGAGCTTCTTGAGGTTCTGGCGGATTTCGGCGGCCTTCTTCTCAATCTGCAGTCCGTGCAGCCCCATCACCACGGTCATCAGATACGCATACAGCAGGTTCGGCGAAACCGGGACGACCTTCTTATCGAGGGCGTACTGGAGAACATCCTTTGTTTCGCCGATGTACTTCACGATGGTCTCATAATAGACGTTCTCTGCGGGTATGTACATCATGGCGAAATCGAGCGTGCCCTCGGCGGGCCGAATATAGTCTGAAGCAATCTTGTCGATGTGCCTGATTACATCATTGACGAGCTGCCTCCGCAGCTTTGTCTTTTCCTCCTCGGACTCAACCCGGACAATTCTCTCGAAACTCGGCAGCGGAAATTTGGCGTCGATGGGCACGCAGTAATCTTCCAGCCTGACGAGTGCATCGACTATTTTTCCGTCCTTGAAGGTGTATTGCAGCTCGTAGCTTCCCTTCGGCAGTATGGTAGAGAGCAGATTCTCCAGCGACCATTCGCCCATCTGGCCCCGCAGCTTGGGCGAGCTTAAGATGTCCTGGAGTCTCCTTACCTCGGCGCCGACCTGCAGCATTTGCTTGTTTGTTCCCTGCAGCTCGCCGACTTGGGTGTTCAGCCGGGCGAGCACCTGCTGGCTGGATTCGATATTGCGGGAGATGTTCTCCTGGCCTGTCTGGAGTGATTTTTGAAGTCCGTCACGGACGCCGTCCTGCGCGGCCTTGAGGGCTTCGAGCTGCTGCTGGAGCAGGCCGATGCCGGCCGACTGGGCGGCTACCTCTCTGCGGGCGGCAAAACTTGCGCTGATGAGCCAGACCAAAAGGCCCAGAACAAACAAAACCATAACGCCGGCTACGGCAAGTATTACCCACAGCATATTTTCGGTCCTCAATAAGACTGCTCACATTATATGATTTCCGGCCCCTTTAGTCAAAGGACAATAGGCGTCTCGAAACGGCGGAAAGAGCCTTGATGCAGGGCGCGAACTCTGGTACACTTGCGGCATTAATAAGCTGGAGCGTGCGAAAAGAGACGAAAATCCTGGTGAGAAATCCCATTTTGCGAAGGGAGCTTGTGATGATTATCAATTTGAGCACGAGCAGGTATTTCGCCGCCGGCTGTGTCGTGGTGTGGTTTTCTACGATGATCGGATGCCAACAGCGCAAGGAGACCGAAACCGCAACGCCTGCGCCGGAGGTAGTGATAGACAGACTCGTTTTGGGCAGCTTGCAGACAAATTGCTATTGTCTAAGGGCGGCAAAGGCAGCAAAAGACTGTTTGATAATCGACACCGGAGCCGACCACGTTGAACCGCTGATCGATTTTCTGAATGAGCACTCTCTGCGTCCGGCGGCCGTGGTTTTCACGCACGGGCATTTCGACCACGTCAACGGCGTGACACTTCTGGCCGAGCACTTTCCGGAAGTGGAGCCGGTTATTCACAAGGAGGATGCAGAGGCGCTATCCGGTAAGGTGAAGGACTCGAAGATACGGGTTGTCGAAAAGGAAGAGCCTATAGAATTTGCGGGGATTAAACTTGAGGTATTCCACACGCCGGGCCACACACCGGGCGGTATATCCCTGTATGTTCGGTCCCGCAGGCTGGTCTTCACCGGTGATACGCTCTTTGCAGGGTCGATAGGCCGGACCGACCTTGAAGACGGCAGTCGTGAGGAACTTATCGAAGGAATAAAGAAGAAGCTCCTTGTCCTGCCGGATGAAACGGTGGTTTACCCGGGCCACGGTCCATCAACCACGATTGGGAAAGAGAAGCGGTCGAATCCATTTTTGCGATAGGGTGCAGCGGCAGCGTGCAGTGCTGCCAGGCGGCAGTCCAGGAGAAGTTGTAGCGATGAGTCTGTCAGAGCTATTGCAAAGCGAGAAAATAGTCTTGCTCGACGGGGCGATGGGAACGCAGCTCGACCGGCGTGGTCTGATGTCGCGTGGCCGGAATAACCTCGATGCTCCAGAGGCGGTGCTGGAAATTCACAGAGAATATTCCAACTGTGGGTGCAACGCCCTAACCACCAACACACTGACTATGAATCGCATCTACATCGAGACACACAACGTCGGGGTAGATGTTAGAGAGGTGAACCGGGCGGGCGCCGAATTGGCAAAGCGGGCTGCCAAGGGCAATCAATATGTGCTGGGCGATATTAGTTCGACGGGTCAGATGCTTGAGCCGTACGGCAATTACAAAGAGTCGCAGTTTTACGATGCCTTCAAGGAGCAGGCCGAGGTATTGGCAGAAGCCGGCGTGGATGGCTTCATAATTGAGACAATGTTTGATTTGCGAGAAGCGCTCTGCGCCCTTCGGGCCTGCAAGAACAACTTCCAGCTTCCTGTCATTGTTTCAATGGCTTTCGTAACAGACGAATCCGGAGGCAGGACGATGATGGGCAACTCGGCGCAGGATTGCGCGAGACAATTGTCGCAAGTGGGTGGTGACGCCGTCGGCGCCAACTGTGGAAGTATTGACCCTGCTCAAATGGCTGCTGTCGTGTCAATGCTCAAGTCGGGCACAGAACTTCCCGTCCTGGCCCAGCCCAATGCAGGCAGGCCCAAGCTGGTGGGTGACCAGACCGTATTTGAAATGGCGCCGGCCGCTTTTTCGGCCGGTATCCGGGAGTGTCTGAATACCGGGGCGCGTCTTGTGGGCGGGTGCTGCGGAACAACCCCTGAGCACATTCGCGTCGTGGCCGCGTCCTTGAAAGGCGAGTGAGGAAAAACCGCTGCTGGACGGAACATTATGGCAAACTATCATTTGGTTATTTTGAGACAGCCGTATCTGGAGGCGATTATGACCGGTGGAAAGCGGATCGAATCGCGTTTTGCGATGACAAGACGGGCGCATTTCGGGCGGGTTTTGCCCGGCGACAAGTTGTTTCTCAAGCAAAGCAGCGGCCCGGTTTGCGGGACGGCTACGGTAGCGGCGGTAAAAAACTTCGAGAACCTCACCCCCAGACAGATAGCCGATCTCAAGAGACGATACAACTGCGACATCGGCGGCACGGAGGAATACTGGCGGGCCAAGGCAAATTGTCGGTTCGGTTTCTTGGTCTGGCTAAAGGACGTAAAGCGGATTTCGCCTGTGCGAATCAGCAAGAAAGACTGGCGAGCCTGGGTGCTTCTGACGGAGAAACAGGACTTCGGGTTGCTCCAAAAGCGTGCGTCGAGGGGCGATTCGCTGTGAAATCGACTGTGAGTGTTGCTGATGACGTTCCGGCGGGAAGCGCGATCCGGACGGCCGCTACCGCCAGTCGCCGGGGCAGTAGATGGATTCAGGGGGGATATTAAACTTTCTGCACAGACCCTCGACGAGCGCTTCGGTCCTCTTGGCCTGGCAGTCGGTCGGGTGGACGGTCTTGCCATCGGCTATGACACAAATGCGGACTGTCTGACTGCTGCCGTACCAGGTCCGTCCCGGTGCGATGGACCACTGTCTCTGCCATTTTTCGCTTGTTTGAATCTGGCCGTCGCCGCCGCCAAGACCGTTGCACACACAGAAGTGATAGTTGATGTCCTCCGGACCGGCCAGCCCGGTAAGTGACGCCAATTGCTCAATATTACCGGCCCGGGTCCCACTGTAACAAATTTCAATGCTGTTCCACCGCTTGGGATACTGAGCAGCCTGGCTGACAATAGCTTCTTCCGCGGGGTCGAGGCGGTAGTAGTTGGCAAGACAAAAGGGTCCGGCCTTGGGGGGGTTATTTCCCAACGCCATCAGAACGGCGGCTCCGCTCGTCATCGATACGAGCAGCGCCACTAATACTTTAGCCACCCTTGGCTGACTCGACATGAAACCATCCTTGACAGCAAATTCAACTTACAACAGACGGCGGCTCGAAGAAACCAAGTCCGTTCTAAGTAGTAAACATCGGCGCTTGCCTGCAAATTACTCCAGCTTTTGCCGAAGATTTTGCAACTTTTCTTTATAGGTCTGCACAGAGAAGACTACATTCGGATTCGCACACAAATATCTTGATTTATGGGACCGCAATCTGTATATTCGCTTGGCCTAATTGAGAAGCAGCAGACCGGCCGAGGCAAGGATTCAACTGTCGGGCGGCGAGGCTTTTAGGGCCGGTCTCTTCGAGACAGTGGTTTGGATATACTGACGGAGCAATCAGGCAAGGCCCGTTATATCAGGAGAAGAAAAGATGGCAGCAAAACTCCGTTCCCTATCCACAGAGGAAATCACCAGGCTCACCAACCAAGGCTGCAGCTGCACAGGCTGGTCAAACATTCAGGTCGCCGAAGGTTTTGACCCAAGCAAGGTGAGGTCCACGATCTTCTCCGGCAGGATCGAATTGGGCGTGTTCGAAAAGGAGGTGTCCTTCTGCGGGGGAGTGAAGAAGCCGGCGGGGATTAGCGACGCCGCCATCCACAACTGTAGAATAGGCGACAACGTTTACATCAATCAGGTCAGGAACTATATCTCGAACTATACCATCGAGGACGATGTAATAATTGAGAACATCGATTTGCTTGTTGTTGAGGGCGAGACCAGCTTTGGCAACGGCACCGAAGTGGCGGTTGTGAACGAAGCCGGCGGCCGGGAGATACCCATCTACGACCACCTATCGGCCCATACCGCTTACGTAATAGCCTTTTATCGCCACCGGCCCAAGGTGATTGAAAACCTTCGTAAAATGATAGCCGACTACACGGCCTGCGTCACTTCATCCATGGGCCTGCTGGCAAAAGGCGCCAAGCTGATCAACTGTAGAATCATAAAGAATGTCAAGGTTGGTCCGGCAGGCGTCATTGAGGGAGTTAATCGGCTGGAGAACGGCTCTGTCAATAGCTGCCCGGAGGACCCGGTTTACATCGGTCCCGGAGTGTTTGGGGAGGATTTCGTTTGTGCCAGCGGCTCAAAGGTAACCGACGGGACGATAATATCGAAGTGTTTCGTGGGCCAGGGAACGGTTCTGTCGAAGCAGTATTCGGCGGAGAACTCGGTGTTCTTTGCCAACTGCGGCGGTTTCCACGGCGAGGCGTGTGCGATATTTGCCGGCCCCTACACGGTCACCCATCACAAATCGACGCTGCTGATTGCGGGCTTGTTTTCTTTTTTGAATGCCGGCAGCGGAACCAACCAGAGCAACCATATGTACAAGCTTGGGCCTGCCCATCAGGGGATTGTCGAGCGCGGCTCCAAGACGGCCAGTGATTCCTATATGCTGTGGCCGGCCAAAGTCGGGGCCTTTACTGTTGTTATGGGCAGGCACTATCGAAACTCCGATACTTCTGATTTGCCTTTTTCATATCTAATCGAGCATGAAGATGAAAGCATTCTCGTGCCGGGCGTGAATCTGCGGAGCGTGGGCACGGTTCGGGACGCCCGAAAGTGGCCGAGCCGGGACAAACGACAAGACCCACGAAAGCTGGACCTGATAAACTTCAAGCTGCTGAGCCCTTACACAGTTCAGAAGATGCTGAACGGCTCCCGGCTTCTTGCGAGCCTCAAGGCCACCTCCGGCGAGACCTCCGAGTATTTCACCTACCATTCGGTGAAGATCAATAAGTCCTCGCTGGACCGGGGCATCGAGTTTTATGAAATAGGCATCAACAAATTCCTGGGCAACTGTCTTATCAAGCGCCTGGAAAACAAGGATTTCCAGGATGTGGAGGAGCTTCGAGAAGCTCTGCTGCCGGAGACGCAGATGGGGACGGGCAGATGGGTGGACCTGGCCGGTCTGTTCGCGCCGGAAGGTGCGGTGGAAAAGATGCTCGATGAGATCGAAACAGGCACTATCAGCACGCTGGAGGAGCTGACGGCGGCGTTTGAGAATATGCACAACGGTTACCCGGCTTATGAGTGGGCGTGGGCGGCAAATGTGCTGGAGCAGCGGCTGGGCAAGACCATCAGGCAGGTAACGGCACAAGATATCATTGATCTGACCACGAAATGGAAAGAGGCCGTGGTGGAGCTGGACCACATGCTTTACTCCGACGCGAAGAAGGAATTCGCGGCCACCGCGCAGATAGGATACGGCCTGGATGGCGACGAAGAAACAAGACATCGGGATTTTTCGGGGGTGAGAGGAACGTTCGAGCAGAACAGTTTCGTTTCCGAAATTGAGAAACACATTGCTATGAAGAGTAAGCTGGCCGAGGAGCTTATCGGCCGGATGGGAAAACTATGTTGACAAAAGTTACTTGGAACGGGAGCTGATTATGAGAGTGATAATTGAGCCGGACTATGGGTTAGTATCCCGGTGGGCCGCCAACCATGTGGCAAAAAGAATAAAGGAATTCGGGCCGATGGAGTCGAGACCCTTTGTGCTGGGGCTTCCCACGGGCTCGTCGCCGCTGGGAATGTACAAAGAGCTAATAAAGCTCAATAGGGCAGGCACAGTTTCGTTCAAGAATGTCGTTACATTCAACATGGACGAATATGTAAATATACCCGAGGACCATCCCGAAAGTTATCACTCATTTATGTGGAACAACTTCTTCGGCCGCATTGACATCCCCGGAGAGAATGTGAATATCCTTGACGGTAATGCCGGCGACCTCGAAGCGGAGTGCGCCAACTATGAAAAGAAGATGAGAGATATCGGCGGGATTCATCTCTTCGTGGGAGGAATCGGGCCGGACGGTCACATAGCATTTAATGAGCCAGGCTCGTCCCTTTCGTCGAGGACCCGCATAATGGCTCTGACTTACGACACCATCGTGGCCAACTCGCGTTTCTTCGACAATGACGTGAAGAAGGTCCCCAAAACGGCCCTGACGGTGGGAGTGGGAACGGTGATGGATGCACAGGAAGTGATGATCATTGTCAACGGGCACGGCAAGGCGCGCGCCCTGCGGCACGCCATCGAGGGCGGCGTAAACCACATGTGGACCGTCAGCGCGCTGCAGATGCACCCTAACGGCATAATCGTGTGCGACGAAGAAGCGACCGTCGAACTCAAGGTGGGAACTGCAAAATACTTCAAAGATATAGAATCGGCCAATCTCGACCCTGCGACACTCATGTCCTGACTAACGGTTTGCTGACGACTGTCGGAATACGAAACAGGAAACCCGCGTTCGTGCGTTTGCAGTTCCTGTTTGAGCAATCTATCTTCGAGTTAGTGCCGTCCGTCACCGGTCAGCCGGCGGGGGAGGAGGCGCCGGCGGTCGAGAAGCAGGTGGAAGAGGCGCCGGCGGTCGAGAAGCAGGTGGAGGAGACACCGGGGGTCGGCCAACAGAAGGTCGAGGGGGCGCAGGCTCTTTTCCCGGCGGATAGACTATGCTGGCCTTGGCCTTGAGCGATTCGATATACTGTTCTACAAGCTCCCGCTGCTTTTGTTGCGTCAGCCGATTTATGATATTATCTTTGGCCTGGTCAAACCCTATAACTTCCGGTTCTCTGTGGCCTGTAACTCTTATTATGTGATACCCGAATTGTGTTTCCACAATATCGCTCACCTGGCCTTCTTTCAGCTCAAAGGCGGCCTTCTCAAAAGCAGGCACCATTTCACCCCGGCCGAAGAAACCGAGGTCGCCCCCCCTCGCACTCGAAGAGCAGCTCGAATTGGTCTTCGCCAAAGTTGCGAAGTCCGCTCCGCCTTGTTTGATTTGCCTGAGCAGGTCCTCCGCCTTCGCTCCGGCCGCGGCCTTGGCCTCGTTCGGCTCGGCGTTCGGGTCAGGCGATATAAGAATATGACTGGCCCTGACCTGCTCGGGCCTTTCGAACCGCACCCTATTCTCAGAATAGTACTTCCTTGCATCAGCCTCATTGACATCCACTTTGCCCGCGAATTGAGCCTCCAACAGCTTCTGGTACTTCATTTCCTTGCTGTCGCGGAGCTGCTTCTTCATTTCTTCGAAGCTCTGTCCCTGAGCCTCCACCAGCGCCTGGATGTCCTCCAAAGACAACGGCGGCTGTTGTCGAGCGCCGCTTTGCCTGAGATGTGTAATGACATCCTGTTCGGTAATGACTATGTTGGCGGCTCTTAGCTGCTCATCCAACAGATGCTCGACAATCATTCTATCCAAAATTCTGTCCTGCATTTGTTTTTTCATCTGTTGGATTATTGCCGGCGGCATGTTTCCGGCGTTTCCGGCCATTCTGTCGAACTCCACCTTGAGCAGCTCTTCCAACTGGCTCTCGGCGAGGTCAACACCGTTAACAGTGACAGCAACATCGCCGGTATCGGCAGGCTCTTTTATCTGGGGTTTTGCGGTAGTATTCGGCTCGACCGCACCGGCATCAAGAGCGGCGGCCGGATCGGCGGCGACGAGAAGTGCCAGAGCGCAGACAATAATCCCTAACTTTGAACACCTATAGAATTGCATAAGATTACCCTTAAATGGCTGGGTCAGAAGGTTAAGACTTATTCGACATACACACACATCCGCGTATTATCCCATTGAAAAGCCGGCAAATCAACACTTTTCTCGTTTTTCACAATTATTTGGGTGCACTTCGCGTTTGTAGGTGGATTCTTTGCCCCTATCATTGCCCCCGTTTCTTCCCGATTCGGTTTCCCCCCCTTGTCATTCCCGCGAAAGCGGGAATCCACCCCGCTCGTAAGGGCTGCACGACCATAGAAGCCCAATAGCCTGCCTTCCTACCTACAAATATGAAGTGCACCCCAGTTATTTGGAAAACGCCTTCGTAATCCGGCCCATGTAAAGCCTCGCGGCAGGCTCATTGCACCAAAGACGCTGATTCGGCTGCAAGATCAGGGAAATGCGGTTGCAAATATCATTCAGTGTGATATTGTAAGCTGCGCAATGGACACGTATTTTCGTTTGTGGCAGACATGCACATAATTTTCTCGGTCTGAAATGGATTCTTGCAAACGAGCTACAATTCAGGAACATGCCATTACCGTTGCCGCCCGGTATTCTGAAACCGACCAGGGCGGAATGGTTCACCACAGCGTTTACGCGGTTTGGTTCGAGATGGGGCGGACAGAGCTTCTGCGCGTTAACGGGCTGGCGTACAAAGACCTTGAGAAGGCCGGCGTATTCCTTGTGGTTGCCGAGTTGAGGATAAGATACCGCCGGCCGGCGAGATACGACGAACAGCTGCAACTGGCGACCCGCTGCTCAAGAGTAACCGCCAGCAAGATTGAGCACACGTACGAGCTTACCCGCAGCAGTGATGGGGCCCTGGTGGCGGAGGGTACGAGCGTTTTGGCCTGTGTTGACGCGCAAGGCAAGCTCCGGCGGATACCGGAGTTCTTTTACCCGGAGCCCGAAACAACAAGTGTTTGACTTGGGTCCGTCAGATTATTAAACTTGGATTCGAACGATTATACGTTTCTCATGCTGCGATAGCGAGACGTCAGAATTGGCGATACCAGAAAAGAAAGAGTGCTGCGGCCTGTTCGGCATTTACGGCGACCCGGAAGCTGTCGGGAAGACTTATCTCGGGCTGCACAGCCTGCAGCACCGCGGACAGGAAGCAGCCGGAATCGCTTCAAGCAACGGTGAACTCATTCGGTGCTACAAGGGTATGGGCACGGCAGCGAGGGTCTTCCGAAGCGGGTCAGGACTCCTGGAGGAGCTGGCAAATCCTATCGCCATCGGACACGTGCGCTACTCTACCACGGGTTCCAGCAAGGCGGTAAACAGTCAGCCTCTACTGATTGAGTACTCTCAGGGGCAGGTGGCGGTGGCCCACAATGGGAATCTGGTCAACGCTGCTCTGCTGCGCGCAGAGTACGAAGCGTACGGCAGCATATTCAAGTCAACCAGCGACACGGAAGTGATCGCCCATCTGCTTGCCAAGCCGACCCACATCAACAAGCCCGACACACTGGCCCATGTGCTCAATCATTTGCAGGGGGCGTTTAGTCTGCTGTTCTTGTTCCGCGACCGTATTGAGGCGGTAAGAGATCCCTGCGGCATCCGGCCTCTGTGTCTTGGGCAGACCGAGAGCCTCGCCTATGTCGTCGCCAGCGAGACCTGTGCCTTCGACGCCGTGGGCGCCAAATTCATTCGTGAAATCGAGCCGGGTGAAATCGTGCGTATCGACGAGAATGGTCTTCACAGCCGGTTCTTTGTCAAGCCGGGTTCGGTCACGCCGGCCCACTGCATCTTCGAGCACGTTTATTTCGCTAAACAGAACTCTCACATATTCGGTGAGAATGTGCATCAGTTCAGAAAAAAACTCGGAAGGCAACTGGCCATCGAACACCCCGCTCAGGCGGATGTTGTGATACCGGTCCCGGATTCGGGCACTTCGGCGGCGGTAGGGTACTCCGAGCAAAGCGGGATAGCGTTCGATATGGGTCTGATAAGAAGCCATTACGTGGGCAGAACCTTCATCTCACCGGAGCAGAAGAACCGAGAGCTGGAGGTGAAGCTGAAGCTGGCCATAGTTAAAGAGGTGGTGGCCGGAAAACGTATTGTGGTGGTGGACGATTCTATAGTGCGCGGCACCACCACCAGAGGCAAGATCAGGACCCTGCGCGAAGCCGGGGCAAAGGAAATCCACATGCGGGTAAGCTGCCCGCCGATTCGGTACCCTTGTTTTTACGGCGTGGATTTCCCCACCAAAGAGGAGCTGCTGGCGAACAATCGGGACCTGGAGCAGATAAAGAAGTTCCTCGAGGTGGACAGTGTGGGCTATATGTCCTTGGAAGGTCTGTTATCCTGCGCGTCGCTGCCGGCGGATCACTACTGTACGGCCTGCTGGTCGGGAGATTACCCTGTACCGGTCGATGTTTCTGTGAATAAGTTTTCTCTGGAACGGCATCAAATGTATATGTTCGACGAACTGGAGCAATAGCCGGCTCTTTTTGGGCGCAGCATGTGCCGGCCGGTGAAGCGAGGACCAAGGTGGATGGATAACTACATCAGTTACGAACAAGCGGGAGTCAGCATCGACGCCAACGACCGGATGGTCGAGCAGATATACTCGCACATATCCAGCACCTTCGGGCCGCGGGTAATACAGTTGAAGGGCGGGTTCGCGGGGCTGTTTCGGCTGGACTACGACGAAAAGCTCTTCAAAAGGAATTACAGAAGCCCGGTACTTGTGGCCTGCACCGACGGCGTGGGAAGCAAGGTCCAGTTGGCCGCCAAAATCGGCAGGTTCGACACTGTGGGCATTGATTTGGTGGCAATGAACGTCAACGATATGCTCGTGCTTGGCGCAGAGCCGCTGTTCTTTCTGGACTACCTTGCTGTTCACAAGCTGGAGCCCGACGTAATAGCCGAGATGGTCAAAGGTGTTGCGGCGGGCTGCCGTATGGCTGATTGCGCCCTGTTAGGGGGAGAAACCGCTGAAATGCCCGACACCTACGCGCAGGGCGATTTTGACATGGCGGGCTTTGCGGTGGGCGTCGTCGAGCGAAGGAAAATCATCAACGGGCGAAATGTCAGAAAAGGCGACGTTATTCTCGGCCTTGGCTCAAGCGGCCTGCACAGCAACGGATACACGCTCGCCCGCAAGATCTGTTTCAACAAGGCCGGTCTGAAGATGACCGATACTCCAGATGAACTGGACGGCGCGGTCCTGGGCGATGTGCTGCTGGAGCCTACGCGAATTTACGTTCGGCCCATCATCAGGCTGCTCTCTCAGTACAAGGTCAAACGAGTCGTACACGGGATGGCCCATATTACGGGCGGCGGGCTGGTCGGAAACATACCGCGGGTGCTGCCCAAGGACTGCGACGCGGCAATAAGAAAATCGAGCTGGCCAAGACGCAAGGTATTCGAACTTCTGCAGAACAGAGGCCCGGTGGAAGAGGCCGAGATGTACCGAGTGTTCAATATGGGCATAGGATTCGTGCTTATAGTGGCCGAGGACTTTGCCGATTCAATCAAGAAGAAACTGAGCAGGTACGGCGAAAAAGTTTACAACATCGGCAGGATAACCACCGGCGCCGGCAAAGTGGTGCTCAAGTAATTCGATATCACCTCGCGGAATAGGAAAATCGCAAATCAGACTCATCAAATTGAAACGCAGTTTGTTGCAAACAGCTTTGGCGGGGATAATCTACGCAGGCTTCTCCTTTTATCTATACCAGCCTTACCTGAGGAACTTCGGTCGGTGGCAGTATCTTCTTGTCTTGAATGTCTTCGTCGCTTCTTTGGGCTGCTTTTTTCTGAGCCGGCGGTGGGTGTCAGGATTTCTGTGCTCGTTGTTCGCCGGAGCGGTTTACGGGTTCGGGCCTTTCATGCTCGGCTTGTCGAAATTTCATCCGACGGCGGGCTCTTTGGCGGCTATCGTGCCCTGGCTGTTCTGTCCGGCAGCCTTCATCGGCAAGAATCGGCGGCTGTGGGTGGGCTTATCCCTGTCGGTGCTGCCGTTTCTGGCAATACTGGTGTTCTTTAATGTGTCAGCGCATTTTCGTCTATTCCCTATGCCGGTTCAGACCAGTCTGCATCCCAGAGATTTGACGGGGCTCTTTGCTCCGCTGGTTGCCATAACGCGACCGTTGACGCCGCTCGGCTTTTATCATATACCAATAGCAGCCCTTGTGATGGGCTTTTCGATGCTGCTGGCGGCCCGGCGTTTCGGCATATTAGCCATTGTCGCCATCGGTGCCGCTCTGGCGTTGTGCAAGTCATTTCTCGGGGTTAGTCCAATTATCTGGCTGGCGCTGCCCACCGTGTGCGGCGCGGTAATAATCGGCGCGGGGACACAGGCACTACTCTCGGCCGGTCCGGCGGATAAGAAATGGGTCCTGGCCGGCGCGGGGGCCCTGGCGTCACTGTCCATTGTGATGTTGCTGCTGGCGACAAAATGCTTTCGCATATTCGCCGGCCTGGGAAAGAACGCGGCGGAAATGTTCGTTTCGGCCGCCACTATGTATATCCTCGGCGCTGTTGCTTTAGCCATCGTATTCCTGCTCGCACGCGCAAAGGTTCGGCTGCAATGGCTTCGCCAGGTCGTGCTCGGCTCGGCTGTGGCAGTGGACATATTTTTGGGCGCACAATTTATTGTCGATACCATTTTGTAGAGACGAAGGTCGGCTTTCTTTGGGGGATTACTTTCATTCATGGCTCGAAAACAAAGAGAAATAATCAGGGTGGAGATGGGCCGGCAGTTCCGTGACTGCCCGTCGTGCGGATACACCGACGGCTTTCACAACATGTTCGAGAAAGCCGACAAGCCCGGGCTGTTGAAATGGTACTTTATATGTCCGCAATGCAGCAGCACATTCGACATCGGGCTGACAGTCAGCAGGGCTGTGAAAAGATGTGCAAAATAGCGGCGATCCTAAAAGGTTTCGCGCTCAACGCTCGCCAGGTAGAATCTGCCGTCCCTTTGCATGAACGTTATGATGGCGTCGAACTGCTGGTCTATGAAGCCGGTGTCGTTGGATACGACCGCTATCCCCACGATGGAGCTGATCTTGCTGTCCTGATGGTCAACCTCGGCAACCGATATATTGAACCTGCTTTTTAGGCGAGCGGTAAGACTCTTTACGATGCTGCGTTTTTCCTTCAGCGAGCCTATGCCCTGCAGGTGCAGTTGAGCCGTCATCACGCCTACAATCATTTCGACGTTCTCGAAAACCTGTTCGCGTTTTCCAGCCAGCGGCAAAGCCTTTTCCTGCCGCGGCACCGGAGTCGGAGAAATATCATTCTTTGTTCGGTTCGGACTCCGGCGATTGCATCTTTGACCGAACCGCCATATTTAACCCGTCCTTGCCGTCAGTGAGCCACGCGAGTGGAAAGCGGGCGAACATCATCTTCTGATAGCGGTGCCTTTCGCCGCCTTCGAAGAGCAGGCCTATGTCACCATCGGGCAGCCGGGCCAGACAGGAATAAGCCGACGGCCCCGCGAAAATCTGCTTTGCGACCGGCCAGCTCTCGCCCTCGTCGTAACTGAGTCGAACAGTCATGTTGACGCGGCCTTTTTCATCTGCAGGATTTGCAAACAGCACGCGACTGCGACCCTCTTGCGGCCACGAGTAGCGTCTTGTACAGGCCAGGCACTCGGGACATATCAGGTTCTTATCATAACGTAACTTCGACCAGGTCAGTCCGCCATCATCGCTCGTGGCCACGATGCGATAAGGCTTTCGGCCTTGGTCGGGATGGTTGCCGCCGCCCCGCATATTCAGAACGAGCGTCCCATCGGCCCTTTCGAAGACGGTGCACTCGTTGGTGTTGAAGGTTTCATCCGTCAAGCCGCCCGGCTGCCAGGTTTTGCTTCGGTCGTCGGAGTAAATGACGGCGGAACGAAACTGCTTTTCGTCCCTGGTGAACCAAAGCGTCATGACAAACCGGCCCTTGAACTTGCCGCGGGCAAGCTCGATTCCCAGACCCGAGCCGGTGGCAAAGCGGGTCCAGGCAAAGCGCGGTTTGAACGCCTCGAACACCTCGGTAATATCGTGAAAGTCCGACCAGGCGGCGCCATTATCGTCACTGTAGTTATGAAATAGGCGCGCTCCATTTACTGTTGAAAGCAGATGAATCCGGCCGGTCTGGCGGTCCACGAGGACCGTGGGATTTCCGCAGGTGCTTGTGCCTTCGTCGCGGAGAAGCTGAATGTCTGCGGACCATGTGCGGCCGCCATCGGCGGAGCGGCGCAGCAGCAGGTCGCGGTCGCCGAAATCTGACGAGGTTCGCCCCGCTTCACTGATTGCCAGCAATATCCCGCTGTTAGTTACAACCAGCACGGGAATGCGGAATTCCTTGTAGTCGCGCTCGCCCGCCGTGAACACATCGACCTGCTCGAGACCAACCTTGTCGGCGGCCAGGGCTGTCCCGGCAATCGTACTGAGAACAACAAGGCAAAAACTCATCCTGCCCATAATATGCAAAGTCCTTTCGGTATCATCAGATTCCACCATAGTAGATGCCTTGCTAAGCGATTGCAACACTTTCGCCGGGAGATGGGAAAGATTTGGATTTTCGCCGAACCACTACCTATACTATCGCACGGAATCCCGGATAGATTGAAATGAAGTCTGCGAAAGAATATTTGTCCAACGTGCCGCTGATTGCGCTGGTGGCGGCGAATATCGTGCCGGTTGCGGGCGTATTGTTTCTGGGCTGGGACGCCTTTTACATAGTGCTTTTCTACTGGGCCGAGAATGTGGCTGTCGGCTTCTACACCATTCTTAAGATCGCCTGTGTAAAGGTACCGCACCCGGCTGCACATCTCGGCAAGCTGTTTGCAATTCCCTTTTTCATGGTTCACTACGGTGGATTCACGGCGGTCCACGGCTTGCTCGTTCTGGGAATTTTCAAGAAGGGCAATGAAGGGTTGGGTGGCAGAGCGGATTGGCCGTGCTTTCTGGTTTTCGTTCAGATGCTGTTTAACGTTATAAGACAGGCGTACTCGATTATGCCGCCGCACATGAAACTGGCGATGGCGGCGCTTTTCGCCAGTCATGGCATTTCTTTCGTCTATAATTACCTAATCAAGGGGGAATACGCCGTCTCCGACGTCGGCAAACTAATGGCCGAACCATACGGGCGTGTTGTGGTAATGCACATTGCTATTTTAGGTGGGGGCTTTCTCGCCATGTCACTGGGCTCGCCGATAGGCCTGCTGTTGGCGCTGGTCGCGTTAAAGACGGTAGTGGACGTCAAATTCCATCAGCGCGAGCACCGAAAAAAGCAACAGCCTCTGAAAACGACCGCACAGGCCTGAGCACCTTGATTCCCTTACGTCCTCGTTTCGAGTTTTCTGACCGCCGCTGATACAATTCCGCACCGACTGACCTGCTGACAGGGGAGCCGGACTATAGCGGTTTCAACCAACACGGTCACAAGAGGCGAGAATCAGCCCTTCGAGCCACAACCGGTAAGCAAAACTCAAAAAATCTTGAAAGAAAACAGTTGCACCCGGCCGGCAAACTCGGTATCCTGAAAAGATAGAGGCATGGGAGACCTGCCAAGTCTTTTGAATAGGAAAGGAGTTCAAGATGAAAAGTTTGTTTTCTGTTCTGGCTTGCGTACTTTTGGCCATTCCTTGCTGGGCGAATCAGGCGGATTTCGACGCCAGCGGCGAGGTGGATGCGATTGACTTCGCCATTTTCGCCCGGGCCTGGAAATCGCATGAGGGCGAGCCAAACTGGAACCCCTTGTGCGACATCTCGGAACCAAACGACGGAGTTATCGACTGGCGCGACGTCGCGGGGCTGGGGGACAATTGGTGCTGGACACAGATTTATTTGGGCATCTACTCCGACGGCTGGGGCAACATGGTGGATGCCCTCACCATGGAAGATGAGGGCCACGTCAGTTTCATCGTCTATGAAGAAGAGCCGTATTACGACCCGCCAGAGTATTACGCCTATGCTTACCGGCAGGGATTTTATACAGAACTATACTACTTCACGGGCGTCAAGCAGTATTATACGCCGCTGGGCTGGCGAATTCAGTGCGAACTTGACGTCGACCTTGACCCGACCACTGCAGGTAAACTCAACGGGGTCATCTTCCTGACCCAGTGGTACTTTGCAGACAGCTATCTGGCGGACGCAGACGTAAACGTTCTGGACCCGAATACGTTCAACGTAGTTACTCAGTTTCACACCGACCTCCAGGGTCGGTTCGCCATCAACCCGCTGCCGTCCGGCGAGTACTTCTTTGAGTTTTATGAGTGCGACTTTGAGGAGTGTTATCATTTTGAAGAGGTAACCATCGAGGGACAATACGGTGACTTCGCATTTCCTGGCATTGAACTGGTATACAAGCCAAACATATACATCTATCCACAAGAGACTACCGATTTGGAGGCGTGCCTGGTGTTCCCCCACGGAGGTTCAGTAACAACCGCTATCCCGGATTACAACGATGGCTGGCATATCACGGTCGAGCCCTCCGGAATCATCAACGGTCAGTATGACTATCTGTTCTACGAAAGCGTTCAGCCCAACTACAGCCAGCACACCACCGGCTGGGTGGTGGCCGCAGGACAACTCGAAGATTTCTTCCGCAGTAATATGGCGGAGACAGGGTTTATCCAGGGCGAGATTGACGACTTTATCGAGTACTGGATCCCACGCCTGAGCGGGTATCCCTATTACGCGATATACCCTCAGTACAACGACGACCTTGATGAAATGATCAGACTGGAGTTTTCTGCGCCGCCCCAGAATCTTATCCGGCTCATATATTCAATCCGGGGCCTGGAAACAAACAGTCTAATGCTGCCGGAGCCGGTCATACCATCTTTTGCCAGAGATGGTTTCACCGTTGCCGAGTGGGGAGTCATCCTCTACTGATTGGCCGCGCCGGCCGCGAGACTATTTCTCGCAGTACCAGCGGTTGCCGGCGCCGGAAACCAGAAGCACATTCGAATATGCGGTGAAATCGCCGGTGCGGATGACGGCCTTGACGCTCCTGCTGTGCTTCTTGAAATCGGTGTGCGGCATCGTCTCGACGGGCATGTCTTTGCCGAAAATCTCGACAATCGCCTTGAACCGCGTGGGGCTGACCTTTTTGGTCTCGTTGGCCATTATGAGCTTTTCCACCGAGAAGTGCCTCTTGAGCTCCTTGAGCAGTTGGATGACGGTGGGTTTGTTTTTCGAAAGCGAAACGTCCACCGTCCGCACGCCCAGCGGTATGGGAAAGCCAGCATCGCAGACAATCAGCTCATCCATGTGGCCCATCATCGAGAAAACATCTGAAATCTCATTATTTACAATTCCTGTCTCTCTCATCTTGTCCATCCTTTTGAAGTTGTACTGTGAACCTTTGGCCGGGCGATTCTACCAGCTCAGACAAACCTACACAACCTTCTTACAAAAAAATCCCCTCCACTTCGCATTGCCGCAAGAAAACAACATTGGTCAAGAACGCGGTCCGTCAGGTTCCGGCATCCGAATCCCCCGTCTCGAACCGCCCGTCCTGTAGAGTCGAGAAATGGTCATGGAGCATATTGCGAAGACTATCGGCTATGTACAGCCTCTTGTGTTCTGTTTGTGGGTCACGCCCAAAACGCTCCAGATCTTTCGCCCATTCCGGTTCAATCGCACTGAGCTTCTGCTCTTGTTCGTCCAACGCCTTAGCCGCCTCCACCAGCTCCTTCGGAACGTGCGCCTTCATCCAGTACCAGTACAATTCGGAACAGGCGTTCATAACTTCGTACTGGCCCGCGTACCTTCTCATAAACTCCGGCACACCTTCGCCCACCAGCTTCGCACGTTCACCTGTCGTGTATTCGGCCATCTCGAACATGTTTCGCTTGATGTTCCGCCACAGTCGCTCGTCGTTCGGGTCGTTCGGTTCGAATACCGTCAGGCCTCGGCTCTTGAGAGCGTCAATGAATTTCTCCCGCCAATTCGCGCTGCTCCGGGGCAGCAGGTAACGATAGTTCAAGATCATTACTGGCCTGAGCTCCGGCTCGCGATCGGGGTCCCTTATGGCCTCGGCCCACGCCTTCGTCCCAAAAGCGTGTCTGCACCGCATGTACGTTCTTTCGAACTGCTCCGCGTTCGCGCGAGAAGCACGATACTGCTTGAATTCACGCTCGCCCGGCAGACCTGCCCTTTTCATTTCGTTGACCCTGTGCAGCCCTCTCTCGACGAAGTGCAGATCAGGGTTCTGTCGCATCGCTTCGGCATTGACCGCGAGCAGATAAGAAACCGCCCGGTCAAACTTCTCGTACTCCTGCCGAAGACGCTGGACCTTTGCCGCCCCCGAATCCCGCTCAGCAACCTGGCCCCTCTGGCAGGAACTAACGACAAAACACACCGACACCAACATACATACACGCGTAACGATATGCCTATCGCTTCTCACTGTCCATACTCTCAAGCCAGGTTATTGTGACTTACCGCATCCCCACCTATCTTATAGACAAGCGGGCTGCCTTAAGGTTCCATTTTTCGCTCGGAAGGCAGCATCCCATGCCTTGGCACGGAGTTCAAGTGGAAAAATCTTGTCTGATTTTGTGAGAGGTTCCTGGCTGTTGGCTTACTGCAAAGGCGCCCGGTTTGTGACAAGGCATTGATTGGCAGTCCGAACTATTGTCGTGAGTGTGGCTCCAGGGTTTGACAGTATGCCGTTGAATAGCTTGGAATATGGGGCTTCTTGGTGTAGAATGGGCCATATTCAGGCCTGTTCTGCCGCGCCTATTTAATCTGGGTAAAATAAAGATTATAGTGGTAAGTTCCGCTTTTGAAAGTATTTGCGGTACTGCGCGATACAGGGCTCGAACCTGTGACCTCACGGGTGTGATCCATCTCCAGTTTCTTGGTTACCTGGCGGTAACTCTTTAATTTATATGGACTTATCAATTTTGCAGATTTTGCATCTATTGCATTCATTTCGGCTGTTTGCACTCCATTGCACTGCACTTCGTATCATTGATACGTTTTGAAAAATAAGACCCCGCAGAACGCATCTAAAGGAAATTCTTGCCGGACTGCAGGGCTGACGGATTGTTACCAAGATGTTGCCATTGAGAACAACAAGAAGCCAAATCAGCTTATTGTCTTTCTATAAAAGTGTCACTCTGGGAACCGTTGAGCTCCATACTGAGTCTTTATTGATTCGGTATTTTCGGAGGGTGCTTAACAGCTCTCACTTCAGTGTAATCACCACGATCCTCAATGACTATATCATCGTAACCTTCAGCGGGCAAAAGGTCTCCGTTATCCTTCCACTCATGAGGGTCGCCGTCGCCGTCGCTGATATCGTCAAGGCGCAATATGCCGCCGCCTACATAGATAATGGCATCGCGGTCATGTTTTTGCTCAATGCTTCCAGCGTGCATTATCCCGTCATTCAAGTAGATGCGGTGGACCCCACCTTCACCATCGGGAAACGTAAAAAGGCTGGTAACGGTGAACGTGCCGCCATTCATATAGATATAACCGTCACTGCCCGTGCCCAAGTTAAATCTGCCGTTGACCGTGAAACTACCGCCGTTAACTGTTATGGTAGCTCCGGGGCCATTTAGGATGGAGTTTGATGCAGCGGTAATGCTTTGGGTACTATCGATGGTCAGCTTCCCTGCAATACTCATTTCGGCGGTATTCTTACCATCTGCGAATTCATTGCGACTGATTAGCTCGCCGTCCCTGTCCCACACAGTTGAGATACCATTGCACGAGAAATTCTTCCAGGTCGATTCGGCCTTCTTCCGTCCGTTCGGCCAATACTGCGTCCACATACTGCTGCCGTCTTTCTTGTGCTCCCAGGTCCATTTCTTCTTGCCGTCTCTTGACCGGTATGTCTCTGTTGCGACTTTGCGACCCTTGTCATAATCCGCTTGGCGCTGTGTTGTTCCGTCGGGATAGTACCACGTCTCTGTGCCGTGCAGTAGAAATCGCCCGTCGTCACCGATACCACCACTGAACTGGAACTTCTTTTTACCATCAGAATAATTTTCCCGATATGTCTTGACTTTCGAAACGCTGCCGGCGGTATTGGCCATCAGTTCGGCATCGGACATCTTCTCTTGCCTGGTATCCCTGGCTAAAATCCACGCCTCGTTGAATGCAAAGTGCAGGCCGGATTTGTTCATCGATGTGATCAGATGTATCGTCCCGTCCGGAGCTTGTCTCGCAACAGAATAGCCGATGGTTATGACCGGTTCCTCTTCATGCAGTTGGGCACCTGGGAGATTCTTGATAAGCCAGTTTTTACCGTCGTCATCTGAAAAAGCGACATAAGAACCCTTCTCGGCAATAGAAGCGGGATGCTCAAGGTCTTTTCTATTGAAGTCACCGGCAAAGAAAAGCCGTCCGCTTGCGAGCCTCAGAAGACTTGGCCTCTGATTTGACCCCTGCATGCAGAAAGGCGTCTTCGAAACTTCATAGGTTTTTCCACCGTCTCTCGTTAAGGAACGCGGCATAAATCCGTCGATATCAGTATTCTTGCCTCCCATTCCGAGTATAGACGTCCCATCGCTCAAAAGTGCAAAACTGGTGTGCCTACCGAAAGTTCTGCCGCCCGTATCGTACCACGTCTTGAAGTTGTCGCGAGTTGCCCAGAGAACCGATTTGCCTTCGATGGCGTCACTTGCCACATAAAGCGTGCCGTTCTTATCACGAACCGCCGTATTGATAGGCTGATTTGAATGCCCGCCGACTTTATTCATAAAATTCGGGAATTGCACCTCGGCCCAGGTGGCCCCATTATCTTTCGAAGATGTCCATTGGAACGGAAATCCCCCTTCAAGCCTCGGATTGCCCCAGAAGAAATACACAATACCATTCTTAGTGTCCGTCCACAGCATCGGTGCGTGGTCATTAACTGCAGCAAAGTCGAACAGCCTTTCCGGCATATCCCATTGGTCTGCTCCGAAGCGCAAACGGCTCGATATCAACGACACGGTAGGCTCATATTCGGCATAAGAAGTGTAGATTACCATCAGGATGTCACCGTTCGGGCAGACCTCAAGGGCCGGGCTTTGGTTGTGCCCCCTGAATGATGGGTGCAGCCCTGCCTCATCTATCGCCTCCCCACGGCAGCTATCACATGTCTCAGGCGGTGACGGAAGCAAGTATCGTTTCCTGAAATACGGCTTAGAAGAATCAGGGCCCAGCTTGACAATGCCCTTGTTCTTCTTTACACCCTGCTGAGCATATGGTGCCTGATACGCAAGGGGACGGGTGACTGGCATGGGCCCCTGAACCACACGAAAACCAATATTGTGATAACCGCCGGCGCCCATCTCATCGTCGTCATCGTTTTTGATATTTGTCACAGGCCTGTTTGCCGCCGAGTCGTTGTAATAGCGCCCAAAACCAGGAGCGATTGAAGCACGGCTTGATGAGGCGTTGAAAATCTCGCGATATTTATTTTTTCCCCCGTCGTCAAGCAGGCCGCCGCGAACAACTCGGGCCATTCCATATTCCGGACCGACCGGATCAACCTGGTCCGCCGCCGGATATTCCCCGTGCCAGTCGAGACACCATTCGCGCACTGACGTGTGCATATTTTTGAGTCCCCACGCATTGGCCTGTCCCGCTCTCGGCGGCCTGTCGCCTGATGAGTACAGACTCGTTGAACCGGCCCTGCACGCATATTCCCATTCAGCTTCCGTAGGCAGGCGATAGGGGCTGCCTTCCTTCTTACTCAGCCACTCGCAAAACGCCGCCGCCTCATACCAGCTAACGCCCGCTGCGTATGGCAAATGCTCGGCAGTCCCCACAAACTCAGCCTTGAACTGTCTAAACTGCTCGGCAGTTACCTCCGTCTGTGAGATGTAAAAGGCCCTCGAAATGGTCACCTTGTGGACCGGCTGTTCATCCCAGTAATCCCTTCCCAAAGTACTGCCCATCTCGAACGAGCCGGGGCGAATCCTGACCATTTTAATCCCCACCGAGTTCACAAACTCTTTCACCTGTGATGTGTCTTCCGCAAGCAGCGACGCCCCCGCCGGACCCTGCCGGTAATTTCCTGCTTCTGCTCCGGCAAATGCCGCAGAGCAGGCAATTGCCATCAAAAAACAAACCAATATCATCACGAACACAGCTCTTTTACACATGGCAGACTCCTTGTTAACACAAGAATTTCATCAATTCAAACCAGCCAAGACCTCTAAACAGACACTTAGCAGCTAAAAAACATACTTTTATTCATTTGACGCAAAAAAGCCAGCCTTTTATGCAGAAACCCACCGTTACGGGTGCACTTCGCGTTTGTAGGTGGATTCTTTGCCCCTATCATTGCCCCCGTTTCTTCCCGATTCGTTTTCCCCCGTTGTCATTCCTGCGAAAGCAGGAATCCAGCCCCCTCGTAAGGCCTGCACGACCATAGAAGCCCAA
>DATKZT010000083.1:0-98060 GCA_035527845.1 Sedimentisphaerales bacterium | reverse complement strand
ATGGGTCCTAACATATTGCTGCAACGACCCCTTCGAGACACCATCTACCCTTGAAGCCAGACAAAAAAGGCTATTGACACAGAAATTCGGAACCCGAGCCATACCCTTTTTGTCAATGGCCTCTAAAGCTTTTGGATCGCTAAAAACACAAAAAGTTGAAAGGTGAGGAAATTGTCGACCGGAGGCAAGCGTGCGGCGAATGGAGTCGGCGTTTGGCATAAGCTGGCCCAAGGGGCCCGTCGCAGGACAGGACGATTGAGATTCTGGTTGACGAGGAGAAGGTAAGCCGGGCGGGCAGTTGGGCCAAAGATGAAGTGTGGGTGCTTCCATAGAGGTTTGACTTGAGCAGGCAAGAGTTTAACGCGGCGGTTCTGATATCGGTGGACAAGGTGACATTCGAGACCGTGACTTCGAAGAATATATCACTTGTTGCAGGGAAGGACATGGGGTTCGCGATTGAGGCTGAAAAGCCTAGTCACCCTCTGAACGGCAGAGAACGATGTTTACCGCTGGGTCTTAATGGTGTTGTCGAGGTCTTGGTTATTCTGGCGGCCAGAGGGTTTGTTGGAGCCAGTGCTGTGCGAGGAGTGCGAAGTCTTCGAAGTTTATGACCTTTTGGCCCGAAGGTTCATCGTCGTAGATGTTGGCGGGTGAGTCGAGCGGGACATATCCGGAGCCTTCGGTGGTGAGCCAGGCGACCTCGCCGGCAGACAGGCCGCGGTCGTAAACGCGGACATCGTCAATCCTGCCCATGAAGGGACGCATCATGTCATCGCTGCGGTTGCCAATAGCCAGACCGCTGGTGTCCTGCGAGAGCACTATGGGGCCTATATCTTGTGAGTCCTGAAGTACGCCGTTTACGTAGCACTTTACGTGTTGGGCGTCGTAGGTTCCTGCTATATGCATCCATTCATCCTGCCGGATGTGTGCAAGAGTCCCGTATCTGAGTCCGTTGACATCGCACAGGTGAAAAACGAGTTCGTCGTCATCGACCAATAGTATGAATGTTTCGAAGTTATCGGCGCCTTTGACCAGCGCGCGGGCGACGAACTGGGGTTGGTTATAGTGTATCCAGGCCGAGGCGCTTACCTGATGTTGCGGTCTTAGCTCGCGCGTGTTTCCGTCATCGGGGACGAGGGCTCTGCCTCCGGCGAAGTCTATGGCATGAGGTCCGATTCGGCCTGGAACCCAGGAATAGTCGCCTTGTAATGTGGCGGGATTGTTGTAATCGCTGGAGTCTCCGGTGGTGCTGCCGTCGCCTTCATCGAGTGTCCAGTAGCCGACGAGGTTTGCGTCGCAGGGCTCTTGCACTTCGATACCCAAATAAGGGAAGTTGACGTCGTACCTGAGCCAGTCCTGTGTCATCAAGCGCAGGTCGAGCCCATCGACGAAGCAGTCGCCGGTCAGGTCTCCAGGTGCGCTGTAGGCGGGTATGCAGATAGGCAGATAGAGTCGGACGTCATCGAAGTAAACGACGCCTTTGCCGGCGGGGATGGGGTTTAGTCTGTTGCCGAAACCGATGTGGACGCTCGCAACATTCGAGAAGTCCACGTCATCGTAAATGGCCGCATTGCTGTCGGTGAACCATACGAAGGGTATGTCCCACCTCTGCCACTCTTCAACCTGAATGTCGCTCAGCGCCTCGCCGGGATGGTTCCCGTAGCGTATCTCTCCGTAAGACCCCCACGTGTCCGTCACGCCGACGTACATCTGCTCGGTCTCGTTGGCGTCGTTATCGGCATCGCCGTAGAAAAACAGGGTTAATATTTTTACATCTCGCTGGGTCCAGTCCTGCGGACCCGGGCAGGCGCCTTCGAATATTCGCCAGGCTTCGGCGTAGCTCACGTCGGCCCAGGGGTCATCGGTATCGTACCAATACAACATCGCCTGGCTGCCGGTATGCACCGGCCAATTCACAAGGTCAACCCACGCGCCGGTGAGGGGAATGTACCACGAGTGCTGGTCAAGCCAACAGTCGCGCAGGTCCAGCACGGACTGGTACAGCTCGAAATCATCGACAACGATATAGTCTGCGGTGGTGAAATCCCATACGCAGCCCTTCCACGTGTTGGGCCCGCTTACCTCGTCGATACGCCAGAAGTAAGTTGTGTCCAGGTCGAGTGGGCCCGGGTCATACAGCTCGTCGCCGAGATTTTTTGTTGCGCACGGGTCGGTCATGGAATTGACATCTTCCCAGGTTTTGCCGAAGAAGACCTTGTGCTGCAGCGCATACTCGCCCGGCAACCATGTGAGATTGGCGTCAGGAGGTACATTTACGTCGCCATCGTGCGGCTCGGGATTCCAGGCAAGGGCCAAAGGATCTAAAAAGAAGCAACCCATAGCGATGTCGCCTTCAGAGACGGCATAATCATAGATTCTCAAGTCGTCCATTTTGCCTATCAGATCATTGGAGTGCCAGTTGAGGGCGCCGATTTTGAACGGGGCTCCGCGGAGATTGATTAGGGTATCGTCCACGTCGTCGGCCGAGGCTACCTCGGCACAGTTTACATATATGCTGATTCGGTCGCTGGTTTGGTCCTTGACGAAGATGAACCATTGCCAATCTCCGGGATACCAGCAGCAGCGCGGGGTGGGTATATCGCTCCAGTTGCAGACCAGCACGTCGCAGGAGTCATTTCCCGCGCGCCACATAATTTGTTCGGTGTTTCCGTCGAGGAGAACCTGCATGCGGCAGGTTGCATTGTAGCCGGTATCCAAGACCCAGTTATTGTAGTCCTGCACGTAGGCGTCTCTTAGCCATAGCGAAACGGTGATTCCGTCATCGATGGTATCGAGAACATCGGGTGGAAGGGCTATTCGCGTGTCATCATTGAAAATGCGGCAGCCGCCGTAGAAGCCGCCGTCCGGGTCCCAGCCGCTTTCGTCGCCGTCCACGAATCCATTGTGGTCAAGACCGGAAGAATCGGTTGCAATATATCCGGCGGTCTCATCGAATTTGTACCAGAGCAAGAGATTCGGGTCGACAATTGAATGGGTTGCGAAGCTCCAGACGCAGCCCTTCCATGTGTTGGGCCCGTTGACCTCGTCGATTCGCCAGAAGTAAGTGGTATGCAAGTCGAGCGGGCCCGGGTTATAAAGCTCTTGGCCCAGATTCTTTGTAGCGCACGGGTCGGTCATGCTGTTGACATCTTGCCAATTAGTGCCGAAGAAGACATTGTGCTGGAGGGCATAGTCGCCCGGCAACCATGTGAGATTGGCGTCGTAAGGTATGTCTTGCTCATAATCTCCCGGAGACGGCGCCCACGCAAGGGCGACGTTGCCGCCTCTGTAGAGCAGCTCTATTTCCTTGTCCGAGAGAGCATAGTCGTAGAGTCTGAAGTCGTCCTGCTTGCCCATGTAACTATAGTTTTCCCAGGAAGCGGCGCCGATTTTGAACAACGTGTCATGGACATAGCCGAGTGTATCGAAGGTCCCCGATTGTTCCTTTGCCATTAGGCCATCGAAGTAGATACGCATCCGGTCAAGACGCTGGTCTTTGATAAACGCCCAGTGGTGCCAACCCTGAAGGGTGGCCGGGCTTCGGCCGTTCAGATCCCAGCTCATGAGGTCGTTTGCGTCGTTTCCGGCTCTCCAGAGGACTTGGTCCTCTGGGTTGGTCTCCCGGGTCGCAACCACCGCTCCAACTTGGTATGCTCCCTCCTCACCCCCAGCGCCGGAATGGAACACCCAGTTGTCTTCACCGTCGCTGTTATAGGCGTCCTTGAGCCAGACGGAGACGGTTATTGAGTCGTCGATGGTGTTGAGCAGGCTTGCGGAAACACAGTGAATCACGGTCGCGGCATAATCGCCGTCGTCATTGGTGAAATTTCGCGAGCCGCCGTCGTGCGGGTGTGCGTCCGTCGGGTCCCAGCCACTCTCGTTACCGTCAACTATGCCGTGATTGTTGTAGCCGGAAGAGTCTTCGGCCATATAACCGGCCAGCTCGTCGAACTTGTACCAAACCAAGAGGTTGGGATCGACGCCGCCTGTGGCGGACGAATATAGAAGGATCAAGACCAGTATTGTGGCGATTATTCTTGCAAACATACCCTTTCTCCTAAGTTTTCAGGGTCAGCCGTTCTCCGAATGATTCATTATAACTTGTATTGTCTTACGATACAATTCATTTTTCTGAATTGGCGGCAGCCATTTTTGCCTGAATTTGGGATTATTCGGGCGGCCATCGATGGTCTTGCAGCCAGTAGTCGGCGAGCTTGGCAAAATCCCTAAAATTGATCTCATCATTTCCCACGAGCTGGCCGGGCAGCTCGCCGACTTTCAGCCAGTCAAGGGCCATAATTCGCAGGTCCTCGTAGTCGATGATGCAATCACAGTTCAAATCGGGCAGCCACGGTGGCGGCAGGCAGAGTGGGGGATACAGTCGGATGTCATCGAAGTAAACGATGCCTTTACCTGCGGCGATGGGGTTTCGTCTGTTTCCGAAGCCGATGTGGACGTTGGCGATACTCGCGAAGTTCACGTCGTTAGGAGCGGCAGAGTTGCCGTCTGTGAACCATACAAGCGGTATGAGCCATCTCTGCCACTGTGGAACCTTAACGTCGCTGAGGTGTTCGCCGGGGTGATCGCCGTAGCGCATCTCGGCGTAGAGCCCGCTGGTATCCATGATGCCCACGTACATCTGTTCTGTCTCGTTAACGTCGTTATCGGCGTCGCCATAGAAGAACAAGGTCAGCAGTCTGACATCGTGGCTCGTCCAATCCTGAAAGCCGCCTATCTCATCCAGCGGCAGCCAGGCCTCGGCATAGGCCAGGTCGGCCCAGGGGTCGTCCGTGTCGTATGAGTATGACATGGCCTGGTTTCCCGAATGGACGTAATTGGGTTCGGTTGCAAGCTCCAGCCAGGCGCCGGTGGCCTCGCCCCATTCCTGGGAATACTGGTCATACCATGTGTACTGGATATGGTTGTCACCAAGATCATACTGCTCAAAGTTGTCGAGGATGACGAAGTCGGCTGCTGTAAATCGCCATATAGGTCCCTTGCAGGTAATTACGTTACCGTCATTGACTTCGTCAATTCTCCAATAGTAAGTGGTGTTAAGCTCAAGCAGGCCGCAGGGGTCGTACAGCTCGTTTCCGAGGCTCTGTCTGCCCTTGTAGGCGCCGGCGCCAACCGGCAGGGAGCTGTTGGCATCGTTGACGTCGTTCCAGTCGGTTCCGAGGTACACATCGTGCCAGAAGGCGCCGTCGCCCGGCATCCATGTGATATTGGCGTCGTGGGGGACATTTACGTCACCATCGTGCGGGTGGGGAAACCAGGGGCATTCGGTAGGCGGCGGGCATGTGAAGTGGAAGGCATAATCGTACATCGCAAAGTGATACATTCTCCCCATAAGGTCGTGGTCGTGCTCGGTCAAGGCGCCAATCTTGAAGGTGTTATTCTTAACGTTGGCGAGAGTTTTGTCGACGCCGGTCTTGGTGACGAAATAGCAGTCGCCGGGTGAAGATGTCAATCGCATCCAAGGTCCCCGCCAGCCGATTGTCATTGTACCCGCCGTTTCATCTTTGACAAAACACGGCGCCATGCCGTACTGCGACAACAGGTTCGGGTCTACATCGTTGAGGTCCCAGATTAGAACATCGTTTGTATCGTTTCCGGCCCGCCAGAAAATCTGCAGGTGGGGCTCGGTTATTATCGCAGCCTGCATCCTATAGTCGCCCGCGCCGGCATCGAAGATCCAGTTGTTGCCGTCGTGGCCGAAGGCATCCCTCAGCCAAATCTCAATGGTTATGGCGTCGTTGACTTCGGTGAGCACATCGTTTGGTACTATTACGGCCGTGTCGTTGTTGAAGACGAGACAGCCGTCAATGAAGCCGTCGGCGGGGTCCCAGTTGGGTTCGCTCAGGTCGGTGTCTATTATGCCGTGGTATTCGTTGCCGGAGGAGTCGTGGGCGACGGTGTTGGGTGCCGCCTCGTCGAAGTCGTACCAGAGAAAGGGCTCCGGCCCCGCCTTAGCGGCGCCGGACAGAAACAATGCAATCAGTATATTGGTTAGCGCGGTCCTGCTTAACATGATAGTCCTCCTTTTCGAATCATCCGGCATTGGAGCGGCCTGAATTGATTGTGATGTTGGTAATGGGTGGATAGTCTCATCGCGGTGGGTGCAAAGCTGGGGCAGACCGAAGGCCCGGCGGAGGTTAGATACGACAGAACAGAGTATAAACGGCCCAATCGCATACTCTTTCCTCAAGGACATCCACTTCTTGTACTTTATACGGCATGGTTGTGAAAGTCAAGAGGAAAATACGTTTTCTTATGGCGGGCGAAGTGTGTGATTTGGGCCGGTCGATTTGTAAATAAAAAAGGCGGGTTTTCGCTTGCAGCTTTCGGCCAAGATGGTATACTACAAAGTTTACAGAGTTTTGCAGAAATGATTGGTCGCGGGGCAGAGCCCCGGGCGGCAGACACAACAGGAGTGTATTTAGATGTCGAGAGTGTGCTATTTTACGGGCAAGCGAACGAGTTCGGGCAGGAGCATTTCGCGTCGGGGCAAGGCAAAGCACCTTGGCGGCGTGGGGCGAAAGGTTACGGGCATCACCAAGCGGAAGTTCAAGCCGAATATCCAGAAGGTTCGGGCGGTGGTTGACGGGAAGGTGTGCCGGATCAGGGTTTCGGCCAAGGCGATACGGCTGGGCCTGGTAGAAAAGCCCGCCAAACGCGATTACCAACCTGCCGAGCAGGCCGCCGGCTGACAGAGACGTGCTTCTATCTTGAATATGAAACGGCGAGGCGGGTTATGCCTCGCTTTTTTTTGGGCAGTGGCGAGATATGAGGACAGCGGCCAGAGGGCTGGAAAAGAAGGTGATTGTGGGCGTCTGGGTCGTTGTGGGTTTGCTGATTGTGATTGTATCGGCAGTGTATTCTCAGCGTGGGGCAGACCCGCCCGGAGTAACTGAAGAAGAACTTCGACGGGAAGAGTACGCGGTTTATTCGGCTCTTATCAATGAGAGATTGGCTCAAGATAAGAGTAAGTCCGTGGTCATCTGTGAGTTTACGACGACAGGGGGCGCCGATGAGCTGGACCAAAGGTTTCGCTATATATACGGAGGTATTTCCGGTTTGTCGCGAGGGACGACGAATAATTTCAGGAGAAAACGTGAGCCGCTGCGTTTGTCGGGTGATTCTTTCAATGTGGATGTCAAGTGTATTGTGATGAGCCAGGAAGAAGAGAGGGAACTATTCGGCGATAGTCGCGGCTGGGAACGATTCTATGAGAAGTATCCTGCATCCTCAGGCTTGACAAGATTGTCAAGGGTAGGCTTCAATCGCAGGATGACTGAAGCGCTGGTTTATGCGGGGAACCAATCTGGTGGTCTGTCTGGTTTGGGTGTTTTCTACCTTGTCACTAAGGAGAATAAGGTCTGGAGGGTTAGTGGCGAGCTTCCGGTTTGGATTTCATAGTTGTGCAGCAGGGTGATTATGCGGCTGTAGTGTGTAAATGGAGACAGGTTTTGGTATGGCGAAGAAGATTGACAGCGAGCAGGTAAGAAAGGTTGCGAAGCTGTCCCGATTGGAGCTGACGGAGGCGGAGGTCGAGGAATTTTCGGGGCAGCTAAGCGCAATTCTCGAATACATGGAGAAGATGAACGAGCTCGATACGAGCAGCGTCGAGCCGTTGGCGCATTGTCTGCCCGTCAGCAATGTATTTCGGGAGGATACTGTTAAAGAGTCGCTGGGGACGGAGAAGGCGCTGGCGAATGCGCCGGATAGGGACGGCGAGTTCTTCAAGGTGCCAAAGATATTGGATGACAGTTCAGGGGCGTGAGTGTCAGATGAGAGAGATGTGCCGGGCATGTATCGTCCTGCTGGTTTTCCTCTTTGTCGGTTGTGAATCGCGCACGGATGCGCCGATGCAGCAGCAGCAAACGTCCGCGGCGCAGGACAGGGAAGTATTTGAGAAGGTCACCGAGGGCGCAAGCTATCGGTACCTCTTATATCTGCCGGAAGGGTACGGCAAAGAAGAAGGCCCGTGGCCGACGATAGTGTTTCTGCACGGCATCGGCAATCGCGGGGACGATTTGGACAAGGTGAAGACTTCGGGTATTCCCAGGGTCGTGGAGCGGGACAAGCGTTTCGACTTTGTGCTTGTTGCTCCGCAGTGTCCGCAAGGCGAGTGGTGGTCGAGCGATCTGCTGATAAAGCTGGTGGATGAGGCGGCGGCGAAGTATAGCGTTGATACGAACAGGATTTATCTGACGGGCCTGAGCATGGGCGGGTTCGGGACGTGGAGCCTTGGGTGTGCCTATCCGGAGCGGTTTGCAGCTATCGCCCCGATTTGCGGCGGAGGCGAGCCGGATAAGGCGTGCAGATTGAAGGACGTGCCCGTCTGGGCCTTTCACGGGGCGAGGGACGAAAAAGTACCTTTGGCGAAGTCGCAGGAAATGGTCGAGGCGGTCAAAGCCTGTGGAGGCGGCGCAAAGTTGACGGTTTATCCGGAAGCCGGGCATGATTCGTGGACGCAGACTTATGACAATCCGCAGCTTTACGAATGGTTTCTCAAACATCGCAGGAGCAACAACGCCGAATAACGGGTGATATATGGGGATCGAGGAGCTGAGCGCAAGAGAGTTGCGGGATAAGATAGCCGCAGGGCAGGTCAGGAGCGTTGCGGCGACCGAAGCTGTTTTCAAAGCCATCGACAGGTGCGAGCCGATTGTTGGCGCATATATCAGCACGTTCCGGGAGCAGGCGCTGGCGAAAGCGAGGGAGGTTGACGACAGGGTTGCCGGGGGTGAGCCGGTAGGGGCCCTGGCGGGTGTGCCCGTTGCGATAAAAGACGTTATGTGTACGACGTTCGGGGCGACGACGTGCGCGTCGAAGATATTGGAGCACTTCCATGCGCCTTATAACGCCACGGCGGTCGAGAAGCTGCTGGCTGCGGATGCGGTGATAGTTGGCAAGACGAATATGGATGAGTTTGCTATGGGTTCGAGCACGGAGAACTCCGGCCTCAAGCAAACAGCCAACCCGTGGGATGCGACCCGCGTGCCTGGCGGAAGCAGCGGGGGTTCGGCGGCGGCGGTGGCAGCCGGAATGTGCTTTGCCGCCCTCGGCTCGGATACGGGCGGCTCGATTCGCCAGCCCGCGTCCTTCTGCGGCGTGGTCGGGCTCAAACCAACTTACGGACGTGTCTCGCGCTACGGGCTTGTCGCTTATGGTTCGAGCCTGGACCAGATCGGGCCGTTGACGCGGACGGTGGAGGATTGTGCATTGACGCTGAACATCATAGCGGGACACGACCCCGCGGACAGCACGAGCGTGGATGATAGAACCGCGCCGCTGGCGGATTATCTTGAGAAACTCGAAGAGCCGATACAGGGGCTCAAGATTGCCGTTGTTCCTGCCTTTAATGCCGGCGCCGATGAGCAGGTGCTCAAGTCCGTCAGCGATGCAATCAAAGTCTATAAGACCCTTGGGGCCGACGTCATTGAAGTGGAAATGCCGCATCTGGATTATGCGATAGCCGCTTACTACGTGATAGCGACGGCAGAGGCTTCGAGCAATCTGGCGCGGTACGATGGCGTGCATTACGGGCATCGCACTGAAAACCCGGCTGATTATATCGAGGTATATTCGAAGTCGCGCGCGGAGGCCTTCGGCAAAGAGGTCAAGCGACGAATAATGCTGGGTACATACGCGCTTTCGAGCGGCTATTACGATGCGTATTACCTCAAAGCCCTCAAGGTGCGTAATCTGATACGCGCAGATTTCGTCAAGGCGTTCGAGAAGTGTCACTGCATCATGATGCCGGTTGCTCCGACGACGGCGTTCAGGATTGGCGAGAAGGTGGACGACCCACTGCAGATGTATCTGTCGGATATATATACGATAGCCGCCAACTTGGCCGGGATTCCGGGTATCAGCGTCCCCTGCGGGTTTGACGATATCGGCCTGCCCATTGGCCTGCAGATACTTGCCCCGGCGTTTGGCGAAGATAAGCTGCTGCAGATAGCAAGGATGTTCGAAAAAGTAACGGACTGGCACGCGAAAAGGCCGTCGTTGTGAAGGCGAGCGAATAAGATGACTGAGTTGCAGTACAAGGTTCTTGTTGGTTTGGAGATTCACGTGCAGCTTTGCACGCGCAGCAAGATGTTCTGCGGCTGCGCGGTGGAATTCGGTGCGCCGCCCAACAGCAGGGTGTGTCCCGTGTGTCTCGGGATGCCGGGTGTGCTGCCGGTTATGAACGGCCGGGCGGTGGAGTACGCGGTGATGGTCGGCATGGCGCTCAACTGCCGGATAGCGAAGTTCACCAAGTGGGACCGCAAGGGTTATTACTATCCGGACCTGCCGAAGAATTATCAGATTAGCCAGTATGATCTGCCGCTGGCATCTAACGGTTTCATCGAGATACCGCTGGAATCGGGGCGGACGAAGAGGATTGGAATAATCAGGGCTCATCTTGAGGAGGATGCGGGCAAGAACCTGCACGCGACGGGAAATTTTTCGCAGGTGGATTTGAACCGGACGGGTACGCCCCTGCTGGAGATTGTCACCGAGCCCGATATGAACAGCGCCGCCGAGGTGCGGGCGCTGGCGGTGGAGCTGCAGCGTATCGTGCGGTATCTGGGCGTCTCCGAGGCCGATATGCAAAAAGGCCACATGCGCTTCGAGCCGAACGTCAATCTGATTATCACCGCCGCCGACGGCGAGCACAGGACGCCCATCGTCGAAATCAAGAACCTCAACAGCTTTCGGGCGCTGGAGCGAAGCGTCGAATACGAGGTGCAAAGACAGCTTGACGAGTTCGCCGAGACGCACCGGGTGATGGAGATGGGTAACAAGACGACGCGGGGCTGGGATGATGTAAAGGAAGTGACGGTGCTGCAGCGGGAAAAGGAAGAAGCCCACGATTACCGATACTTTCCGGACCCGGACCTCGTGCCGGTGGAGTTTTCGGATGAGCGGCTCGACGAGATTGGCAGCCGATTGTGCGAGCTGCCGATCAAGAGGCAGACGCGGTACGTCGCCGACTATGGTCTGAGCGATTATGATGCGGGAGTGCTGACCGGCGAGCGGGCGACAGCAGACTTCTTCGAGCAGGCAGTGGCAGCCAGCGGCGAGGCGAAACGACTCTGCAATCTTCTTACACAGACCGGGCTCAAGATGGCAAAGGAAAAAGGATGCAGCGTCGCTGAGCTGGGCCTGCGGCCGGAGCACCTGGCGCAGTTGGCGAAGATGACGGAAGCCGGGGATGTAAGCGCGACGGCATCGGCGACGATATTCGAGCAGATGGCAAACACCGGCAAAGATGCGAAAATCCTGGCCGCGGAGCTTAACCTGATCCAAAAGAGTGACGCCGGCGAGCTGGAGGCGATTGTTGAGCAGGTGCTGGCGGAAAATGCCGGGGCCGTTGAAGACGTAAAGAGCGGCGGCAAGAAGAGCGGCAAAGCGCGTGGTTTCTTATTAGGCCAGGTGATGCAGAAAACCAAAGGGCAGGCGAATCCAAAGGTGGTCTCTGAGATTCTCGGCAGGAAGCTGGCCTGAGCGTTGTTCTCTGACGTCAAGACTTGAGAGACCCCTTTTGGGGTCGGCACGATAGTGTAGGTGTCGCTCCGAGTGCGTTCGCAGAGCAGGACGAGAAACCTTTTCAAACAGATTTCTCCGCTCGCTTCGCTCGGTCGAAATGACTTTGAGGGAGTGCGTCGCAGTCCTATGGTTGAAATGACGATGAGGAGTTGGTTGGCGGCCATTCGGCCGAAATGATGATTGTTGCGTGGATCGCTTTTGATCGTACCATTTAGAATGTTGAGTAATGCAAGGTATGCAAAGGGAGCAGAGATGAAGGTGACGAGGGCCAGTGACATCACCATAAAACCGGTTAAGATGGAAGGGGCCGAGGGCGTCGAGATACGGTGGCTTATTTCGAAAGATGACGGCGCGGCTAATATTGCGATGCGGATGTTCGAGGTGCAGCCGGGAGGGCATACCCCTTTGCACGCGCATCCGCACGAGCACGAAGTATTCGCGGTCGAAGGTAACGGCGTATTCGTATTCGAAGGGAACGAGCACGAGTTTGGGACCGAGCATGTGATATTTGTGCCGGGGGGCAAGGAGCACCAGTTCAGAAATACAGGCGATTCGATCCTGAGATTTCTCTGTATTATCCCAATGTCTGCCGTGTAGGCGGGATATTTGACGGGATTCATGCCTGAGCATCTGACAATTCCCACTGAAAAATTGGGTTTGTTCCGGCTTCGCGTGACGCTTCGCCGCGACAGGTTGGGTTTGTTCCGGCTTCGCATCCAGCTTCGCCGCGATAAATTGGGTTCGTTTTGGGTTTGCTTTTGGTGATGCGAAGGCGAGTATATTGTCGTAAGTCTTGTGCATAAAAGAGGGTGCGCTGTTTTTGAGTATTTTTGAGATTGGGTTTGTTTGTACAAAAAGGGCGAATTTGTAGAGGATATTCGACACTTGTAACGGAAAATGCAAAGATTAAAATGCAAAATGCAAAATTGTGGAGGCCCTTCGGGCGTGGTTCTTATTTGAAGGCAGGTGGGAGGACAGAAGGCAGAGGGCGAGTAAATGATTCCGCCGCAGGCGGACAAGTAAGGATTCCGCCATAGGCGGACAAGTGGCGGTGGTGGAGTAGTCGTTAGTATTCAGTATTTAGTATTCGGTACTTGGGGGAATGGATTCCGCATCCCGCCCAAGGGACCCGCCAGACCCTCCTACGGCGGGCAAGCAGCGGGCAAGCAGGGTAGGTGATGCGGGCGAAAAGGGTTGACATTTGGGTGAGATTAGGTTATAAGGGTCGGATGCCGGCTTTGAAGATATGTGCTGTCAGTTTTAATCATAATTTTAAGGGCCACGCCAGTTAACGAGGAGACGAGTAATGAAGGATGAGAGACTCTCACGAAGGGAATTTGTGCGCGATGGCGCGATTGCTGCGGCTGGTCTGGCCGTGGGTTTGGGCGCCGTGGGCGGCAGCAAGGGTGTCGGGGCGGATGAGGACGCTGTGCGGAAGACGCGGAGCTACAATCCGGAGATGGAGTACCGGCGATTAGGTAAGACAGGACTCTGGATCTCAGCGGTGTGTATGGGCGGGCACTGGAAGAAGCTGGACACGGTAGTGCCGGGCGTTTTTCGTAACTCGAGCCGGTGGCTCAATGCGGACCTGAACAGCGAGGGTTTCCGGAAAAATCGGCGGGACGTGGTTAGCCGATGCATCGAGAACGGCATCAACTATATCGATGCCTGCACATGGCAGGAGGCGTATGGTTACAGCGAGGCGCTGCGAGGCCGGCGGGAAGCAGTGTACCTTGGTTTCTCGTGGTATCAGGAGGAGATGCGAAACGAGCAGTTCCGCAAGGCCGGCGGCCTGCTGAAGACGCTCGATAAAGGTATGCAGCTATGCAGGCTCGACTACGTGGACCTTTGGCGGATAACGATGATAGACAGCAGCAGCAGGCACACGCAGGAGGAAGTCGGCGAGATGATGCAGGCGCTCGAGAAGGCGCGGCAGCAGGGCAAGGTGCGGTTCACGGGTCTTTCATCGCACGACCGGCCGCATATAAAATCAATGATTGAGACCTACCCGGATGTCGTGCAGGTGGTGGTGACGCCCTACACGGCCAAGACAAAGGAGCTGCCGGAGGACAGCATGTTCGATGCGATACGCAAGCACGACGTCGGCATGTTCGGCATAAAGCCGTTTTCCGGCGGCGGTTCATTCTTCAAAGGCGACGGCTCGCCGGGCTGCCCCGAGGCGGGCGAGAACGACCGGCTGGCGCGGATGGCGGTACGGTATATCCTGTGCAACCCCGCGGTGACCGCGCCGATTCCGGGAATGATAACCACCGACCAAGTGGACAACATGGCCAAAGCCGTCAAAGAGCGGCGCCAGCTGGATAAGGCTGAGGCAAAGGAGCTGGAAGCGGTGATGGATCAGACGTGGGCGAAGCTTCCGGCGAATTATCAGTGGCTGAAAAACTGGGAATACGTCTGAGAAACCGCATTGTAGCGTATTGGAACGCCTGGGTAAGGGTATCACGCGAAGAAAGGGTGATCGGCTGTTGACATTCCTGCAGGATTGGTTTATCATAGGAATTATGAACAGCATAGTATCGGGCTCCGGGCGGTTTGTGCTGAAATGCGAGTCCGATATGGGGGTATAGTCAGGGCCACACTCGATTAGCAAGGAGCCGTAATGAAAGACGAAAGACTTTCGCGAAGGAGTTTTATTCGCAACACATCTTTGGCCGCGGCTGGGGCTGTAGCGGCAACGTTGGCGGGCAGGGGCGAGGGCGCCAAGAGACCGAGCGGGCCGGTCGATACGTCCAAGATTCTCAATTACAATCCGGATATGGAATACCGGCGGTTGGGCAAGACGAATCTGATGGTCTCGGCGGTTTGCATCGGGGGACACTGGAAGCGGGTCGATGTGATGAAGCAGGACTTCGACGAGAACCGCTACGATGTTATTACCCGGTGTATCGAGCGGGGCATCAACTATGTGGATGCGTGCTGGAACGGAGAGGTGCGAGCGTACGCCAAGGCTCTCAAAGGCCGGCGCGACCAGTTTTACTTGGCGATGTGCCACGGCAGCAAGGGGCCGCGTAAGGCGGAGTGGCGGACGGCAAAGAAACTTATGGAGGGTCTCGATGAGCTGCTGATGCAGACGAAGCTCGAGTACGCGGACCTGTGGCGGATGACGTGTCTGGAGCCGGGCGGAAGACATTCGTTCGATACAGCGTGCGAGATAGCGGAAGCTCTGGAGAAGGCCAAGAAGCAGGGCAAGGCACGCTGCGGCGGCTTCTCGACCCACGACCGGCGATGGATAAAGTTCATGATAGAATACTTCCCGCAAGTGGATGTGGTAGTATTTCCTTATACGGCCAAGAGCAAGCGGCTGCCGACCGACAGCGTGTTCGATGCGCTGGAGAAATGCGACGTCGGGGCTTTCGGGATAAAGCCTTTTGCGAGCAACTCGCTGTTCAAGGGCAGCAGCGCGCCAGACGACCCTAACGCCGAAGAGGACGACAAGCGGGCTCGTCTTGCGATTCGTTATATACTCTGCAATCCGCATATCGTACCCATACCGGGCCTTATCAGTCCGCAGCAGGTGGACAACGTTGCCAAAGCGGTGCTCGAGCGCCGGCAGTTCGATTTGGCCGACGCGACGCAACTGAAGCAGGCGATGGACGAGACCTGGGCCAAACTGCCCGCCAATTACCAGTGGCTCAAAGACTGGGAATACGTGTAAGGTTGGGTGTTTGAGGCCGTTTTAGTATGCGAGGCGATATCGACCCGTACGAGGCCCTCTTCAAGCTTGACTCGTGCCTTATTGCGTTCCTCCCCGCCCGTAACTGACCGATTACGCGGTTACCAAATTTTTGAGTTTTCTGTTGACAAATGCGTCCGACCGTGGTACAAGGCAAATCACTGCTTCGAAGTCTGTCGTTTGAAAGAGCAGTCGACACCCGGCTCGTATTGGCGGATGTAGGAGCGGGAGAACAGTAGGTAGTCATCTCGTTTGAGCAGCTTGCTGGCTTTTCCCCCGCGAAACAGGTCGTTTTTGGCTGACTGACGGCTGCGTTTTCGCCATCGGTCAAGTGCACGATGAGGAGCACCTGGCGATGTATCAAGGCCGTAACCGGAAGTTGAAAGTGGAACCTGGGGGCGGCCGGGGTCTATCCACCTTTCAACCGGTTTCTTTCCCCAGTCTTCTCGCCAGGTTGGCGGCGAGGGACCGTCCCGCCATCGATGTTTATTGGCCAATGAGCCGGTTCGTTTTCCAAGATAACCGCAGTCGAGGAGGAGCAAAGTAGTTGTGATGAGCGCTTTTTGGATTTTGACCCACGCCTCAACAAGATTAGTTGGAAGCAACGCCACAGACTAATCTTGATCCACACATATGATCGTTTGGTAATTTGGTAGGAGGATAAAATCGGGGATCAAGAAAGTAGTAGGGGCACAAAGTCTGGTAAAGGGTTTTACCGGCTGTTTTGTGGAAAATTGTTCTTGGCAGGCATGGTTTAGTTTTTTTGAAGGAGGTGCATCATGTGTAAGAAATTGATGTTTTTAGTTTGTTTTGTTTTAGTGCCGGTGCTGTCATTACCTGGGTTGGCAGCCGACCTGAATGTTAACTGGCCCGATACTCACACCGTTACCGGAACAGAAGAGTACGACGACGTAAACTGCTGCGGCGGCACCATCATCGTTGGGGCCGGGGCCACACTGACCGTCAACGGCGGCTCCGACATATACGGCGACGGAAGCCACACAGGCACTTTGGATGTGGACGGCGGCTTTGTGAGTGTGGGCGGCCATCTGGAGATCGGCGGCATCGGCGTCGGGCACGCACGGATCTGCGGCGGAGGAGTTATTAACACCCACACGTTTGGAATGCGCGCCGGCGGCGGCACCGGCACGATGGAAATCTGCTGTGGGGGGATGCTGGTGGTAGATGGGGATGCGGCGGCGCAGATTCAAGGCTATGTGGACCACGGGTGGATTACCTGCCCCGAGCCGGAGTGCAGCGAGGTGTTGGTTGACTATGACAACATCAATCCGGGTAAGACGACGGTAAAATGCGTGCAGTGTGAGAAGGCCTGGAATCCGAATCCGGTTGATGACGGCAACTGTGTGGAGCCGGATGTGGTTCTTAGCTGGTCGCCTGGCCTTGGTGCGATGCGCCACCAAGTTTACTTCGGCGTCGATTTTGACGCTGTGAGCAATGCCACTAAGATGTCGCCCGAGTACAAGGGGGAACAGGAGGCTAATATCTTTGATCTGGGGTGGTCTCTGCCGTGCCCGGGAAGGTACTATTGGCGGACCGATGAGGTCTGTTGGGACGAGGTGATAATGAAAGGGGACGTCTGGAGCTTTACGACCTGCTGCTGCGTTGACCCGCCTGAAGGGATGACGGCCTGGTGGCCGCTGGATGAGAAGACGGGCTCTACCGCAATGGACATAGAGGGCTACGACAATGAGGCCACGTACGTTGGGGCGCCACAGCAGCTTGAGGGCAAAGTTGATTATGCACTGAGCTTTAACGGATCAACGGATTACTTGCAGGCTGCGGACCATCCGGAGTTGAATTTCGGGGCAAGGGACAACTTGACAATCGACGCTTGGATATGGCTGGAGGACAGCAATAACGGCTCGATTGTTGCAAAGCGCGGGGGCGGGCCCGGATACGAGCTGCGAGTCAATGGTAGTGGGTTACTTACGCTACTTCTCGAGGATGGGTGGGAATCGTATTGGGCTGAGTCTGACTATGCGGTACCGACGGGGCAGTGGAGTCACGTGGCGGCGACGCTGGAGCGTCTGTCGGACCTGCCGCCTTACGGAGGCCCTGTCAGATTATACATCAATGGGCAGGCCGCCGGCAGCAGCATGGTGGACTGCGACGGCCTCTCCGGTACGGACCCGCTGTGGATCGGAAGGAGCCCCTTTGGGTACTTCGAAGGTAAAATCGACGAGGTCGAGATATACAGGCGTGCACTTGGGGCCGATGAGATTAAGGCGATCTTTGACGCAGGCAGCAAGGGCAAGTGCAAGTGCCCGACGAGGACCTACGATGATGTAAGCGACTGGAACGAAGGAGAGTTCACCGGCACGAAGGTCGGCGCCGAGGACTGCAACGGCTGCCTGATGCTCCTCGAGGCAAATGATCCCTGCGCAGCGACGGCCTTCGACTATGCATGGATTGCCAACGCCTCCGAGGGAACCGTTTCGAAGATAAACACGATGACCGGGAAGGAAGAGGCCCGCTACTACACGGGACCACCGTGGAACGGAGGCTATAGTTACTTGAGTCCATCACGAACCGCCGTGGATGCTGTGGGCAACTGCTGGGTCGCCAATCGCAACCTTAATGGGGGATGTGTGCAGTGGGATAAAGACGGAAATTGTATCAAGCGGGATCATTATCAGGGGTCTGTTACCAAGATTCTCCTGAATCCGCCCCCGCAAGGGACGACATCCAAGGATAATGACTCTGTGGGTTCGCCCGGACATGGGATAATCAATTCGTACGAGATGTATGCTTGGGGAAAGGACGTCGCGGTTGTACGCCACTATCTCGTTGGCGGTAACATGAAGAACGATTCCTGCGCTCGGGCGCTGGCGTTTGACCATAATGGCAACCTCTGGGTGGGCTTGTTTTTTGGCAAGCGATGCCTGAAGGTGGACCCGGACGCGCAGGTAGATGATCAGGACAATCCCGCTACCTTCTCACCAGGTAATTATCCAACATTCCCTTATACTGCCGCTGCCCAGCGACCGGAAGAGGTGGACCAGGTCTATATTGGCTATACGGCCTACGGGATGGCCGTAAGCCCCAACGGGAAGCTCTATGTCTCGACTTGGTCCGACACGAACGATGGAAGGCTGGTAGAGATTGACCCTGGCGACGCCCCTGGCGAGGCTGCGCAGGTGTGCCAGACGCTAAATACCAACGGTCGGCCATACGGGATTGCGGTTGACGCCAATTGCATCGTCTGGATGGGCGACCTGTACACCAAGGAGGGCAACAGATGCATTCGTTGGGACCCGGCGCAAGGGTTTACATACCCCACAGGAGCAAGCGGTCGCACTCGGGGGGTCACGGTCCATCCGGATGGACGTATCTGGCTGACGTGTGACTTAGTGGATAAGGTTGCACGGTTCAATAGCGCTCTACCGTATTCTGCCCAGAACTTTTCTTTGCCGACGTCCCCTGTGGGTAAGAAGGTGGACCTGCCGGTAGGTATCGGCGTGGATCGGTACGGAGACATTATCGTCGTGGGAATGGGCAGCAACAACTGGTGCAAGCTGAATCCGGGGACCGGGGCCAATATTGCTACAGGAGGTCCGCAGCAGACCGGGCCCCATCCTTACACGTACAGCGATTTCACGGGAAACCTGGCAAATCAGGGGACGCAGCAGGGCTTCTGGAGGGTGATTTTTGACAGCGGCGTGCCGGGCCAGCAGTGGGGAACGGTTTCGTGGACGAGCATTACAACACCGCCGGACACTTGGGTGAAGGTGTGGGCACGTGCCGCCAATGCCGAAGAGGACCTGGAGAACAGAGATTATATGGAGGTGCAGGATGGCGTGCCATTCGGCGGAGTCTCCGGTCGATTCATTCAGGTGAGGGTGAAGCTGAGCCGGTCCCGGCCGGCGGAGTTAGGCGATTGCAACGGGCCGTGTGCGGATTTCCCCAACAGCCCAAAACTGTGCAGCCTCACGGTCGATGCGAACTGCGGGCCATGCCGAATAATCTGCCCGAATGACATATTTGTAAAGTGCGACAATGTCGCCCTGCAGGGGGCCTGGGTGGATTTGCAGACGCCGCAGCTTTCCGGGGACTGCAACGGCGCCGAGCTCCAGTGCAATTTTGACTCGCCCCATTTCTTCCCGGTGGGCGTAAACAAGGTGACGTGCAGTGCTGAGGATATGGAAGGTAATCTGGTGGAATGTTACTACTACGTGACGGTAGTATGCCCGAACGACGCCAACGGGGCGTGCTGCTATCGGCGGTACGACCGGGAGACGCAACAGAGCACACTGTACTGCAAAGAGGGCGTCACCGAGAAGGACTGTAATGAGGCTTACAACGGTGTGTACTTAGGCGAGGGCAGTAACTGTGATAACGCCAGTGAGGATTGTCCGAACTGCGTAGCTGTTCCCTATGACGCGGTGGCGTGGTGGCCTCTGGATGAGGAGACGGGCCCAACGGCGCGCGACATTGCAGGGTTCAATAATGAAGGAACGTATGTTGGCTCGCCCACGCCGACGCCGGCCATACCGCCGGGCGAGGGACTGGTGGACCGTGCCCTTATGTTCGACGGCTACGACGATTATCTCGAGGTTGACGACCATGCGGAGATCAACTTCGGCATCGGCGACTTGTCGATTGATGCCTGGGTTAAGACGGACAACGACTTCACGCCGTTCTTGCCGATTGTTGACAAGAGAACGGAAGAAAGCGGCTATGCCTTTTTCCTGCATTACGGGTATCTGGCCTTTGCTCTGGCGGACCCGGTCACCCCGGGCTTTGCGGAGTTTATCGCCGTGGGACCCGATGCCTTTGTGGCCGATGATTCGTGGCATAATGTTGTCGCCACACTTGATCGTGACAGTTCGACCGGACTGAATCTGTATGTGGACGACGGTTCGCCCGTGGGGACATTCAACGCCTCGGGCAAGTCCGGCAGTTTGACCAATGCAGCTAAACTGCGAATCGGCGGAGGCTACGGAATCTCCGGGCCCGCCACCTACTTCGAGGGCATACTTGACGAGGTGGAGATGTTCGACCGCGTGCTGGAAGATGAGGAAATCGTGAAGATAACCGACGCAGACGACAGCGGTAAGTGCAAGGAATACGCGCACGTGACGCGGTTTATGTCGTGCTGTCCCGATAAGCCGGGCATAATGGTGCTGACTATCTGCAACTTCACTGGTTTTGACCATCAGTATGCGTGGAACGCGCAGGGGGTCTTCGGGCCCGGGTGCGACTTTGCCGGTCCCTATGATTCGGGGCAAGTGTGGGTAGAGGCCGGCCAATGTGAGTCCGCGGAGATTTCGTTTAACTGCGGGTCAGGAATGTCGGGTCTGCTCAATGTTACGTCCTGCTGTCATGTGACGGTGCAGAATATGTATAGCAAGAATATCATTGCGAGCATCGGCACGCTGCGGGCCAGTCGCTGGTGTGGCGGTGTGCTCCCTTGGAAGGACGACCCATACTGGCGCCCGACGGGGCCAGTTCCCTTTATCTACTTCCCTGACGGGAACGGCCCGTCGGCGAGCATGGGCTTTGAAGTGACCAACATCGCCGATGCGTGCGGAATCCTTGATTACAAAATCATGGCGATGGTACCGGACGACGGGCCGGACGACGAGTTTATCCTGCTTGACGGATATGCTCCGGGAACCACCCTGGAGGGCAGCGTACCGGTGGCGCTTGGAGAGACTGTGGAGCTGCCGGTAGATGTGGCCTTTGCCGAGTATGAGGGATCTGTGTTCATCGACATCGTGCTTCTGGCAGCGGACGGCGACGGAAACGATGTGCCCATCGCCTCGCAAGCCGTGCGCTGCGTGCTGTGCACTGAGACGACGGGTGATATGCGTGCCAGAGGCGACCTGGACCTGAACTGCCGCGTTCAGATGTATGATTTTGGTCTGCTGGCCTCGGCGTGGCTGAGCCAGCCGGGAGATCCTGAATATAATCCTGAATTTGACATTGGCATTCCCGCAGACGACATTATCGATTGGAAGGACCTTGCCGTTATTGGGGAAAACTGGCTTTATTCGGCGCTATGGCCCTAATGGCAGGTGACGGGGCAAAGCTGGCGTAGTTGGTGAATTTGCATCAAATTCGGGGCCCATACTTGATTATCGGTATGGGCCCCGGCTTTTTTGGTTAGTGATGGCTGGTTATTTGTGGACGGCCGAATTGAACGAGGGCTATTTGGAGAGGATTTTGGGTTCTGTGCCGGCGAGGAGTCTCTTTATGTTTTGGCGGTGGCGGAGGACGACCATAACAGGTATGGCGGTTGCGGCGATGAGGAGGGGCCAGAGCTGGGCAAATTGCCAGTCGGGTACGACCAGAATCGCCGCAACGAGCGCCAGCGGAAAGGCGAGCGAAGCGATTATGGAGGCGAGGGAGACATATCGCCAGATAAGGACGACGACGAGCCATATAACAATGGCAGCCAGGGCGCAGAGGGTGTAGAAGGGCCAGAGGCCGAGTGCAACGCCGAAGCTGGTCGTGACGCCTTTTCCGCCTTCGAATTTGAGGTAGAGCGGGAAGATGTGGCCCAATATGGCGGCGACTCCGGCGGCGAGGGGTACAAGAAGCTCGGCCACAGTCGGCGGCGAAGATATGAGCAGGACCGCGAGCAGGGTGGGGACAAGACCTTTCAGGGCATCGAGCAAAAAGCAGAAGTAGGCCCATTTTCTGCCGAGTGCACGTGCGACGTTTGTTGCGCCGATGTTGCCGGAGCCGATGGTGCGGAGGTCTTTTCCGTGTGCTTTGGCGATAATCACGCCGAACGGCACAGAGCCGAGCAGATACGCGGCGATAATCAGAATCGCGAAGGTCATTTGGTGCTCCTTTCGCGCAGGATTTGTTCGTACAGGTCGTGCAGTTGTTCTGCGGCGCGCGTGATGGAAACCTTTTGTTTTAGGCCGTCTTCGATTATTGCTGCTGAGGCCTTTTGGATATTATCCTTGTCGGAGAAGTAGCTGATAGCATTGGCAAGTGAAGGTGTGTCCTGTGGAGTGTCGATTACCTTGCCGTGGCGGTCATTGACGAACAGGTCGGCGGCGCCGTTGAATCGCGTGGTAATCACCGGCTTGCCGGCGGCCAGGGCCTCCAGCGTGAATCTGCTGGATGGGTCGTAGAAGGTTGGCAGGACGGCTACATCGATTATTGACAGGGCGTTTTGGATATTTCTGACGGGGCCTAAAAAGAGAATTCTCTTTTCGAGGGCGACTTGTCGGGCGAGGCGGCGATATTTTTGGGTTCGGTCGCTGCCGGCTACGAGCAGATGGGCGGGGGAGTGTGGGTTGTCAGCGATTGACCGGCTCATTGCGATTATCAGCGGCGCCAGGCCCTTGAGTCTGAAGTTGTTGGCGACGAACAGGAGAAAAAGGGGGCCGTCGGCGTCGTCGAGGTGCAATTGTTCGAGTATCTGGGTCCGTAGTTTTTGTGCCTTTTCGGCGTCGATGGGTCTGTCGGTTTTTACGCCGTTCGGTATGACCGTTAGTCGGCTCTCATCGAGGCGATAGTGCGTTTCAAATTGTTGGGCGACATAGTCTGAAATGGCGGCGACGATGGGGCCGGGTGAGTTTTTGCAGAGTCTTCTTTCGGCAAGCAGGCGTACAGTTCGGCGGAAGTTGGCGAAGGCGGTCAGTCGTTTGTAAGCAGTGAGGTATTTGTTCTGGTAGCTGGCGGCGTTACGGAGGATGGATTCGGGGTAGCTTCCTCCTCGCGGCTGATAGACATGGGCGAAACGGAAGGGCAGGACGCTGTGGACGACGTCGTAACGATGGTGCGTGAGATGGTTTTTGAGGGCGTTTTTGAATGTGAAGTAGCCGGTGCGTTTGCCGGGAGCATCATTGCAGAGGATGTGAATGTTCTTTTCTTTGGTCTGTCCCTTTGCAGCGAGGATGTGGATGTCGAGTCCGATTTTGGCGAGGGCGGCGGCGAGCTCGAAGACGGAGCGTTCGGCCCCGCCGAGGGCGATATTTGCGCGTTCTATAATGATGGCGACCTTCATGTCAGGAGCAAGATTGTAACCGAATCGGCTCAGGTTGCAAAGGGGACGGGTCTGCCGTGCTTTCTGTTATGTCTTGCCATGCGGGCTGTCTTATTGAGGACTTTGCGGATAAACGCCCTGTCTTTCGGGGCGAGTTTGTCAACGGCGGCGTAAGCGAGGTAGAAGCGGAGGCGGTCGGCTTTGGAAAAATGGCGTGCCGGTGCGGAATAATAAAGCTGGGCGATATCTTTTACGCGAAACCGCTCGCCAAAGAGGGCGGGCCTGAAGCAACGGGCAAGGTCGATAAGACAGAAGCCGGCGTCGCTGCTATGGAATATGTGGGCGAGGTAGAGGTCGCGGTGACGAAAGCCGGTGTTGTGAAATCTCTTGATAAAGGCGGCGAGGCTGCGGATGAAATCTCTGCGGGCGTGCAAGTTTTGGGCGGTGGGCGGTGTGTTGAAACAAGAGGGGAGCTTTCGTTCGAGAGACTCAGCGTCGGGGACTTTTTCGGTGACGATGAAGCTTCTTTTTTCAAACAGCGCCGACCATTGTTCGCCGTGAGCTATAATCTTGGGTGTGGATATGCCGCTTTGTGATAATTGCTGTGCCGAAGCGACCTCGCTGCGACTGGAGCTTGCGCGTCGGCGGTGTGATATCCAGTTTGCGAGCTGTGAGAGAATCGGCGGCGAGTCATAGCGTTTGAGGAACAGTGTTGTTTGCGGCGAGTCTATATCGAACTGCCACCTGGTGCGATGAGGCGCGAGGTTATCTTTGGCGAGGCTTCGGCCGGCGTCAAAAGCAAAAACGGCGTCGATGGAAGCGAGTCCGCGTGCCGTCAAAGCAGGTCGGTATTCGGGATCGACGAAAAACGATTTCGATATTTCCACAAAGTCTCTGTTGCGCATGGTTATACGGGATTATCCTGCGATTCGTTGAGGAGCTTATCGGCGGCATCGCAAACCATTTCCACTGTGATGGCCTGCATACACAGGTGCTCGGCTTTTCTGCATTTTGGTCTGGCGCAGGGTGCACAGGGTGCACGGCCGATGAGCTGGATTTCGCGGTCGTAGCCGGAATCGGTCCAGACGGGGTCGTTGGGTCCAAAGAGTGTAATGACCTTTCGGCCGAGTGCGATGGCGATGTGGCGTGGTCCGGTGTCATTCGATATCACGAGGTCGGCATGCGAGAAGAGTGCCTTCAACTCGCCCAGACTGACAGGGGTTTCGGCCAGGTTAATAAGCTGGTGGCGGCTCAAACGACAGATTTCTCCGGCAATTCTCTGCTCAGCGGGGTTTGCGGCGGCGGAAACAACAACGGCGGCATTGTACGTCGAAATGAGCCGGTCGGCGGTCTCGGCGAAATTTGGCGCCGGCCAGTACTTGCTTGGGCCAAACGCGCCTCCCGGAACCATAACAACCAGCGGAGCGTCGTGTTTGACAATATCCGGCAGTCTGGATAGAAGTTTTTCCCGGCTGTCGGGGTCGATACGAAGTTGAAGCGTTCTTACGGTCGTGTCACAACCGAGCGAAGATGCTATTGCCAGGTAATAATCGATCATGGAAGCCGGTTTGAAGCGGCCTCGCGGCAGGCGCGGAGGATGAAGTCTTTCAGTAAGGAAGATACTGCGTCCTTCGCGGGCATAGCCGATTCGGGAGGGGATGCCGGCGAGGAAGACGGCCAGGGCGGAAGCGAAGGAGTTCTTGAACAGGAGCGCGTGGGTGAACCGCCCGGGTCTGAGAATGCGGGCAATTGTGAGAGGGCGGCCCTTTGGCAGCTCGAGCCATGAATCGGTGAAAGCAGAGGGGGAGAGAACTTCACGGACAATCCTTTCGGCGAGAAATGTTATGTGCGAGGATTGGAAGCGTCGGCGGATGGCGCGCAAGGCCGGGGTGGAAAGAACGGCATCGCCCATAGGTGACGGCAGCCAGACCAAAATGTTATTCCGGTCATTGTCCATGAGGTTTATACCACCGTGCCTGGGGAGGCACGCCTGAGCCATGTGTTATTTTCGCCCCTGCATGGTGTAGAACGTCATCGCCATCAGCTGCACCAGGACAGCAAAACCAAGGGCGATCAGCACCGATTCGTTCTGGCGTTTGGGATCCAATATCAGCCACACAGTTATGATCAGGCAAAAGAAGACAATGATTTGAAGGACTCCGGCCAGCAATCTGGTAAGGGAGAATTCGGCAAAAAGGTCGGCCCGCTGCATGCTATTCAATTTTACGAGGATATTTCTGAGCAGCTCGTCGGTTGTCTGCGGGGGAGCATCTCGTCCGCCATCAGGTTTCCCCGCTTCGATGGGCCGCGCCTGCCAGGGCATCTCCGGCAGCACGGCGGAACGCGGCGCCGGGTGTGTTGCCGGCGATTGGGGCGATTGGTGCACAGCCTGCGCCGGCGGCTCAGATGGCTCGCGTGACGGTAGGTCGGATGCCTCCGTCGCCGGCAACTCAGACGGTTCCGGTATCGGCGGCTGTGATGGCACCGGCACGGGCGGCTGCGAAGGCTCCAGTGTCCGTCGCTCGGCTGCGCCTGCGTGTGCGTTTCCTTGCTTTGTCGCTCCTGCCTCAATTCGGTTCTGCGTTTGCACAGCCGGGCGCGGTGAACGCAGATATTTTTTTATGATGTTCACCGCCTCTTTCATATTGACCGCTTTGTGATCGGGCTTGGCCTGTGCGGTCTGGGGCTGGACGGGATAGGGGGGCTGACAAATCAGGATGGTTCTGCAGCCGGCGTGCGAGCCGGCCTCGACGTCACGAGCGCTGTTGCCGATTACCCAGGATGCGCCGAGGTCCAAATCCATATCCTTTGCGGCGGCAAGGAGCATCCCCGGTTTTGGCTTTCTCAAGTTGCTTTCCTTTCGATACCTGGGGATGACGCCGTCGGGATGATACGGACAGTAGTAAATCCGATCCACGTACGCGCCCCTTTCGGCCAGCAGTTGTTTGAGCCGGTCATGAATGTCAGCGACGACTTTTTCGGTGACAATTCCTCGCGCCACGCCGGATTGGTTCGAGACAACAACCAGCTTATAACCGAGCGTTCTCAGCTCGCGCAGGGCGTCAGTCACACCGTCAAGCAGCTTGACCTGGTCAGGATGATTGATGTAGCCGGGATCATCGACCAACGTATCGTCACGGTCCAGGAATATCGCTTTATCAGACATGGGTATTCGGACCTATTTTCATTTGCAGAAGCTTGTTTCGACGAGGTCACAAATTATGTGGTACGCCAACTGGTGGACTTCCTGGCTGCGAGCGGTGGATTGAGAATGAGTGCAGAAGCAGATGTCGGCGATTTCTTCGAGCATGCTGTTGGGCCTGCCGGTAAAGGCAAGGACGCCGGCGCCTTTCCTGCGGGCAAGGCGGGCCGCTGCTATGACGTTGGCCGAAGAGCCGCTGGTCGAGATGGCCCAGAGCATGTCACCCTCTTGAACGAGCGCCTCAACCTGTCTGCTGAAAGTGTTCTCGTACCCATAATCGTTCGCGATTGAAGTCAGCGCGGACGTGTCGGTGGTAAGAGCGATGGCCGGCAGCGCCGCCCGCCGGCGCTGAAACCTGCCCACAAGCTCGCTGGCGATGTGCTGGGCGTCGGCGGCCGAGCCTCCGTTGCCGCAAATGTAAACACGACGCCTTTTCTTCAGCGTCCTTATTATCGCCTGCGCCGCTGCCGCAACGGCCTCGGCTCCCCCTTTCTCGAACGAGGCGATCATCTCCTTGTGCTCTCGTATGGCCCCCTCTATTTGGGTTGCGAAGTGGTTTTTCATCAAAACTTCTTCCAGAGCGATTTCATCTTTTCGATAACGGACGAGGAACTCTTGCCCTCCACCAGCGGCGCGAGCACCACCTTGGCGCCGTACGACTCGACGAATTCGCGGCCTACGACGCCCTTTTCGGCCCAGTCCCGGCCTTTCACAAGCACGTCGGGCCTCACCTTCCTGACCAGATTAAGCGGCTCCGGCTCATCAAAGACCACGATATAATCCACGCTCTCCATCGCGGCAAGAACGGCGGCGCGGTCATACTGGTTGTTGATGGGGCGCTGCGGCCCCTTAATCGATTTTACAGAGCCGTCGCTGTTAAGCCCGACCACGACGATGTCCCCCTGGCCCTTACAGAACTTCAGGAATTCTATATGCCCGCGGTGCACGACATCGAAGCAGCCGTTCGTAAAGACGATGGTCTGGTTTTGGGTGCGGCGCCATTTTAATTCGTGAAGGAGGTCGTCGAGGGCCCTGACTTTACCCGCCTTGCCTCGATTGTCTGCGATAATCTCGTTGATAATCTCCTCGATGGTGACAGTTGCGGCGCCGAATTTTTCGACTTCGATACCGCCGGCGATGTTGGCCAGTTGAACGGCGGTCTTGTGGTCAACACCGGCCGCGAGAGCGACCGCAAGTGTGGCAAGGACCGTATCGCCGGCGCCGGTGACGTCGTAAACGCTGCGAGGCCTGGTGGGCACAATCTCGGCCACTTGCCCCGTCTTCAAATAGGCGCCGTCACAGTCGAGCGTGATGACCACGGCCTCGATATGAAGGGTTTCTGCAAGGCGTTCGGCGGCGCTGGCGGCCGTGTCAGCGGAGGTTATTTCGAAGCCGACCGCGGCCGAAGCCTCCTTGCGATTCGGGGTGATACAACTGGCACCGGTGTACTTCGAGAAGTCCCGCGTCAGGCAGGGGTCAACCAGCACGCTCTTGCCGGACTCTCTGCCCAGCTTTATCATTTGCGAGCAGATTTCCTCGCTGAGCAGCCCCTTGTTGTAATCCTGCAGGCATACTATGTCGGCCTTTGCCAGCAACTGCTCGTAAGATTCAAGAATCTTTCCATACTGCGCATCCGACAGCGGCTCGCTGGACTCCTGGTCCATTCGCATCAACTGCTGTCGATGGCGATGCTGCGCCAGGCCGATGAGCCTTTGCTTACTGATGGTAGGTCTGTTGTCATCGGCGACAAGAAGGCCGCCGGTCTCAACCCCGGCCTCGCCAAGGAGTCTCATAAGGATTTCGCCGTTGCGGTCGTTGCCGATAACGCCGAGACAATAGGCTGTGCCATGAAGAGCCGCAACGTCGGCGGCAACAGAACCGGCCCCGCCGCAGCCGTAGTCCGTTCTGCACACCTTGAGCACCGGCACCGGCGCCTCCGGGCTTATCCTCAGGGCGTCCCCGTAAACATAGACGTCCAGCATGAAGTCGCCCACCACCAGAACCTTCGGCGAACCCAGATTCGCCACTACTTTAAGAAGTTTCTCGTACATATCTTTCTTCTCGGTCTTTCAAGAGATTGTAGCGGCCAAAGCTCGTTCAATCAAGCCTATTAGTTTCTCCCGGCCATCGCGGAATCTCAGCTGAATCGCCAGATACCCGAAAAGCAGCTCTTTTGTACCCGGCTCAAACGATGAGATCTTCGTCCAGTCTTTTTGGGTTGTGAGGACGAGATTAGCATTAAGTTTCTTTGCTGCTTCACAGATGTCGGCGATATCGCCGGCGTTGTAATGATAGTGGTCGTTGTATGGGCTAATGCCGACGAGGTTCAGGCCGAGCGCCTTGAGGGTGGTGAAAAAGGCATCGGGATTGGCTATTCCGCAGAAGGCAAATGCGTTTTTTCCCTTGAGCTGCTCCGGCTTGATTTGTGTGCCCTCGGCGGTCTTGACACATACGGGGCTATGGACCGAGGCGGCGATGGTCATGTTCGGATTTATCGCGTTTAGCTGGTGCTCAAGTTTTGTCAGGTCGGCATCGGCGACCTGGTCGCAGCGTGTCAGGACGACGGCGTGCGCCCGTTTCAGGGCGGTTGGAGGCTCTCGGAGGAGTCCGGCGGGCAAAAGCCTTTCGTAACCGAAGGGACAGGCAGCATCTATGGCAACAATGTCGAGGTCGCGGGCAAGGCGTCGATGCTGGAACCCGTCATCCATAATGAGGACTTTTGCGTTGAAGTTTTCAATGGCTTCGCGTGCGCCGGCAACGCGGTTGGGGTTGATAATAACAGTTGCGTTGGGACAGCTCTCAGCAATGACAGCCGGCTCATCAATGTAGCTTTGAGTTTTTAGTTGTGAGTTCTGAGCTGCTTTGTAGCCGCGGGTCAGTATTGCGCAGGGGACGCCTTTTTCGCCGAGCAGGTTACAGAGCCAGATTACCAGCGGGGTCTTACCTGTGCCGCCTGCGGTGACATTGCCTATGCTGATGACGGCGGCGTTTACGCGATGCACTTTCAGGATGCCGGCGTCATACAAGAAGTTGCGCAGGGTGATGAGTGCGAGGTAGAGGTAAGCGGCCAAGGACAGAAGGAGCCGGAGAAATGCGGCGATCCAACCTTTGACCTGGCCGGCAATCAGTTTTCGATAATACAGTTGGTTCAATTAGAAGACCCTTTGTAATAACCCGAGCAAAAGCGCCGGACCGAACGGTTCGATGTGCAGTCTCGCTGTGAGTATCTCACCCTTGGACTTTTTCGATAATAGCATCAGCCATTTGCTGAGTTCCTACGGCGGTTGGGTCGTTGCGGTCGGGTTTCATATCGTATGTGACATTCCTGCCTTCTGCGATGACGTCGGCGACGGCATTTTCGAGCTTGTCGGCCTCGGCCATTTTTCCGATGTGGCGGAGCATCATTACGGCGCTGAGTATCAAGGCGGTTGGGTTGACCTTGTTGGCGCCTTTATACTTTGGTGCGCTGCCGTGTGTGGCCTCGAAGATGGCGCCTTTTTCGCCGATGTTTGCGCCCGGAGCGACGCCCAGTCCGCCGACGAGGCCTGCGCACAAGTCGCTGATAATGTCGCCGTAGAGGTTGGGCAGGACGATGACGTCGTAAAGCTCCGGCTTCTGAATAAGCTGCATGCACATATTGTCGACGATGCGGTCTTCGAATTCGATGTCGGGGTATCGCTTGGCGACCTCTCGGCTGACGTCGAGCCAGAGGCCGTCGGTGAATTTCATGATGTTGGCCTTGTGGACGGAGGTCACTTTTTTGCGTCCCATCTTTCGGGCGTAGTCAAAGGCGAAGCTTACGATTCGGTCTGTAGCGGCGACGGAGATTGGCTTTATGCTGATGCCGGAGTCGTGGGTCACCTGTCGGCTGCTGTGTCTGTTAATCCAGTCGATAATCTCGGCGGTGTCTTCTTTGCCCTTTTGAAATTCGATGCCGGCGTAGAGGTCCTCGGTGTTCTCTCGCACCACGACAAGGTCGATATCGGAATACCTGCTGCGTACGCCCTTGTAGCTTTTGCAGGGCCTGAGACAGGCGTACAGGTCGAGGGTCTGTCGCAGGTGGACGTTTATGCTTCGGTAGCCTTTTCCAACGGGTGTGGTGATGGGGGCTTTGAGTGCGATGCCGTTTCTCTTGATGGATTCGACGGTGGCATCGGGCAGGGGTGTGCCCTCTTTTTCCATGACCTCGACGCCGGCCTCCATTATCTCCCAGTTGATGCCGGCGTCGGTCGCATCGACGCATCGTCGTGCGGCTTCGGCTATTTCCGGGCCTATGCCGTCGCCCGTCACAAGCGTCACATTGGTCATTACTCAATGCTCCTTACTGTTGGCGAAAGCAATATCCTATCCTTTTGCGGTCGAACTGTCAACGGGGTGATCTATGCACCGCATGGCTGCGGACCACAAATATTCGACGCGTATCATCAGTTTCAACCGGGATTTTCCAGGTAATAGGCGACAGAAGGGCGGGAATTTGATAAGATAGAGGTGATTAAGACCAAATTGTGGATTTTGTACGGATAGAATTATGTTGTGTAACGTTTCGAGTGGGAAATGTCAGATGAAAGGGCGTGCTGAAGGGCACAGTCTGAAATTCGAGGCTGCATCGACGGTCTCAGTGATGCTATTTGTTTTGCTTTTCCGGACTGGCGATATATGTGCGAAGCCCGTGGGATTAAGTGACGCTCGCAAGGCCGCGCAGGGGTGGCTGCGGGTTGACCCGACGCCGCGGGGAACTGCTCTGGGCCGAAAGATCAAATCGACAGAGGTTTTCACTGATGATACGGACGAACCGAGCTACTATGTAGTTTATCTGGAGCCTTCCGGATTCGTCATAGTCCCGGCTGACGATGAGGTGGAGCCGGTCATTGCCTTTGCCTCTAAAGGCGTGTACGAGGTCTCGGATGAGAGTCATCTGAGCATACTGGTTCGGGGTGACGTGCCGAATCGAATCGCTGCGGCGCGAGGCCTTGCGGCAAACGGAGGCCCTTCCCTCTCCGACGAAGCACGGCAGAGGCTGAAACTGGCCTGTGGAAAGGCCCGTCAGAAGTGGGCGCAGTTGCAGGCTCACACAGGGGTGCCGGACCGGTTCGAGGGTGACGAAGTAACGGCATTCGAGCTGATCTCGGTATCCGATCCGCGTGTTGATCCGTTAGTGGAAAGCCGGTGGGGCCAGAGAACAGTATGCGGGAATGCATGCTATAACTACTACACACCGCCGTACGACCCGTGCGACCCGGACAACTATCCCTGCGGATGTGTTGCGACAGCGATAGCACAGTTGATACGTTACTGGCAGTATCCCACCGGTGCTATTGGAGTGGAGGGTTTCACCATTTGGGTTAACGGGTCGGAGCAGACGGCTTATACCCGCGGCGGTGACGGCGCCGGCGGCCCCTATCAGTGGAGCCTGATGGACCTTACGCCGGACTGCGGCACATCCGATGCCCGGCTTCAGGCCATCGGAGCGCTATGCTTTGATGCGGGCATCACCGTCCACATGAGTTATTACAGCGACGGTTCCGGGGCCAACATGGGATATGTAAATGATTCCCTCATCGACACGTTTGATTATACCAGCGCCTTCTATGGGTATGATGGGTCCGGCATCAGCAGCGTCCAACGGGACAAGATGATCAATACGAATCTTGATGCCGACCATCCGGTGATACTTGGCATCAGCAGTCCCACAGTTGAAGGCCATGCCATCATCGCTGACGGCTATGGTTACAACGGCTCGACACTGTATCACCATCTCAACATGGGCTGGAACGGCTCGGATGACGCGTGGTACAACCTTCCCGATATCATTCACTGGGATACTGTGGTAGTTTGTGTGTACAATATCTATACCTCCGGTTCGGGCGAGATCATCAGCGGGCGTATAACCGACGGCACAGGAGCGCCGGTCAGCGACGTTCTGGTCGCCGGGGAGACAGGCGGCGGTCAGATATTCAGCGATACGACGAATGCTCGCGGCATCTACGCGCTGACAAAGGTGCCTTCTGATACGTCTTTCACTGTAAGGCCCGACAAGGCCGGCTTTGTTTTCTCAGAAAGAAATGTAACGACCGGAAGAAGCAGAAGCAGCCAGAGCAATTCGGGCAATCTCTGGGCGGTTGATTTTGTGGGCAGAAACGCCGACTTCAACAATGATTGCGTGGTCGATGCCTGTGATCTGAAAATTCTCTCCGGCGACTGGCTCGAAACGCCTCAGTATGTGCCTGTGGGCACGGAGCCCGACGCCAATCATCTTGTTGTTTACTATCGGTTCGATGAGACTTCCGGAAGCACCGCCTACGACGCTTCAGCATCGGCATACAACGGTGCGGTGCAGGTGGTATCCACGGGTGCGCCGAAGACAGACGCCTGGGACAGCGGCGGTCAGGATGCCGGCTGCATCAACTTCGACGGCAACACCAAGGTGGTTGTATCGTCCGCCTCGATGGCCTTTGCCGGTGTAAGCTCTGCGGTGGCGGTGTCCCTGTGGGTGAACGGCAACGCGGCAGTGCAGCCGGACCCTGCGTGGGGGATGGCGTTCCAGGCGGGAAAGTCGGGCGAGGACCGTGTTCTGCTGGTTCACATACCGACGCCTAATAACAGCGGCGTGATGTTTGAGAGCGGTGGTAAGAACGTCCAGCGTCTGTTCTGGACCGACGCAGCGGAAGCCGACTGGGAAGGCCGGTGGAATCATTATGTCTTTACACTGGATACGGCTACGGGCCTGGCGAAGATTTACTGCAACGGCGACAAGAAAGCCGAGAAGACCGGGGCGACGACCGCAGCAGGGGGTATCTCGAGTTTTATGGTGGGCAACGGATTTGTCAGCAGCACGAACTACGAGTATTTCGGAAAGATCGACGACTTTCGGGTGTACGACTATGCCCTTTCTGATGACGAGGTTCTATATGTATTCAGCGGCGGGCAGATGCTCGTATTTGATTCGCCGGCGGAGCTGTACGAAGATGACATAATCGATTCGAGGGATTTTGCTCTTTTTGCCTCGCAGTGGCTGGAGGCCTGTCCTTAGGAGCAAGGCCGTAAGATGCGCGGGAAGCTTAACTATTGCTTTTTTAATAAATAACGGAACAGACATCCTGTCACTCCTGCGCAAGCAGGAGTCCAGAAAACCTTGATAAAATGGCTGGATTCCCCCTTTCGGGGGAATGACAACTTTCTCTTGTTTGTACCGGAACGTTCCATTTAATATTCAAAGGTCAATAATTCTTCGAAAGTGTGATTGTAAATACCTTCCGAAACACGCTCAGAAGGAGTCGTGTTCCTGCCAATGATAGCGATAATACCTCCGGCGTGCTCTACAGCCTCAAAGGTTTGCTCGCTGCAACGCAGATTGTCGCTCAGCCGTGCATCAGCTCGGTCTATTTTCCGAGGGCCTGTTTGAGGTCCATTGCGTGCTCCTGCTCCATGGCGAGGATGGTCCGCAACTGCTGGGCGAGGGCGAATTCTTTTAGCTGCTCGGCCTGCTCCACGCGGATTTTATACCTCTTTATGGCGTCTTCTTCGCCGGCGAGGTCCTGCTCGAGCATTTCCACGTTGTCATCGGAGGTGAGGATTTTTCCGACATTGACGCTGGGCGAGCCGGCGAGATAGTCAATCTGGTCGGCGAGCGTCATAGCGTGCTGGATTTCCTCGTTGGCGTGGATTTTGAGCTCCTTTATGATGTCGCCATAGGCGGCGCCGGTCATGACGGCGGCGTGGTTTATGTATTGTATGGCGGCGGAGTATTCGAGCTCCAAATCCCTGTTCATCAGCTTGACGAGTTTTTCTGTGGTCATGTTCATCCTATATCTCCTGAATAGTTTTGGTTTTGTTTGGGCCACACCGTTGTGGCCGACTTGAATCCTTTAGATGGGACGGTTATTTACGGGCCCCTTTGAGAGTTTCCCGGTCATATCCCCAGCCTTTACATGACGGCACGTCCATCAATATGACCTGGGCATCCGAAAGTGCCTTCAGATGGATGGAACCTTCGGGATCGATGCGCGCCTGGTCTTTGCTCTTGAGCGGCTCTTTGTTTACCTGGAGCTGGCCATCGGTCACATATACGAAGATTCGGCGATCATCACTCGTCTCGAACCGCACCTCGGCGCCCTTGCCGAGGTCGCCCCTGTAGATGGTCGCATCAGTGTGAAATGTCACCGCCTCTCCAATTCCCTGGCCCGAGGCCACGGGCAGCAACTTGTTCTTCCAAGAGGCGGGATTGAAATGTCTCTGGTCATAAGTCGGCCTTAATCCCTTTTCATCCGGGTATATCCATATCTGATAGAAATGAACGGGTGCATCGGCCAGGTTGAACTCAGAATGGGTAAGGCCCGTCCCCGCAGACATTCGTTGAACATCCCCCGCCTTGATGACCGCCTTGTTGCCCATACTGTCGGCGTGCGTGATTTCTCCTTCGAGCACAATCGTCACAATCTCCATCTCCTGATGAGGATGGGTCGGAAAACCCGTGCCGGGCTGGACCACGTCGTCGTTGAATACCCGCAGGCCTCCGAACTGGATGTTGTTCGGGTCATAATAATCCGAAAAAGAAAAGAGCCAATAGGTTTGCAGCCAGCCGAAGTCCGAGAAATGTCTTTCATTTGCCCTTATAATCCTGACCATTTTAGTCTTCCCAATGCAGCTTTATTTTCATTTATATTGATTCTGGGTCGATGGCCTGCTTCAGTTGAGCGCCGCCGGAGGCCTTGCCCTATGCAACCACACATTCCACCGGATGCACACAGGACAAGACAGCAGGTGGTCGTCCCGCCCTCTTAACATATTCGATTGGCAAGCCGCAGGCAAACGATGCTGCCGAGCGAGTTATGCGGCAAGGTCGCATTTGTCGTTCGCAGCCAAATAATAGTGCGACTTGGGACGTCTGTCAAATCCAAAGATTCAGAAAGAACGGTATCCTGGCAATAACGGCCGTAATGCACTGTGCGCAGCGGTCCGCATCAGACGTTTGCGCCCTGCAGGGAGCGCACATGGTCGCAGGCCTGCATTACCTCGGCCTTGAACTGGTCATAGTCCATCTGGAGGCCGTTAAGGTAGGCGCTCCAGCCGGCGCTCGATTTGGCGTAATGGACGGCGTCCTCGATTTCAGCTTCTGTTGCCCCGTTCAGTTTCGCCAATTCCGTGTGGTAAAATGCGCAATAACGGCATTTGGTGACAGCCGATAGGGCAATGCCTATAAGCTCGCGATATTTGTTCGGTATTGGTCCTTCGTCGAACTGCACCCGCTTGAACAACTCCCATTCCAATTCGAGCGACGAATCCGGAACAGCTTTGAAAAACGTCGGAACAAGTCCGAACATTTCTTCAATCTCTTTGTATACCTTTTGCCTATTCATGACTCAGACCTCCTTTCGTTATGCCTAAGTGCTCTCCTGATATTAGATTACCGTCTCGCACCAAACCGATGCAAAGACAAACACTAAATTGTATCAATGGCAACAGTCTCAATTCTTGCTCACTTCTCAGCCGGGTAACGGGATATTCCATTTTGCTGCTCTGCCGTTCGCTTCGCCGGCTTCAAATTACGCGATACCATGTGTCCCCAAAGTCACAGACACACCCACACAAGCCTCTGCGGCGGACGTGCGGTTACCCGGGATAGTCGGGCTCATTTCCGGGCTTCCATTTGATGTTGCAGCCGATGCTCGGTTTTTGGTCCGGGGTGACGGGCTTGCGATCAAGTACGGCATCGAGCGCCAGGCAGAGGTCGGCGCCGGTTACGGGTATCTTGTTTCCGGGCCGACTGTCGTCCATCTGCCCGCGGTAAACCAGTTTTCGGTCGGCATCAAAGAGGAAGAAATCAGGGGTACAGGCGGCGCGATAGGCTTTTGCGACTGCCTGCGTCTCATCGTAGAGGTAGTCGAAGGTGAAGCCCGTCTTTTGAGCGACTTCGGCCATCATTTCGGGACTGTCCTCGGGGAAGTTATCGACATCGTTCGAGCTGATGCCGACCACGGCCAGCCCTTTCGATTGGTAGCGTTTGATGATTTCCACCATTGCGGGCAGGACGTGCTTTACATAGGGACAGTGGTTGCACATGAAAATGACGAGCAGAGCCGGCGCATGCTTGAAGTCGTCAAGTGAGACAACTTTGCCTTTCATGTTAGGCAGCTGGAAGTGTGGCGCACGCGTACCCAGCTCAAGCATTGTCGAAGACGTCATGACCATAGGAGCCTCCTTTCTTTGAAATAGCTATCCAGTTCTAATATGTTTGGTGGATACCCCATATCCAAACCTTTGCAAAAAATCGCTTTCTAAGCAATGTTTCTCCTGCTGATCGGTTGCCACTTCAACAGTGAGGGCGGGCCGCTCAAACGGCTGGGGCCGGCTGGTATGCCTGCCGGCTGCTGTAATCAGGCAGCTTGCAACCCGGAGCAATTGCAGCGGCTCCTGCCGGTATAATGGCGTCGCGTGTCACCGTCTCGAAAAGTCTCCAGTAGGATTGTCCGACCGTCGGCCAGGTCATGGACCTGCCGTATTCATAGGCCCGTTTTCTCATGATAGAAAACAACGTATTGCGAGTAAGGATTTCAACGACGGCCTGTGCCATACTCTCTGAGTCGCCGAATTGAACTAGTCTGCCCCGGCCCTGTGCCAGCAGCTCCTCGGCGGCCCAATAAGGGGTAGAGACTACCGCTTTGCCCGTGCCCACCGCAAAGGCCAACGTGCCGCTGGTCAGCTGCTCTCTGTGCAGATACGGCGTCACATAAACATCGGTCGCGCAGAGGAACTGGAAAAGCTCCTTATCTTCCACGAAGCGATTATAGAAAAGAACGTTTTGGTGCAATCTGAGGGCTCTGACCATTTCTTCGAGCTTGACCTTGTAGGACTGACCCTCGTGCCGCAGGACTTCAGGATGCGTGGCGCCGAGGACTATGTATAGGACTGACGGATCGGCCTCTACGATTCTCGGCAGGGCTTTGAGCATGACTTCAATTCCCTTGTTTCTGCCCAACAAGCCGAAAGTAAGAATGGTCTTTCTGCCGGCCAGGCCGAGGCTGTGCTTGCAGTCGTTGCTGTTGACGAATGGCAAATCCGGTATGCCGTGTGGAATCAGCTCGATTTTTTGTTCCGGCACGCCGTAGATATCTTGCAGCATCCCGATGCCGCGTTTGTTCATGACGATTAGCTTGTTGGAAGCGCGGCACAGGTCGATCATTGAGTCGAAATACTCCGGCGACGGGGTTTCGAGAACTGTGTGCAGCGTGGTTATTATTGGCTTTTTGACCCTGTCAAGCAGCAGGGTCAGATATGAGCCGGCCTCGCCTCCGAACAGGCCGAACTCGTGCTGAACTGACACGAGGTCAATATCACTGCGATTTATATAGTCGGCAGCGGCAGGATAATCATGTGCGACGTCTTTGCGAATTCTGAGTTTGACGATGTTGTCGTATGTCAACTCGGCCGGGGGCTGCATTGCGATCACAACTGGGTCGAGATGGTGCCCTGCGGCCAGGGCCAGATTCTTAATCAAGTCTGAGGTGAAAGTGGCAATTCCACACCGTCGGGGCGGAAATGAAGAAATGAACGCCACTTTTCTGGCAGCATATCGCATCCTAATCATTTTCTTGCTCCTTCAAATCCTCAAGACAACGCTGAAGCCGGAAACTCCGCTCCGTAACAGAGACTGGCTGTACCGAATCGCATCAACGACTGAATCGACGTCTTGCGCACCGACGGTATTCGCCATGGCAGTTGTTGACGGGCGTGCCCTTTGACCGGGCGGCAGGCGACGGGTGGAAACCACCAAGACCGGCAGTTCCGGGTATCTCATTCTGATGTGTTCGGTAAGCTTGATGCCCGCCTTGTTTGCCGGAGAGATATCAACCAGCGCCAAATCAATGCTGGATTGCTCGATGATTTCCGCCGCCTGAGCGGGCTGCTCGGTCTCGTAGCAGACCGCCAGGTCGGTCAGACGCTCGAGGACCTCACTGAGTTTATTACGGGCGGCGGGGCGGCCTTGAATTACCAGAATCCTGACCCTTGCATCAATAGTCCGGTGTGCATCATGGTTTCTGCTATGACGGTTGCTGTCTTTGGGTTTTGGTTTTTCAAGGCTGATTTTCATGTTGCATTGCCCCCCCGAGGTGTCACTCGGCTTCGTCTGATTTTGCGGTTTTGCAGGCCGGCACGGTACTTTCTGAAAGCTTCCTGGCCATATTGTCACTCACGTAGTTTTTGCCGCTTCGCACCAGACGTATTGCCGAAACGATGGTCTCGGCCGCATCGCGTTTGGTAACATAGCCTCTGGCCCCTGCGCAAAATGCGCTTCGGGCGTATCTGGCCTCGTCGTGCATGGTGAGTATCAATACCGGAAGATTGGGGTATTTGGTCTTGATTGTCTCGGTGAGCTCGACGCCGTTTGTGCCCGAGAGCGAGATGTCCACAATAGCCAGGTCGAAATGTTGTTTTCCGATACCGTCGAGGGCCTGTTCGGCGTTCTCCGCCTCTGCCGTTACGGCCAGGTCCGCTTCCTGGTTAATAAGCAGCACGAGGCCTCGACGGACAATGGGATGGTCGTCGACAATCATGATTCTGGTTTTGTTCTGGGTGTTGGGGAGCTGTACTTGCTGCTCAATCATCACTCATCCTCGGCATTTGTTTTGTTTAGCCTGGGACAGAGAGCTATCGCTTTTCGGCAGGTTTTGGCCGCGGATAGCATCGTATACCTCCCGACGGTGAACGGGTGTGGATTTCGGGGCGGTTATTCCGAGCCTGACGCTATTACCGCGAATATCAACTATTGTCAGCTCAACATTTTCGCCAATGACAATTGACCGATCCTTGCCCCTGGTCAACACCAACATTTCCAGAATCCCTTCCACATCGGGGAGCGAACCACCTGTCCGCTCAAGATTCTATATTCGTCGCAGCTTAATCGTACTGCGCTGGTTTTCTGCCAGGTAAGGCAGCCACAGTTCTATTGCGGCTGTCAAACCCGGCTTCGGAGGAGGAGGGATTGAGAAGGATGACGTAATCTTATAATTCCTTCTTTTTTCCTTTGGCTCGGTGTTTTTTTGAATAATCTTCATTTTATAATCTCAGCAGAGGATGCTGCGTCAATCGTTTTCGGCCGGGTCTGGCAATCCCCCCGTAGCAGCTGTCAAACCCGGCCGGGAGGAGGGTGATGAATTTTTCACAAGTTCGCAAGCTCGTTACAAGCAAGCGGCATTAATTTCATCTCGGCGTCTGCAGCGTATAGACTGATATTAGCGATTCGCGAGTTTATGTAAATCGGGGTCTAAACTGTTTCTTGTATCGGTGTAATCGCTGTGCTCGGTATGGGGAAATCCCCTATGGCCGAGCCGACAGGGTAGGGGTGGGGTAAGGGCGATTGGGGCTTGTCGAGGCCGGTTATTTTGGTGCGCTGCCAGCTGCGTGGGGGGCCGTACCGCGGCTACTTGTCTTCGTGACTGCTCACCCATTGGATGGCGTACTGGAGCAGCTCGGTGGCATCAGCGACGCCGAGTTTCTCCTTGATGTGTGCACGATAGGTCTCAATGGTTTTTGGGCTGAGGAAGAGTTTTTCTGCAATCTGTCGGGTTCCGAAGCCCTGGCCGATGAGCAGAAAGACCTCCAATTCGCGGTCGCTGAGTGCATCGACGCCGGCGGCGGCGTGGTCGGTTTTGCTGCCGACTAATTTGTGCACCATTCTTGATGTTACCTTGTCGCTGATGTAGAGCTTGCCGGCGAGGACGGTGCGAATTGCGGCGACGACCCTTTCGGGGGCTTCCTGCTTCATTATGTAGCCCTGGGCGCCGGCGCGAAGGGCCCGCTCGGCATACAAAGACTCATCGTGCATTGATAGTGTAAGAACGGGCAGTTTGGTGTGTTGTGCCTTTATGTCCTTAATGAGATCCATGCCGCTGGTTTCTTTGAGAGAGATGTCCACAATGACCAGGTCGGGATTAAGGGTTTTGATGGCTTTGATGGCCTGGTGGGCATCCTCGGCCTGTCCGCAGACGGCCATGTCCTTTTCCTGGTCGATGAGCTTGGCTAATCCTTCGCGGACGATCGGGTGGTCGTCCACGATGAGAATCCTGGTCTTGTGCTGGTTTGTCTCTTTTTTTATTTCTTTTTGTGCCATAGCGTCCGTTCGCCTCGTATCAGTTTTGGTCGTTTGGAAAGGTGCAGGTTACCTGTGTGCCGCCGGAGGCGCCTTTACGAATATCGAGTGAGCCGTTGATGATTTCGGCGCGGTAGTGCATGATGTTGAGGCCCATACCTGCGCCTTTTTGAGGGACGGGCTCGAAGTCCAGACCGTCGTTGTTTACGGTCAGGGTGGATTGCCCGCCATGGGAGGCAAGGCCTATTCGAATGTTTTGTGCCTTTCCGTGCTTGACGGCGTTGGTGACAGCTTCCTGAGCGATGCGATAAAGGTTTACCGCGACCGTGGTATCAGCCACGGAGACGGGCTTATCGCATCTGAAGCTGCAATTGACGCCGAAAAGATGCTCGGTGGTTGATGCGAGTCCGTGCAGGGCTGACATGAGGCTTTCCGCATCCAAATCTACCGGATGAAGTCCTTTGGCGAGAACGCGTGTCTGACTCATGGCTTCATTAACAAGTTCTGATATTTCGGCCGCGCCGCCGGCCTCTTCGGGCAGTCGGCTGACGAGCTTTTGTTGGAGGACTTTGGTCATAAATGCAATCCCCGTGAGTTGCTGGCCTATACTGTCATGCAACTCCTGCCCAATCAGCCTTTTTTCCCTTTCGCTGATATCCAGCAATTGTCTTTCGAGTTCTTTTCGCTGTTCGACTTCCCGGCGTAATTTCTGGTTTGTTTCCTGCAGCTCGGCGGTGCGCTCCTTGACCAGCTCTTCGAGGTGCTGACGGTACTGCCGGAGGTCTTCTTCTGCCTGTTTACGTTCTGTAATATCAATACCATACAGGTTGACGTAACCGGCGTCAACCACCGGGGCGATCAAAACGGAGAGTATTCTGTCGCCGCACGTGGTTTCAAGCTCTTCGCTGTCGCCGTGGCCGAGTATGCGCGAGACGTATTGGTGCCAGTGTTTCGGGACGCGCTGGCCTACGTTGCAGCCCCATTCGTGCAGCAGGGCGTCTCCGGGGCCGTTGGCATAGAGGATGGCGCCGTCTGCCGCCACGCGGACGATTGAAGATGGACTCTCAGATGGAAATCTTGCGAGGCTTTCTATCTGCTCGTCTGCCTTGATTCTGGCCAGGGCTATCCCGATGCTGTCGCCCATTCCCTCGAAGAAGCGTATCGTCTCAGCGTTGAAACATCCTCGTTGGTGGTCATTTAGCTGGAGCAGGCCGACGATTTGTGGGCCGGAGCGCAGTGGGATAAGCGCCACCGATTCGTACCCGGCGCGGTTGCAGTGGTTTCGGGTGTGTGTCATTCGCTCTTTGTCGGAGGTTGAGGCAAGCAGTTGGGTGGTGCTGTTTGTCCAGAAGCTGCCGCCTTCAGTAAAGAACGGGGCGTCCGGGTCGGTACGGCCTAATATGACGTTTCCGCACATGCACTCGAGGACGGGCCGGCCCCGTAAATCGCGGGCTTTCCCGCCGGACTCATCTCGGGCGCACAAATAGTTTTCACGGTTTACGAAGTCTTCGGAGAAACCGTTTACTTCGTAGTAGGGATAGTCGTCTCCGTCGCGAAGCCGAATTCCGACAGCATCAAGATGCGTGTATTCCTTAAGAAGTTCGAGAATCCTGCGGATTATGTCCTGGCCTTTTTCTTTTTGGTTGATTGTTTCGAGAATACTGCTGCCGAGCAGGAGCCGCTGCTCGGCGGTTTTTCTCTCGGTTATGTCCTGGACCACGCCCAGCATACGAATTGCGTTTCCGGTCTCGTTGCGGATGACGTCGCCTTTTTCGGAGACCCATCGCACTGTGCCGTCCGGCCAGACTATACGGTGCTCAATGGCGTAATCCCTGCTTTGTTCGACACAAGCGTTCACCGAATCAACAACGTGCCGGCGGTCATCAGGATGTACGCATTCGAGAAATGCCTCATAAGTTGCGGCGAATTGGCCTCGGCCAAAGCCGAACATCGGTTCTATCTGCTCAGACCATGTCAGCTTGCCGGTGAGAATGTCCCAGTCCCAACTGCCGATGCTGGCTGCCCGCTGGGCCAGCGAATATCGTTCTTCACTTCGTCTGAGAGCTTCTTCTGCCTGTCTGCGTTGTCTCTGCTGCTTATCTCTTTCCAATCTGGCATTGAGGATGGGGGCTATGTGGGCGGCGACGTCTTCGAGGAACCGTCGGTCTTTCTCGGCGTAATCGCTGGGCTTGTTGGCGACTTCGAGCAGCCCGATAAGCTGTTGGCCGTACAGAATCGGGACGACCAGAACCCTTGTGATAGGCACATGACCATCAGGCACGTGTAAGCCTTCATTGGCATAAAGGGTTCTTTTCTCTTTTAGCGCCCGGCCCCAGATGCCGCCCCATTTTTCGCGGGGATACACTATCGTCTTGTCGGGGACCTGGCACTGTTCCCAGATGTCTCTGGTCATAGAAGGGATAATCAGGGTTTCATCCTCGTCTATATATCCAAAGATCCCGTACCTGCTTTGCATGGCCTCCAGAATTACTTGCAGCACTTCTGCGTACATCTCATCGTCGCGTGTGGTGAGGAAGACTTCTGCAATGCGGTTCCTGGTGCTGAGGTGCTTCTGGGACTCCCGCAGGGCCTGCTCGGCGTGCTTGTGCTCGGTAATGTCCCAGGAGATGCCAAATATGCCTATGGTATTGCCCTGTTCATCCTTTACCGGGGCTTTGAATGTGTGGACGGCTATGTCTTTTCCGTCCTTGAGATATTGCTCTTCTATCTCCTCCGCGTTCCCGGATTCCATAATTCTCTTATCATCTGCTTTATGTTTTTCAGCAGACTCCTTGGGGAAGAAGTCATAATCCGTCTTTCCCCTGATGTCTTTGGGCGTGATTTTCAAATCCTCTGCAAAGCTGTCGTTGCACAAAACGTATGCCGAGTTCAAGTCCTTATAGAATATCTTCTGGGGGACATTCTTGAGCAGTGTTCTGTACTTGTTCTCGCTCTCCCCCAGCGCTGCCAGCGTCTCTCTGTGTTTGATGCTTTCAATTATCTCCCATTTGCGTTCCCGCCGAATAAGTGCAAATTCGTGGTTGCCCACCACATCGATAATCTCTGAAGCTGTACACTTATCAAGCGAATAGGTGCAGATTGCCAGCATTCGGTAGTCGCCTATGACCCTGTTTATTTCTGCTTCATAATCGGCGAAATCCTTCCAGTCTTTTTGCCCCAGCCAGAAGGTATTTCCCGTGAGGCGAAGGCCGTCGAATCCACTGGCCAGGGCCTGCTTTTCCTTCTTGGCCCAGCCCTGCAAAACCTCTTGGGCGTCGAAACGGCCGGACTTCGTATACCACTGGGTGTAGTCAAGTATCTCGATCTGACCCTTCGCGACATACTCACCCAGGCTGTTCACTTCCTTAGCCAGGGCATTCCTGGCCTCTTCACTGCTCAAAGGCTCTGATGTCACCCACATGCAGAACTCGTTGTTCCGGAGCCCGGCCTTGAAATAGGGCACCAGAATATCGATCAAATCCTCTTTTGTTTTGTAGAACTGACAGAGGTGGGTTCCCCATGGGACGTCGCCAATGACTTCGATGCCGCTTTTTCTTACGATTGCTGCCATGTTATCCACCTCCCATTGCGGGTGGCCGGGTTTTACGTGTATGAGTCATTTATTTAAATAAATGCCCCCACTCGACGCAATTTTCATGTTTGTGAATGACCAAGCAGTATAACACATCCACGGTCCGGAGGTCAAGCAGATTGTGCCCGTGCAGCGGCAGGATACTACCGAGGGTTTATCCCGCGCAGCGCCCCGCAGGGTATGTGACAATTGGGCGTCGAGAAGAAGTACAGCGAGACGGGTTGTATGGCTGCGGCTTCAGGGGGCTTTGATGTCGTAAGCCATCAGGACGTCCCCGTGGCGGATGTAAAGAGTACCGTTCGAAATCGCCGGATGCGCCCAGTGCTCGTCCTTGCCCATGGTAACATCGAAGGAGCTGACCATCTCATAGCCGCCGGGTGTAATCTTAACAAGCCCGACCTTCCCATTCTCGCCGTAACAGTACAACATCCCATCGACATAAATCCCGTTGCCCTTGCCGACCAGCTTGCCGAAGTACTTCATCTTGCCGGTGGCCAGTTCCAGACAAATCCAACTTTCCTTATTAGCACCCTGTCCCTTGTGGTTGGAGCCGTGAATATCACCGTCGATAAGAATTACCCCGCCGTGGTGACAATCGAGGTTCTTGTCGGTCCACTTTTGGGTGTATTTGGTCCCGCCCTCGGACAGATCCAGCATCATGCCGCCCTTGCCGTAGCCGTTGGTGACATAAAGATGACCGTTGTCATAGACAGGCGTAACCGCCGAAATGTCGTAGCTCGTCTCGTGTGGAATTTGCCAGTGAAGTTTTCCCGTTTCCGGATCGAGCGCCACGATAGACTTGGCGATCATCGTTATCAGAACACGATTGCCGCCCACATCGAAAATCACGGGGCAGCAGTAGGCGCTGGCCTCGCTGAGACCCTTGCTGGTCCAGATGGTTTCGCCCGTCATCTTATCGAGCGCCACGAGGGTGGCGTCCTCGCCGCCCGGCGTGCAGATGACCTTCTCGCCGTCGACTAAAACCGATTCGGAGATTCCCCACTGGATGTTCTTGCCCTTGAACTCTTTCAGTGTATCGACCTGCCAGTTGATGTCGCCGGTTTTGGCGTCGAAGCAGACAAGGTTACCGTAGCCGCTCATAACATAGAACCGGTCGCCGTCAACCGTCGGCGTGGTGCGGGCCCCGTCGTGAGAGCCGCTCCATTCGGGCCCGTATGATTTCTTCCACTTGAGGTTGCCGTCGAGGTCGAAGGCAGAAACCATTCCCTGTTTATCCGCTGCCAGGCCGGTTGTATAAATCATGCCGTCAACCACCGCCCCCGAAGAAAAACCGCCCCCGAGCCCATCGGCCGACCACAGCATTTTTGGTCCGCCTTCGGGCCATTTTTTCAGCAGCCCCGTCTCATCTGATTTACCGTCTCTGTTGGGCCCGCGAAACTGCGGCCAGTCACAGTCGGAGGCAACCGCGCTGGCGGCTTCCTTGCCGCGCACGTCAACACAGACCATGTCATCGGCAGCGTTGCGTGTATAAATCCGGCCGTTGGCCAGCACAGGAACCGTCCAGCATTTGCCCGTGAGAATATTGGCGCTGGAGAGAACCTTGTATCCTTCAGGCGAAGCCTCGGCAATCACGAGATTGCCCTTCTCGCCCATGACTATCAGCTTGCCGTCGGCTGCCATCAGGCTGCCCTGACCGAAACCGCCCTGCTTCCAAATAAGGTCTCCCGTCCGCAGGTTCAGGCACCGCAGATCGCCACCTTCATCGACGCCGTAGATATACCCCTCCCAAAGCACCGACCCATTCATCTTATTGCACATGTTGTTGTTTCGCCACAGCTCGGTGACAGTGCCTTGGGCGCCCTGCATCTGTATTTTCAACAGTGCACAGCCGTTGCCGTAGCCGGAGGAAATGAATATCGTGTCGTCGGATACGATAATGGGGTCGGCTGCGTGAACATCATACCTGGTTTTCCACGTGTGCCTCCACAGCTCTCTTCCCGTGTCGGCGACCAATCCCAAGACCTCCCGGAACCCGAACAAGGCGATACATTTTTGGTCTGCGGTGGTGAAGGGTACGCAGGTAGCGTAGCCGCCGGGGCCGCCTCCATTTTGCCATATAATGGCGCCGTCCTGGTTATTGAGCGCAAGACCGCCCGAGCCCAGGTTGTAGATGACCATTTGGTCGGTTACATAGGGCGAACCTGCACAGCCCCATTCGGTGCGTTTTATCTCGAAGTCTTTCAGCAAATCCTTCGACCATATCGGCCTGCCCGTTTTCGCATCGAGACAGAACGCCTTTCCGTCCTTACTGATGGTATAGACGCGGCCGTCGGCAACCGTCGGGCTCGCCAGCGTCCCGCCCTCGTAGTATTTCGGGTCCAGCCGCTGCGAATAGCTGTGCCTCCATATCTCTTCGCCCGTCTCGGCGTCAAAGCAGTAAACAATATCGGTGTCGCTGACGTTTCCCATCGCGTACGCTCGGCCCTCGCTGACCGCAACCGAAGAAAAACCTATCCCAATCGAGGCCTTCCACAATATTGTCGGCCCGCCTTCAGGCCAATCCGCAGTCCAGCCCGTCTCGTCGGATATGCCGTTGTAATCAGGCCCCCGCCAGTGAGGCCAGTCCCCCGCATCTGCAACCAAACAAAACCCCACACAAATTAAGCAAAATACCAGGCCGACAGCTAAAATCCTGCTGTAGTCTCTGATTCTCGATTCTGATTTCATAATGTCGCTCCGAAAAAAACAGACCAAAACCCCATTTAGACGTTGCACTGACTTATACCAGATTCGAAATAAGATGTCAAGCTTGTCACCGCCCCGAACATCTGCTAATATGAACTCGTGCGGTGTCGCAGCCGCAGGATGTAATGAATGAAAGGAGGCAGCATCATGGCAGAGAATGATAAGCCTTCGGGGGGTAAGCCCTCACCGAAACTGATATTTGCCTGTTCAGGCGCCGCCGATGTGGGCGAGATTTCCGACAAGGCGGCAAGAAAATTGACCAGGGATGGATTAGGTAAGATGTTCTGTCTGGCTGGAATCGGTGGCAGGGTTGAGCCCATCATCAACGCCGGGAAGTCGGCATCCTTGTTGCTTGCCATAGACGGCTGCGAACTGGATTGCGCCAAAAACTGTCTCGAAAAGGCCGGCTTTGAAAACTTTCAGCATCTCCGAATTACCGATATGGGAATGGAAAAAGGCAAATCACCGGCCACCGACGAACGGGTCGCGGAAGTTGCCGACATCGTGAAAGACCTCCTGAATAATGGATAGCTCACAATCAGAAACACAGGACCCCGCATCCCGATGCGAACCCCTTACCACCTACACTACCGCCCAGACCCTAATCAACAACCTTCCCTACATCGCAATGACCATTCTGGGTTCCGCGATCCTGCTTCTGGGCCTCGGCGCCTCCGCCTGGGCCTGGTTTACTGCCGTCGTATACCTGCTGTATGGCGCTGCCGGTGCGCTGTGGATTATGATGTTCGTTTGCCCTTACTGTCATTTCTGGGACACCACAGCGTGCCCATGCGGCTACGGCACAATCGCCGCCCACCTCCGTGAAAAAAAAGACGGCGACCGCTTCGGCGAGAAGTTCCGAAAACACATCCCCGTAATCGTACCGTTGTGGATTATACCCGCGATGGTCGGCGCTGTTGTTGTCGTGCGAAGCTTCTCCTGGCCCCTGCTTGGTCTGCTTCTTCTTTTTGCCGTCGATGCCTTTATCATCCTCCCGCTGCTTTCGAGGAAACACGGCTGCGTTGAGTGTCCTCAGAAGAAAACGTGTCCCTGGATGGGCAGCGGTGAGCGGCCCGCCTAACCTCTCAGAACTTCTGCTTGAAGGCCAGCGCCCCGGTAGGACAGGCTTCCACACATCTCTGTGCAGTCCTTTTGAGCCCCTCGGCAATTGTGTGGTCGAACGGCACAGCCACACGCGTTTCAAACCCCCGCCCGATAAATGTCAGCCCCAGCTCTTCCTTCGCCTCCGCCGTAATCTGGATGCAGAGTCCGCAGCGAATACACTTGCCCGACTCGTAAATAATATCCGGATGCTGAACCTCCGGAGAAAACAGCGGCAGCTCGCTTTTGTACCGCCGCGCTTTGGCCCCATACTCTCCGCTGTACCGACGCAGTTTACACTCCTGCGGCTTTCGGCAGTCACAATGCAGACATCTTGCCGCCTCGGCACGCGCCTGCTCATTGGTAAATCCGCCGTCCTTGCCCGACGCCGATACCCGGGCAGCTCTGCTCGCCGATACGAGAAACCGTTCCATTTCTGTATCACGCAGCCTGCCGATATGACAATTGAACTCCCTGACCACCCCCGTCACCTCTGCGCCGGACAGAAACTGGTCAATCGCAGTTGCCGCCTCTTTGCCGTCGGCAACCGCCCGCACCGTCAGCCTTCGCTTGCGAACCACATCGCCGCCCGCAAAGACCGCTGGCATGGCAGTCTCGTAAGTCCTCGGGTTTATGACCACGGCGCCATCCTTTATTTCCAGACCGGGCCATTGCTCCCCACCGGCCTTCAACTCGCCGACTGCAAGAAACACCGCATCGAAATCCCCGCACAACTCCTTTAGCGAAATGTCACCACCTATCCTCGTCCGCCCCCTGAACTTCAATCCGAGTTTCTGTATCAATGCAATTTCCGCCGCCAGCACTTCTCTCGGCAACTGCTCTTCAGGCACGCCATATTCCAACATGCCGCCCACCTTTTCGTGCTCATCGAACATTGTGCAGGCGTACCCCTTCTGCAGCAGATAATAGGCGGCGGCCAGCCCGGCGGGGCCGGCGCCCACAATCGCCACAGCCTTGTTCACCCCGGGCCGACAAGCCGGCATGTAAGGATCTTCCGATTCGAGGTCAAGGTCCGCCGCGTACCTTTTCAGCAGGCAGATGGACACTGCCGTATCAAACTGCCCCCTCCGGCACGCCCGCTCGCACGGCGCAGGACAGATGCGACCCAGCACCGCAGGCAGCGCAATATCCCTTTTCACCGTAGCGATTGCCTCGCCAAGGCGACCCCCTGCAATCTGCCGAATCATCAGCGGTATATCCATTTGCGCCGGACATGTCACCTGGCACGGCCCCATGCAGTCGCCGACATGCTCGCTGAGCATCAGCTCCAGCGCCGCCCTTCTTGCCTGCCTGACTTCGTCGCTGTTGGTTTCGACTTGCATTGCTTCCCCTGCAATGGTCCCACAGGCCGGAACTAACTTTGCAATGCCCGCCACTCTCACCACACAAACCATACAACTGGTCAATGGCTTTTGTCCCTTCAAGAAGCACATGGTGGGAATCTCGATGCCTAACTTCGCGGCCGCGTCCAGAATCGTGCTGCCGTTCGGCGCCTCAACTTCACGATTGTCTATGACCAATCGGGGCATTGTCACTCGACCTTTATCGCATCCGCGGGGCATATATTTTTGCACGTTCCGCAGCGGATACATTTTTCAACATTTATTTCGTGCTTCTCGTAGGGCTTCATCGCAATGGCATCGCCCGGACAATGCTGGGCGCATAAAGTGCATCCGATGCAGTCATCCGTCACCGAATAAGTTATCAGCGCTTTGCATCTTCCCGCGGGACACCGCTTCTGCAGATGTGCCTCATACTCATCGCGGAAATATTTTATCGTCGAGAGTACGGGGTTTGGCGCTGTCCCCCCCAGCGCGCACAGGCTTCCCTTCCTCACCGTCTCAGCCAGGTGCTCGAGCTCCTCGATGTCACCCTTTTTGCCGTTTCCTTCGCACAGTCTTTCGAGGATGTCGAGCATACGTCGGGTTCCTATTCTGCAGAAGGTGCACTTGCCGCACGACTGATTCTGGGTGAATTCCAGGAAGTATCGTGCGATGTCAACCATACAGTCCGACTCGTCCAGCACAACCAGCCCGCCCGAACCCATCATTGCACCGACATCGCCGAGCGTTTCGTAGTCGACGGCAGTGTCAGCTAATTCGGCTGGCACACATCCTCCGGAGGGTCCGCCTATCTGCACCGCCTTGAAGCGTTTACCTGCGGCGATGCCGCCGCCGATATCCTCAATGATTTCGCGTATCGAAATTCCCATTGGCACTTCGATGAGGCCGCCGTGGGCTACCTTTCCGGCCAGCGCGAAAACTTTTGTCCCCTTGCTGCCGCCGGTTCCGAGCCTGGCCAGCTCTGCTCCGCCGTGACGGATTATCCAGGGCACGGTTGCGTATGTCTCGACGTTGTTAATCAGGGTCGGCGCGTTCCACAGCCCGCTCTCGGCCGGGTAGGGCGGTCGAAGCCGGGGCATTCCCCGCCGACCTTCTATACTTGCCATCAGCGCCGTCTCCTCGCCGCACACGAACGCCCCCGCACCGGCGACAATCTTCAAATCCAGCGAAAACCCCGCCCCCATTATATTGTCACCGAGAAAGCCCCGCCGCTCGCACTCCTCCAGCGCCTTGCTCATTCGCTCAAGCGCCAGCGGATACTCGGCGCGGATGTAAAAATAACCGTCGTTCGCACCAACCGTGCGCGCTGCGATTGTTACGCCCTCGATTATCCGATACGGATACGACTCCATCAGCATCCGGTCCATAAACGCCCCCGGGTCGCCTTCGTCGCCATTGCACAGGACGTATTTCTTTCGGCTATCCTGTTGACGTACAGCCGACCATTTCAGATGCGTCGGGTAGCCCGCGCCTCCGCGTCCGCGCAGGCCGCTAATTTTGATCTGGTCGATGATTTCATCCGGGCTGAGCTGGTGCAGACATTTTCGCAGCGCCTCGAAGCCGTCCCTTGAAAGATACTCGTCAATATCCACCGGGTCGATGTGGCCGCAGTGCTCGGTGGCGATGTGTTTTTGTTTGCCCAAGAAATCGGCCACGGGCTCTTCGCGTACATCAATGGAGTAGCGTGTCACCGGCTGCCACGTCTGGTCGCTCAATATGGTATCCAGTGCGTTCGAGACCACGCTGGAAATCCTCCTGATGCCCCGCGGTCTGAAGTGGCGCAGGACAATGGCTTTGGCATCCTCCGGCTGCACCTTAGCATAAAGAAAAGAACGCTCATCCGGCAGCACCACCTCCACCAGCGGCGTCTGGAAGCACATACCCACACACCCGACGCGCTTGATGGCGACCTCAATGCCGGTCTGGTCGAGGGCTTCTTCGAGGGCCTGGCGGACTTTCCCGCTGCCTCGTGCCACGCAGCACGAGCCCAAGCCGAGACGAATCTCCCCGGCGGCCATGTCAGCCCGATGCTCGTGCGGCCTATGTTTGCGCCGCGCCCTCGTTTCTTCATATTGGAGAAAATCGCTGATGACTGTGGGGACCGTTTCGGAGGTCAGGTGACCGTATGTCACCTGGCCGATTTGCGCCGCCGGCGCAAGCGTGCAGCAGCCTAAGCACGCAATCTTCTCCACCGTAAAGAGCCTCTGCGCGTCCGTGTCCTCGCCCTCGGTAAGATCAAGATGCCGCCGGAAGGCCTCATAGACCTGAGCGGCGCCCTTGACGTGACACGCCGTCCCCACGCAAACGTGAATAATATGACGCCCGACCGGCTGATGACGAAACTGGTTGTAGAAAGTCGAGACCCCCATTATCGAAGCCGGCGTAATGTCCGTCAGTTCACAAACCCGCTCCAGCGCCTCTTTCGGCAGATAACCGTAATGTCCCTGCACCGCCTGCAGAATCGCAAGCACCTTCTCCGCACCGGCGCCGATTCTGCCCACAGCCTCATCCACAAATTTCAAGTCCGGCTTATCCATATAGCTTCGTAATATGCCCGCTTCGCCTACGGCTCCTGCGAAGCTGTGCTTCCTATACAATAAAGATTCTCCAGGCCCCTGATATAGATGCGGCCACTGACGAAGGCCGGCGATGCGTGGCATTCCTCCCCCAGCTCATATCTTGCAGCTTCCTTATATCCCTCCGCGAACTCGGCGATAATCATCACGCCCTTTTCGCTGAGCAGGTACAACCGGTTCCCCACAATAGTGGGCGACGCGTTGAAACCTGTCCCCAGGTCCTGCTCCCAGAGCTTTGCATGGTCGGTCAGTCGGTAACAGGTGAGGGTGCCGTCACTGGTCAGCAGGAATACCAGCTCACCGTTGCTGACGGGGCTGGGGATGTCGGGGATGCCGTCCTCGACCATCCAGAGTATGTGCGTCTTGGTGACATCGCCGCGCCCGTCGGGCCTGATTGCCACCATCTTTACATTTGATTCAATCGCCAATACCAGCCCGCCGGCGTATATCGGCGAAGGCGCGAGGTCATCGCCCATGCACTCCGCGCGCCACAGCTCTTCGCCGTTGGCCGGATTATACGCAATCACCCACGGGTCGCCGCAGGTTATAAGCTGCTCGCTACCGCCAACTTTGTCGACTATCGGCGAGGTCCACGCGCCGCCCACAGGCCGCTTGGTCTCCCATACCGTCTGGCCCGACAAAACGTTCAGGGCTATCATCTTCGACTTTTCATCTTCCTCCGTTGCCTGGTCATACTGAATCAAAACCAGGTTTCGGTACATGGCCAGAGACGATGCATATCCGTAAGCGCTTTCCGGCACCCCGAGCCCTCTTGTCCAGAGCTGTTTTCCCTTGTAATCGAAACATCCGACGTCACCATTGGCAAAAATAGCGCAAACACGCTTGCCGTCCGTAACGCATGTCGGCGCCGCGAAACCCGTATCCTCCATAACGTCGAGCGGCTCCGATGTCTTGCCCGCCTCGGTCTCCACGCCGCCTCGCCAAAGCAGGTCGCCGGAATCTGCGTCGAAGCAATACACCTGACGCTCATTCGCATCCGCACCTGAAACGAAGACGCGGTCGCCCCACGCTATCGGCGAATTATGCCCCCGCAGCGGAACCTTCTTCTTCCACAAAATTCCCTCGCCCGTACCGCCGTTCCACTTCACGGGAACATTCGTCGTGACACCGACCCCGACCCCGCCGGGACCGCGAAAGCCGGGCCAAACCTCATCGGGCCCAACCTCAAAAGACGACTTGACAAAATCCACCTGCGGAATCAACGTAAGCAGCAAGGCACTTGCCCCTAACAAGAGAAGACCTGCCGTTACCGCGCGCCGGGCCCACGTCGCCTCTGTCACCTGCTCTGCGCGAACGTCCCCGCGCAATTCCGGATGAGGCAGCTTCCTCCGCAGCGTATCGGCCCACTTTATCCCCACCACCATCACCACCAGCCCCGCCGCGAGCAGCCAGCCCCCTTTTCGCGAAAAATCCACCCGGCGAATCCGATCACGCCTGACCTCCAAATCCAGCTGCCGAATGCGGCCCATAAGCTGCTCATCATTGGGCCGGCTGAGAATCTCTATCTTCAGCCTGTCCAGTTCGGCTATGCGCCTCTCGTCGAAAACCGTACGCTGAACATAATTTACCGCCAGCAGCGCCGCCACAATAACGGAAAAAACTCCCCCTACCACCGCTATCCGCACCGCCGTCGGGTACCGGAGGCTCGTTGATTTACTTTCAGTATTATTGTCGGAATTCGATTTCATCAGTCGCCGCCAACGGTTTCTTTCAATCGTTTAAGCCTCACATTTTCCCGCGGGCAGTACTCGAAGCATCGTCCGCAGGCCAGACAACTTCCACGGTCCGCCTCGTAATCAGTCCGTTTCCTCTGCACCGTCAGACTGATGAGCGTCAGCCCGATGACCAGTCCGACGAATCCTCCGAAGACCCAGCCGCCCGTCCCGAATTGGGCAATGATTCCGGACGCTTCGGCGTTCAACTGCTCGACATCTTTGCCGGTCGCCCTGAATGCGTCGCTCGCGTTCGTTGTCCCCTCGACCCTGCCCGCATCTTCGAGGTGTACCCGGTCCGCCAGCCTTACCGTCGAATGCGCGCGTGAGGCAATGCCTTTCAGCTCCGACCCCAGCCATCCGAAAACAAATATCAGCACAGGCAAAATCGCAATCAGCAGTCCCAGCCGCTTTTTGCTCTTGACGTAGTGACCCGCGGGCCACTCCGCCGTCGGCTCCCGGATAGCCCCGAAGGGACACGAATCTTCACACAGCCGGCACTTTATGCACTCATCCGGCGTGATGGTCACACGCCGTTTCGACAGCCGCGAAAGCTGCCGAAGTATCACCCCGTACGGACACAAGAACCGGCAATAGGGACGCCCAACAAATACGCCTATCAGAAGGATGCACGCGCCGAGCACGAGGATGTTGAACCAGCCGCTCAAGCGGAAAAACGAAACGAACGGGTCGTAGCGACAGATAATAAAGGCGCTGCCGGTGGCCGCGAAAAGCACGGCCGCTGCCAGGTAAACGTATGCGAAGAGGCGAAGGCCGGCTTCCAGCCAGGCCGGGATGCTGATGGGTCGAAGCGCGACCAAATCCTGCATGGCCCCCAGCGGGCACACCGCCGCGCAGAAGGTTCGCCCGAAAAACAGGGTGAAAACCAGCGGCAGCACGAAAAACAATGTCACGGTTATCGGCATCGCGTAGGTTTCGTCGAAGATTGATAGCACCACGTTTTGAATCGCACCTATCGGACATACACAGCCTTTTCGCCAGAAGCCGAAATAGAGCAATGAGAATATCATCAGCGTGTAAATCCAGCGTCGGCTGCGCTTCTTCAAAACCAGATATGACGACAGGGCCAGCGCGGCCGCCAGGACCGCCACATCGAGATATTCGTATATGTCACCGCGAGGAACCGCCTGCGTGATATTTGTCACGGGCGGCAGCTCGTAGCCGGTCTCGAATTCGGGCGGTGGAAAGCGTTCGGCTGCCGAGGCGATACCGGTGAGCATCAGGGGAAAAAGCAGAGCGATAGTGACGTGACTGGAGCGCATCATCAAGTGTGGTCGGCCCTCTTTAGGATGTACGGCTTGTCGGCAGGTACCCGCCTGAACGCTCCGGAAGGACAAGCGGCCGCAATCGAACAGTCGTTACAGTTCTTACAACGGTCGTGGCGGACCTGCAGAAACAGCGACCCGTTGCCGAAGGCGTTGCAGCCCTTGACGCACTTGCCGCACCCGTTGCAGAGCTTCTCATCGAGGGTGTATTCGTAATAGGGGTCCTCTATCAGCTTTCGGTTGATGGCGCCGGTGGGGCAGAGCTGGTTTTCGGCAGCTTCGGTAATGTCGTGCGGCTCGGGCCCGAAGAACCCGAAGCATATCCTGCAATAGCCGCAGACAGCGTGATTATGTACGCACTTGACCGCGGACTCTTCGAGCACACAGTAGGTCGCGCAATTCCCGCAGGCCACACACGTATAGGGGTCAATCTGCCAGACAGTATCTTGCTTGTGGCTCCTGCCCCAGAAATAGCCGCCGGCCGCACCCAGCCCGGCCAGGCACGTGCCCCAAAGGCTGTCTCGCAGGAACCGCCGTCTGGTCATGTCGTCCTTAGTGTCCGTCATTACCCTTACCCGTTGAACTCCTTCTGGCCGACAGGGCCGCAGGCAGCCCGCACCTGTCAAGAATCGTGCAGTCGCGACAGGCTCCATCGTTGATACACTTGCCTTGACGCACCAGTCGCCGCCTCTTGATAAAAGCGGATGTCCCTGCTGCTGCCAATACCGCTAAAGCGGCGTAGCGCAGAGAAGCCGAGAGCATTTCACGTCGACTCGAAATGTCCGAGCAGTATTTCCTCATTTCTTTTTGGTGAATATTCGCACAACATTCTTTATGGTGTCCAGCACCAAAACGCGTCCGGCGGCATCGGCGGCCACATCAAAGCCTCCGCTCTGGCACTGCTCCGGAAAATAGCAGACACGCGCTGTCCCGCCCTCAATCAATTGCTCCGGCCCGGCCACCACCCCGACAAACGCCCCGCTGGGATCGTAAATCTTCACACGAACCAGGCCCTTCTCGCACGTCACGAAGCTGCCGTCGGGGAGGATTGCGAAGTTGACGGGATTGCAGCAGCCGGTAAAGCCCTCAATGCTCGACGAAAACTCTCCCCACGAGAATTCGAGGTCGCCGTCAAAGGTATAGGCCTCGATGCGAAGGCGACCGGGGTTGACCACCCGCAGCAGTCCATCGGGTGCTATCGCAACATCAAGATAGGGACTCGGAACCACGAAGCCGGGAATGTTTCTCTGTGCGTCTTTTCTGCCGATATGGTCAATTACCTTTCCGTTCGTGTCGTAACGAGTGACAACACGATTCCCCGCGTCTGCAACAAATATGTCGTTCTTGCCGACGGCGATGCTCGTAAGAACGGCGCCCTCGGCCGGCGTGTCCCAGGCAGCGAGGCGTTTTCCCTGCGGGTCGTAAATCTCCACGTGGTCCTTAATGCCGACATAAATCCTGCCGTCTTCGGCCAGGGCCAGACAATGCGGCATGTCAGGCAGGGTAATTTCTCTGAGGAAGCTGCCGGTCGGCGAAAACATCCGAAGGGCTTTGTCGCCGGCGACATAAATCCTGCCATCGGCTCCGACAGCAACGGCCCGCGCGGCGTCGAATCCGGTTCTTATCGGCTCGCCCGCTTCTTCATACAGAATCAGATTCGGGTCAACCCTTGCCAGCTCTTTGACGTCGTAGACGTATGCCTGGCCGAGGCCGCTGCCTTTTTGGCCGGTGGTATCCACCCGGAGCACGGCGAAAACGGCCACAATAACCGCCGCCACAACCAGGACAATTATAAATGTTCGAGTATTTGCCATCCCCAATTGCTTGCTCATTTTAATATGCTGTGTCGAACAACGAAATCTGCCGAACCCTTGATTATAACAAACAAGGCGCCTCAGTTCAACGCCGCCAATCCTACCGTTCGGCGACGTCCAGACATATCATTCGGTTCAGGTCCCGCAGAATCAGTCTGCCGCCGGCAATCGCCATAGGCCCCCATGCGTCCGGCCCCTCAAGCACCTTCGCCTGCGCCAATTGCACGTAACCTGTCGGCGTCGCCTCCGCCATGGTCAGCAATCCCGAGCCGTCCATAACATATATCAGACCGCCAGCAATAATATATGGGCCGAGTCCGAATTTGTGCGCGCTGGTGCTTGTCCACACGATTTGCCCGTTGGGCTCGAGGCACGTAAGCTGCCCATCCGGACGGACCCCGTAAATGTACCCCTCGTAGAATATGGGTGTCTGCTGGTCCGCACCGAAGACTTCCGGTTCCAGACGAAATACCTGCTCGGCCGCAATCTCGCCGCCCGATTCAACCAGTCTGAGCATCAGGCTCCCGGCATTGTAGCCGCCCGAAAGAAAAATCATCCCGTCGCCCACCACAACCGGCGTGGGCACATTCGCTATGCGGATCTGCCAGTCAGGAAACTCCCACAATACGCGCCCGTCCTCGGCCGAGATTCCCACAACGCCCCCGCTGGCGCAATAAACATACATCCGCCTGCCCGAAAACTCGACGGGCGCCACCGACGAATGCGTCATCTGCCAGCCGCGAGGATTCGGACTTTGCCACAAAACCTCACCCGTCTCGCAATCCACCGACATCATCAGCGCCTTGCCTGCGGGAGCGATGATGGCCTTGCCGTCGTCAATCAACGGGCACTGCCCGGTATACCAGTCCGGCACAACCGTACCATAGTCCCTGACCAGATTCAGCTTCCAGCGAAAACGCCCCGTCACAGAATCCAGACACGTCACGTGGCATTTAGGCCCCATCGTCACCACATATTTCTCCGTCACCGCCGGCACCGTCCTGCTCATCCCGTGCTGCCGTCTGACCTTCACCGGATACGAATAACGCCAAATCTCCCTGCCGTCGGCCAGCGAGAAGCACCGGATCGCATCGCCCTTCTTCTCATGGTCATAATCCAGCACGTACACCCGTCCCGCCAGCACCGCCGCCCCGGCATAACCCTCTCCCATCTCAATCGACCACAACACGCTCGGTCCGTCGCCCGGCCATGTCCTGGCAAGAGCCGTCTCCTCCGGGCTTATCCCATCGAGATTGGCGCCCCTGAATCGCGGCCACGAACCAGGCAAATCCGCAGCAACGCCGTCGAATTGGTGGAACTCGTCCTGCCAATCAGCCGCTCCCCCTTCGTCGCCGCCGGCCTGCGGCTCGTTCTCAGGAATGGCCAGACGCACCGAAACGCCCGTCGCAGCGTCCCCGCTTACCCACAAGTAGAGCGATGCGAGCCCCGCCGCAACCAGCACCAACGGAATCGCCGCCGCCAGCCGCCTCATATAATAATCCTCAGCAATACCTTTGCACTATTCATTTCGCAGAGCATCCAACAGGCCGCCATGAAGCGATGTCACCGTCGCTATCCATATCCATACTATGCCGCTGATTCCGATCGCTGCGATTGTCAGCAGCAAAGACAAATACGGCACCTCCGCTCCCGGCGAGCTCAGCGCGGGAGACACCGCAACCAGCGCAGTTACCACCCCGCAAACAAGACCAGCCAGCATCAGCCCTGTGTGCTCGTAAAACAGCATGCGCTTCAGAGCACCCTTCGAAAACCCGACCGCCCGAAGCATACCAAGCTCACCGCGCCGGTCCAGCACATTGCGCAAAACCACCAGCCCGAGTCCGACACTGCCCAAAATCAACCCGAACCCCCCCAAAAGCTGAAATATCGACAGGTACGTATTCTCCACGGCGTTAAAATCCGCCAGGTGTTTCGCCGCCGGCGTCAGGTCAAGCCCGAAGTCCTGCAAAGCCCCCGCCAGATGCGCCGCCGCCCCTTCAACCTGGCCCGCCGGCGCATCGACAAGAAAGACACGGTACCCATCCTCGGATGGAAAACGCTCTACGAAATTATCCTCGGCTATAATCAGACTCCCCTGCAAAATCGAGTTGTTAATAATGCCCACGATGCGCACCCGGAAAACGCGTCCCTTTTCATCCGTATATTGCAGCTCATCCCCAACCGACTTGCCCAGCGCCCAGATAACCGTCGCATAGTCTCCTATCGCCGGCACCACCTGCGCGCCTTCGTCACGCTCCAGCAGTTCCCAGCCGGCGATTCTATCGGCACCTTCTATAACGTCGCGAAAACCGAAGGCCCCGCGTCTTTGCAGCTCCTGCGCATCTACCCCCAGCAGACGCGGCCTTTGCGCGCGATTGAGATTCAAGCAGCTCGCATCGTCGCCGTCACGAACTCGAAGCGGAACCACCTCCACCCCATCGAGTTTGCTGCCATCCAGCCCCAGCGCCTCGCGCCCGCTGTCACTATTCAAATCGCGCAGCACGCCCACCGCCGATTCACCGTATAGCGCAAAGCCCCCCGTGCCCGAACCGCGTTCATGGGCCTGAGCCGATGCATCGTGTCTGTTGGCCCCCACCGCCACAACCAGAAATACACCACACGCCAGCAGACCAATCACAGCAAGGCTCCTGCCGCTTCTTCGCGAAGCATTCCTCAAACCCAGCCCCTCAAGTGACGCCATTGGCGCGACAAAGCCGCTTCCAATTCTTCTCAGCAGGGCCCCGCTGAATCCAATCCCTGCTGTCAGCAGAAGCGCCCCCGCGCCGAAAAATGCACCTGCCGCCGCACCGCTGTCACCACCGGCCGCGAAGATTAACATGACAACCGCCGCTGACGCCGACAAAGCCGCAAGCCAGAAACCCACCTTCGGCTTCGAACCCTTGCGCCCGGAAAGAAACTGCGCCTCAAGGTTGCCCGCCATCAGCTCGCGGGCGGGCCGCGAAACCTGCTTGCGCAGTGTGAGCCATATCGCAATCAGAGATACCACGATTCCTGCGAACGCGCCGATAAACAGCGTCGCCGGCTCGGCGTGAAAACGTATCTGCGAGCCGCTCACCGCTGTCCGCCACACTGTTGACAGCCCGTAAATCATCGCCCTCGTATAAAAGAGACCCGCCGCGCTTCCGGCGATTGCACCCGCCGCCGCCAGCACGCCGCCTTCCAGCAGCAGCAGTCGCTTGACCAGCTTCGGCCGGTATCCAACCGCCAGCAGCATCCCCGTCTGCGCACTGCGGCTTTCAACCCCGAATACGAACACCAGACCTGTCAGCAGCAGCGCAGATATCACCAGAAACATACTAAAGCCAAGAAAGAGCTGGCCAAAATCGGTCGCTCCACCTCCCGCTTTCATTCCTTGTGCGCGAACGGGCACAAAATACAATCCAACCGAAGCGGGATCAACCGACCCCAACACCTTTGAAGCCAGCACATTCTCCGACTCCATATCCGCCGGGTAGCGCACCGCGGTTAAATTCCCATACCGGTTGCTCCACATCTTCTGCGCCGTTTCGAGCGTCACAAACGCCTTCGGCGTCCCACGGTAATTGTCCCAGTATTCCTCATCGCGCTTGCGTATCTTATCGAGGTCGATTGGAATTCCAGGCTCCCAGTCCCTGCAATTGTCCGCGTCCGAAAGACCGGGAAAATCAGGCATCAAGTCCCGGTCCGCCGCCAGGCCCTCTATAGGCACTATCCTGCAAACCCTGAACCGGCTCTTTTCCTCCTGCAGCTTCCGCATCGGGCCCACCACGAAATAAGTCAGGTCAATCATGTCACCGACTTTCGCGCCGAGGTCGTCCGCGAGCCATTCATTCATCACGATCTCATCGTCCTTCATATCCGAAGCAATCACGCCCTTGGTTTGCTCCGACCTGCCCATGCCCGTCACTATCGAGTAAGGCGTCGTCCTGTCCCCAAGTCGCAGCTCGTTGACAAAGTACGTCAATATCCCGACCGAACCGCTCGACGCATCCAGCGCCGCCTCAGAAAGCACCTCATCGATGAATACCCTGCTGCTGCGTATCTCAAACACATCCTGCCGCTCCAGCCGGCGAAGCTCCAGACCAGCATCGGCAAGCCGCCAACATTTCTTCAAGGCCTCATCCGCCCCATCGACGGTCAGATTGGCCTGCTCATTCTGCGCCGCCAGCAATACGTTGGCCCGGCCCGCCAGACCAAGCTCACCCTGCAGCCATCCCAGCCGGACATACGCATTCAACGGCGATACTTGGTTTGCCTGCAGGCTAAAGCGCCCGAAGTCCGATTCGCCGGCTATTGCCCTGACCTTCAGCCGAAAGGCTATCGACAAATCCGAGTCCGGCGTCAACGGTATGTCACGAGGCATCATATCAGGCTTGTCCACCCGAAGCACAACTTCATCGCCGACGCCGACGCCGAGCTTGGCCGCCAGGGGCTCATTCAGAACGATTCCCTCATCCCACTCTTTACCGAAGGGATTGCCCCCTGCTCCAATCTCATAGAATCGCTCGTCCGCGCCGATCAGGTCAATCCTGTTGGCGCGTTTTGTCCCCTCACTATTGGTAATCAACCCGCGCATCTGCAATACAGGCCCGACGCGGCATGTTAACTCTCGCGACAAATTGTCCGCCAATTGCACACTGAACAACCGGTTCCCACCGATAAGCGCAAGCTCCGTATCGCCCAGTCGCGCCCTCACCATCCTGCGCAGGCTGTAGCGCACCGAGTCGCCGACTACCAGCGCACCGGTAAGAACCGCCGTACTCACCAGCACCGTCAGAAAGACACCGATGTTCGTCCTCCAGTAAAAGCCAACGCTTCTTCTTACAAGACGCCAGAGACTCATGTCAGGTTTGCCTCTCCCTCAACACCCCGTCGTTCAGTTCAAGCACCCTGCCCATATTCGCCGCAAGCTTCACCGAATGTGTCACCACAATCAGGGCCGCCCCTTCACTGCGGTTCAGCTCCACCAGCAGCCTGCCGATGTTATCCGCAGACTCCTTATCGAGCGACCCCGTCGGCTCGTCCGCAAGCAAAAGCTTCGGCTTATTTATTAACGCCCTTACCACCGCCGCCCGCTGGCGCTGTCCCCCCGACAGCTCCCCGGGCCGATGCCGCGACCACTCCGCAAGCCCCACACGCTCCAGCAGCTTCGACGCGCGCTCCTCAACCGCTTTTCGAGACTCCCCGTTCTTCTCCGCAAGCGTCGGCACAAGGACGTTCTCCAGCACCGTACACTGAGGCAAGAGATGGTGAAGCTGAAAAACAAAGCCGACTTCCCTGTTGCGAATCCGCGAAAGCTCGTCATCATCAAGCGCCGCAAGGTCCCTGCCGTCGAGCAAAACACGCCCCGAGCTCGGACGGTCCAAAGCGCCGATTATATTGAGCAGCGTGCTCTTGCCGCTGCCCGACGGCCCCACTACCGAAACCGACTCGCCTTTATCCACTTTCAGCGTGATTTCCTTGAGCACACTAAGCGGCTCTTTTTGTCCCGGCCAATCGTAACTCTTCGATACATCAATTAGTTCGAGCATCATTGCCTCGCTTGAATCGCACTATCACCTCTTCACATATACGAACTATTTCCCTCGCGGTTTGCTTGACATCCAACGTTGAAAACACCGCCTCCCTGCCCCGCTCGCCCAACTGGCGGGCGTAATCCTTATCCACCAGAACCCGTTCCAGCGCCGAAGCCAGACCTTCCGCATCCTCCGGCTCATACAGCACCAGCCCGCCTGTGATCTCCGAAAGTTCCCTATACACTCCAATCGCAGGCTCCACCACCGGCACGGCGGCCGCAAGCGCCTCCAGCGCATACAAAGAATATGCCGGCGGGTTCTTCTCAGGCACCGACAGCACAGAAAGACTCCCGAAAAAATCAAGTTTCGTGCTGCGGTCGAAGCTGTGGATGAAGTCCACATCATCTATCACGCCGGCCGCTTCGAGCCGCCGCCGAATCCGTCGAATGAATCCTTCGTCACCGTGGCTCTTGCCGCCCGCTATCCGCAGCCGCGCATTCGTCAGCCTCTCATTTCCCTTTAATCTGATAAAGACCTCGACCAGGGTGTCCAAACCCTTGTTGGCGCACATCCGTGAAAGAAAACCGATGGTCGGAACTTCCCGCTCCACCTTAATCGAATCATACCCCTCCAGCGGGATACCGGTGTGCACAACACGCACCTGCCCCTCGCCGAGCCCCAGCCTTTCGCACATGACATCAGAATAATACCTGCTTACCGGGATGAATAAATCAATCTCTGCCGCCAGCTCTCTCAGCAGCTTCCAGGCCCGCTCGCTATAGGCCCCCAGCCCATCCAGAAAACCATCCTCATCCTGAAGCAGACAGACGACTGGGACACCCAGCCTCTCTCTGATGCTCTCGGCAAGCCCCGCCAGCAGCGCATTCGACAGAAACACAATGTCCGGCCTGTGCTCCGTCTCGCCCAGCCATTCGACGAGCCTCTCCAGCTCCTTCACCTGCCGACCGTGCTCGCCGCGCAGCATCGATATCGTCATCTCCCCCAGCTCCTTAGCGCTGGTCATATCCGACCGGCTCCCCGCCCACCGCAAGAGACCCGGCCGGTCGAAAAGCCAGTCTATCCACCGCGGCGTCCTGCGGAAAAACCCCAGCTTCTGCTGCAGGTAAACATTGATCCCACCGAAGAAAATCGGCGCGCTCGTCAGCGGCTCATCTCTGCCGCCCTGCAGCGGAAGATACATGGGCGTCAGCAAAACCTCATGTCCCTCGTCGTGCAGCGCGCGAACCAGCGCAATGTCACGCAGACAATTATCGCAGTAAAACGTGTTACCCGTACCCGGCGTAATCTGGATTATTCTCACGAATTCCCGCCTCGATTCTATTGCTTCGGCCCGAAGGCATATACGTACCCGTCGTCGCTGCCCACAACCACCATCTCACCCGCGACCGCCGGCGAGGAAGTCACTGGCCGGCCGATTTCAAACGACCACACCCTGCTCCCGTCGGAGAGCTTCAGCATGTAAAGCCGACCATCCTCGGAGCCCACCACGACCTTATCGCCGCAAATAACCGGCGAACTGTCCACCTCACCCAGGGCCTTGAAGGTCCACACGCCCTTGCCGTCACTGCGGTTGACACAATGCACCAAATCATCCCGTCCGCCGAAGACAACGAACCTCTCCGTCACCGAAGGCGATGAAAAATAAGCAGACTGCCCGTCGCCGTATTCCCACACCACCTTCCCGCCGGCAATATCCACACAGATGAACTTCCCGTCGTAGTTGCCGACGTACGCACGCCCCCCAAAAAGCGCCGCCGACGCCGCGATGAACGAACCTGTATCGACTTGAATTATCTCGTTGCCGTCCGCCACAGATACAACGTGTATCATCTCATCGCAGCCGCCGAATACGACTTTCCCCTCGCCGACCGCGACCGAGCCGTTCACATAGTTGCCCGTCTCATAAGTCCACAACGCCTTCCCGTCCGCCGCATTAACACAATGCACCTTGCTGTCATAACTGCCCACCAGTATCCACGTTCCGTCGCCGTCCGGCGAACGTGCCCAGTTTGCCGAGCCCAGAATCTTTGCCCCCGTCTTGTATTTCCACTTGAACGACCCCGTCTTTGCATCCAGCGCATACAAATAGGCATCCGCCGAACCGACAAATACAGTACCATCGACCACACACGGCCCCGCCTCAATGTCGCCGCCCGTCCTGTATGCCCAAACCCGCGTCCCCGCCGCAAGGTCGATCGCGTACATATTTGCGTCGTCCGAACCCACGAACACAAGCCCCTTATCGATTGCAGGCGAAGACTTAACCGCCCCCGCCGTCTTGAACCGCCACAGCACGTGAATCGCATCAGGCAGCGAGCCCGCGGCGGTCCCCAAAAGGCTCTGACCGCCCCGAAACATCGGCCACGCGGCTCCACCGGCAATGTGCTTGGTTTCCGGTGCAGCTGCACCGCGCGACGGCGCCTGACCGGACTCGCCCCCGCCGAGAAAAACCACCCATGCAGCTGTCCCCACCGCCGCAATAAGTGCCACTACAAAACCAATTCTGACGAAATTCCCCATAGCCGAGCTTCTTTACTGTTCCCCATAAGACTGTACACAACACATATAGTAACCTAACAGAAGATATTACACAATACCGTCCAAAGCTGCCATGCTCTGGCACCTCGGGCATGACTTCCGTTCCGGAACCAACCCGCAAACTCCACCCCACCCTTTACCTCACCACAACTGCGGGGCGAGCTCAAATCTAATCACTTCCTTCGCCTGAAAGCCACTTTCGACCTCACTTGAGCCATTACCTGCCTATATTGCCCGGATTCCTGCAATAAACAGCCCTGCGCTGACGTCCTCTGCAATGAACAGAAACAATGTTTGCTTACCGACGTAATTGTGGTATAATAATCGTGTGGCTGAAAAACGGTATCTGCCACAATGTTCCTGGGGTTTTGTGGGCCAAAGAGGTTTGTTTCCTGGAGGAGTATGATGTACTGCAAACCGATTTTATCAATTCCGGCAATTATTTTGTTCTGCGTCCTGCCCGTCGCTGCGGCGATGCCGATACAAGTCGACATAGGCAACGGGCCCGTCAAGGCCGGCTGGACGGCGATGACGGGCTCGAACGGCAATGACGGGGTGGTTACCGTGGATGGTGTGACTTTCACGGCCACTTGTTATCTGGCCGGCGATGAAGAGTGGCGCGTCTATACGGGCGGCGACCTTGGCGGGGACTATTTCGACTGCGACAACGGCTATGGCAACCCCAACGGCAGTATCATCCTGACGATAAGCAACCTGCCCGCCGGCAATTATTCATTCACGTCGTACCACAACAATGCCGAGCCGACCTACCGCTGCCCACTCGATATCGCCGTCAGCGGCAGTGACGTCTCATACTCGACGCCTGCCACAAATGTCGTTGTTACCCAGAATACGGTGGATGACAATATCGGCAACGGTACCGTAGAGTTCACCACAACAGGCACGGCCGACGTGGTCATCACCTTTACGCCGACGTGCAGCACAAGACCGGCAGGCATGATGTGTCTGAATGGATTTTTCCTCGAGCAGTCAGGACCTGTTGCTCAGTTCGCACTGGCCGAGTCGGGCTACCCTGAAAGTATCGGTACCGCCGATATCGAAGTCACCCTCTCCGAATCTGAGACAGAAACCGTCACCGTCAGCTTTGCCGTGACCGGCGGGACCGCAACCGGCGGCGGCATCGACTACACGATTTCGGCAAGCCCGGTGACATTCCTTGCCGGCCAGACGAGCCGCCCCATACAGTTGACAATTAACGATGACGGCGCCCCTGAAGACAATGAAACAATCGAAGTGACACTCACCGGTGTGACCGGCGGCAACGCAAGCCTCGGTGCAGTGACACAGCATACCTATACCATCATCGACCCTCGACCCGACGTCGGTTTCGACGCACCAACCAGCATAGCCGACGAAAACGCTACACCGGCAACCGTCGGCGTCAGCCTCTCACACGCCACCAGCGAAACCGTCACCGTCAACTACAGTGTCACCGGCGGCACCGCCACCGGCGGAGGCGTCGATTACACGCTCGCCGACGGCACCCTCACCTTCGATCCCTGCGACACCACTGAAACCATCAGCATAATAATCGTTGACGACCCCAACATCGAAGGGCCGGAAACAATTGAATTGACCCTCTCGGCACCGAACAACGCAAAGCTCTCCGACATCGCGCAGCACACGTTCACAATCAACGATGACGAGCTCGGCTCGACCTTCATCAATTCCCTCGGAATGGAATTTGTCCTCGTAATGCCCGGCACCTTCATAATGGGCGACGGCGACGGGCACAGAATCGAAGACATCGGCGACCTCGACTACGATGAACAGCCCGCACACCTGGTCACAATAACCAAACCATTCTATTTCCTGAAAAACAGGGTCAACGCGGCCCACTATCAGCTCGCCGTCCCCAGCGGGGATGCAAATGACGTCAGTTGGGAAGACGCCAATTCCTTCGCCTCGTGGCTCACCCAGCAGGATGCAAGACCATACAAGCTGCCCACCGAGGCCCAGTGGGAATACGTCTATGAAAATCCCGGCGACGTCCAGAACATGACCGGCAGGGAATGGGTTCGGGATTGGCACGGCGAGTATCCGCACAGCCCGGTTAAGGACCCGGTGGGGCCGGCCAACGGAATAATCAAGGTCATTCGCAACGATGGTATCAATCGCTGGTCCTTGCCCACGAATGCGAGATACCAGCCGTTGCAGCTTCCGGAAGCTGGTCCGTGTGGCTTTCGTCTGGTCTTCGAGCACGACCCGCCCGAGGAAACGGATGTCTTGCCCGGGCCGTTCTGTCAGGCCGCTCTCAAGCAGAGCACGGCGCCGGCGCTGCAGGGGCCAGACCCGGGCGTCCCATACTTTACTGTGCGCTTCTCCATGCCTATCCCGCCGGATAATTCCGACGCCGGCCTTGCCTCAATGCTGGGCTGCGACCCCATAGTCACGGCGCATAATCACTCCCCCGGCTTCGAGGTGCTGCCCAACGGCGATGCCCTGGCCGTCTGGTTCACCGGCGGCAGCGAGTACGGCCCCGAAGTCAGATTCTGCCAGGCCCGCCTCCGCTACGGCAGCAACCAGTGGGATATGCCCGAAATACTCTACGATATGAAACGAATGAACGATACGAGCGGCCTGCTGTGGACCGAAGACGACGGCACCATCCGCTTCTTCGGCGGCGGACGAATCGCAGGTGACGAGAAACGCCCCTTCGTAATGTCAACCTCGACAGACAACGGCGCAGCATGGACCCTTAAGCGCCCCGGATTCCCCATCCCCGCCACAAGTTTCACCGCACAGCCCGTCGTTAACGGCTGGCGACAAGACAGCACCACGATATACATGGTCACGGACGGCGCCAGCGCAGACAGCATAGTCTGGCGAAGCTCCGACAACGGCGTCACCTGGTACGATATGGGCGGCAGAACGAACGGACGCCACTCGACCATCGTGCCTATAGGCGCTTCAGGTGAACTGCTCTCGCTCGGCGGCAAGAACAGTGACATCAGCGGCTGGATGCCGTGGAACAAGTCCTATGACTGGGGCGCCACGTGGCCAGATGAAGGTCCGACCGTCTTTTCACCTTTGGGCAGCAATCAGAGACCCTGCCTGATTCGCCTAGCCAACGGAAAGCTCGCCTTTTGCAGCGACGCTCAACGCAAGGATGATTACAAGCCACCGGGAAGCACTTACGACTACGGCTGCCTCGTCGCCATCTCAGACAACAACGCAGCAAGCTGGCATATAAAGAACCTGCCGGTCACTCTCCCTCACGAATCCGACCGCGACTACGGCACCATCGGCTATTCCACAATCCGACAGGCGCCAAGCGGAGTCCTCCATATTCTGACAACCATGACGCATCCGTGCCTGCATTACGAACTAAACGAAGCGTGGATATTCTCCGAAGATGGTGACATCACCCCTGAGACCACCGGCGGGACGGTGAGCGACTATAATGAGCACTATCCCGGCGGCGCCCTGAAAGCACAATGGAGCTCCCGCACCTGTCCGAACGGCCGGTATCTGCTGCACGGTACATCCACCTCCTATTATCAAGACGGCACGAAAGAGCACGAGGCAACATACGTCAACGGAACGAAAACAGGCATCGAGACATTCTACGGCCCCGACGGAGCCAAAATCTGGAGTTGGAACCACGACGACGTCAACAATGTCGGCACATGGACGCACTACTGGTCCAACGGCCACAAGAGAATTGAATCTCGCTGGGACAGCTACCCGACGCCAAGGGACCTGCCCTCACGCCACTTCAGCGGTTTCGTGGCCGACGGCAATTCCTATCACTGGAGTCTGTGCGGTCAGGCCGAAAAAGCATACCTTTTCTCCGACGGCTCTTATGTAGGCGAAACCTCTCTCCCACCCGACGAGGGAATTATCACCGCCGACATCACCGGGGATTGTGCGGTAAATGAAAAAGACCTGAGACTCCTCGCCCTTGACTGGCTCGACGCCGGATATTACATGCCAACGACCGAGCCGAACAGCGATGAGCTTCTGCTGCACTTTATGTTCGAAGATTCTTCCGGGGCTATGGTGACCGACAGCAGCGGCAAAGGCCACCATGGTTATTTCTTCATCGATGTCTACTGGACCGGCGGGGACGTCGGCACACGCAGCGAGACCGGAAGAACAGGAAACTCCTTCCATTTCTGGCCCGGCCTCGGAACCGCCGGAATCTGGCTTGATCCCGCCATTTTCACAGCCGGCGGTATCTCTCAGGAGATAACCGTCGCCCTCTGGATCAGGAACGCCCACGTGGATGAGACTCCCGACAGCGGCGCGTTCATGTGGGAGTTCAGGCAGTGGGACTACGTATCCACTTCCGGCGGGCCGCGTGTTCTGGCGGTCGAGACGACAAGCGACAACGGCAGTTTCGTGTTCCGCGATGACAGCCAGAGCACCTCCTACGGGCTGGACTGGTCAGGCCACACCGAATGGACCCACTATGCATTTGTAAGAGACGCCGGCAACCTCCGCATCTACGTAAACGGCTGGCCGAAATCACAGGGCAACTCCAGCGGCAGCGTGATGGCCACACCGGGCCTGTTGTATCTCGGCGTATCAGCCGACCGGGCGCCCGGAAATGCCAGCGGTCTGCACGACGGCTTCACGGGAAATATCGATGACTTCAAAATCTACGGTTACGCCCTTTCAGAAAGTGAAATCCTGAACATTGTAAACGACGGCGGGGATGCATACGTACCCATAGACTCTCTGGCGGACCTGTACGAGGACGGCGCAATCAATTTCAAGGACCTGGCCGTAATGGGCTCACAGTGGCTGGAGGGGATGTGAGGACGCTGCGCCTTCGCCGAAGCGAAATGAAGCGTGCTGCCGGCGCATTTTGAGCGCACGTCCGCGCTTTTTGGGCAGGTTGCGGATTCCTGCGGCCCGCCTTTTCTGCCGTCCCGGACGGAATCGTGCAAAGTCTTGTTGACGCTGTCGGCACAAGGGCTTATTATTGTGCGTTGCAGGCTGCCGGGAGTGTAGCTCAGCAGGTAGAGCAACGGCCTTTTAAGCCCAACCCCGTGTTGTAAGTCTTTTATCTTCACGCCTTTATGGCCTCGGATTTGACGTAAAAACAGAAACCCTTCTGACTACCTACTGCAAGCCGAGACCACACACACACTAAACCCGTTAGGAAAAGACGTATTTGGGACGTATGGGATGTATGTGACCAGACTGAGATTCGGGGACGCGGTGAGGCTGACGGATGCAGTCTCGGGCGCAGAGGTGACGCTCAAGTTGTACGAGCGTGAACAGGGCCGGGGCTACTCGCTCGCAATCATCGCTCCGCCCTCAGTGAAGATCGAACGCGAACGGAGTGTCCGCCATGAAGGAAGGCAAAACGAAAGAGCCGGAAGAACGCTACCTCAAGTTGCCAAACCATATTCTTAATTTGCGGTCGATAGGCTTGTCTGAAAAAGTGCTGTTGGCCCATTTCTACAGCTTTGGCGAAAAAGGTTGTTGGCAGAGCAACGAAACGCTCGCTGAAGCGTTCATGGTGGACGAACGGACAATCCAGCGTTGGTTCGCCACAATAGTCAAGGCCGGCCTGGTACAGGTCAAATGCCCCAAAGGCAGATACCGTACTATTTGGGTCAAGTCGCACCCTGCCGTAAGAGCAGCCGCGCAGCTATGGTACAGAGGAAAGGCAGTATCGAACAGAGTAAACCAAGTACGACAGAATTGTCGTACTACTAATAGCAGCAAAGGCGCCGAAGGCGAGCAAGTACGACAGAATTGTCGTGGTAAGTACGACAAAAATGGTTTTCAAGTACGACAGAATTGTCGTACTACTAAGAACACAACTATAAGAGAGACTATTACGCCACCGCCTTTGCCTGCTCATGGGCAGGCGGCGGCGTTACTTAGCGACAGAGAGCAAGAATCCAGACGCCAACTCCAGCGATTCAAAGAGCAGATAGCGAACAAGGGAAAGCCAAAGCAACGGCTATCCGCTGCGGACTTCGAAGCTAAAAGGCAAGAGGCAAAAAAGAGACTCTATGAGTCCACAATAGAAAACGGCTCTGGGGGCGGAAAAAAGGGATGCGGGGGGTCCGAGGATTTTCCGAGTACTCAAGTTGGCGTCGGAGTGGCTGCCGGGGGCGGAGCTACGGCCTCTGAAGCCGTTGTCAACAGGCGTGTAAAGTTATGACAGAGCGCCGCTTACGAATGGTGGTTTGTGAATACGTCCGGCAAATACGTCAGTCAGCTTCAAAAAGTGGGGGCTTCGGTGCGGTTAATGGGCTCTGCCGGAAAGCTCACGAGCCACCTGGGCCTTGCCAGGAACGATGAACGGGGGCCCGACCCTGCCCCTTGTGGGTACGGTCGGATGGAGTTTGGCCCTCAGAATCAAACGTAGTGCGTTTTTGGAGAAAACAGACAATGGCAGGAAAATCAAAGGCATCCTCAAGCAGCTATCGGCCGCGCCAAAGCTATCTGGCAAGCGACCCAGAAAAGCGGGCCAAACAGCTTGCAAATCTGACAAGCCGGTGGAAAACCAAGCCGTTGGCTGCTGCCGAAGAACTGTTCGTCAAGCGGCCTAACGAATTCACAAACGACATAGCCGGCTTTGCTGAGACCCACTTTTATTTGCCCGAAACTCGCAAGCCGATAGTCTTGCTCAGCTGGGAGCAAGACATCTTTTCCGACCTGTTCTATTGCCCGCCCGATCTCAGGCCCACTTTGGCTTTGCTGGGTATGCCCAAAAAGTCGGGCAAGAGTACGATTGCAGCGATAGTGGCCCTGTGGTATCTGGTCAGCAAGCAGTTTGCCGAGATTTACATAATGGGGCCAGACCTGGAGCAAGGCCAGCTCGTGGTCTTTGCCAAAATCTGCAAGGCCGTCAGATTAAACCCGTACTTGCGTAAGACATGCACTATCACGGGCGATTCTATCAAGTGCAGCACCACAGACGGAGTTATCAAGGTCCTGCCGTGCAATTCCACAGCGCCCGGGCTTAATCCCGACTTGGTTATTTTCGACGAATTGTGGCGGTTTACGTCGGCAGAGGCCAAGCGAGCAATTGACGAAATGACCAACGTGCCGGGCAAGCACAGCTTGATTCTGGTTGTGACTTATGCCGGCTACGAGGATTCAGAGGACACGCACCTTTGGCGGTGGTATCGGCAGGGGATGGACATGGCCGAGGGCAAGGCCGAAGCGGACGCACGCTTTTATTTTCTGTGGCGAACGGACTATGAGGACATTCCCTGGGTCACGGAAAGATACCTTGCAAGTCAGAGGCGGCGGCTGTCGGAATCGACTTACCTGCGTTTTCACGAGAACGCCTGGGTTGCCGCTGAAACGGCGTTCATTTCTGCCGAGCAGATTCAGAGCTGCACAAAGCCGGGGCTGCTGCGTGGCCGGACCTGTCATGGCCCGGTTGTGTTGGGTGTGGACATTGGCCTGAAGCATGATTGTTGCGGCGTCGTGGTTGTCGGGCAATCCGTCAGGCCGGGCAGTTTGGCGGTTTATGACCACGCGCTTTTCGTTCCTCAAAAAGGCCAGGCTGTTGACCTTGAGACGACAGTTGAGGCGTATTTGCTGGAGCTTTGGCAGAAATATCTAATCGGCCAGGTCGGGTATGACCCGTACCAGTTCGCGCGGAGCGCTCAGGCTTTGGCCAAAAAGGGCTTGCCGATGCAGGAGTATCCTCAGACCCAGGGCAATTGCGTTTCAATGACCGAAACCTTGCAAGCCCTGATTGTCGGCGGCAAGCTGGAGCTTTACGAAAGCGCGGAGCTGCGAACACACCTGAAAAATTGCACGGCCAAGGAAACCGGCCGCGGGATGCGCATCGTCAAGTCCGGACAGAGCAAGAAAATCGACCTGGCCGTTGCCCTGGCAATCGCGGTCGCCTGTGCCGTCCAAGAAATGCTTGTCGGTTCGGGCGGCGTGGGCGACCTCGGACACGCCCTTGATTTTGTGCGGGCCGGAATCAGTTGTGCTTCCGACACGGTGACTCCGCAGGTCGGCGGCGACTGGGACTTGGAAGATTAGACGTGGGCTGCGCTTTGTCCATCTGCTACGATCTTCTCAAGCTCCATCCTCAAAAAAGAAACACGTTCGATAGGCCAAAGATCCAAAATCTGCACTATCTGTTTCATCTCGAGCTGCTTAATAAAGTCGATAGTGCCCAAATTCCTTCGGTCAGCCTCACAAGCAGCATACAGCGCCAGTTTTTCATCCGGACTGAGCCCTTTGATGACGGCTTCGGCAGAAGGTGATTGTGTCTTGTGTGCCATTTTGCACCTCACAGAAAAAGCGGGCGGGAGTTAATGAGGCCATGTAGAGGCCCGCTCAGCGTTGCCGACAGAGCTTTCCCGCCCGTTAGTTCTGAATTGATAAACCGAGTCGATTCTACATGTTCCATAAAAGTAGAAAATAACATCGGGAATCGAAACTGTCAACCCTTTTTTCGGCCATTGTAAAAAATTTCTTGCCTAAACCTAAGTCCTTGCAGATGCAATGGTTAGGGCCACTTTTGGGGGCAAGAGACAGAGACAAATTTCAGATTGCCTATTGACATGCAAGTCGCGTTATGGCAAGTTTGCTGGCATATTGTTTGACCGTGCATTGTGGATGTTATTGAAAGGATTTGCCATGACTGGTATAACGCCGAAGCAGCTACGCGAATTATCACTGCTGCCGCGAAAGCAACGGCTCGCCAAGTTAGATGAACTCTTAGCGGCCATTCCTGAACCGAAGGACACGGCCGTGACCGTGAAAATCACGGGGAGTGATAAGAGGCGTTTGGATGCCGCGTGTGCGCGGAGCGGGCTCACGCAAAGTGACCTGATCACGCAGGCCATTCAGTGCTATATGATTCCCGAATTTTGGGCCTTCGTGGAGAGCGGGGGCAAGCCGGGAGATTTCAGCGGCGCGGACGATTTCGATGGGTTGACTCTCCCGGAGAATAATCCGTTGATACCGACCGACGAACAGACGGAGCTGCCGTCAGGCGGCAAGGGCACGAAACAAAGGAAAAAGGAGTAGAATTATGAAGATTTTCGACCAGAGTAAGATGTCGGCTATGGGGCGCATACGCGACGGCGCTTTTCAGTTCACGCCCCAGGGCTACGAGGCTTTTTGGGGGGCCGTGCAGGCCCACTTCGACAAGCCGTTAAGAGACGCCCGCACGCTCACAAAGAAATTTGCGGAGCTTGCGACGATTTCACAGTTTCCGGACCAGGTATCTCAGCTTTTTGAGAAATTCAAGGTCGGGACCGGCGAAGTTGATATGAGCTGGCTGTCCGTCTTTGACGCACTGGACCTTTCTAACTCCACATTGTCCAGTTTCGACATCGTGGACGTCAAGAACGGCCTGTCATTCAAGAAGGTCCTGCCAGGCGAGAAGGCCCTTATTTATGGCCTGACCGGTGTAAGCGAGTCGGTTCGCTTCGACCAGTACGGCGCGGGTCTTCAGATACCGGGCGTCTGGTACGAGGACCAGCGTTGGTGGGACATCGAAGAGGCCGTGCAGGACTACAACCTGGCGTGGTGGGAGAGACTTGCGGAGGTATTCTTTGCCCTCATTGAGGCAGCGACGGACGGCATATTCGGCGGCACGGTTGACGGCGTGAATATCGCGTATGACGCGGTGGGCTCGACCACGTTGGAAAAGGATGTGAACACCATAAACGCCGGCGTGATGTCGCTGTTCGACGGCCTCAAGGCGGCTGGGATGCGCACGGGGAGCGCAACGCCTTTGGTGCTGATTTGCAACCTCAGCCGGCGCGACAGGTGCGCCGCCGCGCTCGAGGCGCGGCGAGGCGTTGTGTATAGCGGTCCAGAAACTCTGATTCGAGAGATTCGACTTGTGACCACGTTGGGCTTGACCACAAGCAACACGTGGAATTCCAACGGCGCCGGTACGGAGCACACCGCGGACGAACTGCCGCTGGGGTATCTGGCAGTGCCCGGGCGCAAGTGCAAATACCTGAATCGCAGGCCGCTCCGCGTGTATCCGCCGCGTTTTGACGAGCAGATTTACGCGACGAGCGTGTTTGCATGGGGTCGGTACGGCGGGGTGCTCAACGAGGCCCAGGTGAGACGATTGCTGGCGTCGGCGGGGTCTTGAGTAAACCTCCTGGACGGGTGGGCAAACCTCCCGATAGGCCCGCCCGTCCCTTTTGAGGATAAAGTGGACAACGCAGGGACAAATATCGGTTTTGCGGTCCCGGCAATTCTGCCGGATGGCAAAGGAGGCTTTTCGCCGTGTCCTGAAGTTCTGACCGAACACGAGGCGATACTTTTTCTGCGTTTGGACAGCCAAAAGGCAAACGCTGCAAAGACGTTGCGACACTACCGGGAGAAAAAAAAGCTGAATGCTACAAAGATTGGCAAGAATCTGCTCTACAGCAGAGCGGAATTGCAGAGGTTTGTTGACGCAATGACAAACCGATAATCATTTTTTAGCCGAAAGGAGCGTGAAACATGAACACCAGAGTCACAATTGGTTATGAACCTCGGAACAGAAAAAAACCCTATATTGTCCGGTGGTATGGGGAATATGATCCGCACGCCGGAAAGCAACGCCGCTATTGCAAATCGTTTCGTCTGAAGGCCCAGGCCGAGGAGCTCGCCAGAGAGCGTGCGCATGAGTTTTCGCGCGGGGCCAGGCGCGACAAGCCGACGGAAAGCCTGAAGGTACTCTGCGATAGGTTCCTGCAAACGCGGCCGCTCAGGCCGGCAAGCGTCGAGCTCTATCGGAACACGGCGACACGCCTGCAAAAGTGGTTCGGGCCGGAACGCCTAATCGCCGACATCAGCCCCGACGAAGCGGCGCATTTTATTTCGGGTTTGCGGCCCGTGCGGGGGCAAGAGCTGTCAGGCTGGACGATTCACAGGACCCTTCGGCACTGCCGAACGATGTTTCGCCAGGCACAGGCGTTCGGCTGGGTTATTCGCAATCCGTTTGAGAGCGTCAAGCAAGCGCTGCCCGATCCGCGCAACTGGCACTACGTCACGCCGGATGAATTCAAGCGGCTTCTGGATGCTGCGCCGTCGCTGCACTGGCAGGCTTTTTATGCTCTGTGCTGGACGGGCGGCCTGCGCTTCGCTGAGGCGGTGGCCCTGCGTTGGTGCGACGTGGACTTGAAAACGGGGGAAGTTTTGTTGCAGGGCCGGTCAGGGACGGATACTGAGCCCGAGTTTCGCCTGAAAAGTCCGAGGGAACGGACGCGACGATTGCGGCTGCCTGAATCGACAATAACGATTTTGCGGCGGCTTCGCGTGCAAAGTTTCCGGAGCCCTTACATTGTGCTTGACCAGGGCCGCTGCAGTGAGTTGCAGCGAAAATGGCAAGCACACCGCAAGGCAAAAGGGACATGGCGCTGGCAGGCGGCGTTTCGCAACGCGAATCGGGAGTTTCAAAGACACTGCCGGAAGGCCGGCATTGTGGCCGGGCCCGATGAATCATTGTCAATTCACACGCTGCGAAAATGCGCGGGCAAGAATTGGGCCTTGATAAACTCGGACATGGCCATAACACAACGGCTAATGGGGCATCGATCCCTCAGCACGACTGCGAAGTTTTACGACTGCCTCACCGAACAAGATCGCGCCAGAGCAGCCCGCGGAATGGACGCGCTGATAAATGCTGTTTGACGTAAAACTGACGTATTTTGAGATTTTGAGGTAAAAAGTGTTTGACGGCGTGAAGATAAGTCCTTATAACTCATACGGTTGGGGAGTGTAGCTCAGCCGGTAGAGCAACGGCCTTTTAAGCCGTAGGTCCTGGGTTCGAGCCCCAGCACTCTCATTTCCACAATTCATCAGTAGCCATCCCATGCTCAGATCCTTTAGCTTTCGAAATTGGGTTCGTTCCGGCTTCGCCACCCAGGCTTCGTAGAGGACTTCGCCGCGGCAGGCAGGCTTCGCCGCGACAAGTTGGGTTCGTTTGGGTTCGTTTTGGCTTTGGGGGCCCCTGATGGGCCAAAAATTGGGTTTGTTTTGGGTTCGTTCCGGCTTCGCCACCCAGCTTCGTATGAAACTTCGCCGTGGCAAGCAGGCTTCGCCGCGACAAGTTGGGTTCGTTTGGGTTCGTTTTGGCTTTGGGGGGCGTTTATGAGCCAAAAATTGGGTTTGCTTTGGGTTCGTTTGGGTTCGTTTGGGTTCGTTTTTGGGTGCCGCCGAAGGGGTTGTATTTTCGTAATCCTTTGTGGGAACAGGGTTTGCGTTGATTTTGGCTGTTTTGGAAATTGGGTTCGTTTTGCACAATTTGCTGATAAATTCATACGTAATCCTTCGTACATTTTGACTTTCGGGGCAGGATTCCTGGGTTTTAGGCGGCTTGTAATTCGTGACTCGTGGCTGGTGGCTCGTGACTCGTAATGACTTGGCAAGATGGGCAATCCCGGTGAGATAGGTGCGATGAGATACCTAACGCATCTCATGGGGTAAAGAATCATCTCACGGGATGAATTTTGGGCTGGGGTCGTAATTAATTGGCTTTTCCGCATTATTCCACGCTGTTCCATTTGGGGGGGAATTATACCCGATTTTGGGGCGGAAGTAAAGGGAAATTCTTTTTGGTGGTTCGTGGATCGGGGGCCGGGAGTTGGGCCAAGAGGCGGCTTATTTCTAACGGGGTAAACGGTGGGTAGCGGGTGGTGGATAGGACCCGGTTAGAAATCCTCCGTAAGGGAGGTCGGTGCCTCCGGGGTTCGCAGGGGCAGGCTTATAGGCACGTAAGATGTGGGGGAGGGAGTGGGCGGGATATTTGTAACGGGGTAAAGGGATATTTTGCTTGACAAGCGGGTGTGGATGCGGTAGATTTGTAATGACCGCTTCGGAGTCTGGCGTATAGAAGAAACGGTTCCCGCCCGCCTTTCGTATCGGCGGACACAGGAGCGGGAGAAGGCGAGATGAGCATCTTTTTTGGCCGAAGTACCGGTTTTCCCCCGCTAAATAGAGTTTCCTTATATCAGCCACGGCCAAGGTTTGGGCGGCGGCGAATTTGGGGGGGAGGAGCGTCTTTGGATGTACGGAGGACGCGAGAACTCTGGGAGACGCGAATATGGGGCAGCGCCCCGTCACCAGCCATTTTCGAGAGGCATTTCAGCAAAACAGCGCAAGAACCCGGGCGTGGGCAGTCCGCCGGCCGGTGCGTATTGTCCGGGAGGCAATCGCGCCGGTTTGCGAAAAACAATAACTTCAACAACCTTCTTGAGGAGGCAGGAATAAGGGTAAGAAAATTTTTATCAACAAAATTCATTAATTACACCGGTTAGAAAGGAGATTGTCATGTCGAACAAGAGCAACAATTCGAAAGTGTGGGTTCTTTTGTGTCTGTTGGTATTTGCAGGGTGTATCATATTGCCGTGCGCCGCCAATGCGCAAGGGATACAAGCTACAGAAATCACGGACTGCGTGAATAGCGACGTTAGTGGACTAACCTGCGAGGACAGGATTGTCGTTACGTTCCCAGTATCCTACGGCTTGTCGCAAAGTTTAGTATTAGAGCTTAACTCGGGCGACCCAAATTTAGAACAACTTACAATTACCAAAAGCGTGCCTATCCTAAATTACCCGTTAACTTACTTTCATACGGTCGCTTATTATCCTTATGAACAAGTGCTTAAAGAGCCGAATACGACGGGCCCCTGCTTTGTGTGTATGGACAGCCCGGACTCGAACTGTCCGACGTGCGGATGGACGTATATTGACGGTGAAAAGGTCGAACACTCCCAGGGATTTTGCGTGCATGATATCATCGATTCGCCGTGTTCCTGGTGGCGGGGAAAAGAACTTTACGGCGAGCATCCCAACGAAGCCCCCTTCTCTACCGCGCACTGTTTAAAAATGGGAGAGGTTTATTTCGACGGCTATGAGATTGGTGAATACAAAAAATATTATGAAGTTAAAGTTGAGATGATAAGGGGAGAGGACATTTATACGTTCGTAGTTACTCCGGCGGATACAGTTCATGTGCCGGACCCGGAGGAGACCAACATAAAAGTAAAAGCAGCGCTTTTGGGCGATTTGGATGAATACTCGGGTGCAGTGGAGCTTGACAACTACATTCTTTATATTCCTTCAAAGCCTGTTGATCATCCAATGGTTCAGCAATACCAGAAGAATATGCTGTTGGTGCCAAGAGAAGAGGTTTCAAAGGACGGGGGAGAGCTTGATAAGGTCGGGGTCAGCTTCTATAAATTCAGGACGCAGGCAGGCAACTGGACGATATCTCAAGCCGGGGACGGCCTGCATAACCAGTTGTATCAAAAACATAACTCGGATTTGGAGAAACTAACGGTAGATCCGAATTTTGATGCGACTTACCTGGTCCATCAAAAGAAGCCCTTCGAAGAGTCAATGTACTTCACCTCGGGAATGGCAAAAATCCTTCAACACAGAATTACCGAGATCAACCACTCCCTGGTTTCCCTTACTTTGGAGCGGGGCAGTATCAAAAGCACTGTAAATGAATCCGTCGGCATCATTGACTACGCTTACGTGGAGGACTTTAACTCCATGTCTCGTGAAGGAACCTTACATGTAATGATCCGTAATATGGGCGACACGCCGGGGAACACAGATTATATTGTTACATGTACAGATTTTAATATGAATATACTCAATGCAATTGGCGCGCAGGCAAGAACGGTGGCTCGACATCAATCAACCGAGCTTTCTTTCGATATTTATACCAAGTACAACATGGATACCTCAAACGAGGGTCTGGTGACCCTGAAATCACCTACCGGCAAAGTATATGATAAGGTTGTCGCTAAATTTGACACTAAAAAGCACCGGAGCGATTATTCGTGGGAGCTCCAACAAAAAAATGAAGCATCCATAACCGGTGAAGGCGTCTCCGTACTTGGTGACAGCACATGCGATAAAGTGGTCGATTTCCGCGATTTTGCCGACCTGGCGAGGTGCTGGCTTGCAGGCGCCGAGGCGGAGTGATAAGCATTTGAGGTTTCATAACACGGCAGAGGGCCGGGAGGATTAGTCTCCCGGCCTTTTTTATTGTGGAAAACAGGAAGGACTCGTTCAAAGCCCGCTTTATCACAGGGACCATAAAACACCCGGATTGGAGTCAGGGAGGGGGGAAAATCATAAGTGAAAATGTAAAAGGCAAAATTGTGGAGGCGGGGGGAGGGTGTTTGAAATAATGAAGGATAATTGATTATTGATTAATGGGGGGCCTCCTTCGGACGAGGCTTCCGTCTGCGCTGAAGGTATGACGGACATGTTGGCGGATCTTCGCTTCCCTACTACGCCCTTTCGGGGCTACGGAGGATGGGTCGCTACGAGGGGGAAGCGGCATTTACCATGTGCAATTATATTTGGCGGATTGTCTTTTCCCATCAGGAAATGTCTGGGGTTCGTTGGTGCGTTAGTGGGGCGAGATTGCGGGGTTATAGTGTCTGTATCTGGTTTAATATCGGCCGAGGGGCGTGTGATTTGCACTGCGGGTGCGGTCCCATAATCAGCGGTGCGCGAATCGAGGGCGGTTCGGGCTTGACATTTGCGACAAAACGAGTATAATATAATTGGGGATGTCGAAAAAAGCTCAGCCGGTCTCGGTAAGGCGCGGCGGGCGGGAAAATCCATTTTGCGAGGTCCATTCAAAGTGAAATCTCAAGAGCTAACCACCAAGGCAGTGGAAGGCATCTGCGGGGTCGCTTCCACTGGAAAGACCGTTCCGATATGTCAGACTTGTCGGCAGCGGCATTGGCCGTGCCAGCCGTGTATCGAAGAAAAGAAGGATGAACAGGAATCATACGCGGACGCTCTGGAAAGGGCAAAGCGAAAGTGCTGGCAACATTCGGAAGGCAGAGTAAAAGCGGAGCTTCAGATGGAAGCGGAACGGGGTCAGCGTGTGGCGGCGGAGGCAAAGGCCCAGCAGGAAGCGAGAGCGAGGGCATACGCCCAACAGCAGGTCAAAGCTGCAACGCAGGCGCGGGTCGAAGCTGAGAACCAAGTGAGGGTGGAGGCTGAAAGGCGTGTGGCTGCGGAGGCGAAGCTTGCCCAAGCGGCGAAGGCGAGAGAGCAGGCGGAGCAGAGGGCGCAGGCTGAGCTGCAGGCAAGGCTGGAGGCTGAAAAGGCCGCGCAGGCTGAGGGGCAAAGGAGGTGTGCGGCTGAGGCGAAACTTGCCGAACATGCAAGCGCGAGGGTGCGCGCCGAGCAAAGGGCGCGGGCTGAGGCGCAGGCAAGAGTGGACGCGGAAAAGGCTGCAACGGCTGAGGCGCAGGCGAGAGCAAAGGCAGAAGCGGCCGCGGAGGCGCACGCACAGGCGAGGGCGCAGGCGGAAGCAAAGGCACAAGATGCGGCCTACAGAAGTTCGAAGGTGGAGAGCGAGGCGGCACAGCAGGCCGCCGCTCATGCTCAACAAATTGCACGGATGCAGGCGGCAATTGAAGCTGCGCGGCAAGCGGCAGCGGATGCTCAAGACAGGGCTGAGACAGAGTCGCGGCAGAGGGTCGCGGCCGAGGCCGAAGTTCAGGAGGAAATAACGGCGAGGGCACAAGCCGAGCAGGTTGCGAGGGCTGAAACAGAGGCGAGAATCGAAGCGGAAAAGGCCGCGAACGCCGAGGCGCAAGCAAGAGAAGAAGCAGAAGCTGCGGCAGAGGCGCTGGCGCAAGAATGTGCACGCGCTGAACACGAGGCAGAGAATGAGGCCCGGCAAAGGGCGGCTCTGGAAACTCAGGCGGGCGAGCGGGCTGAAATACTTGCCGAGGCGATGGCCAAAGCGGAAGAAATAGAAAAGTATCAAGCCGATTTGATTGAAATCCTTGACACGGCGGTTAGAGCTGAGGATTGCCAATGCTGCGGCAGGAAGGATGTGCAGGCACACCGCCTGGTCAAGGTTGATTCCGGCCAACTGTTGTGTGCGGATTGTTTCACGCAGTTGAGCAGGTCCCAATACAAGGCGGCTTCGTTTCAATCGTAGCGGCCAAACGCAGCAGCACCCATCACGGCTCGCGTTTTTGCTTATCCCGCCTTTTCGAGAATTGACCAAATCGCAATTTTTCGGAAGTAATCCGGGCATTTCGCAATTTTTCACCGGAATTTTTGTCACCTTTTATTACCTCTGGCGTCTATTGTCTCGGCAGGCTAACATACGCTTTCTGAAGGACCCAATTATGTTGGAAAACACATCCAGCGAGGTTGAATTGTTGCGGGCGTCCGTTAAAGGCAGCGCCACTGCCTTCGAGGCTATCGTCAAGAAATATCAGTCTTTGGCTTGCGCAATAACTTTCAGCGCCACCGAAGATTTAGAGCAAAGTGAAGAACTGGCGCATGAGGCTTTTATAAAAGCCTGGGTGAATCTTTCCCAACTCGAGGATTTAACAAAATTCCGGGTCTGGTTGTATAGTATTACGCACAATGTTATCCGGGACTACTTCAGACATAAGCAGCGTGACATTGTAAGTCAGGCCAGGCCGATAGACAGAATGGAGGACATTTCTTCTGAGGAGTTCAGACCCATTGAAATAATTATCGATAAGGAGCAACACGCTGTGATACGTCAGGCATTGGACCGGATTCCCGAAAAATATCGTGAGCCGCTTGTCCTTTTCTATCGCCAGGAACATTCAATGAGCCATGTTGCAGAACTGCTCGGGTTATCCGTCGAAGCGGCAAAAACGCGGGTTTCACGCGGGCGCAAGATGCTGAAAGATCAGGTCGCGACAATGGTCGAGGCAACGATCAGCCATACCGGACCAGGCAAGGCGTTCACTGCAACTGTTATTGCTTCTCTTGCCGGACTGGCTATAGAAGGTTCCGGCGTTTCCACGGCTGCCGGTATTGCGGCGACTGCGTCTGGAGGCGGGGGTGCTGCAACAGCTGCATCCGTGATGAGCGGGGTAACCGCCAAGATAATTGCAGCGGCTGCGGCAGTAGCTATAGGGGTCGGGGCAGTGGTCACTTACAGGCATGTTACCAAGCCCAGCCCCGGACCGGAATTCTCCCAAACAGGAATAATTGCCCGGGGACAACGAGAAGAACACAGTCTCGACGAGGTGCGGCAAAGTGAAGCTGAGGAATCTTTTGCCGATGCAGCGACCGATACGGGCGCAAATGAGCGTCATGAAATCGTTTCAGGTAAGAATATTGGCTCTTTGTCACCGGAACACAGAACAGGCGAGAGTATTGGTGAGCATTCAGACAAACCTCAAAAACCTCAAACAGGTATCTCCGGTATTGTTGTCAATAAGTCGAGTTCCAGGCCAATCAGACGTGCAGAAGTGTTTTATGGGCAAAGAAAGAAGCCGGAAGCTTCTTTTCTTACTGATGCAAACGGGCACTTTGAGTTTCTGGATATGGAGGCACGGGATCAACAGTGTTTCTATATTATTGCAAAAGGTTTCACATCGCGCCGAATAACACTGGACATAGTCAAAGATAAGGTTTATGAAAACTACAAGGTCGAACTTACGCATGGTTCAAAGGTTGCAGGTATCATATATGATCAGAACGACAGGCCGGTGAAGGGGGCGACCGTAGGAACTTTTCAGTTCACTAATCATCCTGTGATTACCGATGCAAATGGCACATTTGAAATTGATGGTTTAGACCCTGGTTGGGGCAGTTATCAATTACAGGTGACACATCCAAACTATCCCGCACTCGCCACCAATTTTTCACCGGCTAATGCCGGTGAGACAGCATGGAAAGATATTGTTCTAAAACCTGGAGTTACAGTCTATGGTCAGGTTACCAACGCAGAAGGAAACCCTGTTGTTAATGTCGATGTCGGCAATACAGCGTCTCGTCGTATGTGGAACTGTATAGAAACGAAGACCGATAACGAGGGCAGGTATGAGTTAAAGAATGTTGATACCGGCGAACTCGTTCTCTGGGCTATTAGCAATAAATATGCTCCGTACGTAGAGCGGTTTTCTCTGGATGATAATAAACCATCTAAGAAATTAATAAATATCCGCTTGGCTAATCCTGTGCCGTTGCATGGCAAAATAGTTGATAAACAGGGAAATCCCGTCCCTGGCGTAACTGTGAACATTCGCAAATACAAAGGGCTGAGCAGCCTGACTGACTGGCGAGATAGAGTAACCTCTGACTCTGAAGGCAAGTTCACGCTGCGCAGTGCTCCACCTGATGGTAAGGTAATTATCGAGGTATTTGCAGACTTTGTACCCAATCTGATGCGCGAACTTGAGATTGGTCAGGAAGAGGAATGCATAATCGAAATCGATAGAGCCGGCAAGATATATGGAAGAGTTGCAAATGACCGGACCGATGAACCAATCAGGAGATTCAACGTCAAGCTTTCCTTCAGCAAAAACGGCACGAAGCCAGGTGGGGGATATGCGGCGACATGGAACAGAGAAGGACATAATTTTGATTCGACAGAGGGTTTTTTTGACACGGGCAGAGAAAATATTCCAGTCGGCGCCGAGTACTCGATGACAGTTTACGCAAATGGCTTTGATCCGTTAACGATTGATCCGGTTATTGTACGGCCAACCAGCAACGACCCGAATCGAACAGAATTCAGACTCAAACCTGCTACTGCTATTGCGGGCAGAGTTGTTGACTGCAACAGCACCCCAATTGCCGGTGCGAGAATTCGTATTCTGTCAAACGACAGCGATTTTGAACATTGGGATGATCGGGATACTACAGTCACTAACCATAAAGGAGAATTCCTTCTTTCCGGCGTAGGCTCACAAGAGCGATGTATCTATATCACGGCTGAAACCTTTGCACCATATCTTGGGTCCAGCCTCGATTTGTCCAAAAACTCTGAGGGCATGGCAGAGATTACTTTACAGTCCGGCCTTGAAGTCTTTGGCAGGGTAATTGATGCCAATGGCCGGGGTATTGCTGGTGCCGGAGTCAGTGCTCATGCATTTTCGGAGCAGCTGCGGAAGCTGGTACGCCCGCCGTGGCCTAATCTCGGCAAGAATACTTACACCGACATGGAAGGTTATTATGACCTTTTTGATTTACCGGCAGGGGACATTTCCGTCAATGTGAACTCTTCAACTGAAAATGGAAACCTGAATCTTGCACATAAGGAGATTAAACTTGAGCAGGGCCGGTCAGTCGAGTTGAATTTTGGCGATGAAGTCGGTTTTAGATTAACGGGTACGGTCAGAATGGGACAAACTCTGCTTGAAAAGGCAAACGTTGAAATACATTTACCTGATAATTCCATGAAATGGGGTCATACGGACAGTGAGGGGCGATTCCAGATTTCCGGAATACCTAAGGGAACGCATACGATTTCTACAAGCTACGATTCAGGCTCTAATCAGAAGACGTTCCAACGGGAACCCGGACAATGGATTTACGATACGAGAAGGGTCGCGGTTGAGGGCAATACTGAGTTGGAGATCACACTTGGCGACAGTTCAGTCAGTGGAAAAATCCCGGTTCAGCTTATGCAAAACGAGCAAATGAAGATAGTAACAGCGCGGCGCTGGGCGCCGAAAGAATCTCAGGATGGCATTTTTCTGCAAAGATGGGAATATGTAGCCAGTGCAAGGGTTGATTCGGATGGCACATTCAGGTGTGCAAACTTACGGGCTGGGCGACACTACCTGTTATTGTCATCAAGTGATGGAGACACTTTGGGTATTACGGATGAGTTTGAGCTGGGCGAATCGGAGCATATAGATAATGTGGCATTCAATACTGGGAATGGGACGCTTCAGATAAATGTGATTGATGCAGACACTTCACAGGGCATCCCGGACTGCGTTTTTTACATACGAAACGATTTGGAGGCTATGTTTTGTAGCAAAAAGTTGGCGCCGGAAGGCAGTCGATATGGCATGACTACTGATGGGAACGGGCAGGCAGAATATTCTACTCTGCCTGACGGCAATTACGTTGTTTGGGCTGAAACACCCGGCTTTTTACCAGGTGAATCTGAATCAGTCAAGGTTCACGGCGGTGAGATTACATCTGTAACCTTATCTTTGGAACCGGCCGCAGTCGTCAGGTTCGAACTTGATTCTGTAGTCAAAGAACGGATTACGGGTGAATACGTTTATCTGCGTTGCCGAGTGACTGATGCAGAGACCCGGGAACCTGTACCAATGCTTACATTGTATGGTGAAAACGCCGAACATACGGTTCGGCTGGGTCCGGAAAAGATTTCCATAGGGCGTCAACCCGACCTAAAACTGCACGAAGGAACGTACAATATAGAATACCGCTTATATCAGGACAGGAAAGGCAGTCTTTCATTCAATGCCGGCCCTCCTTTACTTGAGGGAACGGTAACGGTAAAACTCAACAGGCAAGAGACCAAATTAGTTACAATTTCCCCATGAATATGACCTGTCGGCAAGACCCGATTAACTCAAACCGACTGATCGTTGAGTTTCTCCAAGCCGAATCGTTATAGACCTTGGAAAAATGTGAGCCCGCCTCATCACACGATTGTGTCCTGTGCTCCTTACCCGAAAAAGTAAATGCGTTTTGGTTCTCTCGCCGGTAATCCTGCTGCGTGCTCTGCCTGCGGCGGGGCAAATATGGCTTGTCTGTCCATTGCGCCTTTGATAGAATTCACCCCGGATTCAAGATGCTGTAAGGAGGACGTTATGCTTGTTGTTTATGTTTTCGTACACGTCAAGGCGGATGATGTCGAGGCGTTTAAGACCGCGACAATTGAGAACTCGCGTGCGAGTCTGGGTGAGCCGGGCGTGGCGAGATTCGATATTGTTCAGCAGCAGGATGACCCGACGCGATTTGTGCTGGTCGAGGTCTACCGAACCGCAGACGACCCGGCGCGGCACAAGGAGACGGCCCATTATCAGAAATGGCGCGACGCTGTGGCAGAGATGATGGCCGAGCGGCGAAGAAGCGTCAAGTGTGCCAACATTTTCCCGGACGATGCCGGATGGGGCTAAAGGTGGATTGTATTGGTACCACTACGATACTTCACGCTTCAAAAGAGTTTATGCCGCTTTATAATAAGAGCGGTTAAATCCGAAATTCGAATATCGAAATCCTAAACAAATTCAAATGACGGAAATTCAAAATCCAAAACGACGACGCCGTGTCGGCGGCGACAGTCCTTTTGGTCAGGCGGATATTGAATTTTGATATCGTTTCCGACGCGAGGCGTACTGCGAGGGATTTCGGATTTGACACTTTAGATGTTTGGCTCTATGAAAAGCCCGTATGAAATAGCGTTGCAGAATTAGAGCCTGTCAGTTAAGGAGAGCAGCGATGAATTTCGAATTTGCAACGGCCGGACGAATCATATTCGGCAGCGGCGCCGCCCAGCAGATTGCGCCCCTGGCAGCCAAGATGGGTACCCGCGCTCTGGTTGTCACCGACACGAGAGTCGAAGGCGCCGGAGCCATTATCGAACAATTAAATCAGCAGGGTCTCGAATGTCTGACCTTCGAGGTCGATTGCGAGCCAACCACCGACCTTATCAGGAGCGGCGCAGAGCAGGCAAGGCGGGCCCGGTGCAATCTTGTCATCGGTATCGGCGGCGGCAGTGTGGTCGATACCGGCAAGGCAATTGCGGCAATGCTCACCAATAAAGGAGAGCTGGAGGACTACCTTGAAGTCGTGGGTAAGGGCCGGCCGCTCACCGAACCGCCTGTACCGTACATTGCCGTTCCAACCACCGCAGGCACCGGGGCGGAAGTCACCCGCAATGCGGTGCTGGCCGTGCCGGAACACCGCGTCAAGGTCAGTATGCGAAGCCCCCTCATGCTGCCCCGCGTGGCCGTGGTTGACCCGGTATTGACTTATTCGATGCCGCCTGCGGTGACGGCGAGCACCGGCCTCGACGCCCTGACACAGGTAATGGAGCCGTATGTTTCGAACAAAGCCAACCCACTGACGGACGGCATCTGCCGGGAAGGTCTCACGCGCGCGGCCCGCTCTCTGCGCAGGGCATACGAAAATGGCGGGGACGCGTCGGCGCGCGAGGATATGTCACTGGCCAGCTTGTTCGGCGGATTGGCGCTGGCGAACGCGGGGCTTGGCGCGGTGCACGGATTTGCCGGTCCTTTGGGCGGGATGATTCACGCGCCGCACGGCGTCATCTGTGCGCGTCTGCTGCCCCACGTCATGGAGACAAACGTCCTGGCACTCCAGGCCCGCGCACCTGACTCGCCGGCACTGGCACGTTACGACCAGGTCGCACAGATTCTAACCGGCGTTGCGACCGCCAACGCGTCCGACGGCGTCGCCTGGGTACAAGGCCTCTGTGAAGTGCTGAAGGTGCCTGCTCTTGCTGACTTCGGATTGAAGCAGCAGGATTTTCCCGCTGCTGTCGCCAAGGCGCAAAAGGCCAGCAGCATGAAGGGGAACCCCATTGCCCTTACGGCGGACGAGTTGATCGAAATTCTCACGAAGGCCGCGTGAGGGCGGGCGGTACCGGTACGCCTACCAGTCATAAGACTGTGCCTCCAATACTACACTATCAGTCGGCGCTTGTTCACGGCGTCGGCAGATAGCCTTCCACCTGCCCGGAACGGAGCTTCCTGTATGTTATGGTTATGCCCTCTGGCTCAATTTTGACAATCTGAACGAAATAATCAGCATCCTCATTTGTCACCACGAGGAGCGAATAGGGCAGCTCGACTTTTTCCGGCAGCGTATCCCAATTGCACCACCGTCCGGGCGTGCACTTCAACGGCCGGTGCGACTCCTGCGCTGGCGTCAAGGCCTTGGCTTTGCGCACCGTCAGGAGGGAGCCGTTCCAGGCAATATCGCCCTTACCCAACTCCATAAGCATCTTGTAGGCTTCCTGGCAGTCGAGGTTTTGGTGACAATTTATCCGTTCTCCGGGGGCAAGGGCAAAGACGAAGGGTGTACCGTCTTTCAGGGCGCTGCGGACATCAGGAATGAAGACGGATTTGGGCGCTGGTTTCGGCTGCGTGCTCGGGCGTTCATAAAGGTCCTCCAGTGACATGAATTCTTCTTCGGCTTCGCTAATGGACATTTCCTTGGCTCGTTCAATGTGGCCTGCCGCTATTTTCGCCATGGGCGTATCCGGGAAGTCGCGAATAATTTCTCCCATTGCAAGGGCGACCTGCATGCCCTTCTGTCGTTGGCCGAAGGTGTACCCGTACTGTCTGACCGCTGCTTTCGCTGTCTCCATCTCCAGTTTGCTGAAAACGTCGCCCGCTTCGGCCGCCTTTTTTCGTTTCTGCCAGTGCGCCATCCGGCTTTCCCATTTGGCCCTCTTGAAGGGCCCCCCGAAGCGATCATTGGGTTTTGGCTCGCGGGGCGGCTGCGCGTTCGCCCAGTCGCTCTTGCGGCGCTCGTAGGTTTTTTGCATGCATTCCATCCCAAAGTGAAGCGTCTCTCGCGCCTTGGGCGTATCCCTCCTTAGCCCGCGGTACAGACAGGCTAAGTGAACGGCCGACTCAGGCACCATGAACTGCTTACAGCTTGACCTGTTAACAGGTTCGGGGCTGTAGTAATCCATGTGGTTATAGGTGGCGAGTATTCTCTTGTAAATCTCAAGTGCCTCTTCACGGCGCATCGGCTGAGGATTTTCCGGGTCCCAGTGCTGGCTCATCGCCACCGCCATCTCGAATTCAATCTTTATGTTGTCCGGGTGGTTAGGTCCATAAGAAAGCGCCTTGGCCATGTGCTCGACCTTGGAGTTTCTGTCGGGAGCTTCTTTGGCGAGCCTTAGCTCTTGATTGAACCGGTTGGTATTGGCGATCTCCTCGGCGCTTGCGCCTTTCGGCGGCTCAGCCGGCTTGTACCAGTAATCCTGACAAAGGGACGTCGGCAGGTGCGCGTTAAAGAACACCCATAGCGATAGAATTAGCACGTGGAATTGCATCGTAGCTTTCTGGGTCTTCATATATCCAATCTCCTGTTACCATAGAACAGCCACTGGCTGTGGGAATACTTCCGATGTCCTTAGAATCTCTTGTACTGCAATAAACTACGGGAGTCAAGTCAATCTGTTCTCAGTTGTCGGGAGAAGAGCACATGCGGCATCAATATACACTAGACCGTCTGCGCTGTCTTTTTGCAAAGGAGCTTCTCTACTCGGTGTCGAGCGCGTGGAAGACATCGCTCCACTCCCCGGAAACTTCGTCTAACTCGAATCCGACCCCCCAGAGGCACTCATTCGAAACCGGGACTCCACTGTATACCACCCAAGCCTTGTAATCGGCACAAAAATCATAATAGGTCAGCGGCGGGATATCCTTGTCATTATCGGTGCCTGTATCCCAGCCTGGGGCGTCGAGCGCAAAGATTTCGCTCACATCAGTACCACCATCAGGATGCCGCATGTCCTTGTCCACACAAGGGTTAGGACCCGCCGGGCCAAAATCCAATATATAGTCAGGCTCGTTGAAGTCATATGGGGTGACCCATGAAGGCTCACTAGTTGTTGTCTTATGCCGGACTATTCCCTTGACGTAGTTGTACCAACTGAATCCGGTCGTTATGTTCAGGGAAGATGATTTGCTGCCCTTGAGTTGGATATTGCCAAAGTAACCGGTCGCGCCAGTGGGATTACCGTGCTCGACCCAGCCGAGGTCAGTACCACCATAAGCAGTGGGCATAGCAAAGCCGTCGTAATTGGAACTCGTTGTGCCGCTTATTTGGCCGGTGACGTCAATCTGCCAGATCTTTAGAGTTATCGAATCAGTTTCGTCATCTTCTTCGTAACCTGCGTCCGTGGGGGTCTCATCGCCGCGGTCGATATCGTTAGCATGTGCCGTTATAGTAACAGTCCTAATCGAACTGCCTGACTCGTACTCAGGAGCTTTGTAGGTCGCGTACACGCCATACATGTCGTTCCAGGTTCCTTCGGTTGCCTCCCACCAAATATGGTAATCAGTCGATGTATTGCCGCTCCTGACCTCGTCCCAATAGGTATACCACTGCTCGTCTACCCTATATTCGTCGCAGTCTCTGACATAAGCATGCAGTGATTGTGTGTCATTGATCGGTAGATACGTGTTAGTGGCGGGGCTATCAATGGTGATCTCTATCGGCCGAGCTGAGTCCCATTCATCCGCGTCAGCCGGGGTCACCGCCAATGTTGTCGGCGTCCGGACAAATGAAACCGACAGAACCAACAGGCACAAACAGGTTATAAGCTTGAAATCTTTTAATGTCACAATACACCATCCTTTCCGGCTGCTGATTCAGGCTAATACAATAAATAACAGTTCCTTGACCCCCGGCCAGTGCATGGTCGGCAGCGCAAAGCCGCTCTCCAGGCTATGCAACACCTATCACCTCCTTTCTTTAGCTTCCACATATTTTCTTGTTCGCAAGAACAACGTCCCATGGAGGCGTTTTTTTGAAGGGGCCCGCCCTGGGTTTCGGCTCTTCCGGGAGGGCGATCAGGCCCAGCGGCCGGAAGGACTCTGCCTCTTCATAGGTAAAAGCGAAACAGGGGCCTAAAGTGTTGATATGAAAATCGGGTTTTTTTTCCTCTCTCTCTCTCTCTCTCTCTGGAGCTAAGTGTAGTATGCTCAGGGATTTAGAGTTTGAAAAAAAATTTTCAATTCAGAGGATTTTTTTGTGTTTTGTGACGGCCCGGCGGCGAATAGCTTCACGGAGGCTCTGTCGGTAGTGACAGGATTTTGCGGTCGCTGTGGCCAAGGCGCAAAAGGCCAGCAGTATGAAGGGGAACCCCATTGCCCTTACGGCGGACGAGTTGATCGAAATTCTCACGAAGGCCGCGTGAGGGCGGGCGGTACCGGTACGCCTACCAGTCATAAGACTGTGGTTCAAATACTATACTGTCAGTTAGTGCTTCTTGACGGGGTGGGCAGATAGCCTTCCACCTGCTCGGAAGGGAGCTTCCTGTATGTTATGGTTATGCCCTCTGGCTCAATTTTGACAACCTGAATCAAATAATCGACGTCCTCATTTGTCACCACCAGCAGCGAATAGGGCAGGTCCACTTTTTCCGGCAGCGCATCGCAATTGCACCACCGTCCGGGCGTGCACTTCAACGGCCGGTGCGACTCCTGCGCTGGCGTCAAGGCCTTGGCTTTGCGCACCGTTAGGAGCGAGCCGTTCCAGGCAATATCGCCCTTACCCAACTCCATAAGCATCTTGTAGGCTTCCTGGCAGTCCGGTTTGGCCTCGCAATTCACCAGATCTCTTCCTGCCAGGCTGAACACGAACGCCTTACCTTCCTGTAAGGCTGCATCAGCATTTGGGATAAATACGGAAACCTTCTGACCGCCTGGCTTAGCTACAGATTCCGAAAGGCTATTCTCCATGTCACCAAGTGCATCTTTGTATACCCAATCCCTCAATCTCACAACACCATTTTCAAACTCGGAGATCACCCCTGAGCGCTCGTCAAACAAAATCGTGTTATCGGGCCATTTGATGTGATAACGCTCCGGCACGTTATTGGCATCGTTGAGCCTGTACTCGTGCACTTCAATGCGAACCTCATCCGTCACCTGCGATTGTCCATTTTCCCGGTAGTGCATGCGCGAAACTACCAAGAAAGGCAACATGAGACCGTTTACGTTTTTGAACTTCTCTGCTGTTACTTCAAAATTTGGGAGATTCTCGGGCGGGAAGAGTCTTCTGTACGAAGTCAATGCATATCCAAGCCTTCGGTCAAACGTCCATTCGTCAGTGCGGCCCTTGTCGTCAACTCTTCTCAGAATTGCCAGATCATCGTCGGGCAGGCTGACCGCCATTACTCTCAAGTCCGCAGGTGTCAGCCAGTTATCTTGCCGCCAAGACTTCATCCCCAGACCGAGTTCAATGTCGTTGTACGTGATACTTGTTTTGGGATGGCTGATCGATCCACTGTGGACTTTGCTTCCCTCAAGACGCCACAGTCGCTCCACTCGGTCGCCAGGACATGAGACTACTTCGAATTCGTTGTCCCGTAAAGGAACTGGCGGCTCACGGTCTAATCTACGTTCCTTAAGCCAGGAATCATATCGTGCTCTGCCCTCCAGAAACGAAAACTCCTTCTGGCTTGTGTTTATTCCAGTAGCAAGAAATCCCCCTCTCCCAATCACTGCTGTCTTCTCGGACTTTTGCAGCATCCGCTCTCGCAGCCCGGAAGGCAGGGAATTCTTGTGCGTGTAGGAGTATTTTACGGTCAGATTCTGAAGACTTTCCAATCGGGCGGCGAGCACTTCCTGCACTATGGCTGGGTCATCTGCACCTATGGAGAGACTTGCACCGCTCGCTAAAAGGTGAATAATTAGCAATTTGCACAGTTTCATCGGCTTGTCCTCAAGAAGATAACAATACATGGTCACTCAGGAACTCCAAGTGTAGCAACCCGGGCACTACATGTAAACGGGCATTCTACCACATCCCGAACTCACTTGGAACGCAATTTCAGCAGACCTTTGAGGCTGATCGCCTTCTTTTCGTCACATCTGAGAGAGCCATTCGTACATTGCCATACGCGCCTTTACACGCTCGAAGGAAGGCTCACCCATAGTTTCGAGCGAGGCGAGCATATTTCTCGCGACTATCGTACACCGACCGATTCGGTCGGGCTCTTCCTCGAGGACTTTCCTGTAGTATTCGCGCGCCTTTTTGAGGTCTCTTTTTTCGCCCTTTTCGCGGTTGAAGGAGGTCGAGTACATTCCTGCGAGGAGAAAATAGACCCTGGCCCTCTGAAAGGACTGGTTGGCATCTTCGAGATAGCGCAGATAATAGTATTCTGCTTTAGGGCGGTCCGCATTTTCCCTGTCGCCCCGGTTGGTCTGGGGGTCGTGCTCCATCGCTTGGGTCAGGTCCGGGTTCCTGTCATAGTTTACCAAGGCATAGATGGGGCTTGAAGGCGAGAAGAAAACGGACAGAAGGACAGCCGCGATGCAGATAATTCTGAACGGTCTGAATGAACACATGATTCATACCTCCATAGGCAGGCAACAGTGATATTATTCGGTAATTCCTGTAACTTACAACAATGATACCTTGAATAAGTGTTTGGACAATGATCCGATTTAGGCTTCGCCCACTTGATTGTCACGGGGCGGCTGCAACATTCATGGCAGCGCCGAATGCAAGGATATTGCCTTATCGAAAGTCTCGTCGTTCATGGCAGGGCAGCAGTAAATGTGAAGTTCGCCTCTCGTGTAATCAGGTTGCATAACGTAGGCCCTGACCGGCAGGTCGTACTCTGTTACTGTTGCATCAAATACGGTCGAGCGGATTTTCGTTCGTTCCAAACCGACTTGGCGAGCCTGACTGTACAGGTCTTCGGAGCGGCCGGACGTGCCGAAGAGGGCTGTTGTTAGTATTTGTCTGTTATACAGGCTGGCCTGCTTCAATACTTCATATTTGTAGAAAGTACTCTGGTGGGTATCGCCGTAGAGCGCATCACGCTGCCTTATGCCGTGGCTGACCACTTTTCGAACAATGGGCTGTGTTGGTTTCAACTCAAGTGCTCCGGCAATCCACAGAAGAGACAAAACCTTAAACCTTATGCCGAGCAGGCTCATCTTGCTCTCATCTTTGGTCTGCGAAATCCAGCCAGGTCCGGCTATGCCGCTTTTTGGGTTTTCTGCCCGCATTTTTTCCATCGACGCGACGGTCAGCCTGTCGCTATTGATTTGGGCGTCTTGGGCATATACTGAAAGATACTGTTCAAACGACAGATTCAGCCCTTTACTAATGAGGGCTGATGCCTCATCCGCGGGCATATTCGATAATTCCGCATATACTTTCAGAAACCGCCTATTGCTTAGTATAGCTTTTGTGTCGTCATCTCCTATGTCAGGAGGCAGCGGTATGCAATCACCTGAAAAACCACGGCCCTGGAGGGGAGGGCCGCCGGGCCAAAAGAACATATTTACCCGGTAAAGGTTGTGGACTGCCTCTTCGATGGATTCGCTGCTGACCTTTTCAATCTGGGCCCGAATTCTGCCAAAGAGGGCAGGCTGCGATGCCTGAAACATTACCGTTGCAATTTCTTCATCTTCAATTCCCACCCCAACAAGCTCTTCGAGCGTTTGGTCTGCCAGGTCTGTGCCATCCGCAGCGTGTGAAGGGCTTATCGCGGTTGAGGTTCCGTTATCATCCTCTCGTACCTGCAATTCATTCTCATTTGCCACAACCTTGGTATTGTCCATTGGCTCGTTTGAGGATGGCCTTTTTTTTGCGCGAAGGACCACAATGACAAGTGAAGCCGCTATGATCAGAATAACCGCCAGTTGCGTGATTCTTGCTTTTGCATTTTGTCTGGAAAGATGAACCATTTTACAGTTGACCTCCGCCATCGACTAACAGCATTGCTTCGTCAGCAGCTCGCCCCGCAATTTTTTGCGCCCGTCATGAAAGGGGTGCGAGGCTGCGACACAAGCGGGTCGGACCAATTCCATCTTGTGCGTCAACGATATGAGAGGGTTAGCGGCGCATCTCGAGAATGTACTTGTGAAGCTCAATTTCGCTGTCGACAATCCTTCGGTAGAGTATTGTTATGCCCTCGGTCTCAATCCTGATTATCTTTATTATGTAACGATTGTCCGTGTAGTCGGAAACAAGCAGCGTATATGGGCTGACAATCTTATCAGGCAGTGCATAGGTGTGCACATATTTGCCCGCCTGGGACACCAGCGGTTTTTGCGTTTCATGCGGGGCGGAAAAGGCGCGGGCGTTGCGAAGTGCGAGTATTTTTCCGTTCCATACGAGGTCGCCTTTGCCGAGGCGTATAAGATATTCGTGCAGCTTCTGGTCGTCGAGGGTTTCTTTGTAGGGCACACTGACGCACTTGCCTGATTCGAGGTCAAAGACAAAAGGTTGGCCGTTTGCCTTCGCGTGCTCGACATGAGGTATGAGTCTTTGCCGGACGATGATGTCCTTTCGCGGGTCCGGCCGCCGGGCGGTTCTGTTTGGGTCGTTGGCGTCGGGGGCCATGCTGTCCAACCAGGCCCTCAAGATTTCGTCGGTAGCCGGGTCAATGCGCTTCTGCATTACGCGCTGGACAGTTCGTCGGCCCGGCGCGTCGGGGGGCAGATGCCCAAGGATGTAGAGGAAACCATCGTCGGGCTCTTCCATGGCCTGCGCGTCATAAGCAGCGTTGTAAACTGCGCCCTCCTTCAGATCGCGGATCAGGTTGGTGAGGCCTATTATGTCGCTACGGGAGGGGATGTTGTAATCGGGGACGGGTTTGATTCGAGTGGATTTGGTTGTGGTATAGCCAGCGGGCGAATTCGAGTCGGGAACTGTTCGGGTCATGTTGGCTATCCGCCATCCGGGCGTCTCGGGGAGAAATTTCTGTTTGAGCTTCTTTTCGTCAATCTCGGAGAGCCATTCATACATTGCCATGCGCGCCTTTACGCGCTCGAAGGAAGGCTCGCCCATAGTTTCGAGCGAAGCGAGCATGTTCCTGGCGACTATCGTACAGTCACCGATTCGTTCGGGCTCTTCCTCGAGGACCTTCCTGTAGTATTCGCGCGCCTTTTGGAGGTCTCTTTTTTCGCCCTTTTCGGGGTTGAAGGCCGTCGAGTACATTCCGGCGAGCAGAGAATAGACCCTGGCCCGCTGAAAGGACTGGTTGGCATCTTCGAGATAGCGCAGATAATAGTATTCCGCTTTGCTGCGGTCGGCTTTTTCCCTGTCGCCGCGGTTGGTCTGCTGGTCGTGCTCCATCGCTTCGGTCAGGTCCGGGTTCCTGTCATAATTTACCAAGGCATAGATAACCCTTGAAGGCGAGAAGAAAACGGACAGAAGGACAGCCGCGATGCAGATAATTGTAAAGAGTCTGGATGAACCCATGATTCATACCTCCATAGGCAAGGAACAGCGATATTATTCGGTCATTCGAACAAATCAAAAAAAACCTTACGACATCGATAGAGCTCTGTCAAGAGCCCGGCAGAAGCCCCCATTCAAGCTAAAAGGCTCGCGGAGGCTCTGCCGGTGCTACTAAACCGATTGCATTTGTCACTCAGGCCAGTCGGGATTCAGATTAAGTCCACTGCCCGGCTCGTAAGTCGGCAGGCCTATTGTGTATGTGACGCCTCCATCTCCTGAGCCAGCGTGGGATGATATCTCCGCATATGCCAGATTTATTAGGTCCTCTTCACAATGAGCCTCGGCTTCTATAATAGCCTTTGCCAGGGATTCATCACTTATCGCGCCGTAGAACGTCTGTGACTCAGAATAACTGTAGTTAGTCGTTACAGTTTTCGGCAATTCCCAGAACCAATACTCGCTTGAGCTCTCTTCGAGCTTGGTCGTAGTCTGAGAACCAAGGTCATCAGAGGAAACTGCGAACCCCATACCTGCACTTCCTTCACAGTCGTCGGGGATGGGGATGCTTATAGAGACGCCGGCGTTCCAGCCGGAACCTCCGGCCAATGATACACCGACGCTGACGGACCCGATGTCATCATCCTGGTCATAGACTGTCGTCTTGAGCTGGCCGCTCGCGTCGATGCCTATATCAACTTTCAGTTGTCCAGCCGAACCTAAGTGCGCGTAAGACGGATGGGCTCTGAGCTTCCACCTGGCATTTGCCCAGGATGTGAAAGTCTTTGTTTCGCCGTCATCGTCGGCCTTTAGAACCGCCTGGTTGAAGGTTTTGAAAATTTCGTCGTTAGAATCGGTGTATTCGTGAATGTCGCCCGTTGTTGAGGTCCCGCCATGGGAGGTAACGTTCAGGTACGCGACTGCCTCGAAGGCATACATCTGTTTGTATCTCCAGCGGGATCCGGAATCATCTACGGTGTGCCCGGGATAGGCGGGGAATGGGGTGTCGGGGCAGTCGTCCATGCTGAACGCAATGGTTTCGCCCTCGTCGCCGGTCGGGCCGTAGGCTAACCTGCGCCATGTTGCGTAGTGGCCGTTAACGTCAGTCAGCCCATTGCCATACCAGGTACAGGCGCTATGGTCGTGGTAGTCAACCTCCACGCGGGTCCATCCGGTACCGTCATTATACCAATCGAGGTCATAGACTTCTTCTACCATAAGTGGGCAAGTTTCGTTTTTGTAGTGGAACCAGGTATTATTCCACTTTTTGATTATCTCGGAGCAGACCATGTCGCTCTGGTAGCCGATCAGAGGGTTAGTTTTGCTCCAGCCGGTGTTGGAGGGGCAAGAAGCGAGGCATTGGCAAGGCCAGAACACGGCCAGCAAGAGAAGGCCGGCGGTAAGTCTGGTAAGGAATGGACGGTTGTATCGACTATAGTAAGCCATATTTACGCCCTTTCTATCATGATATTTAAAGGTTTCGAGCTTCCACAACCACTTGGGTTGTACCGTGTGCGTATGTTTGCGGTTAATCCAAGAAGCACGCCATGCCTATCACTGTACCGCCTTGGATTTTTTGGACACAGGTTTGTAGATAATCATGCGGCAATCTCCACGGCAATGCAAGCATCTTTTCGTGCCTGGGCGGGAGTTCGATAGCCCAGGCGTTCCATGATCCACTGATTGTTGTAAAGCTGC